>JAAVCP010000022.1 GCA_014802265.1 Bacteroides sp. | reverse complement strand
TTTGTCTGTCAGCTGTATAACTTTGATTTTTGCGATAGTCGTAAGTGTTATGGTTTATTACTATAACGGACGAACTACTGCAAAAATTATGATATAAACTAATTTTCAACATCTACTTACAAAAATTGTCTTGTACAAAGGCTCTTCATCTATCAACTGGGCTTGTCTGATCTGCTCCTGATTCACCAAATCCCAGTCAATTTCCGGGTTCAAACTTCTGGTGCCTTCTGAAGCGTTCTCATCTGTCACAATGTCCAAAAATTCATTGTGCAGGCGCCCTATCCAAGCATAATCCTCAAGGGAGTTATTCACTGATCTCGTGCCATTATCAGCATTACCACTCACTGGTTCTTCCACACTGTTGCAACCACTAAACAAGAGTGTGAATACCATTAAAAGATTTAATAATTTTTTCATCTTAAATTTTAGTTTTAGTTAGACTTGTAGTTTTAACTCTCTATTAAACGCGCTTAACTTGGCGGCAAAGTTAGGTACTATTTCACTCAAATCCAAATATTTTTCCAAAAATCTAATCTGCCCCTTAATTATTATATTCCTAATAATCAATATATTACAAGAGGCAGACTTCCTCTCCGTCTGCCTCAGTCTAAATGAATATAAATCAACGGGTGAAGCTACTGCCAGGCAGATTCACCCGATAAAAAAGTTTAATTTTCATACCCATTCAAGGTATTTTTCCCGGTTACTGCACCCCGATTCCGAGATTTTACGTTTCAGATTAGCTTTCCTTTTATGCACTGTAGGAGGCTCTACCTTCATTAAAAGACCGATTGTCCGTGCCGTAAAACCTGCCACATAATAAAGAAATAGTTCATACTCCCAATCATTAAGCTTCGGAAGATCCTCCCTAAACTGCACCATGACATTATCGCTCCTGAGATTAATGCCATACTCCAACTTCTCTGCAAACTTCTCGTCAGCTATAATCTTCTCCACTATGGAATAAGAATCTGCAAGCGCCTCATTCCGTATTTCTTGTTCCTTATTTCTTATGTAATACAGCAAAAACAGTTTCTCTATCATTTCAGTATGAAGCAAAGTGAGGTAATTCAGATTTGACTGAAGCTCTGAAATCTTCCCCTTATTATCATCTACAATACCCCTTAACCGTATCACAGCTTTAATCCGGTTATTCATTCTCTTACGCATCTTCTCTATCACTCCTTTCAGATCGAGTATTATCGTACCAAAAACTACTAACCCCAATATAATAGAGGTTATCCAATAATATCTCTCCTCTGCCAGGGCATTTTCCATTGCAGAAGCATCAAGCAGTATCCCTGTTAATATAATGGCAAGCATATTCATATTCTGATTATATTTATCACACCGTCCCCCTGTCAAGACGACGGCGATTGAAGAAACCACGGGTAAACAGGAAGAAAATCAACGTGCCGACTCCCTGCATCACGGCTGCTCCCCAGAAAGCTGCCGAATATGATATATATTCAAGCAGAAAACCACCTGACACTATTCCCAAGCCCATGCCGATATCCCAGGCAGTAAGTATCGACGAATTGGCTGTGCCGCGCTGATCGTTGCGGGCAAGCTTTATGAACATATTCAGAAACGCCGGATACATGTGACCGTTCCCCAGTCCTATCATGGCAGCAGACGCATAATATGCCCAGCTTTGCTGAACAGTAGCAAACAACAGGTAGCCGCCCAACGACAGGATTACTCCCACTGCTGCATTTTCCACAATCTTACCCTTTGCAAGTGCCTTCGATCCCTGAATGCGTGATGCAAAAAGACCGAATGACAGAATCATGAAGAAAAGACCTGTCCCGTCGGTTATATTCAGCACTTCACTGCCATAAATCGCTACATAGTTTGACATGATACCCCAGCAAAGACCAAAGCATAGGATATTGATTGCCAACAACCAACCGCGTGTCAGGAAAAATCTGTCAAGACTTATAGGCTTTTTCTCCTTGATTTTTTCCCTTTTGGGCAGCTTTATCGTAGACACCGTAATCAACCCGACAAACGCTATTACCAAGGCTATCCAAAACAGCAGTTCAAAATTACCCGTGGCATTATATATCCATATTCCCACAGACGGCGCGAATGCCATTGCAAGGTTGTTGCTTAACCCGTAGAAGCCTATCCCCTCATTACGCCGTGAGGAAGGAAGGGTGTCTATTGCCACTGTGGAATTAGCAACCGTCACCGCACCAAACGGCAACCCATGCAAGGTGCGCACTATGGCAAACAGCAATAGTGTCCCTGCCCCTATATACCCTGTAAAAAGTATGAAGAAAAAGAAGAAACATAGAGCCAGCACTTTCTTTCTGTCAAAAGTATCTACAATAAACCCGCTGAATGGTCTCACCAAAAGCGCAGCCACGACATACCCCGACAACACAAGCCCCATCACATCCTTATCGGCGGCAAACTCCGCGTCAAGATAAATCGGCAACAGGGGAGTCAGTATATAAAAGGAGAAAAACAACATGAAATTACCGACCATAGCACGGCAATATCCACCATTCCACAGCTTCTCCTTCTTCCCCTTTACCTCATTCCCTTTATCCTTATCAATCTCATTCATATCTAACCTACACACTTTTGGTTTCAAATATAGGTTTACAATTATTTTCTAAATGCAAAATTAGTAAAAATACCAATATAATAGTAATCTAATTTTTTCCTTGCCGTATATACGGGAACTACTTTTCAGGGAGACCTTATATTTCGGCAACATATCTATCTTTTTATAGAAGATTAATTAATGCGTAACATAATATAAATTTTAACATTTTTTCTTATTTTTTAAACTAAAATATCTTTAATTATGTTACTCTATAAAAATATTTTACTCTATGAAGAACACTTTACTCCGTAGTTATGTGCTCATTAGCACTTTTTCCGTTTTAGGTTATCTGACAACCTACGCCAATTCCCCCACCTATCCCTCTTCAGCTGCCACAGATGTGCAGGCTGCCGATTCTGTGAAACTTTATCCTGAAGAGCAGCAACGCTCAGACCTTCTCAAAGATTCAAAGATAATCTTCACGGGTGGAGATGCCACTCGTGCTCCCCGTGATTCAGCCCTATCACTGATGTCGCGATTCTATGACGATCAATTCCGTCATTCCCAAGATCCGGAGGCTCCTATGTTTACTTTTATGAGTAACGATGCTGACATTGCAATGGGTATTGGGGCAAATCTTGTGTTAAGTGGATGGTTCAACTGGAATGGCTATATCCCGGGAGGTGACTTCTCTCCATATAACATTCAGATTCCACGTTCTCCGGAAAATAATAAAAGTCTCGACGGCGGTGCATCAGGCACCAACCTTTTCTTCTCCGTACTCGGCACTAATGAGAAATTAGGAAATTACCGCGTATTTGTGCAAGGCAAATTCAACGGTTACAGCCACAAGGGATTCAAACTTAGCAAGGCATGGGTGCAAATCCGTGATTTCACGGCAGGTCTTGCCACCACCACTTTCTCTGATCCGGCATCTGAGCCTGATGTGCTTGACCCTGCCGGTGCCAATGGAGTGGTGAGCAAGTCTAACCTGCTTTTAAGATATCTCAAGACTTTTAAGGGAAAATGGAGTGTAGCAGGCTCTGTGGAGTGGCCCTCCTCACAACCTGACGTGAGTGGTGCCGATGTCAACAAATGCCTTGACTATGTTCCAGACATCGCTGCCTTTGGTCAATATCAATGGAATCGTGGTTTGAGTCATGTGCGCTTGGCTGGCATAATGCGCACTATGGCTTATCGTAATCTGATAAACGGTACTACCAAGCATGTCACAGGCTGGGGTGCCCTGCTTGGATCTACAGTAAAAGCCGGACGAAACGTGACTTTCTATGCACAGGCATCAGTAGGACAGGGAATCACAGCCTATACCGGTGATCTATCCAACGGTGACTATGACCTTCTCGCAACTCCCGGTAAGAATGGCTGTCTCTACGCTCCCACTACATTGGGTGCCACATTTGGAGTAAAGTATTTCTGGATGAATAATCTCACCTCCACCGTAGCACTCGGCACCCTACGCACCTATGCTAAAGACGGTACAAATGACGACACTTATAAATATGGACAATATCTCGCTGCCAATCTAATCTACAATATTACTCCCCGTATGCAAATCGGTATGGAATATGAAGCAGGCAAACGTATGAACTTCAATGGCACTCACGGCAACGCCAATCGCCTCCAAGCGGTATTCGTAGCCTCTTTCTGACAATCCCATTTCTTCTGAAGAAAATTAAAAATACTGCTTAAAACATAATAAGGGTGCAATTCAATTCTGAACTGCACCCTTATTATCATATATATCTTGTTTTATAAATATTAAGCCTGTTCAAATCAATATATCGCCTAATCAGTCTTTATCTTATTTGCTTTGATACCCTCACAGTACCGTCAGACATTATGGTCTTACAAATCACAATACCTTTTCTCTCAGCATTCACCTTAGCTCCTGTCAGGTCATAATATTCAGTATACATAACCTGTGAATCCCCATCAACCGACTCAATGCCGGAGAACGAGACCGTCATCTTATCAGAGTAATATTTCTCTCCGTCAACTACCAAATAGCTCTGCACATCAATTCTATCCATGTCACCGCAAAGAAGCACCACCCCACGGTAAATACCCATCACTGCAAGACCACTACCAAGATCCATATTATATGGAATATCGGTAATCTCATCAATTCCCATTTCTCCTAAAACAGGATACATGTCTCCGTAGAATATATAAGGCTCGTTATCGATGTAAATAGTGTAATAGCAATCATTCGTGTTAATAAGATCTCCATTCACATTAAATGGAGGAAGTGAGAACCACAGATAAGATTCACCAAATTCATTAAACTGGGAATCATCATAATAGCTTAACTCCGGAGCCATGGGAGCTACAGGAGCGACTTCACCCTGATATTTAAAGCTTGGGTTATACATTGCCTCAAGATAAACTACATAGGAATAGTTGGTCTGATCAGGACAAAGCAACAACATTGTTTCTGCATTAGCAGCTGTGATCTCCCGTGCCTCATGATCATAATTAAACACATATTTCTCATCAGAATCCATCAACTTCAATTGCCATTGGTCATCATAACCACCAAACATCAAATATATAGGCTGCGTTTCATATAGCCCCATGAACTGATTAGCAGCTACCTCAATTACACTATTATCCTTGACTTCTCCCACCATGGTTGCATCAGGGAATAATTCAGAAAATCCCTTTATATATATCTGATTGTCTTCCTCACCGATTTCAACAAAACAGCCGGTGTTACCATATAAAAACACCCATTCCTCGGTCTTAACACCTTCCGGAATATTCAAAGGAGCCTCTATGGGAAGATATTGCTGAATGTTATCCGAATAGCCCGAGAACGTACCATCACTCCACATCAATAATATTTCCACGTCATCTTCCATGTCAATAGAGCCGTCTTCATTGATAGTAAAGGTAACGTAGTTATTCTCTGTGTCAACAATTGCCTCCACACTCTCCTGACTCAAAAGGAGGCTGCCACGGTTAAGACTACCCCAATATTGGGTATCACCCACCGTTAGGGTATAGTAGTCTTGTGGGAAATCTACGCGAATACTTTTGCCATCATCAGATAAGCTCCCTTTTATCCATGCAGGAGATACAAGATTAGAAAGGAAGTTATCAAAATAGACTTCTCCATCTTGAGTGAAAACAATCTCTGCCCCACAGTCAGTGGTGTGCTCACGAAACATGTTCCAATCCATCAGATATCCAGCCGACAATTTATTATAGTAGTTCTTCTCTCCGGCGGGGACTTTTGTTATTAGCTCATAGTCTTCATAGCCTTTCGCCATTGGGGAATTAAAAGATGCCGGGAAACGATGCATCTCCATCGGTTCAGCTGCATTCATCGGGATAGCCTGCAATAGCAAGACTCCGATTAAAAGAAATAATGCTTTTTTCATCATGTGTATTATTTTTGGTTTTTAGATTTTGGCACAAAGTTATGGCAATGGTACAAATCCCTCAAATTATTCACCGGAAAAAAAGAAGACAAAGCTCTGAAAAAAAGAAGACATTTCTTTTAAATACTTAATAAATAGGAATATAAATCTGTGGTGGACTCTATCCCCATTTTAGCGCATATCCGCTGCTTTCGTTTTTTCGACGCCACCAGGCTTATGTTTAAAAGAGTAGCAATTTCATTTGCCGACAATTGAAGATAGACCAATGATAGGTATCTCAGATCATTTTGATTAAGGGTAGGATGTCGTTCAATAAGCGTCACAAATAGTTCAGGTCTACTCTCCCTTGTGTGGTTAAGGAAGCTGTCGAGGTTATCCGTATCGGCACTGATACTTCTTAATTTAGTAAGGAAAATCTTATTTGAAGTGGTGTCACCCTTTGTCTGTAGATATTCAGTTACCTCTTTCATAAGATGGTCACGAGAAGCTATAGAAAGTTCATGATATTTAAGCTTCTCCAAATATTCATCCACTTTTGTTTGCAGTTCGGAATGCTCCTGTTGAGTCTTCTTTAACTCCTCTTGCATTTTCATCAGTTCCATTTCAGATGAAAGTTTTTCAAATTTACGTTTCTTATTCACATACAAATAACCTAACAGTAAGGCGATAATTAATAAAAATGCTATGATAAGATAAATTTTAGTTTTAAGAGCAGCAACTCTTGACTCTTCCTCTTTTTTCAGCAAATTAAACTTCAGATTACTATTACGATGAAAAGAGCGTTGCGAAAATAAATGCACTGAATCCATCATGCTCAACGCAGAGTCTTTATAATCTAATGCCTCATGAAGAGCACCTGTCATCTCATTGACCTTACTATAATCAAGATACAGGAAATAACGCGAAATATGATCATTAGTTACATTGGCGTCATTCAAATTATTTAATGCCCTCACTCTATCCCCGTTCTCGGCATCAAGTAATGCCTTTTTGCGTAAAATCTCTGTACGTAAAGAAGACCCGTTAGATATTGATGAAAGCAAAGAATCATAGATAACAGCTGCTTTTTCTGAATCTCCCATACCCTTAATTATTCCAGCTCTCATATTTTGAAGTTCCCAATAATACTCTTCCCCTTTTGAGTGGGCAGCTCCCTGAAGCGCACTGTCTATAAGGGTTAGGGCATGTGCGCTGTTACCGAGATTAATCTCCATCCCGGCAATATTGCGTGATGCAATTGCAGTCATGTCGGGATCTTTAAGCTTGAGTGCCAATTGTAAAAGATTTTGGAAAATCTCAAGTGCTTCTTGCTGCCTTCCAGCCATACTCATTATTACTCCCTTGTTGTTCAAAGCTTTCATCATGGTAAGGCTATCATTTTTATCTGCCGCAACCGCGTATGCCTCCTCATTAAGCTGGGCTGCCTCTTCAAAATCATCTATATAAGCATATAAACGTGACAACATATTCAGACAAACAATATATTCCTCCGTAAACTTATTCTTATGAGCCTTCTCCCTGGCTTTTGAGAGTATTTCAAAAGATGCAAGAATATTATTAGCATTGTGTTGACGTTCCGCAGAGTCAATCAGTTCTTTGACTTCTATAAGCTCTTGTTCTTTGGATGTATTACGGCATGCACTAAAACATCCTGTTACACAAAGTAAGAAAACCATAATAATATGCGGCAGAAACAAACCTCCGCGATGTGAGGCTATACGAGAGTTATTCATATGTAAAATACCCATGTTAGGAATTAGTTTGTGGTTAACTTCTGAAACTATATCACCCAAAAGGAAAGGAATCACTCCTATATGAACAACTCCATCTTCGTTAGTCAATAACTTACGCTACGAATACTTGCTACAACGCCGTATACCGGAAATAATCTTTACCTTCCATTATCCCATCGTTTAGCAAGAAGCTGGTTCAGAAATGTATTTCTTTCTATATCATGACAAAATTAATATTTATATTTAAAGTACACAAACATTTCTCTTCAAAACAGAAATGTTCTAACCTATATGCCAATATTTCATACTTCATAAGCATCACATAGATACTCAGTTCTGATGTACACAATATTCACTAATGAATTATATATTTTTATGTGCCTCAGAATCCTATACCCAAAAGATAAGGGATTTGTAACTTTTGGTCTTTTAGCAACCATTATTCGCTGATTGATGTTAGATATATGAAGTTTAATTTTGAAACATACCTTAATTATAAATTATACAAATATGGGAAAACTGCTGGATAGGCGTAAAGCCATAAGTCATTTTGGGAAATTACCAGACAGCGGAACAGTGGAACATTGCTCGATGAGCAGTGACGTGTTAGGAGTTAATAAGGATTTCTCAGTCTATCTTCCAAATGGATATGAAGAGAGTGACGAGCGTTATCCGGTGTTATATCTGCTCCACCCTGCAGGAGGCACCCACGAAATGTGGATTAGCATGGGGCAACTTCCCCAGATTGCCGATGACACCATACGCTCCGGCATGATGCTACCTATGATAATAGTGCTACCCGATGCAAGCGGCGATGCTGAATATCATCTTGGTAAACATTTAGGATTCTTTTCAGTTCCCGGTTGGGACTACGAGGCATATTTCCACAATGAGCTTATTCCTCTTATTGATTCAAATTACCGCACAATAGCTGATAAGAAACACCGTGCCATTACAGGAGCCTCAATGGGCGGCGAGGCATCAATCTCATACGCTCAAAAGCATCCCGACCTCTATGGGGCATCATGCGCAATGAGTGGAATCGTAGGTCATCCCGAACAAAGCCAGATGGCACAATCTGACAAAGACTATGCCGATTCCCTTATCGCAAACAATCCCTCTGCATTTGTAGAAAAAGCTACCCCTGAAATTGTCGGGAAACTGAAAAGCATAAGATGGTATACCGACTGCGGTGACAACGATTTCTTCTATGAAGGGAACATAGAATTTTTCCTTGCAATGAAAAATAAAGGCATTCCGATTGATTACCGTATGCGTAGCGGAGTTCACGGTTGGTATTATTGGGTCACAGGTCTCGCCCCTATACTTCATTTTATTTCTATCGGCTTTGCCAAATAGACAAAACTCTGACATAACAACATAATTAGCTCCTGTGACTTCCGAAAAGCCACAGGAGCTAATTAAATATGTAATTATGCTAACCAAAACTCACTGTTGGCATTATTTTATACTCATTTTGACTTATTTGTATTTACCATTTCAACACATTTGTATTAACTTTGCATCAGAATACCCAAAAACCGACCATATCATGAAAACAAAACTTATGACTGCGCTTCTTGTCTTAGGTGGCGCGGTGTCGGCTTCTGCAGAAGTCAACACGCTTGTAATTGAACCTAATGGGAAAGGTACCCCTATTCCCGAAACCCTCTACGGACTCTTCTTTGAAGACATAAACTATGGTGCCGACGGCGGACTATACGCCGAGAAAATAAAAAACCGATCATTCGATTTCACCTATCCCCTCACCGGCTGGACGGCTTTCGGAAAGGTGGAAGTGAAAAATGACGGACCCTTTGAAAACAACCCCAACTATGTGCGTCTTTCCCCTGCCGGGCACTCCGACAAATGGACTGGTCTTGACAACGAAGGTTTCTTCGGCGTAAGTTTCGAGAAAGATAAGGAATACCGCTTCTCTGTATGGGCACGTGTGCCTGATGGCGGGAAATCGAAAGTACGTGTAGAGCTTGAAGACCCTGCCACTATGGGTGAAGGTCAGGATAAATGTGCCCAGGAATTTGAGGTTTCCGGTAATGAGTGGAAAAAATATACCGTGATGCTCAAACCATCGGAAACAGTATATAAAGGTAAACTGCGTGTGTTCCTATGTAAACCGGAAAATGCTGTTGATATCGAACATCTGTCGCTCTTCCCGACTGACACATGGAAAGGGCGTGAGAACGGACTCCGCAACGATCTTATGCAGAAGCTTGCCGACCTTAAGCCCGGTGTGTTCCGCTTCCCCGGTGGCTGCATTGTGGAGGGAACTGACATGGACACTCGCTATCAGTGGAAAAATACTGTCGGTCCGGTTGAAAACCGTCCTGTCAACGAAAACCGCTGGCACTATACTTTCCGTCACCGCTTATTCCCTGACTATTATCAAAGCTACGGCCTCGGATTTTATGAATATTTCCTTCTCAGTGAGGAAATAGGGGCAGAACCACTCCCTGTGCTTAATGTCGGGCTCATCTGCCAATATCAAAACCGTGATATAAACTCTCACGTGCCTGTTGAGGAGCTTAAGCCCTTTATCGATGATGCACTTGACCTAATAGAATTTGCCAATGGTCCCGTAGATTCCAAATGGGGCAAACTACGTGCCGAGATGGGACATCCGGAGCCCTTTAACCTTAAATACATAGGTATAGGCAACGAACAGTGGGGACCTGAATATCCTGAACGCCTCGAACCCTTCATCAAGGCTATCCGCGCTAAGTATCCCGACATCAAGATTATCGGCTCTTCCGGTCCTAACTCTGAAGGAAAGGATTTCGATTATCTGTGGCCCGAGATGAAGCGACTCAAGGCAGATCTCGTCGACGAGCATTTCTATCGTCCCGAAAGCTGGTTCCTTGCCCAAGGCAACCGATATGATAATTATGACCGTAAGGGTCCAAAAGTATTTGCAGGCGAATATGCGTGCCACGGCAAAGGGAAAAAATACAATCATTTCAATGCCGCTCTTATGGAGGCTGCCTTTATGACAGGGATAGAACGCAATGCCGATGTAGTGGAAATGGCAACTTACGCTCCTCTTTTTGCCCATGTTGAGGGGTGGCAATAGCGACCCGATATGATCTGGTTTGACAACTTCCGTTCCATGCCTACCGCAAGCTATTATGTGCAGCAGCTTTATTCCCTCAATAAGGGGGAACAGACCGTACCTCTGAAAATGAATGGTAAGCCTGTTGCCGGAAATGATGACCAAAACGGTCTGTTTGCTTCAGCAGTTAAAGAAGATTCAACTGGCGACCTAATTGTGAAGGTAGCTAACACCGGCGACACTCCACAGGAACTTGACATGGATTTCAAGGGACTGAAGAAGAATCAAGGTTATTCATCTGTGCTTGTCACCACACTACACAATGATAATCCTGATGCTGAGAACACTCTTGACAACCAAGAGATAGTGAAACCGGTTGAAACCATTGTAAACCTCACCGACAATTCCAATTGGAATGTAACTATCCCGGCAAAAACCTTCGCAGTATACCGTTTCAAAAAATAGACATCATGAAATTAAGAAATATTCTTGCTCTCTCTGCCCTTTTTACATTTCAGGCATTCGCCGGGAATGAGGCAACAGTCACTCTTCTTCCCTCGGAAGAAAGTCCGATTATACAAAAAGAGATCTACGGGCAGTTTGCCGAACATCTCGGCACCTGCATCTACGGAGGATTATGGGTGGGACCCGATTCCGATATTCCAAACACAGACGGCTACCGCACCGATGTGCTTAACGCGCTCAAAGAACTCCATATTCCGGTGCTCCGCTGGCCCGGAGGCTGTTTTGCCGACGAATATCACTGGATGGACGGGATTGGTCCTAAAGAAAACCGTCCCCGAATGGTCAACACCAACTGGGGAGGCACCGTGGAAGACAACTCTTTCGGTACCCATGACTTTTTCAATCTATGTGAAATGCTTGGTTGTGAGCCTTACCTGAGTGGTAATGTCGGTAGTGGCACTGTTGAGGAACTTGCAAAATGGGTAGAATATATCACTGCTGAAGATGGACCCATGGCAAAACTGCGCAAGGAGAACGGAAGAGAAAAACCCTGGCACCTTAAATATCTCGGTGTCGGCAACGAAAGCTGGGGATGCGGTGGCAATTTCACCCCTGAATATTATGCCGATGTTTATCGCCGCTATCAGACTTACTGCCGCAATTTCAATGGCAACCATCTTTATAAAATTGCCTCGGGTGCATCTGACTATGATTACAACTGGACTGAAGTGATGATGAAAAATGCCGGAAGATACATGGACGGCATATCGCTTCATTATTACACTGTCCTCGGCTGGTCGGGAAGCAAGGGATCTGCCATAAATTTCAATGAGGAAGACTATTATTGGACTCTTGGGAAATGTCTTGAAGTAGGTGATGTAGTGAAGCGTCATTGCGACATTATGAATAAATATGATCCTAAGAAACGCGTGGGACTACTCGTTGATGAATGGGGAACATGGTTTGACGAGGAACCGGGCACTGTAAGAGGACATCTCTTCCAGCAGAATTCTCTCCGTGACGCTATGGTGGCTGCCCTCAGTCTCAATACATTTCACACTTTCACTGACCGTGTGAAGATGGCGAATATTGCTCAGATTGCCAACGTGCTGCAGTCAATGGTGCTGACAAAAGATTCTCAGATGGTTCTCACTCCTACCTATTATGTATTCAAGATGTATGTGCCTCATCAGGACGCAAAACTTATACCTCTTAATGTAGCAACCCCGATGATTACTGCCCGTGACGGTCGCAAAGTGCCGGTGGTAAGTGCCACAGCTTCTGTGAAGAATGGTAAGACCACAGTGTCGTTGGTCAATACTGACCTTGCCAACACCTCAGACGTTACTATAAATCTTGCAGGAATAAAGGCAGGAAAAATCAGTGGTGAAATCATAACAGCTGACTCAATGGATGCCTACAATGATTTTGGGCAACCTGAGAAAGTCACTCTTAAATCTTTTACCAAAGGTTGGAGAGTAAATGGCGACAAACTTACCGTCACTCTCCCAGCAAAAAGCATCGTCACCCTTACCCTAAGCAATTAATACAACCCAAGGCATAGAAGACCGAATAATCGAATAAATAAGAAATGCCTTGAACCAGTAAGTCCAAGGCATTTCTTATTTATATCTGATCATTACTATGTCAGATAATGACTTTCACAGTCTTTACACAGTCACCCGATACCACATTTACAATATAAATTCCGGGAGAAAGCTCACCTTTGGAAACCATGCCACTACCGGACACTCTACCTGCAAGTATACCTGACACACTAAACACTGTCATTTCCACCTCACCCTCAGAGTAAGCAGAGATAACACCATCACGGGCTCTGACTGATATGCCGCCCTTCTCCACAGTTTCAATTCCGGAGTTTTTAACATTTGAGGTAGCAGCATTCATGATTTCCCCTGTCTCAAAATCAGTAACCATAGCTATGATTCTGACATTCTCCAAATTTATTACCGATGAAGGGAGAGCAAACGACATGGAGTAGTCATACACCGTTGCAGGTTCTACAATTGCCGGAATAAATCCTGCCACCCCGTTATAGGGGTCACTCGCCCAGCGGGCTACATGATTGAATGCAAAATTTTCAACAATCATCGGGGGAAGACTCTCAAAACCATCTAACACTTCATCTCTGCCGGCATGATAGTTAGTCTGATAATAACCCTCCTTCCACACGTTATCTTCTGTCAACACCATAACTATTCGGAAGTCACAGTCAGAATATCTCTTAGCAAACTTTACCGACATGTCTACCGTCACATCTTGTGAAGAATCATCGTAATTTCCGCTCACCTCCACATCGGCAAACGCCTGCTCTGAAAGGCGGTCGACCAACATTGATTCAATTCCTCCCATAAGTGTGGTGTAGGTCTGGTTACCATCCTTATATACAGGGGTAAGCAAACTTTCACAATATTGTTTGCGGTCTACCCATGCGGTGGGTGCGCCTGAGGGGAACGACATTATGTCTCCATAACCTTTCACCTCCATAGCGTCATTTACATGTATGGCAACCCCAATAAATTCTTCCGGATAACGCTTCTGGAGGGTCTCCATAGCCACAATACCCTCCGGACAATAACCACACCACATGCCGGTAGCCTCTTCCACCACTACTCTCTTCGTAGGCTGAAAGGCAAGCAACATTGTGTGGAGCTGCATATCATCAAACGGAATCCCGTTAATCTCAGACTTTACCGTGAAAGGAATCATGTCGCCATAAGACGCGCTCAATGTCTCCGGAAGCACAAATTCAAACTGCTCACCTGAATGCAGATCCAGATTATCATATTCGGCATGATAAGTGTCTTCCCCAACAAGGAAAGTGACAGACAAGGTATTGACCGTCTCATCAGAACATGCCGTAAGAATACCACCGAATGTTATCTCTTCATTACCCAAAGTATACTCACCCGGAAATATTTCAAGATCAGCAAGACCGCTGCTCCCTTCCACACAGATGTCGTCAATGGCAAGCACATCGCTGTCGGTCGATTTGTTAACAAAGGCTATGTAAATGCGTTGACCAACATATTCACTCAGATCTGCCTCGTGAGAAGTCCACTCGTAAACCTGCTCCCCATCCACAACAGCCAATGGTGAGGAAATAAAATTCTCAGGCGACGTACCTTCTGTTGATATGAGAACTTCGTATGACGACATCTTGCTGTTGCGCTCATTTACCGACATTCCTCTCCAGGTAAGTTTTGCGTCTGAAGCCCTTATCCACACAGGAGGAGTAATCAGCCAGTCATCAGCCTGAGCTGCTGCTTCCCCTTTTGAAGTCTTAAACCTGGAGGCTGAAGCTGCATAATAATTCTCAGTGCCTTCCTCCCTGAGTGTAATCCAAGAATCCTTATCATCAAACCCAAGCTGCACCATAGTGAAATGCAAATCTCTTGCATCACGGTCAATTAATGTAAACTCCTCCGGGATTCCTTTCTCGAAATCACACTCAAAATATGGAGAAACGGCAGCGTGTATGGGAGATACTAACCCCACACACGCCGTTAACAATATACCTGCAAAATTTTTCATTGTTTGATAACCTTTCCAGTGTAATGACTGTTACCGAAGTCAACACAATATATATATATGCCTGTGGGGAGTCCTGACAAATCGACGGTGGAAACATTATTTACCGACATCACTTCCTTTCCGTCAGGAAGCATCACTGCCACTCTTTTCACCTGTTTGCCACAAACGATGCTTCTTCCATCATAAATCGGCTTAGCAGAGTTATCATCTCCCATAATGGATTTAACACCCGAATGTTTAAGTTCGGCTTTCGGGAATCTCCACAGCCCGCTTCTGGTCTCTGAAAGGATAGGAGAATAGACAGCGGAATATATATAATCGTCATCATGTGCCAAAGTCAGAGGATACAGACCTTCAGGCAGTCCTTCTGTCATATACCATGTCTTCCCCATATTGTCTGTATAATACATCGGACCCCCATTATGTACCGAATACAGATAAGTGCCGTCATTGCTCAGATACCTTACATTGTTATCATCTGTATCCGGACGGTCGATAGCAGTCCAGGTCTCACCGTCACAAGCAAGCAAATAGTCTGCTTCAGCATCATCATTCATTATGGCTCGCCCACATATCATGGTGTCATTAAAAACGGTCACTGATGCCATGCAGTTACTGTTGATTGGCAATACCTTCCATTTTTTTCTTCAGGTATGTAGGCATGCACTGAATAAAGTCCGAAGGCATATACCATTCCCTTGAAAGCCTCAAGATGATAGAAACTATCCATCTGTGGTTCAGATTCACCTGTAAAATAGATATACAGTGAGTCTCTGTCGGTCATTTCCCAAGTCTCGCCATAATCATTTGAGCAAATTACGCCCCCACCGGAAAAGTCACCTGCATACAATACACCGTCAAGCACTGTGATGGCATAGCACACTGTAGCATCAAGAACCTTGTTAGGTACCCAATCTTCTATTGCTTTTGAATAATTCAGCAGATCCCATGTGCGACCACCGTCTTCGCTGCGTCCTATGCGGCAGCCTGACCCGATGGCAAATATATATCCATCGGCTTCATAAAAATTACTGAACCAATAATCTCTCACTTCTGATTTTGTCCATGTTGCACCTCCATCTTCCGAATAATAGATGCCTCCGTCACGATTGTCCCGATAATCTGACATCAGGTTGACACCTTCTGAGGTGATAAAATGTGCATAGGTATTAGGTAGGGAATGCACTTGTTCCCAGTCTGCCCTCAAAGGTGATGACATTACCATTGCAACGGCTGCCGTTGATAGACCAATAATTGTCTTAAATGGAAAACTCCTCATAAAAAATTTAATAGTTAGGTAAATAATAAATTCATAAGATTCTCATGCAATTCACATGCAAAATATTTTCTTATTCGAATGCAAATTTATACATTTTTACAATAAGTACATAATTATATATTCATTTTTGATAAATTATATGATATTTCAACCATAATTATCCCAAAAAGACATTATTGTAACCTCGTTTCTTACCCACATTTGTATATATTTAGATTTTTTATTAGATTTGCAACCTGATTAATAAAACTATACACTTTTTATAAAATACACCTTATGAAACAATTTTTTACTACAGCCTTGCTTGGATGCACACTTTTCGCACTTCCGGCACATGCACAACTCGAAGTCCCCGCCAAGTTTAAGAATCTCCCGACTGCTTCAACACGATCAGGAGTTGAGGATATTGTCTGGGAAGCTGACGGCACCCCCAAAAACTATACAAAAACCTACAGCGGCTGTTATGCCTACATGGAAATTGAATGGGTAGACAATTTGGAAGTGCCCTCCCAAATTGTATGGGGCGAAAATAATGAGGTCTATTTCCAGGATATTATCTCAATGATGCCATTCGGTACCTATACAAAAGGCACTGCAGAAGGAAATAAGATTACAGTATCACTTCCTCAGACTCTTTTCATCGATGAGGAGGAATATAAGGGTGAGATATATCAGACCTTATATAACCTCAACCTCATGATGCCATTTGAAGACGGGGGCTTCACGACATATTTCCCGGTGGAAGAACCCTCCGACATAACTTTCTCTATTGCTGATGACGGGACTGTGACCCTTGACTCTCTTGAAGAGGGCTACACCATAGGACTGACGGCAGATGAAGGCGATGGTCCTATGTGGATGGGATTTGCTGAATATGCCATGACATTTGCACCCGAATCAACAGGAGGCGTTAACCCTGCAGACCTTGACAACACACCCTACTCTTACTTTACACCCGGATATAATACTCCCGCAACCGACCAACCGGAATTCGGCTACAAGGTAAATGTGGCATTCGATGGTGATGACGTCTACTTTACCGGTCTTTGTCTTGACGACAGAAGTTGGTGGTTCAAGGGTCATCGTGAGGGAAATAAAGTTGTAGTTGACAATAACCAAAGTATGGGTGTACTTGCCGGGGTCTACAACGTCTCCCTGATGTTTGGCAAGCGTGATGCAGAGGCTTACGGTGGATTCTCTTTCCTACCGTCCGACACTCAGTTTGTGTTTAATTATGACGAGGAAGCACGCAAATTCACCACTGACACTCCTGAAGTGATAATGTTCATAAATGCTCTTCCCGACCAAATATATTACCTCTCCCTTATTGAGGATCCAACATTTATCTATCAGCCCACAGCTGCCGGCACACCACGTAATCCATGGAACCTTATCTTCAATGCAAAGACTTATGACAAGTCAGGCTACGGTCTCTTTGATGTAAATCTTCCGATAGTGGCAACTGATGGAACCCTCTTGGATCGTGAAAATATGTATTATAACATATATATCGACGGGGAGATATTTGAATTTGACGCCTATGAATACGGTCTGCCTGAAGACACTGAAAACATTCCATACAATTTCATGTCAAATCCTATTGTTTGCTCCAAACTGAGCACTTATCATGAAATGCTCTTCCATGTGCAAGGATTTGATAAAATTGGTGTGAAGCTTGTCAATGTCTACGATGGCGTAACGTATGAGAGCGACATAGTTGAAATCGACGTTGAAGAAAACGGCATAACTTCCGGTATCAATGAAACAAGCAGTGCCAACGTAATCAATGAAACTTATTATGACCTTTCCGGCAGAAAAGTTTCTAACCCCTCAAACGGAATCTTTATCAAGCATACTCTCCTTGATAACGGCACAGTAAAAGTCACAAAAGCTATCCGTAGATAATCTGTTATATAAATATGGCGATAAACCCGGGTTTATCGCCATATTTATATTCATTGCGTAAGGTCTTACTTTGGAAGAGGTCAGACGGTAGTAAAAGCCATTTTCCGTGTGACAGGGAAAAGAGTATTCAGAAGTGATTTGAGATCGCCAGGGGTAAGCTGTTGCTTCGCATCAGTAAGGGCACGGGCAGGATCTGTGTGGCTCTCTATCATGAAGGAGTTAAAACCTAAGTCTACTGCCTGACGCATCAGCCCGGGTATAAGGGCACGTTTACCTGCCATGTGCGAGGGATCTACAATCATTGGAATCTCCGGAAGCTCACTTCTTAATTTCCGCGCTACTTCCCAGTGAGGCGGATTACGGTAAACCGAGTCGGAAAAGTCGGCAAAACCACGGTGAATCACACCAATATTCTTAAGCCCGGAACTTTGCACACGCTCTATTGCGCCAAGCCAGGTCTCTATGCCGGGGCATAAAGGATTCTTTATTAATACAATTTGTTCAGACGGGGCATCTTTTAGTGCCTCAGCTATTTCAGCCATTGAAAACGGATTGCCGGAAGTACGTGTTCCAATCCATAAAATCTCTATCCCGGCTTTCAAACATGCCTCAACATGATGTGGGGTTGCCACTTCCGTAGCCATTGCCATGCCGGTGACTTCACGGATATGCTTCATCCATTCCAGACCTTTCTCTCCAACACCCTCAAAATTGCCTGGGCGGGTACGTGGTTTCCATAGCCCCGCACGTAAAATCCCTATTCCGTTTGCAGAAAGCTCCATCGCCGTCTGCATCAGCTGTTCCTCAGATTCGGCACTACACGGTCCCGCAATAATCAACGGTCCTGTTGCTCTCGAATTAGCCCTTAATATATCGTTGAAACACATATCTGCTCTATTTTTTCACATTGCAAAATTACAACGATATATATATCCCGTCAATCCCACCCATTAGGTATTACCCTCTCCCATGCTTACTAATTTATAGGTATAAGCAATATCTCCCACCATGCCAACCATAGTGGGAGATATCATTATAAGGGATTTAATCTCATTTCACTGGAGCCTTAATCTTCTTAACTTTTACAGTCCCGTCAGAATAAACAGTACGGGAGATACAGATTCCTTCTGGACTAATAATCTCTCTACCTGTCAGGTCATAGTAAGCGGTTTTCACTGCTTCGGATAAAGCTTTAGCTGATTTTATGCCGGAATACCTCTCAACTTTCACCTTATTAGCATTCTCCACCACACCAGTATTGGCATTAAGTAGAATTACAACGCCATAAAGCTGATCCTTATCTTGCACAATTTCCTGACCTCTTACGTTTACCACCTCTGAGAGAGTGAAAGTATGCGACATCGGAAGAGCCACATTGATGTCAAAGTCAGCCGGGAGCTCGTGCCCTTCACCCTTGATATCAGTATAGGCAAGAAGAATATCATTATATATTATGCCGCGTACGCCACTTCCTCCATTGACAAATTGTTCCCAATACTCTGCATAGGGGGTGGCAAGATAGCCGGTGTCTCCGGAATATTTGCTGCAAGACCCATAAACTCACTATTGTCCTGTTCTTTAGCCAGAGTGTATGTGTCTTGAAACAGTGAGTAAGCTTTACCATAGTCATAAAAAGGAGAGTAATATAATACCCCCGCTTCAAAACGGGCTGAGAGTCCCTGTCTAATTCTTTCAGGAGAAGAAGTATCAAATTCACGCTGTGCAACTATCATATAGCATAACAATGCGCTGTCAGAATGTTCTGAAGAACGGTATTTTTCGGCTTTCCGAAGCAGCACATCATTAGGAAGCGACAATAAATGATTCGGAAAATCTGATACATTGGGCGCAGCATTAATAGCCTTTAATAGGCTGGGCATAATCATCTCAGCAATGGCAATAACCAAAACTGAGATAATTCGTAGCTTATGCTCTAAAAATAAAATAGAATATATATGTGTCATGCTATCGATGTTAGGTAAACGGTCAGAAGAGAGGATGACCTATTGTCAATAAATATTGTTAAGTGGTGACAAATTTACGTAAAAATTATGAGACTTAAGCCATACTAAGCAAAAAAATAAACTTAATATATCTTTTTACTCCATCTGGCATATCTACCAATATGTCATAAAAAAGGCATCCGGTTTCACAACCAGATGCCCTGCGCTTTTCCATAATACTTTATAACTAACCTAACATCATGAAACGATTTTCTGATACTATAACATCGCCACTCTTAATTTTGTTTTACAAAACATCAATTTTTTTCAAAAAATTTTTACTGTACCACAAATCCAACCTGCTACCCTCCCAACTTGACATCAAAAAAGGCATCCGGTTTCACAACCAGATGCCCTGTGCTTTTCCATAATACTTTATAACTAACCTAACATCATGAAACGATTTTCTGATATTATAACATCGCTACTCTTAATTTTGTTTTACAAAACATCAATTTTTTTCAAAAAAAATTTACTGTACCACAAATCTAACCTACTACCCTCCCAACTTGACATCAAAAAAAGACATCCGGTTTCACAACCAGATGCCCTGTGCTTTTCCATAATACTTTATAACTAACCTAACATCATGAAACGATTTTCTAATATTAGAACATCACGACAGTTCATTTTGTTTTACGAATCATCATTTTTTTCAAAAAATTTTTACTGTACCAAGTTATTTAGGTTCCTTTACCTAAACTTTATCATATTATATTTCCTTATATTGATACGTAAATCACTGAAAATCCAATTAAAATGATTACCTTTGCCTCCGATAACTGAATATATCTGAGTAGAATGAAAAAAATAATTTTTATGGCAGCGATGGGCATGATAATGGCATCCTGCTCAAACGACGATGGCAGTGTAACAATACAATTGCCTGAAAACTTCACAGAGAAAACCGTAGTTGTCAATCATGTCACGATTGATAATATCTTCACAGCAACAAAAGTAGAAGATCTAAACATGACTTACGACACCTTGGAAGTGAAAAACGGTGTGGCAAAAATGAAACTTAATGCGGCGGGTCCTTCACAATACATAATCAATGCGCCGGTAATTACCATGCAGCAACCCGAGTTTTACGCTTCACCAAATGATAAGATTGAAATTACCATAAAGAGTTTCGAGCCGTTGGACTACGAAATGAAAGGTACAGAGTTGCTGGAAGACATAACCGCTCTTAATTCTGTTACCAACCCTATACATCAGGAATACTTCGCTTTGATAAATCAAAGTGACAGCATTTCACCGGCTCTGACAAAAGAGATCATGGACCGCTACGACAACGCAATCAAAAAATTTGTAGCTGACCATCCGAACAGCCCTGCAGTACCATTCGCAATATTAGAGCTAAGTGGAGACGATTTTAAAGTTATCTACGACAATATGACCCCGGATGCAAAGAAATCTATTCTCATGCCCTATGCTGAATCATACAACAGCCAGGTAGAACAGATGCAGGCAGAACGCGCCACTGAAGAAGCACGTAAGGCAGAGGTAGCTTCCGGCACTATTACAGCCCCTGATTTCACGTTGCCGGATCTTGACGGTAAAAAAGTAAGTCTCTCTGATTTCCGTGGGAAATGGGTGGTGCTTGATTTCTGGGGCAGTTGGTGTGGCTGGTGTGTCAAAGGCTTCCCGGCATTAAAAGAAGCCTTCAATAAATATGGCGATAAGATAGTTGTCATAGGCATTGACTGTAATGAGTCTGAGGCTGACTGGCGTAAGGGTGTCAAGGAACATCAGATACCTTGGCTTAATCTATATAATGGAAACGATAAAAAATTATATGAGGCATACAATATTGAGGGTTTCCCTACCAAGGCTATCATAAATCCTGAAGGAAAACTTGTTGATCTTACCACCGGTGAAGACCCCACATTCTACTCGCGCCTCGCCTCATTCGTAAAATAAACATATCAAAAATTAAAGATATCTTATAAATAGGGGATGTACCAAAATCCGGAATTTTGGTACATCCCCTCTGTCATATATCTCAAGGTTGCCTTAAAGCTCTCTTGTGTTCTGTGATGGAACCCACGGTTTTTGATACACAATCTTTCTATTTTTAATACCGAGGTCTTGAAAGATTTTAAGGTGGTAGGGTAAAATATGTGCATATTACAGAGGTTTCTATATGGAAAACATTTAGAAACCAATAAACAGCGCGCCAAATACGTTATTATCTAATAAAACCTAAATCTGATTGACATGGCAAAAGACCAGACAGTTCTCTTTCACTCCACGATATTCGGACCAATCCATAGCCGCCGCCTCGGTGTGTCATTAGGTATAAACCTAAGTCCAAACGACGGTAAAGTATGCTCATTCGACTGCATATATTGTGAGGCAGGATACAATTCACAAGGTCCCGGCACTACCGGACTACCTTTGCGTGATAAAGCAAGGGAAGACTTACGACGTAAACTTTCCACAATGAAAGAAGCCGGTGACCCGCTCGATGTAATTACATTCTCCGGTAATGGCGAACCAACCCTCAACCCTGACTTCCCTGAAATAATCGACAACACCATTGCCCTGCGTGATGAGTTCTATCCCGATGCAAAAGTATCCGTCCTCACCAACTCAACCCGGATCTTCAATCCCCGTGTGGCAGAAGCTCTGAAAAAAGTGGACAACAATATACTGAAACTTGACTCGGCAATCGAACCCACCATGCGTCTCATCGATCAGCCCACCTCAAAGGAATTTACAGTGGAGAAAGTGGTGGAAGCTCTGAAACAATTCTCCGGCACAGGCATTATCCAAACAATGATGCTCCGTGGTGAGCATGCCGGGGAAAAAGTTGACAACACCACTCCGGAAGAAGTTGAGGCACTAATTAAGGCTTACAAAGAGATTCAGCCACGCGAAATCATGCTTTACAGCCTTGACCGCTCAACTCCTGAAGAAAAACTTATAAAAGTAGAAAAGCCCGAACTTGAAGCCATCGGTGCCCATATTGCACAAGCCACCGGCATCCCTGTCCAAGTCAACTGACTTTGACATAATCCTGAATCATCAAATATATGACCACGTAATAACATAAAAATATCTGAATTTATGTTATTACGTGGTCATATACTGACTCCCAAAGCCCAAAGACTATGGTTGCAGCGTGATCTGTACGATCTGCGGCCATGCACCGAACCGGAAAGCTATGTTTTCTCCAATACCGGTACTTACATAAAGTAATCTATCCCCTTCCTGATAAAGACCACCCCATTCGGGATAAGTCCATTTTGATGGTGACCAATTCCCTATCTTGAATTGCATGGCATGTGTATGACCTGCAAGCATCAGATCAATATCAGATGAAGGTAGCACCTCCCTTCGCCAATGCGACGGATCATGGGAAAGCAAAATCTTATATTCATCAGGTGATAGCCCTTTGGTCGCTTTTGATAAATCCGACTTATCAGGAAACATACGGCTTCCGGCATTGTCAACACCCACAATGGCTATGCTGTCGTTGCCATGTACTATTTGGATTGCTTCATTTCTCAATAATTTCCATCCGATTTCGTGCTCATTTGCAATGAGTTTGACAAGTTGCTTTTCTGGTGTGTCAGGAGCCTTATACTCTCGATAGAGACAATAATCATGGTTCCCAAGCACCGAATAGATCCCATCTTTTGCATGGAGTTGACTCAGAACACTCTTAAATTCATCTACCTCTGATGCTGAACTGTTAACAAAGTCTCCTGTAAACAATATCAAATCGGGAGCCAGTGCATTTACTTGCTCAACTATTCTTTTTACAGTTGAGGGGGAAGAGGCATAAGTGCCGATATGAAAATCTGACAACTGCACAATCTTATACCCGTCGAAGGATTGAGGTATTTTGGGTGACCTTATCTCAACATTCTCTACAGTCACCTTTTTCCATCCCACCACTATGCCATACAGCGACATGGCAAGCCATAATGCGCCCGCGCACAAAGCGACAATATTGAAAAAGAACGGAGCAGAATGCCAGAATAACCCAATTCCCTTCCCAATAAGTGATATCACTGCAAATATGACCGTCGGGAAGACAATACACAACGTTAGCCAGAACAATAGGTTAAGCATCGACTGACGAATGTCTCCTGACATAAACACCCGTAGTAAAACAACATAGTAAGCAATGGTCGGTAATAGGAACAATCCTTTAGCCCACCACGAATGCTTTCCCAATACACCGAATACGATATACGCGTCCGGAATCAGGAGAATAATACCTAATATTACAAAAATAAAAGCCATACAATTACATATCAATTTTATTTACATAACGAGAATAACCCAATAATAGATATAAAACATTCCAATCCCAAATTTCTAAGGTTTTGAACTGAATGTAAAACTTTTGATCCTTCCCTGACGGATATGGCATATACCTTCTTCACAAATCACTAAGGCAAATAGGTATTGATGATTCGTTTCTTTCCGTACTCGACCGAATGAGTATAGTAGACGAAAATGCTATGGGTGCTATCTCCTATTCTTGACTTGAACTAAAAGTTTACGTTATAATGAAAACTATCGAAGTTATCAACCGTCCTATTTATATGAGCCGGATCCACCCATATATTGAGAAAGACATCATAAAGATTCTTACCAGACAGCAAATGGTAGGCAAAAGCTATATCCTTAACCCAAGAAATTAAAGGGATTGCCTAATACACGATAGTTTTTATCTTTTTTAGCAATTAGTTACAAGTAGATTGGCATTTTTTTTGTAACTTTGCTGATTAATACGAGGAGATGCCATAATCGATTATTTGTTATGATACACCCCTCTATGCACTAATCTGAATGATTTTGTCTTCAAAATATGGTATATAGATACGATTATCTCGTTATCGGCTCAGGTATAGCCGGAATGAGCTTTGCCCTGAAAGTGGCGTCAAAAGGGAAAGTGGCGATAATCTGCAAGTCTACTCTCGAAGAGGCAAACACAGCCCTCGCTCAGGGAGGTGTGGCAAGTGTGACAAACCTCGAAGTAGATGATTTCGACAAACATATCAACGACACAATGATTGCCGGTGACTGGCTCTCCGACAGAGATGCCGTGGAAAAAGTGGTGAGAAACGCTCCCTCCCAAATTCAGGAATTAGTGGGCTGGGGTGTAAACTTCGACAAGAAAGAAGACGGCTCATTCGACCTACACCGTGAGGGAGGTCACTGTGAGTTCCGCATTCTCCATCATGCTGACAACACCGGTGCTGAGATTCAGCGCGGACTCATGGAAAGAGTCAAAAGTCACCCCAATATTGACATCTTTGACTATCACTTCGCACTGGAAATAATCACTCAACACCATCTCGGAAAGATAGTGACTCGGCGTACCTCCGACATTACCTGCTACGGGGCGTATATACTCAACGAACTAACCGGTGAGACCGATACTTTCCTTGCAAAAGTAACAGTGATGGCAACCGGCGGCGTTGGTGCCGTCTATACTACCACTACCAACCCCCTGACCGCAACCGGCGATGGCATAGCTATGGTCTACCGTGCCAAAGGTACAGTGAAAGACATGGAATTCATTCAATTTCACCCTACCGCGCTATATCACCCCGGTGACCGCCCTTCGTTCCTAATAACAGAGGCAATGCGCGGATACGGGGCTGTGTTACGCAACCTCGACGGTGAGGAATTCATGCACAAATATGATCCACGCCTGTCACTCGCACCCCGCGACATAGTGGCGCGTGCCATAGACTCTGAAATGAAACTGCATGGCAATGACCATGTGTATCTCGACATGACCCATAAGGACCCGGAAGAAACAAAACATCATTTCCCCAATATCTATGAGAAATGTCTGTCGCTCGGCATTGACATCACAAAGGATATGATTCCGGTAGCCCCGGCTGCCCACTATCTTTGCGGCGGCATAAAGGTTGACCTAAATGGTGAATCCTCGATAAAACGTCTTTATGCAATCGGCGAATGCAGCTGCACAGGGCTGCATGGCGGAAACCGCCTTGCCAGCAACTCACTGATTGAGGCAGTGGTTTATGCTGATGCAGCCGCAAAACATGCCCTGGAAGCTATCAAAGGATATGACTGGCGCACTGATGTGCCTGAATGGAATGACGAGGGGACAGCTCATCCGGAAGAGATGGTGTTAATCACCCAGTCAGCAAAAGAGGTGAACCAGATTATGGGATATTACGTCGGCATAGTACGCAGCGACCTGCGACTTGATCGTGCCTGGAACCGACTTGATATTTTATATGAGGAGACTGAAAAACTGTTTAAGGTAAGTAAGCCAAGCCGCGAACTCTGCGAACTGCGTAACATAATCAACGTGGCATATCTCATAATGCGCCAGGCGCGTGAGAGAAAAGAGAGTCGCGGACTACATTTCACTGTTGACTATCCTCCGAAGACCAAAGTCGATGTCTCCCAGCCGCAATCATAAACACTTGATGGGGGCGTTGCGTTAATATAACTATAAGAAAAAATTTTATGAAAATTCTACACCATATCCTCGCCATAGCATTGCCGGTGATTGCCGGCAATGGGGTTATCAATGCCCAACAGCAGCCCTCGTCAAGCCACGATGCCGCCATCAACCGTAATCTCACCACCTTCAACGCCATCGTAAAGGAGCTGGAAATGAACTATGTTGACACTATACGTCCCAAAGAGGCTTTCGAGGCTGCCATCTCTGCTCTTACCTCTACAATCGACCCCTACACGGAGTATTATGACTCTGACGAAAGGGCTGACCTCATGAGAATGACCACAGGCGAATTTGACTATGCCGGAATCGGAAGCTTCCTTTTGGAAAGAAATGGCTCTACTTACATATCAAATCCCATGGAAGGGGCACCGGCTGCCAAAGCCGGGCTGAGAAGCGGTGACTGGATTATACGTGTTGATACGGTTGACACCTCTAAGATGAAATCTTCGGAGGTGACAAAATATCTGCGCGGAAAACTTGGCACCCCTGTTACCGTAACTGTCAACCGTCCTCATGTCACCGACTCTATTCTCACATTCGATATGATACGCGAGAAGCTCAGTGAGCCGGCAGTGCCCTATTGGGATGTAATCGACGGCAACACAGGATATATCCGTCTCACTTCGTTCATTCAGCAAAGTGGTAAAGACGTGAGAGAAGCTTTGGAGGCTTTTAAGGCTAACCCAAATGTCAACAAGATTGTGCTTGATCTGCGTGGTAACGGTGGTGGTCTCTTGGAACAGGCTGTTGACATCGTAGGCAACTTTGTGCCGAAAGGCACGGAGGTGCTCCGCACGAAAGGACGTGATGCTTCCACTGAAAAAATATATAAGACAACAAAGACTCCGATATTTCCGGACATACCTCTTGCCGTCCTTATAGACGGTGGGTCTGCTTCCGCCTCAGAAATCACAGCCGGTGCCCTGCAGGATCTTGACCGCGCTGTGCTCATCGGCTCACGGAGTTTCGGCAAAGGATTGGTGCAGAACACTCTCCAACTTCCTTATGAAGGATTACTTAAGGTGACTGTGGCAAAATATTATATACCCTCCGGGCGTTTGATTCAGGCACTCGACTATTCCCATAGAAATTCTGACGGCTCTGTGGCACGCACCCCTGATTCTCTCACAAATGTCTACAAAACTCTCCACGGACGCGAGGTGCGCGATGGTGGTGGACTTAAGCCTGACTTCGACATCGACTGGGGTAAATTCAGCCACATAACCTATAATCTTGTGCGCGACAACTGGATCTTTGATTTCGCCAACAAATATGCTAATACCCACACCCAAATCCCCTCTGCATGGGATTTTGAGGTGACTGACGAAATATATGCCGATTTCAAAAACAGTATCGACCCGGAGAAACTGAAATATGATAAGGTGCTGGAAGAAATAATGAAGCAGCTTCGTGAGACCGCTGAGAATGAGGGCTATCTCAATGAGGAAACCACTGCTGCCCTTGATGCCCTTACGCCTCTTCTGGCACAAAATCTTGACCGTGATCTGGAGACCAAGCGTAAAGACATAACCGAATATCTCGGTGCAGAGATAGCAAGCCGATATTATTTCGATAAGGGACGTATAATTCAAGAACTCAAAAATGACGAGGCTTTGAAAAAGGCAATCGAAATTCTTTCCGACAAGGAGGAGCTTAATAAGACTCTTGGACTGACCCCGGATAAAAATAAATAATGCCAACGTGAAAATACAGGAAGCTGACAAACTTTTCGCCACCACAGCGCGGTGTAATGCCCTTGAGAATCTTATCAGTGACAAAAAGGCGCAACATATTGCCCTCACAGGATTAAAGGGAAGTGCACCGGCTATGTTGTTCGCCGGTCTGGAACCCCGACAAACCCCTTATCTTATCGTAGCCGACGACATTGATGCTGCCGGGTACATATATCATGACCTCTGTCAGATTGCAGGGGAAGATAAGGTAGCCATTTTTCCCAGCGGTTTCCGACGCGACATCAAATATGGTCAGCCGGATCCTCCATCTATGATTTTGCGCACCGAGACTCTCGACAGATGGAAGAAGAAAGACCACCCCATTTGGGTGGTGACATGTCCGGAAGCACTGGCGGAGAAAGTGCCCGCGCCTGAAAAGCTATCCCAAAACACTCTTCAATTGAAAGTGGGAGGTAGAAAACTGATGGGGGATGTCAGAATCCGACTGCGTGAATTGGAATTTAAGGAAGTTGACTATGTGTATGAACCCGGGCAGTTTGCCGTCAGAGGCTCTATCCTTGACGTGTATTCCTTCTCCGGGGAACTACCCTATCGCATCGACTTCTTTGATGATGAGATCGACTCAATACGTGTGTTTAACGTCGAGACACAGCTTTCGGAAAAGAGACTTGACAGTGTATCAATAATCCCCTCGGGTGCTGATGATTCTGCTGACGGCGGGGTGAGTCTATTTGAGTTTGCCGATTCCTCCACAGTGGTTATATGCCAATCGTTTCAATGGCTTGACACCCGACTGAGAGCTATCTGTGAGGAAACCCTTTCCGACGCAGTGTCTGTCACGGGGGAAGGTGACGCGAAAGCTCTTGAGAAACGGATAAACTATGCGGCTACTGCCACAAAACTTGACAAGATGAAACAGATAGAGTTTGGGGGAGCTGCCGATGTAGCATCTACCTTTGTGGCTGATGCTACCATCTCTTTCAATTGCTCCCTGCAGACCATCTATCACAAAAATTTTAATCTCATAGCCGATTCTTTCACCAAATTTATTAACGACGGCTATCAGATTCTCGTGCTCAGTGACACACCTTTCCAGAATGAGCGCCTCAAAGCCATATTTGAAGACCGTGGCGACAAAATTAAGTTCACACCTGTTGACCGCACGATTCATGAAGGATTTGTTGACCATGAAAATAAACTCTGCTTCTTCACCGACCATCAGATTTTTGACCGTTTCCACAAGTATAATTTAAAGAGTGACCGTGCACGAAGTGGTAAACTCGCCCTCTCCCTTAAAGAACTTCAGCAAATTGAGGCTGGAGATTACATTGTGCATATCGACCACGGCATTGCCAAATTCGGAGGTCTGGTAAAGACTGATGTCAACGGTCATCCGCAAGAGATGATTAAACTCCTGTTCCAGCATGACGATATAGTGCTGGTAAGCATTCATGCCCTCCATAAGTTATCAAAATATCGTGGCAAAGAGGGTGTACCCCCGAAAATCAGTAAACTTGGCTCAGGAGCATGGGAAAGGCTAAAGGAGAAGACAAAGACCAAACTTAAAGATATTGCCCGTGACCTTATAAAGCTCTATGCCGCACGCCGGCAGGAGAAGGGTTATTCCTATGCCCCCGATTCATATCTTCAGCATGAATTAGAGGCAAGCTTTATTTATGAAGACACGCCTGACCAGCTTAAAGCTACCCAAGACGTGAAGGCAGACATGGAATCGGCACGTCCGATGGATCGTCTTATATGTGGAGATGTGGGTTTCGGCAAGACGGAAATTGCAATTCGGGCTGCTTTCAAAGCGGCGGCTGACAGTAAACAGACAGCAGTGCTCGTACCGACAACAGTGCTTGCCATGCAGCATTACCATACTTTCTCCGAGCGACTCAAAGACCTCCCTGTAAGAGTAGAATTTATTTCACGTGCCAAGAAACCTAAAGAGGTAAAACAGATTCTTGCTGATCTTGCCGACGGTAAGGTAGATATTCTTATCGGTACTCATAAGTTGGTAGGGAAAGGTGTGAAATTTAAAGATTTGGGGCTGCTGATTGTTGATGAGGAACAGAAATTCGGTGTGGCTGTAAAAGAGAAACTCAAACAACTGAAGGTGAATGTTGACACCCTCACGATGAGTGCCACCCCAATCCCACGTACCTTGCAGTTCTCTCTTATGGGTGCCCGTGACCTCTCTTCCCTGAATACTCCTCCTGCCAATCGCCAGCCTATCGTCACCAATGTCTCTACTTTTGATGACGATGTAATTAAGGAAGCTGTCAATTTTGAACTTAGCCGTAACGGTCAGATTTTCTTCATATCTAACCGCATCGAGAATCTTGCCACGATTGAAAACACGTTGCGCCGCCTTATACCAGGCATACGCATCGTGACTGCACACGGGCAGATGCCTCCTGAAAAATTGGAGAAGGCAATATTAGATTTTGCTGCCCATGATTACGACGTGCTTCTCTCCACCACCATTGTGGAAAACGGTATTGACATGCCAAACGTTAACACCATTCTTATTAACAATGCCCAAAACTTCGGGCTCAGCGAGCTGCATCAGCTTCGCGGGCGTGTAGGGCGCAACAATAAGAAAGCATTCTGTTATCTCCTTGTTCCGCCGGGAAACCCGTTGTCACCGGTAGCACGGCGACGCTTGCAGGCAATAGAAAATTTCAGCGATTTAGGCAGCGGAATCCATATAGCAATGCAAGACCTTGACATTCGCGGAGCAGGCAACTTGCTCGGAGCAGAACAAAGCGGTTTTATTGCCGATCTCGGCTATGAGGCTTATCAGAAGATTCTTAAGGAGTCGGTGCTTGAATTGAAAACCGAGGAGTTTGCAGAGGAATTTGATGAACTGACTGCCGGGAAAGAAGAAGAATTTGTGGCAGACTGCACCATTGAGAGTGATCTTGAGCTTCGTCTGCCGCCCGATTATGTGCCGCAGGAAAGTGAGCGCATATCGCTATATCAGCAACTCGACAATATGGAGAGTGCGCAACAGATTGAGGCATTCCGGAATCATCTGCGCGACCGCTTCGGGGCTATCCCGGAAATATCTGAGGAACTTATAAAGGTAGTGCCGTTGAGAATGGCAGCACGTCGCCTCGGCATAGAGCGTCTCGCCTTGAAAGGGGGAAAGATGCGCCTCTACTTTGTAGGTGACGACAATAAGGCATATTACCAGAGTCCGGCTTTCGGCAAAGTGCTATCTTATCTTCAGAAAGATCCGATGCGATGTGAGATACGAGATGTAAACGGTCGCCGCTCAATCCTTATCAACCGCATCTCCAATGTCTCCGAAGCCCTATCAATCCTCTCCGGCATGGAGAAAGCTGAAGCAATCTGATGAATTAAAACTAACCCTATAATAATAACCATTTTATACTAACCAAAATGATTGACGAAATATTGAGATTCAACAAGGAGTTTGTCAACTCCAAGGGGTATGAGAAATTTGCTACCTCAAAATACCCTGACAAGAAGATAGCCATCGTGACATGCATGGATACACGTCTCGTGGAGCTTCTTCCCGCTGCCCTCGGCATTAAGAACGGCGACGTGAAGATAATCAAGAATGCCGGTGCCACAATAACCAATCCTTTCGACTCCACTATGCGCTCATTGCTTGTGGCTGTCTATGAGTTGGGAGTAAATGAGATAATGGTTATCGGTCATACCGGCTGCGGTGTGCAAGGCATGAATGCCGAAGAAATGCTTCACCTAATGCGTGAGCGTGGCGTTGATGATGAGCATATATCCCTTATGCGTCACTGTGGCATAGACCTGGACAAGTGGCTACATGGATTCACTGACACTGCCGATGCAGTAAACGAGACAGTAGACCTTATACGCAACCATCCCCTTATGGCGAAAGACGTAAGAGTAGCAGGTTACATAATGGATACCCTTACCGGACAATTAGACAGAGTATGAAATCCTCAACCCGCTCCGTATTGCTCGGGGGAGTTGCAGTCTTAAGCTGGTCAACAGTGGCAACAGCTTTCAAGATTGCACTCTCCCACATGTCGGTTTTCGAGATGCTCTTTGTAGCATGTGCTTCGTCTCTTGCCATCTTTACTATATGGATGACGGTGACACGTTCATGGGGTGAGCTTAAGACGCTTACCCCCGCGCTTTGGGGAAGATTCGCTCTGCTCGGATTAGTTGCCCCTACTGCCTACTATCTTATCCTTTTCACTGCCTACGATTACCTCCCTGCACAGATAGCACAACCCCTTAACTACACATGGCCTATCCTGCTTGCAGTGTTACTCGCTATATTTGGACATAAACCGATTCCGGTTTCCAAATATTTAGGAATGATAGTGTCACTTGCCGGGGTAGTATTTATTTCTGTGGGTGGCAAAGGCATTACCGGTGAACTTTCAATAACGGGGATTCTGCTTGCCTTTGGCAGTTCATTCCTTTGGGCACTTTATTGGATAATCAACGACAGCCTAAAAGATAAGCTGAGTGAGGTGGCTTCCCTATTCCTCACGTTCCTTTTTGGAATGATCTACCTCTCTATCGGCACCATTTTCAACCCCCTCTCTTCCCTTGAGCCGGCTGCCATCTGGTCAGGGATTTATATTGGTGCCTTCGAAATGGGTATCCCCTTTATCTGTTTTGGCATGGCTATCCGCACCACCGACAATCCTGCCCTTATCAATCAGATGTGCTATCTCTCTCCCTTCCTGTCACTCTTCTTAATAACATTAGTACTCGGTGAACCAATCATGACCACTACCTACATCGGACTATGCCTTATAGTAGGTGGACTCATCTACAACGAATACTTTGCCGGAAGAAAAAGCCTCCAGCTCAAAAACTAAAAGCCTCCTCCCTGCCTAACCACAAATACTCATGAAAAAGATCCTCCTTCCAGCCTTAATGCTTATGCCACTGGCAATGCGCGCACAAGGCACTCTCGAAGATTACAACCGGGCTTATAGCCTTGCCAAAAAATACAATTATGGCAAAGTGGCAAATGCTCGTATTGCTCCGCATTGGATTGAAAATACCCATTCCTTCTGGTATGTTAACGAAGCCGATGACAAAAGTGAATATACCCTTTTCAATGCAGATACTCATAAATCTGCCCCTTTATTCAACCATAAGGCTCTCGCCGCAGCTTTATCGGCACAGACAGGGAAAGACATTAATCCAGCTGACATTACGATAGAATATCTGAGAGGGAATGCCAAAGGCGATACACTGCATTTCAACTTCGATGGCATACAATGGATATATGCCACCAAAGGGAAGGGTTCCCTTATTAATAACGGTGCTATTCCGCAGCCTGCGCCTCAGCCGCACTGGATGGTAGTAAATGAGGAGAAAGACGCAGAGCCTGTAGTGTCTCCCGATGGGAGCAAGACAGCTTTTGTACGCGACAATAATGTGTGGTTACGTGATAATAATACAAGGAATGAAACTCAGCTTACCTCTGATGGCACAATAGGTAATTATTATTCATCATGGATTCAGTGGAGTCCTGACGGCAGTAAGATTGCCATGAATAAAATCCGCCCTGTGGAGAAGAGGTATGTGTATTATGTTGAGTCATCGCCGGCTCAGGGTAGCCAACCAATTCTTCACAAACAGGAGTATGCCAAGCCGGGTGATGAGCTGCGCTTCAAACTCCCGGTTATAATAGATGTCGAGAGTGGCAAGAATCTTGTGCCTGCCACTACTCTCTTCAACAGTCAGTATGACCTCTACGGTCCCATATGGAATACCGACAGCAAGGGGATAACGTTTGAATATAATGAGCGTGGACACAAGAATTATCGTGTGCTTGAGATGTCGGCTGAAGATGCCTCCGTGCGTCCCCTTATTGAAGAGAATCATGACAAGTATGTCAACTATTCTCGTATCTTCCGCCACATGCTTGAGGATGGCAAAAGAATTATTTGGAGCAGTGAGCGTGACAACTATAATCATCTTTATATGTATGACCGTGCCACAGGTAAGCCAGCTCACCAAATAACCAAGGGGGATTGGTATGTGCGCAAGGTAGTGAACATAGATGAACCAAATGAGAAAATCTATTTCTCGGCAAATGGTGTCAACAAAGACGAAGATCCCTACTTCATCCGTTATTATTCAATCAACTTTGACGGCAGCGGTATGACGGATCTCACTCCGGCTTCAGGAACTCACACTGCCACTTTCTCACCTGATTTCAAATATCTTGTTGACACTTGGTCAACAGTCTCCGAACCTCCTGTCACTGCCTTGCGTGATGCAGCCACAGGTAAGGAAATCAGCCGTATTGCGGAAGCTGACATCACTCCCCTTCTGGAGGCAGGGTGGACTGCCCCGGAAGTGTTTGTGGCTCCCGGACGCGATGGGAAGACTCCGATGTGGGGTATCATCTATCGCCCGTCAAACTTTGACCCCGAAAAGAAGTACCCGGTGGTGGAGTATATCTATCAGGGACCGGGCGACCAGTATGTCCCGAAGTCTTTTATAGCTTTCAACCGCAATATGAGTGCCCTTGCGGAGCTTGGTTTCATGGTAGTGATGGTTGACGGCATGGGTACCTCCTTCCGCAGCCGCGAGTTTGAGAATGTATGCTATAAGAATCTTGTTGATGCCGGACTTCCTGACCATATAGCATGGATCAAGGCTGCCGGTGAAAAATATCCCTATATCGACACTGAGCGTGTCGGCATATACGGTGGCTCAGCCGGAGGACAGGAGTCAACCACTGCCGTGCTTCATCATCCGGAGTTTTACAAGGCTGCTTATTCTGCCTGCGGCTGTCATGACAACCGCATGGATAAAATATGGTGGAATGAGCAGTGGCTCGGTTATCCGATTGATGAATCATACATAGCCGCCTCAAATGTAGAGAATGCCCATCTGCTTACAAGACCATTGATGCTTGTAGTCGGTGAACTTGATGACAATGTTGATCCTGCCTCCACAATGCAGGTAGCAGATGCGTTGATAAAAGCCAACAAAGATTTTGAGTTGGTGGTTCTCCCCGGTGCCCGTCACACTCTCGGTGAAAGTTTCGGTGAACACAAACGCTACGACTTCTTCGTGCGTCACCTCCTCGGCGTCAATCCTCCTGCCTGGTCCGAGATCACCTACTGACATTGATTAAACTCAATGTCACTAAGTTCGGTCCTCCTTGCACAGGGAGGTAATCCGGCACAAGAGATCGAGATAATACAAGGCAATGGAGACGAATATAGGCTTTTCAAGGAAAGCCTATATAGGTTGAGTTATATGACAATGGCGACATAGAGTATGTAACACCGTTACAAGGATTAGAAGTAATTGCTTACGCCTCAGACTCACAATTGGGTAAAAATGCCAACTATGAGCAATACCATGAATAGTATCTCGACAAATTAAGGAAAGAGGCGTATGAAAGGGTACAGTATGCAAGAGCAAGGGTGTTGCAGAACCTCCAAAATTGAGAAAATTGATTTTATAATTATCTGATTTTCAATAGCTATATTTTTAAAAGTATTGAAAAAATAGAGTTCTGCAACAACCTCAGTGTACTCCCTTTACTGTCAGGATCAGTTGCGGTAACGCTCTTTAATCATACCGTGGCGATAGGCATATAGAAGTTCGGTAAGCTCATCAATTTGAGCCTGAAGCTCCTCACCTTTGTCAGTGTCACGCACACGCATGCGCTGGCTGCTGAGTTCCACAATCTGGGTGGTGCTTTTGATGTCCGTACCATTTATGATGGCATCTTCCGTTGAAGTAAACGGTTCATGCTGCACAAGCACAAAGCCTCGGCTATGGAACACGAGCGTGTAACCTGCAATGCCTGTCTCCCGGTGATAAGCCTTTGCAAATCCGCCGTCAATCACCATCAGCTTGCCGTTTGCCTTCACCGGTGTCTCACCCTTAGTAGCCTTGACAGGCACATGACCATTGATGATATGACGGTGCTCACCGGTAACGCCAAAGGCATCAAGAATCATATCACATACATCTTCCTTATCGCGAAGATGATAATAGCTCCCTTTCTCCTCCTTCCGAATTTCTTTATCTGAAAGTAGATAACGTTCAAACGTAGCCATCTTTGCCTTATCAAAAAGTGGAGAATCCGGACCACACCACAGATACCAATAGTAGTCAATGGCAAATTTCTTTTCTTCCTCGGGAGTATCATCATTAAACGCTGCACGCATAAGCACACCTACCTGATGAAGCAATTCTTTACCTTTATACTTCTTCCCATTTATCTCCACAGATTTTAGAGAACCGTCTGCATTAAGCGGCATTGAGGCATGATATAGAAGATTGGAATTACATATATTGTAGACATCTCCATTAGAGAGCAGGCATTTCATGTGTCTCTGCAGACCCGGACTCATAACAAAGCAATGATGCAGTTTATCCACAAGTTCCTCTTCTTCCGGGGTAAGGCGATATGGATCATTAGGATCAACTGTAGGGAATTTATAGTCGCACATCTCATATTCCTTTCCATCTATCCTTACTATTCCCTTTTCATAGTCGATATATTCCAGAAGTTTCCTGTCTTCCATCTTCCACTCCGGGTGAGCATCAATCATCTGCCCCTCCAGTTTGAACTGTATTATGGTCATTGCCTTATGCATCTTTGCCAATAGCTTGCGGGTTTTCTCGTTATGCGTCTTGTCATCGGGGTCAAGTTTTGGCTCAAAATGAGTGCATGGGTCATCGGCATATACCTCCATGGCAAAAGTAGCCAAAGGAACAAGATTTATGCCATAACCCTCCTCCAAAGTAGCCATGTTGCCGTAGCGTAACGACACACGGAGCACGTTGGCAATACTACAGTCATTACCGGCAGCTGCTCCCATCCACAATGCATCATGATTTCCCCACTGAATGTCGAGAGATGCATATTTGGAAAGCATATCCATGATCAGGTGTGCCCCTGGTCCACGGTCATATATATCGCCCAAGATATGTAGCTGGTCAATACAAAGCCTGTGGATTACATTACACATTGCCACTATGAAGGCATCTGCCTGACCCGTGGATATTATAGTCTCGATGATACGATTGAAGTAAGCCTGCTTGTCGGTATCGGAAGGAGATTCATGCAAAAGCTCCTCAATGATGTAGGCAAATTCTTTCGGAAGCGCCTTTCTCACTTTGGAACGTGTGTATTTTGAAGACACTGACTGGCACACTTTCACCAGCTGGTGGAGTGTCACCAAATAGAAATCATTAAGGTCTGTGTCAGAGGCACGGATCAGCTGCAGTTTTCGCTCCGGGTAATAGATAAGTGAGCAAAGCTGCCTGATTTCTGCTTCACGGAGTGAGGTGCCGAACACGTCCGTCACTTTTCTCTTGATATTACCGGAGGCATTGCGCATTATGTGAAGAAATGCTTCATATTCTCCATGCAGGTCAGCCACAAAGTGCTCCGTTCCCTTGGGAAGATTGAGAATTGCCTCAAGGTTGATAATCTCAGTGCTCGCAGCGGAAACATTCGGGAATGTCTGCGACAGTAATTCAAGCACTCTTAGGTCTTTCTCAACTTTTCCGGGTGTAAATTCAGTGGTATTCGAGTTAAAGGTCATGATAGTTTTTCAGATATTAGATTCTGCTGCAAAAGTAACCAAATTATTTCAATCCGCAATACAACCGACGTAAATATTATGGGTGCATGAGGCACTTAATTTGCCGCTGCTCTTATCGGAGTGATGGGATAGGTGTTCGGTGCGATTGCTAGTCCGATTGCCGTAGAATACGTCGTATTCTACGGCAATCACTATTACAGCATTGTCGATATAACATAAAACCTCCAGGCGGAATTACGCGAGGTGGAACGTAGATCTCAGAAGTTGCTGCCTTATTTGCTGCCACCGATCGGTTTCTGGTGTATATCAACAGCTTTTAATGTGACCTCATTATTGCCATTCAGTGTTTCAGATTTAAAAAGCGGGAAGCCCATGCGATATGGTCCGCACAATCTCGGGCTCTCCGTTATCAACCATACTATTTCACCGGTTGGTTTTAATATTGCGGCGGCAGATATGTCATTAATGTTTACATTTGAAGCCAGCAGGTAGTCACTATCTGACACTGGAGAGAAAGACTTCACCATCATTCCATTATTGTAGAAATCACTCAACACCACCTCTCCATTTGGCTTTATCAAATAGCTGCCATTCATGCAATTGACAGATGCCAAACCTGATGCCGTAAACACCGGACCGTGCTGGGTCACTATTTCCGACGGCACAACCTCCCAGCTCATCTCTCGCACAACATTCATATCCTTATCGATCACCAGACTATTTATGTCACCAAAGGACTTAGGCTCAGTGACATAAGCATAACCGCCATAGAAACAGTTTCCCTCTTCAAAACATTTAAGCAAATTTCCTTGCAGATCGTAATAGCATACGTCATTACCTTTCTCAACATAGAATCGTCCGTCTACCACATCTGATGTCGCCGAATTACTGTTGGGAGCCTGGAATACGCTTTTACCTGTCTTGTCAATAAGATGCTTTGTGTCATCAGTCATCACTACCCAGGCATGACCTTCTGAAAAATCAGTCGCCGATTTATATTTTGGAGCTAATTTCACGACTCCGTTCCCATCAATATAGCCCCACTCCTGATATGACTTTACAAATGCTCTCAACCCATCTCGTAACGGACGAATACTATTTTGAGAAGTGCCATCTATAGAAACTCCGGGATATATATTCTTGCCGGTAGTGTCTATGTAGAATGACTTGTTTCTGTTGCTTGCATTGGTTATTACGATAGCTACCCCGTCTACAAAATTTGTTACCCTGTCCCATGAAGAATCCATTTCCTTGACGCGACCATCGGTGTAAAGCAGACAAACGTTACCTCTTTTATATGTATTCTCAGAGGCTCTACGCATTGCCACTACCCCGCAATGAAATTCCGGTTGACTCATACCTGCTGTGCAAGACTCCCAATTGGCATCAAACAGTTTTTGACCGTCAGCTTTCCAGAACTCATATTTGTCACCGCGCTTGACACTGAATACGCCATCATAAACATTTGACACTGACCATGGTTCTGCTTCAAGAAACAAGGTCTCAGAAGTGAGAAAGGGGGTGGAGGAATTATTATCTATTTCGCCAGACACTATGTTGCCTTCGTCATCGGTCGAAGCAACTCCGTCCATATTGGAATTGGGTGTGGTCATGCCGGATTCCTCTTTCTGAGCTTTGGCATTCTTTTTGGCTTTATCTACCTTTTCTATAGTCTTATTGACTTTCTCAAGGCCTTTTGACAGTTTTTTTAATAACTGGGCTTCAGCATGGGGCAACACTAACATAGACATAAATGCCACACTCAGCATTACAATGATTTTTCGATAATTTGTAAACATATTAATATGAAATTAAAAGTTAATGGTAAGCAGATGGCAAATTAACACCCCCACTATCCGTTCATAATTAAATAATTCGACACCACAAAGATACACATTAATACTTAAACCCCAAAATAATGACACCTATTTTTATACCGCATACATAGGAGCAAATTATTTCACATATCTTCCATCGAAAGACAACGGGAAGTATAAATAAATGAGGCAAGCTCTTTATGAGCCTGGAAGAAGAATTTGATTTTTTCTTCAAGGAGTGAGGGTTTGAAGCGTTCCGGCTGTCGTTTCACCTCAATGAAATCTAACTTCCTTTCAAAGTCTTCGGCAGTCACAATGTCTATTTCATTACCTCCTTTCCTATCCCACCAGCCTCCGATACGTGTAAATTCTTCACCCTCGGCTAACTTATCCCTGAAATATCGCTCAAGCATACATCCTGAGAATGTCTCGTAATCACGCATTATTACTTCACGCAGCTTCCTGTAGGAACCTATCTCAAGCATATAGCCGAATTTGAATATAAACCGAAACCAAAAGGTAAGGAAATTATCCTTAAGAGAATAAGTTACATTCTTATTTGTAGTTTTCTCATATATTGGCTGACGTTTAGATATAAGCTCATAATCATTTTCAAGCTTTGACAGGTAACCTCCTATCTCTTTTCCTACCTTATCCTCTATTTCATTGCGCGTGGTGTGTCCCCCTGCTATAGCCGAGAGAATAGAAAAATAAGTGCCATATTCCTTGCCGAACTCCCCAATCAGCATTACTTTTCCCTCATCAAGGAAAGTGGAGCCGTCTCTAACCATAAAGTCAACCATTTGCTGACACGTGAATATCTGATTATCAATAAAAAGTTCCACATACTTAGCTACCCCACCTGTAAACGAATAGAGTGCCAATAGATCTTCATGCGTATAGTTAGGATGATAATAAGACAGAATGTCTTTCAACACTGAAGGCGAAAAACCATGTAGTTTGATAAATCGTGTCTCACGTTGATACAACGGTTGTTTATTATCACGGAATATCTCGTTCATCAGAGAATTTATCGAGCCACCTACAATAAGATTTATCTTCCCGTGCTCCTTATTCAGATCCCATATCCGTTGGATGTCACTAAAGACTGATGGGTTTACAAACTTGAAATCCTGAAACTCATCAATAAACACAGTCAGTGGTCTTTCCCTCGACAGCTTCATAAGATATTCAAAAACTTCACCAAAAGTATTGGCATTCCCTAACATTGGAATCCCCACCTTTGATTCTATCTCTCTCATAAATCCGCTGCATAAATCCTTTTCCGATTTTCGCGATACGAAAAGATAGATAATCGGTTGATTCTGATATGCTTTAAACACTAACGTGGTTTTACCGATTCTGCGTCGTCCGGTCAATACGGTAAACTGGGCATTCGTCAGTGATTTTTGATTAATCTCTTGAAGAAGTGCCACTTCTTTTTCTCTGTCAAAGAATTTCATATAGCAGACTTGTTTAGATTGACTTGTAACTTCATAAGTTTCGAAACAGCCGTGTCGGAAATAGCCGTGTCGCAACTGCAAATATACATAAATTCTCTACAACTCACATCATGCTTTTCATAATTAACATAAAATTATTGGTCTGTTTTTGCGGTAAAACCATCTAATTATATTAATTTTGTATTATGATTGGTAAATTAACCTCTCTATATAATTTTCCGGAAGACAACCATAAACTTGTCAACCAATACCTTCTCTTACACCAATGATGATTACTAACCCCTTGAAATTATTATTCTCCATAATACGTCTAATCTCTTTTTTCTTACTGTCAGTGATAATGATAGGGGCTTCTTCTCAAATAAAGGCTTCTGCCAATCACGCCTCCCTTATCACTTCTTCCCCTGATGAATTTATCTCAGAAAACAAAGATCTTTCCATATTACTCGGGAACAGTGAAAATGACGATAAGTTCTATCAAGAGTATCAGGAATTAGAGAAAAGTTGTGAAGGACTTTCAATAAAAGATGTTACAGATAAGGCTTATCCGTATTATATTAAACGACAAGATCTGGAAAAGGGCATAATGCTTAATCGAATTGCCATCTCAAAATATGAAAGTAACCTATCCTATAAACAAAAGTTACATTGTGCCGTAGCCTATGGGAATATCGGTTATCATCTTATTTTTGAGAGAAATAACCCTTTAGCAGCTTACCCCTATCTCGCAAAAGGTTTGGAAATTGCAAATCAAATAACCTTTCCTAATGAATCGCAGGACCATACACTATTAATTAATGTAATAGTGGGCATAAATACAAACATAGCCAAAGTATTTGCTATGTACGGGGATTATTCCCGCGCTATGTATTACTATCGTAATGCTCTTGATATTGCGAAAAAAGATAATAACCCAGTTTCACTTCCTCTTTCATTTACAGATTTATTACATTTTGTATGGACCTCTGATTCACTTTCCACCATTACGACCGGGATTACCGATTTCAGGAATATGAAAATTCCCAATAGCTCTCTTCAATCAATGCGGGAGTATGCTAATCTTATGGCTGAAGCGGCTGAAAACTATTTAAATAAAAGATTTGACAAAGCCTTGCTCCTTGTGGACAGTGCATCTAACAGATATGATATTCAAGTTGATGACAGACGCTATCCTATATTTAACCGCATCATTGCCGGAAAGATAGCTTTTGCAAAAAAGGATTATGCCAAAGCCGGAGAGCATTTTGCTGCCACAGAAAAAATAATTAGGGAAGAAAAGTTGGAAGATATGTATGATCTGATTTATAGGCTTTATACTGATTTTCATACTGCTATCGGAAACACCATGCTTGCCGAGCATTATAAGAATGAAGGACTTAAAATAAGGGATTCTCTTTATAATGTGCAGTCTTATAGCGTCATTCGTGATATGGAGTTGGCATTACAGACTAAAGACTATAATGAGGAACTTTCTTGCTCCTATTCTAAAACGGAACGATGGATATACATTGCTGTATCCTCAGGGATTCTGGTACTTATTATATGTGCATTAATTATGTATATAATTATAAAATATAGAAAACTGAAAAAGCATAGCGAGAAGGTGTTTCTTAAAAATATGGAATTAATGGAGACTCAGAAAAAATTTGAAAACAATGAAGTAACTCTGATTATTAAAGAAACGCAATCTGGTGAAGAATCCCAAACACCGGTTAACTTAAAAGCATGTAAAGAATCAGCACCTGGTGAGGATATTGAAACCATCGGACAAGACGAAAGCGTATCTGATGAAGACCTTAATAATATATACCAACAGATTTTAGAATATATGGCAAACAGTGCCGACATATTTCAGCCAACATTTACAATTGACTCTCTTGTGGCAGCCATGGGATTAAAAATTAAGCAAGTATCCCAGGCAATAAATTCTGTGGGAGGTAAAAATTTTAATACTCTTTTGGGTGAGTTCCGCATAAAGAAGGCTTGTGAAATAATGACGGAAACATGTTCCGATCCTTCGCAGCGTCCCACAATGGAAGTGCTTGCAGAAGATGTAGGCTATAAATCTCGCACACATTTCATGCGTGTTTTTAAAAGCGTGACCGGTCTTACCACAACTGAATTTCTTAAACAATTAAAAAATAAGAAAAAATAGGAGGGATAAGCAGATAAGGAAAGACAAGTTATATTTTAAATACAAAATGTCTGAAATTACGCCAAAGTGTCTCAATTTACGCCGTGATGTCTTAATTTACGATATTTTGTCTTATCTTGCAGCATCAGACATTAAAATCTTTCGTTTTGTTGCAAAATTCGTATAATCAAGATAATTTTGTAAGCGACAAATGTAATCTGCACACACTAAAAGTTCAGGTAGGAATATTGCTATTTAATGGTGGTCAGTATATCTTCTACTCCGAACTTGTGTTAATAAATTACGATTTTATGAAACTGAACGACATCACAAAAGTACCCTTCGAACTTCCTCAGGACGTTCTGGAAATTTTACAGAAAAACTCTGAGATAGTCCATTTCAAGAAGAATGCGAATCTGATTGAAAAAGGAGTAACGGTGACTACGTTCTATTTTCTGAAATCAGGTCTGTGTAGGATTTATTATCCTCCTACTCCTGAAAATTCAAGAGAGGAAAACCTTCTCTTCGGTGAGGCTGGCAATATCGCTACCTCAGTGACCAGTTTTATCCTTCACCGTCCGTCAGTTTTCAGCATCGCTGCCGTGACTAATGTAAGCGCGTATAAAATTGATGCGGAAATAATTCGCAATCTTTACCATACTAATGCAGAGTTTTGCAGATGGCTTCTTGAACTGTCACTGCTTCAGCTCTCTTATCTTGAAATACGCCATACTTACCTTGCCCCTAAGGATGCGTACACACGTTTTCTAAAATTTATACAGTTTAAGCCGAAATCATTTATGAGCCGTGTGCCTGATTATCACATTGCCTCATATCTCGGCATCACTCCAACCGCACTCTCATTGCTTAAGGCGCGTTACGCTCGTGATCCGGATAAGGTAGCCTATGACAAAGATTTTTTAGATGGTGTGGGTATCACCGGAGCTGCCCCTGATTGATGGCTTACCAACAAATGCCAGGCGATAAATCTGTTTAACTGGTTAAACAAATTTATTTATTCATAAATTATATACGGGTAATATGGCATCCCAATTAAAAATTTTGAATATATTTGCCAATGCAAATCGTTTTTGTGTGACTATCAGTCACTATTTGCTCTAAGAAAATAACTTTGACAGATTCGGAAAAAGAGATCCCCCGGATAGGTCATTGTCAGTATAAGTTGGGATCTCACCTAATATCTAACTATGAACAGATTCTTTACAATCTGTGTCGGTATAGCAATGACGACAGGCTTCAGTGCCTATGCTGGTCATGCTCCTCAGGCGACACAAGAAGGGAGAGCTGCAATTGCACAACTTAAATCCGTGACTCCGGGCAGCGTAACGATGCCGGAAATGAAAGGTACCAATGGTCAGAGATTCCACATGGGATCCCCGATGCGTTTTCAGAATGTTGAGCGGAATGCAGCGCGTGTAACTGCCAATGGAGGCGATATCTACGGATGGACTCGCCAAGGTGGTCAGCTATATGAATTCACAGCCGACGGCATTGAACTAACCTGGGCAGATCCTACCACTGATCCTGTTATGAGCTATACTTTCCTGTTTGATGGAAAACTATGTGGTCCTGCCCTTGTCACCAACGGTATGGGGATCTACGGCGGTTATTGGAGAGAATATGACTTCAAGACCGGTGAAGTGCTTGTAAATGAAGAATGGAATCTTTATGAGGATCCTATATATGAACAGGTAGCATATAATCCTTCAGACGGATACGTATATGCTGTTACTCAATGGATTCCGTATGGACAGGGAGTATTTTTAGCTAAGGCATCCCCTTATGATATGAAGCACCCGACCATAATCTGCCAGTTGCAAGCCGGGGTAAATATCCCTACCGGTATGTGTTATAATGGTGTGGCAGATGCTCTATATGGCTTTATGCCTAACGGTAATCTGGTCTCCATAGCTTCTGACGGCACCATGACAAAGGTCTGCTCTGTGGATATTTCGTCTGAATATGACTGGATTCAAAGCTGGGTGACCGCTTGTGCATACAGTCCTAAGGATAATCTGATTTATTTCACTCCTATGAGTTGGGATTCCACTGCATTGGCTACTATAAATCCTGAAACAGGTGAGGCTAATGTCTACGCCAAGACTCCTAACAACAATCAGTTCTATTCATTGGTAACCACTGATGAGGCGTATAAGGACGTTATGATTCCGGAAAGACCTGATTTCATTGAGGCTGTTTTTGATGGTGGCTCAACCAGTGGCTACAATGTGTATAAGATGCCATCTTACCTCGTTAACGGCGATCCTATCACAACTGAGTTGACCGTGAATGTTGGGGTTGATGACGCTCCTTATTCTACTCTCACAGCAAAGGCAGGCGAGGAGATTGAAGTGAAATATGATAACCTGTCAACCGGTGTACACTTGTTTAATCTGAGTGTAAGTGTTGAGGGTCATCAGAGTCGTCCGGTCGTAACTCGTAAGTATATAGGCTATGACGTTCCCAACGCGCCTACGAATGTAGAACTCACTTCTGAAATGGTGAAATGGTCTGCTGTGACTTTAGGTGTTGAGAAAGGTTATATCCCGGCTGAGGATATCGTATATGAGGTGTCGCTGAATGGAGAAAAATTGGGTGACACTAAGGAAACTTCATTCGCCCTTGATCTTCCTACTGACACAGAGATAGCTCTCTACGTGGCAGAAGTTGTGGCAACTTATGTCAACCCGGTGACAGGCGAAACTGAGAAATCAGTTGCCGGTGTTTCTAACGACATGGGATATGGCAATCCATATTCAATTCCCTTTACAGTAAAACCGACTGCTGATCAGGCTAAGCTTTGTAAGATAATTGATAATGGCGACGATGCTACTTGGGAATATGCTGGTGATGAAGATGCTTTCAGAATGGCTATTTTCTATCAAGATTGGGGAGAAAATAATGACTGGCTGATCCTTCCTCCGTTTGAAGTAACCGATGCCTCTAAGATTTATACTCTAATGTTTGAAGTTGCCAATTGGAGTGCAAACTATACTCATGAACTTATCGAGGTGTTTATTGGAAAAGAACCGACCGTTGAGGGTATGACTACCCGTCTAACTGAGGAGTTCTCTCCTGCGAAGTCCCGTCCGTTGTATGAATTGGTTAACCTCCCTCTTAACTTAGATGAAGGTGTATATTATCTTGGATTCCATGTAATCTCCCCCACCAGCGAGTTAGGTGTATATCTGCGTAACATATCTGTTGAATATACAGGTCTGTCTGACGAGTCACCTGCTATGGTTACTGAATGGACAGCAGAACCTGGTGCAGAAGGTGCCCTGAATGCTACTTTCACTGTTACACTTCCGACTGAGAATCTTGGTGGCAACGCTATGGATACCAACTCTGTAATTACTGCCACTTTCATAGGTGAATCAACAGCAGAGGTTTCGGGTAAACCCGGTGAAAAAGTTACTGCTACTGTTAATACTCTTCAGGGTGACAACCAGATCACATTCTATACCTCTTGTAACGGACATGAAAGCCTTCGTCAGTCTTTAGATGTATATACAGGTCAGCATATTCCCGCCGCTCCCGAAAATGTAGTGGTTGAGGGCTTCCAAGACCTTAAGGGTGCTTATCTCAAATGGGATCCCGTAACTAAAGGTCAGGATGACACCTATGTAAATCCCGCAGATGTAAGCTACAGCGTATATGTAATGTCTCAGTACGCTTGGGATATATTTGAGACTACTGACACTGAATATACTTACGAGTGCCCTGCCGACCGTCCTGTTCATCAGGCAACTGTGGGTGTGATGTCACAGAACTTTGTTGGTAGCAACTACCAGCTGCAAGCAGGATATGTATATATGGGTACTCCCTATACTCTCCCCATCGCTGAGAACTTTGAGGAAGCAGCCGGTGGTATGAACCTCTCACCCTGGATCACTTATCTCCCCGTAGACAGCGAGGTAGTAGAGTTCGGTATTAACTATCTTGACCGCCTCGGCGACTTTGAATTTGACGATGCTGACATTGTAATGTACATGACAGGTAACCCCGGTGCATCAGGTATGGTAGGCACTCCATTCTTCTCTACAGAGGGCATGAAGTCTGTGACGCTCCTTATGACTCTGAATACCGGCGTAGACTTCCCGGGTCTTACAATATATGGTTCTGACAATAATCTTGACAACATGGTAGAGGTAGGCTATGTGCCTGCAAATCCGAATGGTGAGGAATTTACAGAAGTTAGCATCGAACTTCCCGAGAGCCTCCTTGATCTCCCGGTAGTAACCCTCTATCTCTCTACAGAGATTGAAGAGGAAGGTCAGATTATGATACTTGCCCGTCTGGAACTTGATGGCAGCACAACTTCTACAGGAATTGAGAACGTACTCAGTGGACGCACCATCTTCGGCGGTAAGGGTGAAGTTATCCTCAACGGTTTTGCCGGTGAAGAAGTCTCAATCTTCAATCTTGACGGCACCAAAGTAATGTCAGGAAATGTTAAGGGTGACCATACTACTTATCCTCTGACCAAGGGCTTGTATATCGTACAGGTAGCCGACCGCAAAGTGAAAGCTGTTGTAAGATAATCAAACTGAGCTAACAATTTCACACATATTTTCTTTATTACATGGCATGGGGTGGCAGATTTTATCTGCCACCCCATTATCATACACCCTCTTACGTTCCGTGAGCGAACCCACGGGTTCACTGCCCCTCCGTCAGCATGTAAATATCTTGAATCCTAAAATAGAATGTGCATATCGCAAAAATTTGGATATGCACATTCTACTTTAGTCAAAAAAATATTTTATTCCCAATCAGCGAATAATAAACTTACAGCTTTTAACGCCATCAGAAGCGATATAAGTACCCGGCTCAAGAGTGATTACCTGAGTTCCTGCAACAGCCAATTTCCTGCCGGATAAATCATAAATAGTTGTCAGATTACCTGTAGCTTTAACAGTATTCCCTTTTACAATGATCAAGGCATCAGAAGTACTGTTTATCTGCCCGATTCCGGTATTAATCATGCGAAGATCAAATGAAATAATTCCATCTTCAGTTTCCGTTATGTCGTATAATCCAAATTCCGGTGACACATTATCCCAGCTGACAAAAGCAGGAGTAGTCTCGAATGTAAACTCTGTAATACCCTCAGAGCCTGGGAAAGAATCCCCTGAGCGTGTCCTGTCATTGAGTATGTTATCTGCCTCCACAAGATCAACATACTGATGTGACGGGTCATTGTTGACAGTGTTTTTAAGCCAAGCCTCTTCATTAAAGTCGATATGCCAAACCACCATGCCATGTCCGGGAATAAACTGGTCAAGCCCTTCCTGCTGACGATTCTCAAACAAGAAAAATTCCTCCTCCCTTGCAGTAGGAACTATAAATGCCTCATTGGTTTGGTAAAGCCTGTCAAGAGTATAGATGCCTGCTTCTTCAATAACCGTAGGTTCCAACCAGCCAAGAGCGTAACGTTCAAAAGAAGAATAATAAGGCGGCGTGTGCCCGTTATTATTGTAATTGCCATTGTCAATACATGACCAACTTCCGGGAGTAAAGGCTCCCGTATAACCGGTTGAATAGATATCAGGCAGTCCGAGCACATGGCTGAATTCATGCACAAAAGTTCCGATACCCACTGTCTCTCCACTGACTTCCAATTCGTTTGAACAAGCATATCTGTCAAGAAGAAGCTCATCAAAATAATATTTCTTCTTGGAAATATCAGTCAGGAACGCTGAATGAGGCCATACTGTGTTATTACCTCCACCCGATGCTTCTCCGAATCCGGCATAAAACACATACACGTTATCTATAACCCCATTAGCATCGCAGTCATAAATTGAGAAGTCAATCTCATCATCAAGCAACTGACAAGCATCTGTAATCATCTTTTCAGGACGTCGGTCATTTGCTCCGGCAGCGTGTGCTCCATAATACTCCATATCTTTTTCCAACTTGACAGGTCCATATACATCAAATTGGGGTCGGAAGACACCGTTGGAATTTACGATAAAATAATCGCGGGCACTACCGGTGGCATTATTATCTGAGAAATCCGGTTCATTCAACATTCTGTCGAAATAAGAATGTGGATCATCAGTGGAAGTGAATTCATTGTCAGCAAATTCCACAAGTATAACCAAGGCTCTCTGTTCTCCTGAAACCGGATAGGTGGCATCAAATCTTCCCGGTCCTGCTTTGGCAGGAGCGCGCCTGATAACCGGATTGCGGAGTGCCGAGTCTTTCTCATTAAAGGCATCCACCACCTGAGCCTGGCTGAACGATGCAAGGAAAGACCGCGTAGTTGCACTACGTGTGTCAGGAGTATCGGCACGGAAAGCAGAAGCACATGGCTCACCTTTAGCATCTATTGTGGCAAATACGTAATACCCCTCATCATCAACAGTAAGGAGATAGCCATCGGTAGTATATGCACGATTGTAATATTCATTACCCTCAAGACGAAGATTAACTGTAGTGCCATCAGGCTGCATCGCGGTTATGATTCCCGGCTTGGCGGTGACGGCATGTGCCCCGCTCGCTACACCCATAAGTGCACTTAGAGCCAACAGGCGTGAAATTTTTGTAAATGATCTGTTCATTTGTTTCAGATTAGACATTGGATTAATTAAACAAAATTATAATAAAAACTCATATAAATCATAATTTTAATATTATTTTGCAAAATTAATTTATCCAGTTAAAGAAACTCGCTGGATTATGCCCTCTATGAAGACTTAAATTTACCTTATTTTTCTATCCCATATACCATATACACTCAAAGACATTACAATCTGCCTACATATCTTCCATCGAGAAGCATCGGGAAGTATGGATAAATGAGAATTTTTCACCCTCGGCTAATTTTTCTCTAAATAACGCTCAAGCATATACCTGAGAATGTTTCGTAATCGCGCAATATTACTTCACGGAGCTTTTTGTAAGCCCCAATCTCAAGTATATAACCAAATTTGAATATAAACCGGTTGACGCTTGGCGACCAGCTCATAGTCATTTTCAAGTTTTGACAGATACCCTTGATCTCTTTTCCAACTTTATCCTCTACTTCATTACATGTGGTGCGTCCTCCGGCTACGGCAGAGAGGATAGGGAAGTAGAGCCGTCACGTACCATAAAACCAACCATCTCCCGACAATTGAATAACTGATTATCAACAAAAAGTTCTACATATTTTGCTACCCCTCCGCTATCAGTTTATAGCTAATAAAAATCCTCAGTTGCGACACATCCATTTCTGACACAGATATTTCGCAACTGCAAATATACAGAAAAACTTCTAATTCTCCGAATAATTTAGAATGAGACCCGGAACTATGTATATAGTTTTGGAGGAATATCCCGGGGGCAGTGTCGTAGTTACAGTCGTAAGTAAGATGATGTGCCTCATAAAGGTCATTGCCCATGGCGGTGATTACTTACGCGGGCTGTCTCGCGTGCATGGATCAGACCGTAACCACTACCACCAAGCACTGGGTATTAATCGCATTCTAAATGATAGAAATACTTAATTAACATAAATTAATGAGGTGATTTAGTGGAAAATTAGTCTAAAAATGTTAATTTTGCATGATTTATTATGATAATGCTCTCTCAATATAATATTCTTTTGGGATGAGTTAACATCATTTCATTAATCCCCATTGTCTTTTTCATACCAATGATAGTTATTAACTTTCTTAGATCCCTACCCTCAATAATACACATAATTTCTTTTTTCATCCTGTCAGTAGTCACATCGGTATCTTGCTTAACAGTTAAAGCTTCTATCATCGGTGCCCCAATTTTAGGTGCTAATGCTGAATTTATGACCGACAACAAGGATCTTTCCATTCTGCTTGGTAACGGAGAAAACGGTGATAGTATATATAGAGAATATCAGGCTATGGAGAAGATTAGCGAAGGGCTTTCCATGAAAGAAATTATTGACAAAGCATATCCGTATTATATTAAACGAATTGACATAGAAAAGGGTATGATGCTTCATCGCGTTATAGTCTCTAAATATAATGATAAGTTATCTATTAAAGATAAACTATATTGTGCAGTAGCTTATGGAAATATAGGCTATTACCTTATTTTTGAAAGGAACAATCCTTTAGAGGCATATCCCTATTTAATAAAGGGTTTAGAAATTGCAAATCAAATACTTGCTACGGGCAACTCACCAGAGCCTACAAAATTGATTAATACAATAGCAGCAATAAATACCAATCTGGCTAAAATATTTGCCATATATAAGGATTATCCCCGTGCAATGTACTACTATCGCAACGCCTTTGATATTGCAAAAAGAAATAATAATTCCATTGCAGTGCCTCTTTCGTTTACAGATTTACTACATTTTGTTTGGACATCTGATACACTTACCTCGATAAGTAATGAGCTTATCGAGGTAAGGAGTATAAAAATTCCAAATAATTCCCTTCAATCAATGTGCGATTATGTGAACATTATGGCTGAGGCAGGAGAGAATTATTTAAAAAAGAATTATGACAAGGCCCTCTTTCTGGTAGACAGTGCATCAAATAAATATGATATTCACGTTGACGACAGGAGATGTCCGGTATATAACCGTATCATTGCTGGAAAGATAGCGTTTGCAAAAAAGGATTATGACAAAGCAGCGGAGTATTTCACTAACGCAGAAAAGATAATTAGGGAAGAAAAGTTGGAAGATATGTATGACCTCCTTTATCAGCTGCGCACTAATTTCCATACTGCCACCGGGAATCCAGTGCTTGCTGAGCATTATAGGAATGAAGGTCTCAGAGTGAGGGATTCCCTTCATAATCTGCAGTCGTATAGTGTCATTCGCGACATGGAGCTGGCATTACAAGCAAAGGATTACAACGAGCAACTCTCCGATTCTCGGTCGGAAATACAACGTTGGATGTATAGTACTGTGTGTATAAGTATTCTGGTGCTTGTCATCTGTGGTCTTATTGTCTACATTCTATTAAAGAATAGAAAACTTAAGAAGAATAGTGAAAGTTTGTTCCGTAAAAATTTGGAACTTATGGAGGCGCAGAAAAGATATGAGAAAGTTGCAGGAAATGACGCCGACATGGCACAACCGATGGGGGAACGTACACGTGAAGAAGACTTTAATAATGAAGATCTGACTAAATTATATGATCAGATTATAGCCTATATGACCAATAATGATGATATTTTTCAACCCACATTCTCAATGGACTTGCTTGCCGACGCATTAGGTATAAACTTCAAGTTGGCATCAAAGGCAATCAATACTATCGGCGGAAAAAACTTCAATACTCTCCTTGGTGAACTTCGCATTAATAAAGCGTGTGAGAAAATGATGATGACCTACAGTGACCCGTCTCAAAGACCCACTATTGAAGTGATCGCTTATGAGGTGGGGTATAAATCACGCACTCATTTTATGCGGGTATTCAAGAGCGTTACAGGACTCACCACTTCCGAATTCTTAAAGCAACTTAAAAATTCGGAAGATAAAGCGCAATAAACATTTCTACAAGTAGTCCTGACCGGAAAGCTATCCACTTCAAGTGATCTTTACGGATTATTTCCAATTATCATTTATTTAGGTTATATGGTGGAAAAAACACATATCCTAATTATATGAAGTAAAGCATGAGAGGAGTTATTATACCTGATTTTATATGCAAAATCACATCTCATAAGGAATAAAAATATAATAACCTTAGATTTGTTATTCTAAAAGACAACTCAATTTATATATCTGTAATTCAATTATTTACAGAATGTCTGATCTTTGTGCAGACGTCTCAAATTGGTATATTTTGTCTGATCAGATGGTTTAAGACAAATAACATTGCCATTTTGTTGGATAAAATGGCTTTTGAACCTAATTTTGCAACAGACATTTTGTCGTGCGGACTTTGAAAATTACGAGTACGCATACGGCAACATTAAATTAAATAACAAATAAAAAAACACCGACATGAAAAGATTTTTTACCTTCTTAAGTGTGTCGCTGCTATGTGGCTCAATAATGCTACCTGCTGCTCCGAAACGAATCCTTCCATCTGAAGGAAGCCAACTTCACCGTACTGTAAGAGGTAATGAGAAAACTATCGTCTCAAACACCAATATTACTCCACAGCCCCTCAAAGTAAAATATAAGGCTTCCGTAGAGAATGAGTCCGAGATATTATTTGAAGACTTTAACGAAGTACCCGATGGTGCCACAGAAACTATCGGTAATTTGGGGGAACGCTACATTGACTGTATCGCGAGCCACTACGTTGAACCGGGTCGTTATATTGACCCCGACTATACTCCCAATTCCGGCACATGGGAAGGTGATTGTATATTTGCAGGTGAAGGCGGCACAGTTATCATGCAATGTAATAATCCCTCTGAACCTGCGGTATTGCGTACACCATTAGGTGATTATGCCGGTGACATAACTGTAACGGTACGTTGTCGTTTTTCTACACCCTTCTATGGTGCTGACAATGATTGGGGATATGTCACTACCTTCGGCACTCAGCTATCGTGTCGTGCCGGTATTGGAGGATATGATGTCAATAACGATGCAATCACCGATATAGAAATATTTGCCATAGATTCAAAAATATTTTATGAAAGTGAAGGTTGGAACGAAATTACCTTTAAATTTCGAAATGAAAGTGCCAACAGTGATGGATTCATCGAATTGCGTTGTCCATTTGCAATAGAGATAGACTGGGTAAAAATAACTGATGCGGGTACTTTTCTGGCTGCCCCGGTAGTTGATCCCGTTACAGAGTTCTATAATGATGGCTTTACAATTAATTGGTCGCCGGTACGCCATTCATATGATTATTATATCGATCTCTGGAAAATGGAATATACTGGTGACTCCACTGTTCATTCAATCGATTTCGATACCAATCCTGTCCCTAATGATTGGAACTATAATGATAGTGAAATTTCTAACGATGTGGGTACTGAGGGTACGAATGCACTGAGATTTAACAACAATGGTGTGGAAAGTGCCTTTGAAACACCGGTATTCTCAGAGAAAATAGCCTCATTATCATATAGCGCTATGTTTGAAATCAATGATGAGACGGCAATAAACGGATATGGTATATATGGAATGCTCTTCATTGACGGTTTGACGGAAAATGGTTGGGAACCTATTCAAGATGCTGATCTATATTGTGATGGCGCATTGACTGTCGGAGGTACCTACTATGACTTTACCCTTTCCGGAGAATCATTTAGTGATAGGTACACAGCTTTAAGAATTTATGAATACGGCGTCTTGAGTGATAATCATTTGGTGATAGATAACGTCAATTTACATCTACAGAAACCATATAAACTTGTCAGGGTAATTGGAGAAGAAAATGGAGCAATACGTGACACTGAGAATGATGATGCAGACTATAACCGTTATTATTTCACAGGCAATCCTTATGCACCTTGTTCATACACCTTTAAGAATCTTGATCCTGAGGGTGAATATTTCTATCGTGTAAGAAGTCATAACGTCTCGGAATTTGCAGGAACTGAAAAACATCATGCATTCGGTGTGGCAACTCCGGTCATTTTACCCGCAACTGATATAAATTCCAAAGGCTACACAGCTAATTGGGAAGAAGTTGCTAAAGCACAGACTTACGTTGTCTCTAACTATAAACTGACCATCTTAGATTCAGATGAAGATAACTATTGTATATTAAAAGAAACCTTCTCTAACTGTAATGGTGGTAGCCGGTTTGACAGTATGATACCATTGGACAATGTCGAATTGGGAAATCTTGACGACTATACCGATATGCACGGCTGGACTGGCATGAACAACTATCTTGGTGATACATTTATCGGTGGAGATTGGTTTACTGACACTAAGTTAATTACTCCCCCCTTATCAATCGATCCAGAGAAAGAAGTATATGAAATATACCTTGAAGCATACGGCTACCAAGGGGATATGCTTTACATAGAATTTGAAAAAGCCGGGATATACACCACGATCCCCTTCAATGGTAATCTGCTCGAGATAAGGTTTGAGGCTCCTGCTGTAAGCGATGGTGAAAGATTAAGATTCTATTCTTATAACTTTATGCCTTATGCACTTAATCATCTTGAAATATCACAAAACAAGAGCAAGGGTGATATTATACGCACTTTTGATTCTGAAAAGAGTGTTCCTGCCGGCATAGGCCATGTAGACTTCGATAACCTTGACGAAAACGAAATGTATGAATATTCTGTTAAAGCCCGCTTTGATCTTGAATCAAAAACCGTTTACTCATTTGGTAACGATGTAATGAGAGTTGATCTGTCAAACGGAGCCGGGATAAACATGAATGATGATTTAAATATCTATGAAATTGGACGTTATGATATGAACGGACTTTCAGTAGATAAAAACTATAAAGGCTTTGTAATCATCAAAATGTCTGATGGCACTACAAAGAAAATGATGGCAAGGTAATTAAATGAGACACTGTGGGTGTATCAGTGTTGAAATATTGATACACCCACAACTAATAATTTCACTATAAACTCAACAACTATGAAGAAACTTTATTTTATCGCTTTGGGTTGCTCCATGGCGTTGACGGCAATGGCAGGAGAAAATACTGGCGATTCCGAATGGGTCACACTTGAAGGTTATGCTAAATACACCGACGCATTTACCGATGTCTTTGCAGCGGAAAATGAAGAAAAGGTATATCCCGTATTGGAAGTCACAATACAACAGAACATTGAAAATCCCTCAATTTACCGTCTTGTCAATCCTTATAAGAACTGGAGTAATCCCTACTCATGTAATGTGACTTATGATGATTCAAAAAATTACTATATGGAAGTCTATACTCTTGAAGAATCCGGTAAGGCGTATATAAGTATATTTGAGACCGGTCTTTCTCTTAAGGGAAAAGGAATGTTAACGGTGGAATCAGATATCAATTACTTTGGGGAGTTCTATACTATAGAAGATATGCTGGCAAGCTTCCCTAACGCCTTCGGCAGCTTCGATGACGGAGTTATTACGTATGGCGCCTCATATAAATTGGAAGGTTATGAGTTCCCAACTATAAATGGTTGGTATGGTGAATATACACCGTATGGGGACATTTTTGGCGTAAATCAGTCAGGCAATTTTAAAATTGAGTTACCTTCAACATCTGTGGGTGTGGAATCCATTGAGAGTAGTAAAATTAATTCCACTGAATATTATGATATACAGGGAAAGAGGGTTATTAATCCTTCCAATGGTCTTTACATAAAAATTGAACGTCTGGGAAATGGAGCAACCCAAACATCTAAAGTAATCATGTAAACATATAGACAAATATAATTAGAAAAGATGGGGATCGTCTTCTGACATCTCCATCTTTTTATAGTGTAAAAATAAAAGTTAAGCCTATCTAACTCCATTTAAAAACATCTGGAAGTAAAGACTTGGCTTTTGGGATAGTCAACGAATACAGATCATGGTGAGGTTACGACCCGGTGCGCCATTGCTGCGGCGATGGCTCTGATAAACAGGCTGACCATCAGCATCGACAGTTGAGTAGGTGCAATCCATGTTAGGAGTTATGTTGTCACGCTTTACTCCACGCTGCAATAACCTTTCTATATTTACCCCCTGCAAATCAATGTGAGGTTTCGCTCCTATACCATTCGGATATAACACATAATCGCTGAAACCTGCTTCCCTGAACTTTTCGGCAAGCGCTTCATCTACCTCATACATCTTCATGCTGATTGAGGGTCCGAATGCCACTATCATCTCTGACGCAGATGCACCGTGTTGCTCGAAAATGTCAAGAGTCTTATCAACGATCCCACCCAATGTACCTTTCCAGCCGGCATGTATGGCAGCTACACCCTCAACGTCAGGCACATAGATCAGAATCGGCACACAATCAGCAGTTACTACTCCTATCGGTAAATTACGCTTAAACGTCACAAGGGCATCGGTATCAGGGAAACGGTCATAACAATGCTCTGCAATACCTACATTCAGCGAGTGAGTCTGAACCGGCATAAGGGCATACTTACGATATATATCTTGCATGGTGACTGAATCGTCATCCGGATAGAGACACCCCCCTTTTATCTTTTCACCCCCTAATAATTGCGTATATTTAACCTCACTCATATTCCCTTAGATTTATTAAAATAACATTTTATTTCCCAGCCTCTATACTTCCCCGCTGCAAAGATAAATAATCTCCTTTTGTCTATCGTATCCACACCATAAGACCTAAATGACGATATTATACACCACACCTAATTCAAACGTAAATCTTTATAACTCACCTATATTTAGGGTAAAATATACGCAATATTAACAATATGGGTGTCAGAATCGGTGTCTGATACCCATATTCATGTGATATTATTTAGTCTTCCACCTTCCAGATAAGTTGCTGCAAAATTTCATGTGAAAGCACATAATAACTTTGCAGCAGTTCAGGACATCACAGAGTTGAAATCTGTTCCTCCGATAAACCGGTATATAGCATTATGTCACCCAAGGATATTCCATTTCTCTTCATTGCCCTGGCTACTTCCTCTTTCCCTTTCTCCATCCCTTTCTCCATCCCTTTCTCCATCCCTTTCTCCATCCCCTGCTTCATCCCTTTCTCCATCCCCTGCTTCATCCCTTCTTTCATACCATTTTGCAGTCCTTCTTCCCAGCCTTCTTCTTTGGCAAATGCAAGGGCAGATTGGCGCTCCATCTCCATCATGATTGAGTTCCTATACGCTACAATATCCTCTTCATTCATTGAAGCAATCTCCGAAGCCCTGAACATCTCTGTATAACCACCTTCTAAATACGGGGCTGATTCTTTATTTAGATTCTCCATATTTTTTATCAGAAATAATTGCCTTTTAAGTTCGGTATCACACTCATTCCATTTATCGCTTACTTGGTTTAACGACAAAAAGAATATCTTGAAGTCTTCCGTAAAGGGTATGTGTGTATTCCTCTCCATCAGCACAACCTCATTGACAAGACGATGCTCAAAGGGACGCATATTAAAATCGGTAATAACTATCAGATACACCGGATTAAACTTATACGACCCTCCAATTTCACCCTGTCGGAAAATACATGATGATATATAGAACACCATTCGCTTACCAAAAAGATCAGAGGGTTCCTGCTGCATCTCAACGACAAAATGATAGTTGGTGCTTGTTGTGCAATAAGCATCATACACTATCCGCTTACCATCTTTATCAGGTGGTAAAACCTCCTTATCTTGGAACGTTACGTCAGTGACAACCATCTTTCCCTCGAATAAGGCATTTAGAAAATTTTTTAATATATCTGCATGCTCCGGAGAACCAAACACACGTTTGAAACCATAGTCTGAGCGTAGCTTGATAAAGGTCTTTCTGAGTAACTCATCTACTTTCTTTTCCATCCTTTTTCTGTTTTTTAGGCTACTAAGTTAATATTTTTTTTTCTAATATGCAACATAATTATTTTCTGTGATATATAATACGGCTCTTCTGCTATAATCCGGCGTAAATATTGCGGGTAGTCATTGGTAACTTTAAATTAACAAAAGGTTAAGAGCAGTCTATCTGAATTTATCATAAATTCAGATATTTTTAACCACACAATATCCTATATAATAGAAAATTTGTAAATTTGCATACAAAACAGCCTTATTGGATTAAAAAGGTTGTCATATTGTGAATAATTAACTCAATACTCTAATGACAGAGAGCGATAACAATGCCAAATTAAATAGGAACTTAACCGTAAAACTGGTAAGTAGCCTGACTGATAAGTTCAGAGTGCCGCCTTATCAGAGAGGTTATCGATGGGAACGCAGACAAGTAAAGCAACTCCTTGATGACATAGAGAAGAGTGAAAAAGATCCCTATTACCTTCAGCCAATTGTGGTAGCTCCCGGTGCTTCCGGTTGGTTTGACCTTGTAGATGGACAACAGCGTCTCACAACTCTCATGCTTATTTATAAAATGCTGCACCAAAAGAAACTACAGTATTCTATATTGGGTGAAGCCAACCCTCTTAATTCCTTAAATCTTAAGTCGCCTTACGATTTGACCTATGAAACACGGAGTGACAAGACCAGTGCTTTTCTTAATGATTTGGATACCAAATCGTTGCCTGATATTTTCGAAGTAGCCCGACATACTCCTGATACCCTCTATATGTGGCATGCTTGTGATGAAATATTGCATTGGTTTGGCAATAATTTTGTAAGAATGCAATCTATAGCAACAGCCTTGGCTGAACGAGTGAAGATTATATGGTATGAGCTTGAGGAGAGTATTGACTGTTGGGAAAAATTTGCCGATCTTAATGTCGGCAAAATTCCTCTGACAAATTCTGAGTTAATTAAGGCTCTATTTATGCGTGACGATGGTAAGAATACCATTAGCGAACATGACAAGAGTGTAATTGTAGATCAATGGGATAGTATTGAACGGGATTTGAACAACGAAATGTTTTGGGATTTCCTCACAAACCGTCCCATAAACGCTTATGATACAAAGATTGATCTACTTTTTGATATTCTCGCCGAGAAAAGACCTGATGAGAAAGATGACTTCTATACATTCTTTGAGTTTGAGAAAAGATATGGTGGAGCTTCCTCGTCTTTAGGGAAAGAAGTTTGGAATGACATATATCTGCAATACCTGCGTCTGCGCGATTGGTATGATGACCCTACTAATGAGCTTTATCATAAAATCGGTTATCTTGTTAGCATTGATGATAAGGACAAAGTACTCGCTGAACTTTTTGAAATTTCCAAACAATTAACTCATGACAAGTTTGTGGCAGAGTTGGATTCCCGAATACGCAAGAGCATTATCCTACCGTTGAAAAACAGCAAAGACGATAGAGAAGATGCCGACGCGAGGATACGTCTCTGTCAACTCAGTTATGGAGTCAACAACGCATTGATTGAACGTATATTGACCCTTTTCAATGTAATGACCATACAGAATCTGTCTGATAAGACTCAGCGGTATTCTTTTCACCACCATAAAAACGTAGGTGGGGGATGGAGCCTTGAACATATTCACGCACAAAAATCTGATCTTCTTAACACGGAGGAACAATGGAAAAAATGGATGGAGCTTCATCAGAAATCTCTCATGAGGTTTAAGGATAGCTTGATTCTTAATAATGCTACCATTGAAACTTTAAATGAGGTTGATAAATTGAATGATGAAATGTTGAATTTTATCAATGGAGAGTCAAGAAGCCGAACCCAGATAACATTCAATCGTATCTCGAGAAGATTTGCAGAGATCGTGGTATCTAAAGATGAACGCACCACTGCAACATATAAAGATGAAATGGCGAATATGGCATTATTAAGTAAGGATGACAATGCCATGCTTAGTAATTCTGTGTTTGATGTAAAGCGTGGGCTTATAATGCATGCCATTACCAAAAGTTTCGTGCCGATCTGCACCCAACATGTTTTTATGAAAGCATACACACCTCAGGGTGAAAATCAGATATTTTTCTGGGGCAAGAATGACCGGGATGCCTACATTGATCAGATGGAAGTAGTTTTGAAGTCATATCTCCCAAAAGGATATGAAACTGAAAAAGAACTTCATGAGAAATCAAAGACTAAAAAGGAGGAGAAATAATAATGAATAATGGCGTAACATATAATGCTTCAATAGGGAAACTGACTACATTCTTCGAAATGCTGAATGATCCTGACCGTAGAGTCAGATATGATCAGATCCTTATACCCAAGATTCAGCGTGACTATGCTCAGGGCAGAAAAGGGAGGGAACTAACGCGCAAACGATTTCTTAACCGTCTTTTTTCAGCGATAGACACATCAGATTCAGAAACAAAAGAATTGGATTTTATCTACGGACAGAAGAAAAATGGCACATATATCTTTGAGCCTATTGATGGGCAACAACGATTGACTACACTTTTCCTCTTGCATCTGTATCTTGGGAAACGGAGTGGAAATGATGTCAGCGTATTGAAAGGATTTACTTACGACACACGAGACAGCAGCAAAGAATTCTGCCTAAAACTTATCTCAATTCATGAGGATGCCTTCAAGGGAATAAAATATTATATCGAGAATCAATGGTGGTTCACTCTCAGATGGAAAAATGACCCGACAATTTCATCAATGCTCACAATGCTTGATGAGATAGATACCCACTATTTTAAGTGGAGTAAAGAGCAGTTGGCAATAGTTTGGAAGAGACTCGTGACAGAGGGTAAGCTAAAATTTTGGAAACTTGACCTGGAAGATTTAAAGACCACTGATGATCTCTATATTAAAATGAATTCACGTGGGAAGCCGTTGACAAGCTTCGAGCATTTCAAGGCTGAGATAGAGGGGTATATCCATGCTCAGAGATCTGGGAAAGAAGGAATGTCTGCTGCCGGTAAGTTTTCACTTAAATTAGATACCGTATGGACTAATCTTCTGTGGCAATACCGTAATGACGAGGTTGACAAGGATCCTAAGCATTATGCAGACAACGGCTTGGATTCAATGTTCATGAATATTTTCAGAAGATTCATGATTATTGAAGGTGCAAAGGCAGGAAGTGACTATAATCAATTAGAGAAAACAGACATTCTTTCACTTTCAGAAATTGTACTGAAGGATAAAATTAAACGTTTGGATCGCCTCACAAAAATTATGGACTTCTTTTCCGGTCTGTCTTCGGTAAAAGAATTTTTTAACTCCATATTGACCAATATTTGTGAGGAAGAGCGAATAGAAAAAGGGATAGGTATTAGTAAATCAGACTACCGAGTATATATCCAGAACCCTATCGAAGGAAATGTTGATTATCTGCTACGCTGCGCCCAATGGAACAGAATGACAATGCCTAATATGCTTATGCTTGAGGCATTCTTCCATTATGCCGCCTCTGTTGAATCTGTTGACTTTATTCTGCTTCGCAATATAATACGTATTGTAAGGAATCTGATTCTCAATTCGCGTGATGAAATTCGTGCTGAGCGAATGGGGGCACTGTTGCGTCGGATAGATAAAATTGTTGATGGGCAGCCACTCGATGCCCAAATCTCAGGGGAATTTCGTCAGCAACAGGTAGCCCAGGAAATAGCAAAACTTAATTATATCAGCAAAAACCCGGCAGAAGAATGGATTATCAAGTTTACAGAAAACCATAAAGTTTTGTGTGGCAATCTTTCTTGTTATATGGATGGATCTGTAGTGAGTACCGGATTGTTAGAGCTTCATTCAAAACTTTTCCATAAGAATGCTGATTACGAACAGATTGAACGAATGCTGCTTACCTTTGGAGATTATGCTCCTTTGGTCAATGGAAGAAAGCTATACGGAGGCAGGGAATGGTATAATTGGAGAGATGATATCTTCAATCATGGCAATCGTGTGACACCTCCGATACTGCATGAAGCCATGAATACATTAATGAAGTATGATGCCGAAACTCTTGAAACAAGAATCAATGAATGGATGCGACAGCAGGAAAGTTTATCTTTATATACATGGCAATATTACATAGTGAGGCATCGCGGGATGCGTCATGGGGCATCCTCCCGATATGTTAAGGCTACAGATTTTGTCTCTTATGATTATATAATGATGAACAGGAATAATTTCAACGGTAAGCATTGGAATCCATTCCTGTTTTGCCTAAGTAAACGAATGAGGGATTTGAATCCGAAATTAGCTGAATATAATGCCCCTCTTATTTTTGAAAATGAGGAGATAACATTGTGGGGACATGAATATGGTTTTGAAATTAAATTAAAAGATGACACACGTAAGACTGTTAATATCCCTCAACAGGAAGCCGAGGGCAATATGATTGATAGTGTTGATCGCATTTCATTTGTTGAACAGCAGATACGTAATCTAATCTCATCTATATAATAAGAGTAATGTTGCCCATGAAGCAACATTACTCTTATTATATACCATTTTTTAATATCTCTTCCACATGATGCGCATGGAGTTAAGCACGGCAAGCAAAGCCACACCCACATCAGCAAAGACAGCAGCCCAAAGCGAGGCATAACCCATAGCGCCGAGAGTAAGTATAATTACCTTTATCCCTATCGCGCCTATTATATTCTCTGTCACAATCGTATGAGTGGTGCGTCCAATCTTTATCGCGGTAGCCACTTTTGACGGACTGTCAGTCTGTATCACCACGTCAGCACTCTCAATCGCAGCATCTGAGCCAAGACCGCCCATCGCTATGCCTACGTTGCTGAGTGCCAATACAGGGGCATCATTCATGCCGTCGCCTACAAAAGCAATATTCCTGCCCGGAGTGTTGGCTGCCTGCTCCACGTATGACGCCTTATCCTGTGGAAGCAATTCCCCGTGAGCCTCCTTTATGCCGAGACGTTCTGCATAGCGGGCAACGATTTCTTTCTTATCACCCGAAAGCATCACCACCTTATCCACGCCAAGACGTTGAAGTTCAGTGACAGCTTCAGCAGAGTCAGGTTTTACAGTGTCAGCCAGAATAACATATCCGCCGAATGAGCCATCTATTCCACAGGCTATAATGGTCCCGACTTCATTATTAAGATTTTCCGGATAACTGATATTTTCCTTCCGGAGCAGTTTAAGATTACCTACAACAACACGTTTACCCTCCACAATAGCTTTAGTGCCATATCCTGCAATCTCCTGCATATCCTTGGCAACCGGGATTTCAATACCCATTGAACTCACATGGTCTACAAGTGCTTTCGCAAGAGGATGTGAGCTGTTGAGTTCAGCAGATGCCATAAGCGAAAGCAATTCCGCATTGGCAATACCACTGTTTCCTATCTTCTCAACGCTGAACTGTCCTGTGGTGAGAGTGCCTGTCTTATCAAAGGCAACGGTATTGATTTTAGTTATGGCTTCCAGATAATTACCGCCCTTAAAGAGTATTCCGGCACGTGATGCCGCACCAATTCCTGCAAAATACCCGAGGGGAACGCTGATTACAAGTGCACACGGGCAAGAAATAACCAAGAATACAAGTGCCCGATACAGCCATTCCGAGAAAACATAGTTGAACGATGGCGAAACAAGACTGATAACCCAGGGAACCACCACCAAGAGAGCGGCAAGAGCTATAACAATCGGCGTATAGACACGGGCAAACTTACGTATGAACATCTCGGCATGTGCCTTACGTCCGGAAGCATTGTTGACAAGTTCAAGAATACGGGATAGTGCGCTCTGTCCATATTCTTTGTTTACTCTGATTCTGACCGTAGAGTTTGAGGAAATCATACCGGCAAGGACTTCACCCCCCTTTTCTATATTACGCGGTACACTTTCACCGGTAAGTGCTGACGTATCGAAAAGTCCGCTTCCACTCTCCATTATTCCATCGAGAGGTACACGCTCTCCGGGTTTTATCTCAATGGTCTCCCCTACGCCTACTGTTTTCGGGTCAACCGAAAGGGTAACACCCTCACGAATCACATGGGCATGTTCGCTTCTCACGTCAAGTAACTTCGATATGTTGCGGGTCGCCCTGTCTACAGCACCATCCTGCAGTGTCTCCCCAAGGGAATAAAATAACATTACTCCCACAGCTTCAGGAAACTCACCGATACAAAATGCACCGACACAAGCTATAACCATCAGTGTAAACTCATTGAAGAAATCTTTTGCCATAACTCCCTCTATGGCTTCCTTTATTACGGGTATGCCTACGGGAAGGAAAGCGAGTATATACCAGGCGAGTTCCAAAAATCGGTTTTGGGAGAAGAAGGCAAAATTATAATGACTCATAAGGATGCCGGCAATAAGCATCACGAATGAGACTGCCGGAGCGATAAAAGCCTTTGCGCCGTTAGGGTGGTCATCATGGTCTTTATGTGTATGGTCATGCCCGCAGCAACCTTCTGCATGATTGTGTGCGTGATCATGATGCCCATGCTCATGACCATGGTGGCAATGCTCGTGCTCATCAGTATGAGCAGGCGGGGCACAACAATTTGTCTGTTTTGTTTTCATATCTTTATATTTTATTTTCTGAATGCAAAATTAAAGGTTATGGAGTGCAACAAAGTGTCAAAAGCATAAAAATATAGACTTTAGTTGCATTAATAAGAGAAAATATACTTAACTTTGCGTCAAAAGAGGGTATATGTTGCCCTTATGAACCATGAAAGATATAGAAACCATCATAGAACAAGCAGGCGTAAAACCTACTTCAAACCGAATACTCGTGATGCGGGAACTTATAAAAAGTCCCCGCCCACTCAGTCTGGGAGATCTTGATGCCTGCCTTGAGACTCTTGAAAAGTCAAGCATACTTAGAGCTTTGACCATTTTCCTCCAGCATCACCTTATCCACGATATAGAAGACGGCAGGGGGGTGATTAAATACGAGCCATGCAGCCGACACGAAGAGGGGAAGGACATGGATATGCACGTGCATTTCTACTGCGAGAAATGCCAGCAGCTGACCTGCTTTGAAGACGTAGGGGTGCCTCCTATATCATTACCTGACGAATACCTGACCCACGCCATAAACTATATGGTAAAAGGGATATGCCCCCAATGCAGGAACAAACGATAAACCCCTGCACACAACGCAAAATATGTGCAGGGGTCATAATTTTAATCTTTAATGTTATTTCTTTAGTAGCGGAAGGAGGAGCCGCCGAGGAATTCGCGCAGAAGGGAGGTAGTCGGAATCTGGTCGGCGGGAATCGGCTCAAAGTAGCTGAGAAGACGTTGTAGGCGGTAAGCCTCTGCATACGCCACGTCATCTCGGGGCACATCACGAAGCACCGGCTCCGCATAATTCTTCATCACACCAAGCTCGAATATAAGCGACGAATTGAACGTGGCATCTGCATTCTCGCTGAATGGGAAAATCCATTTCTCCTCACCACGGCGAACACTCTGCCAGCGGCGTATGGTCTCAAGCGCAGATATGTGGCGGTATTTGCTGTCACGCACAATGCGGCGCAGAAGACGGTTGTCGCTGGTTGAAATCCAATTGTGATTATCAATCTTGAGAGTGGTCAGGGCAGACACATACACCTTATACACCTCATCTTGATTAATGGAGCGCGTAAGTTCCGGATTCAACCCGTGGATTCCCTCTATGAGCAACACATCGTTTTTTTCCAGACGCAGCGGGCGATGCTTCTCAACCCGTCTGCCTAATTCAAATGAATAAGTGGGCAAATTAATCTCCTCTCCATTCAGCAGCCGGGAAAGGTCAGAATTCAGGCGCTCAAGATCGAGTGCATACAGACTTTCATAGTCATAATCGCCGCTCTCATCTCGAGGGGTGTGCTCACGGTCGATGAAGTAATCATCAAGTGAGATCATCTTCGGCACGATAAGATTCGTCATAAGCTGAATGGCAAGACGCTTCGTGGAAGTAGTCTTGCCCGACGAGGAAGGACCTGCTATAAGCACGATTCCTGCACCACCCTCTTTACGGCGGGCAGCAATATCATCACTGATACGCCCGAGCAACTTATCATGCATCGCTTCTGCCACATTGATGAGTTCGGCAGTACGCCGATTACGCACAGCAATGTTAAGCTCACCGACATTCTTTACCTGAATCACCTTATTAAACATCAGTTGGTCAGTGAAAGCCTTATACATCTTTTCCTGCGGCGGATTGCGGCGAAGAATCTCGTCGGTTTCTTCCTTACTGTATGCGAATAGCAAAAATCCATCCTTATATTTCCTGAGGTCAAATTTGGAGATAAAACCGGTGCTTGGGGCGAGCGGACCGTAATAGCTGTCGGCAAGTTCACCAAGACGATAATAGGTGGTGTAGAGCTCATGGAGTGTCTCCAGGAGAGTCACCTTTGCCTCAAGCCTCTGTTTACGAAAGACAGGTATCACATCTTTGGTTAGCCTTTCATGACGGTGGAAAGGGATATTGGTGTCTGAAAGTTTACGGAGATGGACTATAAGCTCAGCCACTGTTTCCTCCGAGACAAAGACCGGCTCATTGTCTTTGAGCAGACGGCAATAATTGCCGTTTGATATTGAATGCTCGATGCGAAGAGTCACGCCCGGCATCACTTCCTCCACGGCTTTATAGAGCATCATACAAAGTGAACGAACATATACACGCCTTCCGATTGGCGAGTCTGCACTCAAAAACTCCACCTGTTTTGGGGAGAAAAGTGGGAAACAAAGATCTTCAGTCTTATTATTGACGAGGGCACAAATAGGATAGAAAGGGAGCTCATTGCCCAAGCGAGGGAGCATGTCAATCACCTTTTCGCCTCCAAGCATGGAGACGTATGTGCCCGTGTTTTTGCAATACATTTTCATAGGAGTGGAATCTTTTTAATTAAAAAATTGCCTTGGCTGCCAATAAGAGCGTTCATGATAAGGCATATATTATGTAAACGTAAAAATGAGTAAAAAAGGTTTAAAAAAAGGGTTTCATCCCCTCCAAAACCGCCTTTTATGGGATAAAAACAGAAGAAATAATATTTTTTTATGATTTTAAGCAGAAAAAATTTGGAAGTTCGCGTAAATAGCACTAACTTTGCACCGCGAAATGCCCCCGGAATGAGGGTGCAGTCGAAAATTCGTGGCCCATTCGTCTATCGGTTAGGACGAGAGATTTTCATTCTCTAAAGAGCAGTTCGACTCTGCTATGGGCTACCAAATTTAAAACGAAAGTCAAAGAATAACTTCTAAGATGGCAAACCATAAATCATCATTAAAGAGAATACGCCAAGCGGAGAAAAGAAGATTGGAAAACCGCTATTGGGCTAAGACAGCACGCAACGCTGTGCGTCGTGTGCGAAAAATGACAGACAAGGCTGAGGCAACCGAAGCTTATAACAAGGTGAGCGCCCTTCTGCAGCGTCTTGGTCGCAAGAACATTATTTCCAAGAACAAAGCGAGCAATCTCTGCAGCGGTCTTGCTAAGCACATTAACAAGCTTGCGTAATCTCGCCGGTCTCCTTTCAGACCATTGACTTAAAAATATTATCCTTCAATATGTGTCGGCTCCCCAAAAGCCTTGACGCAGTTGGCAAAAGGATTTTGTCGGTCCATTCGTCTATCGGTTAGGACGAGAGATTTTCATTCTCTAAAGAGCAGTTCGACTCTGCTATGGACTACCTCCCTAAATCCATCCTATCCCCAGAGGCCGGTTACTGTTCCCACAGTGCCGGCCTCACCCCTTTTTACTCAAAACAATATACAATGAATATTCCACGACAAATTCTCCTGCGGGGAACACTTGCTCTCCTCTTCTCGGCAAGCGTGGCTTTCGTAGACGCCGCTCATCTCAACCGTGAAGACCGCCTGAGCCCTCTGGCTGCCGGATACATGGAGAGGGCCAGAATTATGATGGACGAGAAGAACTATACTGGCGTTATCGACCAGCTAAAGCATCTCGAGACACAAGGCGCACGCCTCACCTCCGGGGAAAGGGAAGACTTCACATATCTTCTTGCCCTTGCCCTGTATGAGAAGGGCGATGCCGACTGCGTTGACATGCTGCGCGAGTTTGCCGACTCCTACCCTGCCTCTACTCAGGCTATGGGCGCACGCCTCGCCGCCGCAGACTATTTCTTCTTTGCCCACCGCTTTGGAAATGCTCTTGTGGCTTACGAGGAGATTGACTTCTCACGCATCAATCCTTCCGACCGTCCGCTATACGACTACCGAAAGGCACTCTCAATGGTGAAATGCGGCAGATATGACGAGGCTCTCCCTTTATTTGAGCAGCTTCACAACAACCGTAAGTTTAAACTTGCCGCAGATTATTACATAGCCTATATCGACTATGTGAAGGGTAATTATGACCGTGCCTACAGTGAGTTTGAAGATGTGGCGGAAAGAATGGACGACGACAATCCGGAAGGACTCGCACCGGCTTACTACATGGTACAGATTGAATATGCTCGTGGGGAATATGAAAACGTAATCAACCACGGGCGTTCCCTGATGCAGAAAAAACCTGTGGAAGAGCTGCTTCCTGAGATGGAACGAATTGTGGGTGTCAGCTTTTTTAAACTTAATAAGTATGATGTCGCAGAGTCTTTCCTGTCAAATTATGTCAATACCCCTGACATTTCCCCGGCGGCAGACGCTATCTATGCCCTTGGAGTGATTGACTACCAAAATGAGAAATACGAAAGCGCACAACGACGGTTTGCCTCGATTTCCGACCTTGACAATGACCTCGCCCAAAGTGCATACGTATATTTAGGGCAGCTTGCCGTAAGGGAGGGTGACAATAATGCTGCTGCCATATCTTTTGAAAAGGCATCAAAGATGAGGTTCGACTCCAAAGTGACCGAGACTGCACTATACAACTATTTAGCAGCCCGCACAAGGGGAGGCAGTACTCCGTTCAGTTCATCAATTCCGCTGCTCACCGACTTCCTCAATCGCTTCCCTAATTCCAAATATGCCCCACAGGTGGAAGAATATCTTGCCACTGCCTATTTCAATGAGAAAGACTATGCAAAGGCATTGGAAAGTATCAACAACATTTCTAATCCATCTTCTTCCGTGAGGGAGGCGAAGCAGAAGATACTCTATGAATTAGGAATGGAAAACATGGCAAACAACCGTCCGTCGGCTGCCCGCAAATATCTTAGCGAGGCTGTCTCAATCAACGGCGACCGAATGTTGCGTGCCCAGGCAAACCTGTGGCTTGGTGATGCCTGCTATGCGCTTGGGAATTTTGCTGAGGCAGAAAAAGCTTATCAGGAATATCTCTCAGCTGACAAACGTGGAGAAAACAGAACGCTTGCCATCTACAACCTGGCATACGCACAGCTGATGCAAGACAAGTATGCCAAAGCTGCCGATAATTTTGCAGCCGCAATGAAAGCTGATCCAAAGCTCCCGAAACGACAGTATGACGACGCACTGATACGCTTGGCTGACGCACAGTATTACAAAGGCGACTACCGTCTTGCCCTGAAAAATTATACCTCTGCCATTGAAAACAATGCCCAGGATAAGGACTTCGCCACTTACCGCAGGGCAGTGATGTACGGACTTGACGGCGACATTAAAAAGAAATTGGCTGAGCTGTCAGCAATGCCCACTCAGTTCCCCGACTCAAAATGGCTTCCCAATGCCCTCTTGGAAAAGGGTCAGACTTATTCCGGACTGGGTGACACAGGAAAGGCAGTGCAGGCTTTTGAGGAGCTTCGCCGTTCATATAAGCAGAGCGCACAGGCACGCAAGGGAATGCTTAACCTTGCAATTACCTATATGCAGGCTCAGCAATCCGGAAAAGCAGAGGAAGCATACAAAGAGGTAATCTCCAAGTGGCCCACCAGCGAAGAGGCTGCCCTTGCCAACGATGACCTTCGTAAATTCTATGCTGCAAATGGAGGACTGAATGAATATGCCGCTTTCCTGCGTTCTGTGGAAGATGCGCCTCAGATTGATGCCGACGAAATGGAGGCACTCCGCTTCGAGGGTGCGGAGACGGCTTTTGCTGACAACATAACTGCCACATCTCTGCTTGAGAAGTATGTGGAGACTTATCCCAACGGACGTTTTCTTGCACGTGCTCTCCTTGACATTGCCACCGGAAAAAATGAAACAGGCGACAATGAGAATGCACTGCGTTATCTCGACATGCTCCTGGAACGCCGCAGCGACTCTCCACAAGTGCCCGAGGCGCTTTTAATGAAAGCTGAATTATTGGAGACCGGTGGGGCTGTCAACAGAAAAGAGATTTTAGAAACCTACAAGCAGCTTGAAATGCGCGGCGGCACTGACTATGTAGCCGATGCCTATGCCGGTATAATGAGAAACACCGACAAGGAATCGGAAAGAATGAAATATGCAGCCCTTGTGAAAAACAGTGGCGGACTCTCTGCCGATCAATTGGAGGAAGCTGAATTTTATGAGGCATCTGCCATGCTTAAGGGTAGTGACGCGGCAACAGCCGTTTCCACTTTAGACAGGCTTGCGAAGAATCCCAAGAGTCTCTCCGGGGCTAAGGCTGCCGTGATGCTTGGGCAACATTATTTTGATGCAGGCAATGTGACCGACGCCGAGAGAGTGCTTACCGCTTTCACCGATGAAGGCACTCCTCACGAATACTGGCTCGCACGTGGTTTCATAGCCCTTGCCGACGTGTATCATGCTAAAAAGAAGGATTACCTTGCAGTGGAATATCTCAAGAGCCTCCGCGATAATTATCCCGGCACAGAACTCGACATTCACGACATGATTTCCTCACGCCTGGAAAAATGGAAAGAAAAATAAATTAACGAAGATGACAGATAAAAGATTATACCGTGTCGCAGGAGTGGCAGTTGCCCTGACGGGCTGCTTGAGTTCCAATGCCCAGTTGCATGAATCGATCAGCGTTGAAGGAAAATACGTGCCGGAGGTGATCCGTGTAGACCGTGTAAACGTGTTTCCGGCTGCCGTAGGCTTCACCCTTGACTCAACACCAATGGAATACGAATGGGGTGGCGTGGCTGCCTCCTTTTCACCGTATCTGCTTCACCTACCTGCCACCGGCTGGCGCGACACAAAAAAATATGTCAGCAATAAAGGGTATCTCGAATTTGGAATCGGTTCATGGCTAAATTCCACCCTAAGTGCAGGATATCGTTTTGTAGACAATTCTAATACCCTTGTGGGTATCCGACTACAGCATAACTCCACTTCCCTGTGGAAACCGCATCTTTCGGAAGCCACTTACAATGAGTCTCAATACCGCTATGATGAATCTGTGGGGCTGTATGCCTCTCATCTCGTCAGCGGCGTGGGGCGTTTCGACGCTGCATTTGACTATCACGTCGGGCTTTTCAACTATTATGGCTCGGTCTTTCCTACCTATGATACCGAAAAATCGCTTCCCAAGCAGACCGTAAACGATGTGGCATTGCGTCTTGATTGGAAATCGATTGTGTCGTCAACATCTTCGCCGGAATATAATGCCATGCTACGTATCCATCACTTCGGATTCCGTACAATGCCCCTGCCTTTCTCATGGAACTATCCCACCTCTAAAGGAAACCGGGAGACAAATATAGAACTGGCAGCGGGTGTAAAAATGCCTTGGAACAACGGTTCTACCGTAGGACTTGATGCTGACCTTAACGTATTGGTCTACGGAGGTAAAGAAGATGTGTTCACATGGTCATATCCCGGCTTCGCAGAAGAAACACTGAAGCGTCCGGACAACTACGGAATGCTTACCCTGACTCCATTCTACCGTTTTAATCAAGGGTTATTGGATCTTCGCATTGGGGCAGATATCGACCTCTCCTTTAATGCCGGGCCTGAAGGCAATCACTACTCTTTCTTCCATATTGCCCCGGATATGAAGTTTGCCCTCCAGTCCGGTGGATTTGGAATGTATCTGAATATCTTGGGTGGCAGCGAACTTAATACCCTTGCCGCACTCAGGCAGTATGACTATTACATGATGCCGGCGTTGACCACAACCCGTCCCACCTACACACCGTTTGATGCTTCATTCGGCATCAATGTGGGGCCGTTTGCAGGATTTTCCATGGGTGCCAACATTCAGTATCGGGCAAGCAGGAACGTGCCCCTTGGAGGCTGGTATCAGGCATGGCTGAATTATGGCGGCTCCCTGATAGAAGGGATGGACGCTTTCCTTGTCGGCAGTGAAAGAATGCAATATTCACTCAACACTGACGGTATAAACCTGCATGGCTACAGCGTGGGCGGCAATATCATGTATGAGCCTTCTTCGTCATTAAGATTTAAGGCGGAAGGGAACTGGCAACCGCAAAAAGGGAAAAAAGGCTTTTTCAACGGTTATGACCGTCCCCGTGTCACTGCCCGCTTAGAAGCATCTGTGAAGCCGATTGAACCATTGAGGATAACATTAGGCTATGACTATCGCGGCGTAAGAAATATTTACACCACTTCAGCTATTTATGCCGCTCCGGGAGGTGTGTCTTCTGGCGACAATGAGCCTGTGTTTCATTCCCTGCGTCTGCCGGATCTGACTTTGTTTAATGTGTCGGCTTCGTGGAGCGTTTCACCCTCATTCTCAGTATGGCTCCAGGGTGATAATCTCCTTAACCGTCATGATGCTGTCCTCCCATGCCTGCCGACCCAAGGCGTTGTAGTGACAGGTGGTATGTCAATATTGATAAACTAAAAATGGCTTGTTTTCGTTGATTAAGAAGACAACGTGTCTATAAAACCGACGTAGTAATATGAGCAAAACAAAATTAACCCTTACATATCTTAATGAGGATGACCGAGCCTATGGACTCGCAGGCATGGTGATCTCCCTTGCCAGTCTTGACGCTATCAGCAGGATTTCTGAAGTGAGCCTTGATGCCGATGGTCCTATGGTGGAATTTTCGCATGAGTATTATTTCCCCGGTTCGCCGACGATTTCGCCAAAGGCAACCTGGGATAACCTGGTACAAAATTTCCATATCACCACTTCTATGGTGCTCTCCAACATCATGGCGCGCTCTGTGGTGAGAATGAAAGAAGAGGCACCATCTGATATCCTTAAGGAGATCTATTCAATAGTGGAGCAAGAAGGGAAAGATACCTGTGCGCTTGAAGATGACGAGATAGAAAACCTCTACAACAACGCCTTGGCACGCACACGCCGTCTTTTCCACAACCCGCGTCTTCACCCTGCCATCGACGAGTTTGCCCGTGTAATCTCCCGCCGTCGCTCCCTCTCCGGCATGGAAATCCGCGACGAGCTACATCTCCTCCAGCTCCTCTGATCTAATCTTTATTTAATTGAAAATAACTTTTCCATGAGCCTGATTTCATCAGGCTCATTTATTTTATTCGCCCGACATGGGCATAATCTAACGGGTGTAAGTCCCGAGCGCACCCCGATAGCGAGAAGCACATAGCGTAACCATCCGAACCATGCCGACTTTCGGATGATTACACAATAACAAGTGCCGAAATCCATGAAAGGATTTCGGCACTTGTCTATGTTATTGCCAGTTACTGATTAGGATGGCTTTGCAGCGAAAGACGGTTAATGTAAATTGGTTTTCACTTTTCGATAGCGTCTTTGATCGTGTCTGTGATGTATCGTACATCGTCATCGGTGACGTATGGACCTGCCGGAAGGCATATCCCCACATGGAACAGTCCCTCGCTCACACCATTGACGTATGCCGGTGCATCACGGTACACCGGCTGACGGTGCATCGGCTTCCACAGCGGTCGCGCCTCAACGTTGGCAGCGTCAAGTATCATGCGGAGTGCCTCAACATTGTCATTCGGCTGGCAGTCCGTGACAGCTGTCGTGACAGCGTGGGTAACACCCGCTGCTCCTCCGACGGCACCGGTTATAACTTCCCTGTAGGCGTTCTCCTGACCCCTTATGCGCAGTCCCGGATCAAGCGTCGCCGTGCACAGCCAGAAGTTGGAGTCGGACTCACGCCACGGGTTGCCGTGCATGGTGATACCCGGAACGTCCTTGAGGTACTCGCAGTAGAGTTCCTGTACGTGTTTGTGGTGGGCTATGTGCTCGTCAACCACAGTCATCTGCCCTCTTCCGATACCGGCACAGATATTACTCATGCGGTAGTTGAACCCGATTGCCTCATGCTGGTAATAGGGATAGCTCTCACGCGCCTGGGTTGCATACCACAGAATCCTACGTGCCTTCTCCTCGTCGGGGCAGATTAGTGCGCCGCCCCCGGAGGTGGTTATCATCTTGTTGCCGTTGAATGACAATACCCCATACTCACCGAATGTACCGAGCATCTGACCGTCGAACCGTGATCCGAACCCCTCGGCGGCATCCTCGATGACAGGGATATCGTAGCGGTCGGCAATCTCCATTATTCGGTCAATTCGGTAGGGCATACCATAGAGTGCAACCGGGATAATAGCCTTGGGTTTCCTGCCGGTCTTTGCGATGCGGTCCCTGATAGCTTCCTCGAGCAAGTCCGGATCCATATTCCACGACTCCGGTTCTGAGTCGATGAACACCGGTGTTGCACCAAGATAAGTTATTGGGTGAGAAGAGGCACAGAAAGTGAACGATTGCACGAGTACCTCGTCACCAGTCTGTACGCCACAGGCAATTAGGGCAAGATGCACGGCGGCAGTCCCGGCACTCAGGCAGACGACCTTTTTGTGATCACCTATAAATTTTTCGAGGTCATTCTCGAATCCGTTTACGTTAGGACCCATCGGGACGACCCAGTTTGTATCGAAGGCCTCCTTTATGAAGTCTTGTTCTCTGCCGCTCATGTGAGCAAGACAGAGATATATCCTGTTACGCATATTTTTAATTTAGAATTGATGGTTTAGAGTAGAGGGAGTAACTGCAATTGGAAATTATAATAACTTCATTTTCAGTTATCATTTTTTTAATGTATCTTTGCGCACAAAATGTAATATAAATGGAAGAGTCATTAATAAAGAAGCTACGTGTCTATTTTTCAGGACAACCCGTTTCAAAAGCATGGCTGTTTGGCTCAAGATCAAGGGGTGATCAGCATGATAACAGCGACTATGATATAATGGTGTCGTTTGATGACAACGTGGGTCTGTTTAAATATGCATCAATTGTTTCAGACCTTGAGAACCTACTTCAAAAAGGAGTCGATTTAGTAACAGAGACAGCTCTTTTTCCGTGGGTAAAAGAAACCGCTAACAAGGATAAAATTTTAATATATGAGAGAAAAGCCTAAAGATAAGGGAAGGTTACTCCACATTAAAAACGCCATAGATAATATACATGAATTTCTTGTGGGTAAAACAGCTGAAGACTTCCTTACAGACAAGATGTTGTATTATGCAGTTGTAAAGAATATGGAGATAATAGGAGAAGCCTCATACATGCTTACGAATGACTTTAGGACCGCCCATACTTCTGTAGGCTGGAATGATATAATAAAAATGCGTCACATATTAGTACATGGCTACTATCAGGTTGATCCCAGTATTGTATGGGCTACAATTAAAAATGATTTACCAAATCTTGAAATGCACATTAAGCAATATCTTAGTGAATTTGAGGATTAAAAAGGTTATGGTTATACTCTTAGCATAACCCAATCATTACTCTAAATTTTCAGATGATTTCATTGCCGTAGGTCATGCGGCGACCAAGGACGGTGCAAAAAATCATCTGAATGTCTTTTATGAAAGAGTAATTGTGCAGATAGAAACGGTTGATTCTTACCTTGTCAGGAAATATCACCTCGTCATTATATTTCTGAGGATCAGATTGCAATGCAAGAAGTTCCTCCTCATCGCGGTACTTAAGCGACGCAGGACCGGTTATGCCGGGTCGCAGCCTCAACACCTCCCGCGCATCCCCCTTTAACTGGTCTGCGTAACCGGGTACGTCCGGACGTGGGCCCACAAAACTCATGTCTCCAATCAAGACGTTCCATAGCTCGGGCAGTTCGTCAAGCTTATACTTACGCAGCTTTGCTCCCAACGGCGTGATCCGGCTTTCACCAGCGACACTGACCGACGACCCTCCATGACCGACAGTCATTGACCGGAACTTATACATGGTGAACAATTTACCATTTCTGCCCACTCTCTTTTGCTTGAATATTACCGGACCGCCAGGCATTTTTATCTTTATAAGTATAGCAACGATTAGCAACACGGGCGAAAGGACTAACAGCCCGATAAGAGCCATCAGCCTGTCAAACAGGTTTTTCAGAAACATGGAGGGAATAGTTTAGCGATGAATAATGAAAATAAATGGCAATTGGTAAAAGATTGA
>JAAVCP010000021.1 GCA_014802265.1 Bacteroides sp. | reverse complement strand
TAAAATTCATTAACTAAAAATTTTCTGTATCATCCGGGAACATCGAATGGCATGGGGACAACAGTTATATTACACAAAATCGATAACCACTCAACCCACGCTACAGAACCAAATATAGATTAAACCAGTTACCCTATACTCTTTTTTGAAATAGGGTAACTGGTTTTGTAAGATCTTTATATAATCTTTTGAAGTTGCTATAAAATTAACTATAGTATAAAATAATCTATATTACTTTACACTTCAAATGGTTGAATATCCGATTCCTAATTTAACAGCGGGTTACTCCTGGCGATTGGAATAATTATAGCCGTTGAGCTTGTAATGATCCTGAAGGCGTGAGAGGCGTTGCTTGAAGGCATCGAAATCACGTGATTTCGGATCTGACCACTGCACTTCAGACAGCGCAGCCCAACGCGGAAGCACCATATATTGCGCATGATCAAACGTATGGATATACTCTGTCCAAAGATTTGCCTGAACACCTAAGATATGCTGACGGTTTTCCGGCGATATACCCTCATACGGCTCAAAAGAATATGATTTGCTCAATGGTATGTAGCCGCCTATTGACAGAGGTTCATTTTCAGTATCCTTTGACTGATAATAGTCCAAATAATAATGGGTGTAAGGAGCCATTATTGCATCATGCCCCATTCCGGCAGCCTTCTGTCCGCCCTCAGCTCCGCGCCATGACATAACTACCGCATTATCCGGCAATCCTCCTTCCAAAATCTCGTCCCAACCAATTATCTTTTTACCCTGACGGGCAAGCACATCGGTAGCAAAACTCATCACATGACTCTGAAGCTTCTCCTCCTTGGAAGAATGTTCATCATCTGTAAATCCCAATTCCACTATTTTAGCCTGACACTTCGGGCAAGCCTTCCATCTGTCTTTCGGGCACTCGTCACCACCGATATGTATATATTCGGAAGGGAAAATCTCTGCCACCTCCGTCAACACATCATCAAGAAGGTTATACACCCCCTCATTCCCGGCACATAGCACATCATCTGCCACACCCCATATGGTCCACAACTCGTAGGGACCTCCCGTGCAGCCCAAGTCAGGATGAGCAGTAAGCGCAGCCAACATATGTCCCGGGAGGTCAATTTCGGGTATAATGGTAATATATCGGTCAGCTGCATAGTTTATCACGTCCTGAATCTCAGCCGAAGTGTAAAAGCCTCCGTATGGGATAGAGTCACAGCTGCTGAAGTCCTTGCCTATACATGTGCCGCGACGCACGGAACCTTTTGTGATAAGCTCAGGATGTTTCTTAAGAGGGAGACGCCAGCCTTGATCATCAGTGAGATGCCAGTGAAGACGGTTCATATTATGGAGAGCCATCATGTCGATGTAAGTCTTCACACTGTCAGCCGGGAAAAAATGACGTGCCACGTCAAAATGCGCACCCCGGTAGCCAAATTGCGGTGAGTCAGAAATATTTACCTGTGGAAATTCTATAGATTTTCCTTTTTCTACGGGAATTGACTTCCGAAATGTCTGTATCCCATAGAAATTGCCGGCAGGCGAAGCGCCGCCAATCATTATAATGTCGGGCGTTACGTTTATCTGATATGCTTCCGGATTATCTGACAAAAGTTCGCTGGAAAGTAAAATTGTCTTCCCCTGAGGTTTACCGGTAAATAAGTTACCTTGACTGACCGGGAGATCCATACCGGTGATGTCCTTAATATACCCTGCAAGCATTGTTGCGTTTTTACGCAACTGTGGGTCATCATTTGTGCAAACAATCGTTGTGCTGCCATCAAGAACAAAAGGCTTTCCCTCCTTTATTTCAATATTGTCAGGAATAGGCACAACCTCATAGTTGGCTGTTGCCTGAGCACATGTAAGAAGATTCGCCATTGCAAACATAATCGCTAAGGTTAGCCTTGTCCCACCTCGTGTTGCCATATAAGTTTTCAATTTTAAGTTGGGCTAATGCCAAAGTTAATTACAATAAAAGTATCATTTGCGAAATTAATAAAAAATCACTACAACACAAAATATTATATCACACATTTTCTAATATGCTATTCTAATGTCATCACGGGTCGCCGAGCTAAATCTTTCCACCAATATCTATACAAAATCAGAATAAGGGTCCTTATCACTGCCGTTGACTTATCTTTGCATTGCTTCAACATTGAGAAATCTGTTGGCTAACCCTATTTTTTAACTCTAACTATTAATATTCCTATGGCTTCAATCAAAGCTAAGTTCCGTCCTTCCACCGTCGCAAACAATGAGGGCACAATCTTCTATCAGATTATCCATGAGAGAAAGCAGCGACAGCTTTTCACCGATTACCACGTCTTCCCTTCAGAATGGGATGAAAACCGCTCTACGGTAGTATTGAACCCAAAAAGTGAACGCAAGTCGTTCATTCTGTCAATACGTGAACATATACGCTGGGACATAGAACGCATTACAAAAATTATACGGAAATTTGACAACATCGGATTGCCTTACACCGTCGACGATATAATTGACGAATTTAACCGTTACTCCAACGAATACTCCATGTTCAATTTTATGGAGAATATGATAATAAAGCTTAAGCAGAATGGAAAGGTCCGTACCGCAGAGACATATACCGCCACTCTCAACAGCTTCAAGAAATTCCGGAATGACGAAGACATAATGCTTGACTGCCTCAATACTGAAATAATGGAGGCATACGAGGCATGGCATAAGCAAAGAGGCGTGTCGCCTAATACTATTTCGTTTTATACCCGTATTCTGAGGGCAGCCTATAACCGTGCCGTGGAAGATGAAATCATCGAGAACCGTAACCCGTTCCGGCATGTATATACGGGAGTGGATAAAACCGTGAAACGTGCACTCCCTCTCCCTGTCATTAAGAAAATAAAGGCTCTTGATTTGTCACTGATACCTGAGCTGGATTTTGCACGCGATATGTTTATAATGAGTTTTATGCTGCGTGGAATGAGCTTTATAGATATGGCTTACCTCCGCAAAACGGATTTAACCAACGGCTACATTACATATCGGAGACGAAAGACAGGTCAGAAGCTAATAATCGAGTGGACCAAAGAAATGCAGATGTTACTCGATAAGTATCCTGAAAATGCCAGTTGTTATCTTCTGCCGATTATCCGCAACATCGGCATAAACGAGCGGTGCACCTATCGGAATGTAGGGTACAATATCAACCATAATCTGAAGCGTATAGCTGAAAAAGTGGGAATAGCAATCCCCTTGACACTCTATGTGGCTCGTCATAGCTGGGCATCAGCAGCTAAAGCCAAGGGAATTCCCCTGTCAGTAATAAGTGAAGGTATGGGACACGATAGTGAGGCTACAACCCAAATCTATCTTGCCAGCCTTGACACATCTATTGTTGACAAGGCAAATTCTTTAATTATCAAAAGTCTTTAGTAATACCTCTATTTTTCATTAGAAATTGGGATTCCATTGTTTGGCATTCATCCAAATCTCTAAATTAGAGATACTTATTATGATGCAAAGGTACAACTTAAATTTGAAATGCCCAAATAATCAGGATTAAAAATTTTTGATTACTCTTATCCTAATGAATAAATCTTATATGATTTTATACTTTGTTTGGCAAATTTCAATAATTTAATTTGTAACATGTCCATTATATTATAGTTATATTCATCCAAATCTCTAATTTAGAGATGAGTATAAGAAATATACTTTCATTTTTATTAACCGATTAAATTACTCATTATGGTTCCTATCATCAAAGGGATTGGGGTTCTCGCTTTAGGCATGCTGCTTCCGGCTGTAGCTGACGCACAGGAGCCGGCAGTGGAAATGCAGGACTACACCTCCAGCATCATGGTTACCACTGTAGACGACGCCACAACCGTCATGCAGCAGGCAGGTGCGCCCTTGGGAATGGCTGTATTGACAGAGGGTGACAACGTGATGCTACAGGGACTGTTCGCAGCTCTCACAGGCATTGACGGCAACACAGTGGGCGTCGGCACTATCTATTCTGACAAGGAAGACGTTGCACTCGCCTACGACCCACTGCTCAAAGCCCTCCACATCTCCGTACCCGACGGACTCCCCAACTGCCGTGTATTCGTGGTTGACGCAGACGGCGGTCTCGTCTGCAAATCAACTGTCAGGGATAACGTCCTTGACCTCTCTGAACTTGCCCCCGGCATATACGTAGCAGGGTTGGCAGCTGACAACAAATATTCCAAAACACTTAAATTCATCGTGAAATGAAAAAGATTTTTACATTGGCGTTAGCCATTGCTGCTGCGCTCCCGGTATTCGCTGACATCAACACAATAAATTACCAGGCACTTATTAATGATAAGGAAGGCAAGCCCGTCACTCAAAAAAATATAGGTCTTAAGTTTACAATCCTTAACGGGGAGGGTGTGGTCTACTCCGAGACTGCCAGTGTCACCTCAACTGCCAAAGGCATGGTCTCTTGGGAAATTGGCTCAACCGAGGGTGGTCTTCCCTATATCAACTGGGGTAACGGAAACTATACTCTTGAGGTTGCCATCGATCTCAAAGGTGGACAGGATTATAGTTCTGTGTATACTTCTACCATCCAGTCGGTTCCTACTGCTCTTTACTCCGTAAACGGTAATGAGGCTATGAATCTGGCTGAATACGCTGTGGATCAGGCTGAGATCGCTAGGCATCAGGCTGACTACGCTGAGGGTCTGGCTGACTACGCTATGGATCGGGCTGATGAAGTTTATGCTGATTTGGAAACTCAGGTCGATCGTATTGATGGTAGCATTGCAGATCTCAAAGGTAGTATTGCAGATCTCCAAGCCCTTGACACAGAATATAAAGATATAAAAGATGATGTTACTGATATAAGAGCTATTCTTGATGTACTTCGGACACAGATTTAAGATCTTCAGTCGCAGATTGAAGATCTTAAATCCAATAAATAACCATATCCTCAACAAAATTTTTGATTAATTTCCCGTCAAAATGTACTAACGCGAGGTCAGGATAATCAAAGCAAAATCCAGGATAACGGAATTACCCACAAAATTAGGCGACCATAATATGGTCGCCTAATTTTGTATCCGTAATTTGGTCATCACCGCAAGACAACCTGTCCGTCCGAATGCGAGACCTTATGATGATTTAATACTACGTAAATTGGAATTTTATTGTTTGGCTCTCATCCAAATCTCTTAATTAGAGATTTGGATGATGTATAACTATTTGATACAAAAATAATAGAGTAAATATATTATTACACTTTAGCCAAACAATTTCTAAATACTAACCAAAGTTTTATTGATTAAAAAACTAATCAAAATTTTAATAACTGATTATTTGGGCATTTCAAATTTAAGTCATACCTTTGTGTCATAATAAGTATCTCTAATTAAGAGATACCATATTTAGAATTAAACTGAACATAAAACTACAAATATTAAGTAAATAATTATCTTTTTATTATGAAGCAACATTTTCAAACTAAATTTTGGAGGAGTAATATCTGGATGTGCATCACTTATTGTATGTTTACCCTCCAATCATGCAGCAATCATGATGAACCTACTGTTACAGATTCATACGAGTCAATCAAAGAGGAGATCGTGGGTACATGGGTTGGTGAATATTCACTTCCATCTTATAATTATTCAATGAAGTCAGAGCTGACATTCGGAAGCGATGGTAAAATAATACTCAAACTTACCTCACAATCTTTTAGTAATCAACTATTGGTAGGAAGTCAATATACAGAATTTGACCCGTTCAAATATGAAATAAAAGATAATATATTAGAATGTGAGCATTTTGGAGAATATGAAATACTAATTGCTGGCAATAAACTAACTCTCATTCCATTGGATGAGAACCAACATGGTTTGTGGGGTGAAATAACTTATAGTAGCAATGATGTAACTTACGAATATTTCCCCAATACATTGACGTATAGACGCAATTAACCATTCTTAGAGAATAATATGAATCCAAAAACAATGTAATTCGTATGTACTTTTACTTGTTGCCATAGCCAATGTTTAGCACCCGGCATTGGAACTCCGAGACGCTGCCGCTATGCCATGATTGTTAAAAAACAACAGAATATCTAAATCCTATAAAAAATGATGAATTAAAATTACTGATTTTTGATTAACTTTGCGGCGATAAAGAGACTTTTAATGATGGAATGGATTAATTCTATATTAGTGGAACATTCAGCAATACAGGCAGTTATCATTATAGCCCTGATTATTGCTGCCGGACTTGGACTCGCCAAAATCAAAATCAAGGGAATTTCCCTCGGCGTGACATGGGTGTTTTTTGCCGGAATCTTTGCCGGGCACATTGGTTTGTCTATCGACTCCTCTATGCTTCATTTTGCAGAGAATTTTGGCTTGGTGCTGTTTGTGTATGAACTCGGTCTCCAGGTAGGTCCCGGTTTTTTCAGTTCCTTCCGCAAAGGGGGTGTGCAACTAAATATGTTGGCATTGTCAGTCATAATCATCGGCACACTCATGGCAGTGGGAATAAGCTATATATGGAATCTGCCGATTGCAGATATGGTAGGTGTGCTGTGTGGAGCCACAACCAACACCCCTGCGCTTGCCGCTGCCCAGCAGTCGTTGCAGCAATTGGGTCTGCCCGCAAACGGCACCGCACTCAGTTGCGCCGTGACATATCCCCTCGGTGTGGTAGGGGTAATCTTAGGGTTGATTTTCCTCCGGAAATGTGTAGCAACTCCTTCCAATATGCGAGTGCCGGAGACAGAGAACCTCAATGAGGCACATATAGACGCATTTAAAGTGGTCAACCCTGCTCTATTCGGCAAGACTGTGAAAGAGGCTGCCTCGCTTGTCGGTCCTCACTTTGTAATCTCTCGTCTTTGGCGCGACGGCAAAGTGTCAATCCCAACCTCGGGGCTTAAGCTTATGAACAATGACCGTGTGCTGGTAGCCACCACCGTAAAAGATGTGCCCGTACTGACAATGCTTTTCGGTGAACATGAAAACGAGGATTGGAACAACGATGAAATTGACTGGAATGCCATTGACAGCCGTTTAGTGTCGCGTCATATAGCAGTCACGCGCCCGGAATTAAACGGGAAGAAGCTCGGTTCACTGCGACTGCGCAACAGCTATGGCATCAACATCAGCCGCGTGAGCCGAAGCGGTGTCACCCTTCTTGCCACTCCCGGACTGGTTTTACAGTTGGGCGATAAGCTCACAGTGGTTGGTGAGGAAAAGTCAATAGAAAATGTGGCAAACGTACTCGGGAACCAGTCTGCAACTCTCAAAGACCCTAATATGGCAGTAATATTTATAGGAATGTTCTTGGGGTTGCTCTTGGGGTCAATTCCTATTTTTATTCCCGGGATGAGTGCCCCGGTGCGTCTCGGACTTGCAGGTGGTCCCATTGTTGTCGGTATCCTTATGGGACGTTTCGGACCTTCGCTCCATATTGTCACCTATACCACCCGTTCTGCCAACCTTATGCTTCGTGGCATAGGGTTGTCGCTCTACCTCTCTTGTCTCGGATTGGAGTCAGGCGGGAGTTTCTTTGAGACACTTATCGCAGGAGATGGTCTGTTGTGGGTTGGAATAGGATTCCTGCTTACAGTTATCCCGGTGATCCTTACCGGTGTCTTCTCGCTGCGCATCAAAGATCTTGACTTCGGCGGCTGTTGCGGAATGCTTTGCGGCTCAATGGCTAACCCGATGGCACTCACTTATGTGTCAGATACTATCCCCGGTGATAATGCAGCCGTGGCATACGCTACTGTCTACCCTCTCACCATGTTCAGCCGTGTCGTGATAGCTCAGATTATAATCCTTCTGTGCATATGACAACCGCCAGCCGGTCATTTCTTTTTACGCAGAAGGAAATGATCAATTATTATCATACGTGATGAGCCGGGCAATCTTGCCAGCACATCCTCAGAAGGGTGATCATGATAATTGCCACGCATCTTGCGGAAGTCATTATGTGCCCTTATTATTGCCTTGGCATTGGGTAAGTCAAGTTTAGCAATATACATGAAGAAGGCAAGAGTGTCAGCCAGACGACGCAGGAAAAGAATTTTTCTCCCTCTCTTTTCAGGCAGATTCTTGTGAAGGAGCAACAGATTATTACGGAAATTCAGGTAAGTCTTCTTGGGATTTCCCTGATTTAGTGATGCACCTCCCACATGATACACCTCAGCATCAGACAATACCACCACCCTGTAGCCGGCTGCATGCATTCGGCAGCAAAGGTCTATCTCCTCCATGTGTGCGAAAAAAAGGGGATCGAGTCCTCCAACTTTGGCATACACATCTGTGCGTACCATCAAGGCTGCCCCTGATGCCCAACATATATCGGCTGCCTTGCCATCATATTGACCCTCGTCTTTCTCCACCGACTCAAACAGCCGCCCACGGCAATAAGGATAGCCTAACTTGTCAAGATACCCTCCGGCAGCACCGGCATATTCAAAATAATCCTTATTCTTATACGACTTGATTTTAGGTTGCAGGGCTGCAACATCGGGATTACTCTCCATATAAGAAAGGAGCGGCTGCCACCACCCTTCGGTGACTTCCACATCACTGTTAAGAAGTATTGTATAAGGGTAACGGGTTGCCTCTATCGCCCGGTTATATCCCTCGGCAAAACCATAATTTCTATATAACTGAATCACGCGCACCTCCGGACAGTTTTTTCTTACCCATTCCACGGAGTTATCGGTTGAGCCATTATCTGCCACAATAAGGTCTACCTCCTCACCCCGGGTGAAGCGCAATGCAGTAGGAAGGAATTGACTCAACAGTTTCTCCCCATTCCAGTTTAATATTATTACCGCAAGCTTCTTCATACGTGTTCCGCCGTCATCAATTCAGGCTGCTGAGGGTGAATATCTCCTAATTTAACCAAAGACACCGTGTTGATCAGTTGCTCATCCACAGCTGCCTCCACCCGGATATAATTATCTGTCAATCCGTGCATGAACCCATCGCCCGAAGGATGCTCCCAAAGCACGGGACGAACTGTACCGGAGGCGGAGAGCATAAATTTTTCCATTTTTTTATCGGAAAGTGAGGTCAGTGCCCCCACACGCCTGTGCTTCTCTTCCTGACTGACCACATCGCCCAGCAGGAGTGCCTTGGTGCCCGGTCGCTCGGAATAAGGGAAAACATGATAGCGGGTAACGTCAAGGCTTTTTGCAAACATATAGCTGCGCTCCCATTCTTCAGGGGTCTCCCCTCTTGCCCCGGCAATTATGTCAACACCTATAAAGGCATCAGGAATCAGAGAACGGATCAATTCGATTCGTGAGGCGAAAAGGGAAGTGTCATAACGACGGTTCATCAGCTTCAGAACATTGTCAGAGCCAGACTGCAAAGGGATATGGAAATGAGGCATAAAAGCCCTTGCCTCCTCTGCCGTCCATCTCACTATCTCCTCCGTGAGAAGATTCGGCTCTATTGAGGAAATGCGGAACCTCTCGATTCCCTCCACCTCGTCAAGCCGACGCAGGAGGGTAAATAAGTCCTCACCGTTGTCTTTTCCAAACTCACCTATATTTACACCTGTTATCACAATCTCCTTGCCTCCCTCGGCGGCAGCCCTACGCGCCATCTCCACCAGCTCATCACTGCTTCCGGAGCGTGACCTTCCTCTGGCATACGGAATCGTGCAGTAGGTGCAGAAATAGTCGCAACCGTCTTGCACCTTCAGAAAATATCTTGTGCGGTCACCACGCTCACACGATGGTCTGAAATTCTTTATCGACAGGAAGGGGGTGACCTCTACCCTCTTTTCTCGCTTTGCAATGAATTCATCAATAAAATCCGCCATCCTCAGCTTTTCATCTGAGCCAAGCACAATCGCCACGCCGGGCAACTGCGCTACTTCCGCCGGTTTCAACTGTGCGTAGCAACCCGTGACCACGATAGGGGCGTCAGGATAGCGGGCAGCCAGGCTGCGGATTAGACGCCGCCCTTTCTTGTCAGCCATTTCGGTCACGGAACAAGTGTTGACCACACAGAGGTCAGGGGTTTCACCTTTGGCTGCCCGGATTATGCCACGACCGGATAATATTTGCCCGATTGTAGAGGTCTCAGCAAAGTTGAGTTTGCAGCCAAGTGTGAAGTAGGCTGCCTTTGTCAGTTCTTGATTCATCACCTTAATTTTTACTGCAAAATTACAAAAAACTTCCATTTCAATGCCGATATTCGCACCTTAAACCCTTAAATCACCTTAAAACATCAAAAAAATGCCCTCAAACATTGACAATAGAGATAAAATATATTATCTTTGCACACAATCCCCGAATCATTCGGTTATTATGAAACATAATAAAGAGGTCAAAATTTCTTATTGGGCGGCTCACCTCACTACTGTGGTGAGCGTTACTCTTGTGCTTTTACTTATAGGAATAATCGCGCTTATCACCATCAGTGCCTCAAATGAGACGCGACGCCTGCGCGAAAAACTCGAAGTCAGTGTGATCATGGATGATTCCGCAAGCAATGCTGCCACCGACAGCATTGCAAAGCAAATTGCCGATTCACCATACGCACTTTCTGTAAAGGTAATTTCCAAAGAACAGGCTTTGGAAAGCTGGAAAGCTGAAACCGGGGAAGACCTGGAAGCTCTGTTTGGGGTAAACCCTTTGTCACCTGAAATAACCTTTACTGTGAAAGCCGACTACTCTTCAGAAAAAAATCTTCAGGAAATAGGTTCATCTATCCGTGCCATGGGAGGAGTGAGCGATATGGCTCTTCCTGATGCCGCAATGGTAGACAATATGAACCGTAATATAGAGCGGTTGTCAATAATATTAGGCACCATCGCCATTGTGATGATTATAATATCATTCGTACTGATCAACAACACTGTGCATCTTGCAATCTATGCACGACGCTTCACCATACACACTATGCAGCTTGTAGGCGCCACCAACGGTTTTATCCGCCGACCCTTCGTGACCAACAATATGCTCTCGGGTTTTCTGGCAGGACTGATTGCATCGGTTGTCATGGCTGTGGTCCTTACAGCAGCCCCTAACGCCGGGTTTAACGATGTGGCTGAATATGTATCATGGACCACATACGGCATGGTGGCTGCCGGAATGATCATTATCGGAGTACTTATCTGCTCCATTGCCGCATGGGGGGCAACTTCACGCTACTTAGGCAAGGATTATGGTGAGCTTTTCAAATAGACCACATACAAATGATATTTATAAAATATGGTAATATGGCATTAAATTTTGAAATAAAAGAAAAGGATCCACAAGGTCTCGACCGTATAAAGGAGAAAGACCGTCCTTTTTCTAAAATCAACTACTACCTGATGGGAGGTTGCCTCACGCTCATTGTCTTGGGATTTATACTGATGAGCGGAGGCGGAAGCACAGTGGAAAACGGCTTTAATCCTGAAATTTTCAGTACCCGGCGAATCGTGGTGGGACCCCTCCTCTCTTTCCTCGGATTTCTATTCATGGCGTTTGCCATTATCTATACACCCTCGTCACGTCGTAAAAAAACAGAAGATTAATTATGGAATGGTTAGACGCCCTCATTTTAGGTATCGTTCAGGGATTGGCTGAATATCTTCCTATCAGCTCCAGCGGTCATCTTGAAATTTTCCGTGAGATATTGGGAATTGATCTCCCCTCAGACAAGATTCTGCAGTTTGACCTGATACTTCATGCTGCCACAGTTTGCTCCACCATTGTGGTTCTTTGGCCTATGTTTTCAAAACTGTGTACCAGCTTCTTCGGGTTTAAGAAAGATTATGACTACTATTATGTTTGGAAAATTCTCCTTTCCTGCATACCGATAGGCATAATCGGTGTCTTTTTCAAAGATTATGTGGAATCATTTTTCGGTAGCGGATTGACCGTGGTGGGTGTTTGCCTGCTTATCACCGCCAGCCTGCTGACTTTTGCCTATCTCACCGGTCGCAAGGTAGGCGGAGGCGTGGTGAGTGCCCAAAACGGACGTGATATATCTTGGAGTGATGCCTTTATTATCGGGTGCGCACAGGCAGTGGCTGTCTTGCCCGGACTCAGCCGTTCCGGCACCACTATTGCCACCGGCATAATTCTTGGTGACAAACGCGACAGCGTAGCCTCTTTCTCATTCCTAATGGTTATTATTCCTATACTCGGCGAAGCACTGCTTGACTTGAAAGATATTATCACCACCCCGGCTGACCAAGGTGACAACGCCATAGGTGTCTTGTCGCTGGTAATCGGTTTTGCAGCATCATTCATAGTGGGCTGCTGTGCCTGCAAATGGATGCTCAACCTGGTAAAAAAAGGTAAACTTATCTGGTTTGCTGTCTATTGTGTGATAATGGGCATAACATGCCTTATCTGGCACTTAGTGAGCTAAAATATCAATCCTAAACCAAAAGAAATGGATTTTATATCAGGCGAAATAATAGGTATTGACAAGCCGTTGGGCTGGACATCGTTTGACGCAGTGAAAAGGGTTCGTGGCGCAATTCAACGCCGCCTTCACCTCAAAAAATTTAAAGTGGGGCATGCCGGCACACTCGATCCTCTTGCAACCGGAGTATTGATTATATGCACCGGGCGCGCCACCAGGCGAATTGATACCCTCCAAGGCGGTGATAAGGAATATATAGCCACAATACGCTTTGGCGCAACCACACCGAGCTATGACCTCGAGACCCAGATTGACCGGGAATTTCCTTGGGAACACATTACAGAAGATGACGTGGTAAGAGTTCTCCCTCAATTCACCGGGAAAATCATGCAGGTGCCACCGGTGTTTTCAGCTGTGAAGGTAGATGGCAAAAGAGCCTATAACCTTGCCCGAAAAGGGAAAGAGGTTGAGCTTAAAGCCAAGCCTTTGGAAATTAAAGAGATGGAGCTGCTTGAGTGTAATCTGCCCGAGATAAAGGTCAGGATTGTGTGCAGTAAAGGCACTTATATCAGGGCGTTGGCACGTGATCTTGGCGAAGCACTCGGAAGCGGCGCTCACCTTACAGCTCTCCGCCGCACACGTATCGGCAATATCACTGTCGAGTCATGCTGCTCTATCGACGAGGCTCTGGAAAAAATAAATACCTCTCCACTCACCTTCCCCGAGGATTATCGTCTTCCGGAAGCAAATTAAAAAAAGACACATTTTAAATCAAAATATCTTACCGAATATCAGACATGAAGCTTTCACAGTTTAAATTTAAACTTCCTGACAATCTGATTGCACAGTATCCGTCTGAAAACCGTGACGAATGCCGCCTCCTGATTCTTGATGCCAAGACAGGTGAGGTTTCTCATCATATCTTTAAAGAGATTCTAAACTATTTCGACGATGGAGACGTGATGATTTTCAACGATACGAAAGTTTTTCCCGCACGCCTCTATGGTAATAAGGAAAAGACGGGGGCAAGAATAGAGGTGTTTCTCCTCCGTGAACTCAATGTTGAGCAAAAGTTCTGGGACGTGCTTGTGGAGCCTGCCCGTAAAATAAGAATAGGCAATAAACTCTATTTTGGCGACGATGATTCAATGGTGGCAGAAGTAATCGACAATACCACCTCCAGAGGTCGCACACTGCGCTTTCTATACGACGGACCTCACGATGAGTTTAAGCGGAACCTTTACGCCTTGGGTGAGACTCCCCTTCCCGAATATATTACTCGTAAAGTGGAAGACTGGGACGCCGACCGCTATCAGTGTATATTTGCAAAGCATGAAGGTGCTGTAATGGCTCCGGCTGCCGGTCTGCATTTCAGCCGTGAACTTCTGAAACGTCTTGAAATAAAGGGAGTGCACCGTGGATTCCTTACTCTCCACAGCGGGAGAGGCAACTTCAGAGACATCGATGTGGAAGACCTCACAAAACATCGTATGGACAGTGAGGAAATGTTTGTCAATGAAGAACTCGTAGAGATGGTTAATGCTGCCAAAGACCGTGACAACAACATTTGTGCCGTAGGCACATCTGTGCTTCGCGCCCTTGCCACAGCCGTCTGCATGAACGGACACCTTATGACTTTCGAGGGCTGGACCAACAAGTTTATCTTCCCTCCGTATGATTTCACTGTCTGCAACTCATTGGTGTCTAACTTCCACATGCCTTACAGCACCATGCTTATGATGGTTTCCGCATTTGGAGGCTATGACAAGGTTATGAAGGCATACGAGATAGCTGTCAAAGAGAAATATAAATTCGGGGCATACGGCGACGCAATGCTGATTCTTCGCCGCTGACGCTTCCCCGCAGCCACGTGTAAGTGAGGTGATTATTTCCCGTTTCGCTCACGCGCCAGCTTCTGATAGATTCCCGGCTTAAGACCTGTTATTTTGGTAAATACGGATATGAATGTCGCCTGCGACTTATATCCCACACTCTCAGATATTGCCTTGATAGTGTAGTTGCCATAGTTTTCAGTGTCTTGAAGCCGAATCATCGCCTTACGCACACGATACTCATTGAGCAATGCCCGGAAATTTTTGTTAAACTCCACATTAATTACCTCCGACACATAGCGTGGATTATACCCTATTTCGCCGGCAAGTCGCTCAAGGCTGAAATCCGACGAACAATAGCCGTCGCTGTTCTCCATATAGTTGAGTATAGCGTCGGCTATTTTATTTCGGGTATCAGCATCGATCACCAACTTGCGCTCCTCCGGCATATCTTCGGCAGTCTCAACTTTTACCAGAGTATTATCGCCATTAAGCTGCTGTGAGCTCCTCTCATACAGATCTACCCAGGCTGCCCTTAACTTTTTATTCTGAATAAGAAGTATAATCACAAGCACTATGCATATCACTGCTGCCACAGCTATCACAATGATTATCGCTGACTGTGTTTGCTTCTGCGCACTGAGGTTGCGTATCGTAAACTCACTTTTGTCAAGTTCATAAAGCATCTGGCTGCTTTTCAACTTGTTCACTTCCTCCTGATAGGAAATGGAGTCAGCAAGATTAAGATAAGATGCCTTGTAGAAGTTGGCAGAGTCGGGCATTCGGCGGTGTTCATAAAAATCGGCTATATCACGCAGTGACTCCACAAGCAGCCTGCCGTTGCCTGCCGTCGCTGCTATATCGGCTGCCTTCCGGAGACAATAGATGGCAGAATCTGACTTGCCCAGGCTTTTATAGGCATTTCCCATGCAGGAATAGACCGAACCTTCACACAATGGATCCAAATCATAGATCATTGCGCTGACAAGGGCAGCGTTGTATTCATCTAATGCCTTCCGAGTTCTCCCTGACTCCATTGCAAGCAGTCCTTCCGCAAGCAAGATGTCAAATTCTATCCTCCCACTAATCTTCCCGCTTCCAAATTCTTTCCTGTAAAGATCAAGATATTTACGTGATTCCTCTATGTTTCCTGCCAACAGACTTGCGGCAAAAAGATTATTTAATGCCAATTGGTAGGCATCTCCGGGATTGTTCTTAATCTCGGGCACCTCCAATGCACGCTTGTAGAAATCAGCCGCACTCGTATAGTCACCGCTGGCAGCATATATATTGCCTATTCTGACGTATGCCACAGCCAACTCATCCCCCAACCCATGCCCTTCGGCTATTTGTCTCATCTTAAGATATGAGTCCATGGCAAGGGAGTAGGCTCCGCGCTTATATAGGATATTACCATAACGGTTGTAAGCATTTGCAAATATCTTCTGCATGTCTTTCCCCGCTGACTCATCATAACGGCGGCAAACCACCGTGAATATATTCAGCGCAGAGTCGTAGTCACCCTGGCTGAACATACGCTCTCCGTCTTCCACAAGCCTGGCTGTCCCTACTCCTGAAATAGAGTCAAGAGTTCGGAGAGTGGCTGTGGAGTGCTCTTCTGATGTTCCTTCCGAGGCTGCCATAAACAGTGCCGACATGACACAACCAAGCAGAAATATTATCCGATGCAATCGCATAGTTTTTTAATGACAAGACAAAAGTAATAATTTATCTCCCAATTCTCAAATAGAAGTCATTAAAAATCAATATTTCCTTAAATATTACTCATTCATGCAGTTTTTAACTTTGATTTCTTGAAATTATAACCATTCCGACCTGATTTTTTCCATTATTTTTTCAAGTTTATCTAATTTTGCAACCGCAGTCGCACATTTCGTATGCCTGCCTCTCCAACGTCTCCTAATCGTAAACTTTATTTTAACCCCCAAAGAAATGAAAAAAAGTTTTATCTCCGTCACGGCTACCTGCGCCATGATTGCAGTGTCAGCCACACTATCGATGCCGTCTTTTGGTGCCCCGAAGGATTATTTCAGCTACAATATGAAGAAGACACCCGTTAAGGTGGCTATGGAGGCACCTGCCACACAGGCTGACAATCTTTCTGATCTCCCACTCATCAGCGACACCCCCGAAGGCACTCTGGAGAAATATTCAAAAGATGCCATATATTTCGGAAGAGACTTCTACGGTCAGCTCTACTCAAGCGCGGATTTTGGCAGAATCTCTGAAGTGGTATATGCCGACGGTGGGAAGGTATATTTCAAGAACCCCTTCTGCGGCTTGCAGACTGACTCATGGCTTGAGGGCACCGATAACGGTGAGACGATATCAGTTACATTCCCTCAGAAGATATATTCAGAGACTTATCCCGACTGGGAGAATGATCCGGAAGGGGAGCTTATGAAGACTGATAATTTCTATGCCTTCAAGCTCATCTATTCCAACGACGGCGAAACCTCCCGAATGGTAATGGATCTCGAAAACCCTGTTATAACTTTCAGCAAGACCGACAGCGGGATTGTAATGGATGGTGAGGATTTTATCGGTCTTCTAATGGAAAATGTCACAACAGATGAAACGACCGGACAACAAAACAGCTCTGTGACCTGGGCAGGATATGCCGACTCAGGAATCTCCCTTACCACTGTTGATGCCGTAGCTAATCAAATGCCGGAAGGTCTGGAACCCGAAAAATGGATTCTCAGCTATGATGCTGATTACCGTTTTGTGGATATTGCCATCGACAATAATGACATATATATTCAAGGCATTCTCTCTTCAATGCCGGAGGGAGTTGTAAAAGGTCACTTTGCCGATGGGAAGGTAGTGTTCGAGGGTGTGCAGTATCTTGGTGAAGATACCGGCATCGGGCATTTCGCTTTCTTTGTGCCTGCCAAAGTCTCTATCAACGATGATCCGGAGGTATTTGAGGAGTATATATTCTACTCATTGGATAGCGTTACCTTCAACTACGAGCCTGAAGACAAGATAATCTATACCTACGAAGAGGAAGGGATGGCTTTCAGCTCTATCTCCAATGGGATATTCCTGCTTGAGGGCTACTATATGCCACAGTTCAATTGGCAGGACAGCCAGTCACCAATGACCCCCGATGACCCTGAGATTTTAGGGTATGAATACTATGATGATTATGAATTCGGTGCCATCGCCTATACAATCCCGGAATGGTCAATCGACGGCAGGGTGATGAACACGGACAACCTGTTCTACAATTTCTTTATTGATGATCAAATCCTCGTGCTTTACCCTGACGAGTATCCTGATCTCGATGAACCCATGGAAAATATACCTGCCCGCTACGAAGACTCAAGTATCTACTATTGGGGCGACTCCTACGAAGCTATAATATATCCGACAGGGTTTGATAAAATTGGCGTACGCACCTTCTATATCAATCCCGATGGCAGTAAGACATATTCCAATATTGTCTATAACGACGGCTCAGTCACTTCAGGCATTCAGTCGGCATCTGACGATATGCTTTCAGTAACGGGCATCGAATATTATACAGTTGACGGCAGAAGGATCGCCAAGCCTGCCAAAGGAAGCATCTGCATCAAGCGCACTATCTTCTCCGATGGCAGCTCAAAAACCACTAAATTGATTCAAAGATGAATTTGAAGTTCATCATATTTGCATTAACAAGTCTGAGTCCGGCATTATTGTCGGCTCAGACTGAAATGAGTGTGAACCCTTCCACCGACTTAACGGAAACATGGGGTACGGCACGTGCGGAACGCTACGATGTGGCGTTCCTTCTTTCCGATTCCTCCCTTATTGGAACGGAAATCACTGCCCTGTCTGTACCTTTTGCAGCTGATGAAGCCATTACCGGCTATTCACTGTGGATTACACGTGAGCTGCAATTGGAAGATGGGGAAAACAGACCGGACCTGCTTCAGGTCTCGGCAGAGGTGGAATCCGGGTTTATATCGGCTGTTCTTCCTGAGCCTGTAACTATTCCGGAGGAAGGTTGCTATGTCGGTTTTTCATTTACCGTAAGCGAGATAAACGACTATTCCAAAACTCCCGTGACGGTATCGCCTGCAAATCAGCCGGGAGAAATGTATGTCCATACTTCGCGCCGCTACCTTAAATGGGGAACCCAGAATCTTTCGCTGACGCCTGATATCACGATAACACTTACCGGTGATTTCCATTATGACGCAATGGCAGTCATTTCTCTTCCGGAAACCGGAAGTCTCAGGAATGAGGCTGCCACTGCCACAGCAGTGCTGCGCAATCACGGACTGAATGAGATCAACTCAATCGACTACAGAATCGATATGAATAATGATGTCATTACACGTCACATAGATTTCGAGCCTTCCCTACCTACCGATTATTTTACCGATGTATTGCTCCCGGTGGAATTTGACTCTGACTTGGAGGCAGGAAGCTACCCGATAACCTTCACAGTTACTGAAGTTAACGGCTCACGCAATAGGAGTTCCGCGACTGACATCGCCTCCAACCTGTTTATCTATCCTTATATGCCGGAGCGCATTCCGTTGATGGAGGAATACACAGGCACATGGTGCGGCTGGTGTCCTCGTGGAATCGTGGGTATGGAGAGAATGTCAGAGGTATATCCGGGGAAATTTGTCTACGCAGCTTACCATCGTGACAAAGACCCTATGAACACAGTGGAAGAAGTTGCCACACCCTATACCGGTGCCCCCTCCGGTTATCTTGACAGGGTGATGGAAGTCGATCCCTACAATGGTCTCTCGTCGACAACCGTGACGACTGCCCTCGAAGGTATCGGAGAAGCATGGAATGAACGCTGCAAGTCTGCCACTACCGGTGAAATATCAGCCACTGCCGCCTGGACAGACAATAATCATGAAGTCATCTCAATTAATTCTAAAGCCGTATTCGTAAGAGATTACTCTTCCCCCCGTTTCAGGATTGGGTATCTTCTCACCGCTGACGGCTTGAGAGGAGAAGGGGGCGCATGGATTCAAAGTAATTATTTCTCAGGAGAAGACTCTTATGCCGACACAGAGCTGATAGAATTTGTGGAAAAGCCGACTCATATTACCGACATGAGTTATGACGGTGTAGTGGTTATGTCATCTCCATTGACCGGTGTTGAAGAGAGTGTCCCATCAGAAATCAAAATGGGGGTTCCGGTAAATCACTCCTTTTCATTCCATCCGGCTGAGGCAGTCAATTATCTTGGGGAGTCACTTCCCCTCAACTTTGACCGCCTTAAGGTGATAGCTTATATCGTAGACACTCTGACCGGTGAGATTATCAACTGCACTCAGTGTGAGATAACAGATGATGCTTATGTAGATAAGCCCACGATTGACAATGTGAAAGTCGACATCAACAATGATTATATCGTCATCTCCGGCATAACAGGTAAATCCACTGTCACCTTACACTCGGCAGCGGGATCACTCATTGAATACGGTGTGGGGGAAGATGAAATATACATCGCAAAGCCCGTGACATCAGGAGTCTACCTGTTGACAATTAATGGAAAATGCAACAAAATAATCATATAGCCAAAGCCCACTAATCCTACTTAATTCAATAACTCGAATAAGACCGGATCGGCACATAAACCGATTCGGTCATGTTGTTTATCCATAAAATAAAAAAGATCAATTGTCTCACGACAACTAATCCTCTAACCTTAAATCTAATACCATGAAAAACACGGTGCAAAATTAATACATATTTTCATTACAGAAAAATATTTTAATGGAAAAATTTGTAAAAATTTGATAATTTAATCATCTTTAAAGTTTATTTAAACTCCAATCTTACGCCGTTTAATAGCAATTTGCTATAATATACCTGTCATTACCTTAATATTACTCTTCTCTACAACTATTTTCCTCTTCAACACCCTGACCACCTTACATATTGCTAAAACCACACATATACATAGGCATACCCGATTGTCAACGCTACCATACCCTTCACAAATGCTTCCCAAGTCAATTCATATTTATGTTAAATCTCAATAGCGAATTGCTTAAAAGAAGCAGAAAGAACCTTATTGAAGAATTTGAGGATGAAGAAATTCTACACAACCATAGAATTACTCCATAATGATTGACTTCTCCATTGATCCCAGACCCTCATAAAGATTTTCGGATTGCCAAATGATTCAAGAATTTGGAAGATATAAGTTTTTTTACTAACTTAGAGGCGCAAAAACAGACCAATTATGCAAACACCTCTTCACCCACTGACAAGAAAAACATTTCTGAAGCTAAGGTCAGACTATGGTTTCAAATGGCTCTTCGGCTCCGCTGAACGCGCCGAAATACTTAAAAAATTCCTTAATGCCCTTTTTGATGGTGAGATTGTAGTTACAAAAGTTGACTTCCACGACAAGGAGGTTCTTCCGCCCGACGAAGACGGTAAGCGAATTGTCTACGATGCCTACTGCACAACTGACACCGATCATCACTTCATAGTGGAGATGCAGCAGGAGTTTACCCCTCACTTTGGCAAGCGTATGGTCTTTTACATGTCATCCGGCATATATCGGCAGGGGGAAAGCGGAAAGTCATACAACTTTGATCCGGTATACATGATTATTATCACCGACTTCAATATGAAACCTCTTGAGGAGCAGCTTGTCAATGAGGTAGTGCTTATGGAGAGGCGTACTCATGTGGTCTTCACCGAGGATGTCAGGATGTATTACCTGTCATTGGAGTGTGTCAACAATGAATGGGAAAAATGTGAGAGTGAGATAGAGAGGCAACTATATTTGATAAAAAACATGGAGAAACTTAACAAGCAATCACAACCATACCTTTCAGGAGAGTATGATGAAATTTTCAAGGCAGCTGAGCTGTCATCTATGAAAAAGGAAGACATCGTGGCTTACTCAGATTCCATATACAAGGAAATGGAGATGGCTGAGACTCTGGAATACAACAAAGGGTTAGCAAGAGCAGAAGGTAGGGCAGAAGGTCTTGCCCAAGGAATTGCCAAGGGTATAACCCAAGGAATCGCCAAGGGCATAGCCCAAAGTCAGAAGACAGTTGCCTTTAATCTTCTAACACTGGGTGTCGACACCGAGACAATCTCAAAAGCAACCGGGTTATCAGTTGAGGAGATTCTCACCCTTCAGAGTAGCTCCTCTCCGGCTTTTTGAGGAAAATAAACTTCCCGGATTCTTTGCAGGCAAGGATTTTTGATTCTTAAATTGAATCAAAAATCCTTGCCTGTTTTAGCTTTCATCAAATAAATTTTGACTCGCTTTTCAATTAATATTTTGCCAATTGAAACCCATATATTTTTGTAGCTTTAGGTCTCATTTAGATGTCAATTTGGAAGGAGCAAGGTTAAAAAACGTAAAATTAGCCTTATTTTAACATAATTTATATTTTTATTAACAAAATTTAACTTTTCGGGGGGTAAAATGGACTTTTTGAATTAACTTTGACCATCAATTTCTTTCATACCTTTTATTGACAAGATTTTGTGAGCATTACACCTACTCAACTAACCAATTAATTGAACTAATTTAGATATGACAAAGACCATTTTTTTACTTAGGGCAATGGCTATTGAAGAAAAACAATAGCCAACTTGTCATGTAATGGAAATTAGTCAGAATTATTAAATCAGACATTAAAGGTTAACTCATCCACAGTAGGTCAAACAAATATAAGGGTTAGATCAGAAATTGTAGGGACATCGCTTTGCAATGCCTACAGGTTGCCTGATACACTTACAGTAAATATAATAAATCAAATTAATAACAAATTAATATTTAATAAATTAACACATGAAACCTACCTTACAAAGACATGCAGAGCGGCTTCGCTATTTCGCGATGCTGCTCGTAGTGGCTCTTAGCGTAACCTCAGCTTATGCTCTCGAGTCTGATGACATCAACACTGCTATCCTCGCCTCCGACTCCAAGGTTGTGAAATGGACAGACGATCCAACCCATCCATGGATACTCGAAACGTCTAACGGGGAAACATATGTACGAACAAGTGGAGATGAAACCAGTTTTGTATCCTCCATTACGGCTACATATACCTCAACCTATCCTACCAAACTTACTATTGGCAGTTTTTTTGCTTATGGATCTGGTAACTCATTTAATGTAATAATTGATGATAATGACACGGAACTCAGCACGGGAGATCAAACTTATACGTTTACATTATCTCCCGGTACGCATGAGATTATATTCCAATATACTGCAACCTCTCCCGGCACTGAATATTGTGCAGCTATTAAAAAACTTCGTGTTTGGGAATGTAAGGAACTTGAAACACAGGCATTGAAACAAGGCTCTCTCCCTTTGACTTTTGAAAATGATCCTGAACACCCTTGGATTGCAGAAGATGGCTACATATATTCTACCACAGAATACATAACTGATGTCACCTCGACAATCTCAACCACATTTACAATTGAAAAGGCTTCCCTTTTTACTTTTGAACATAGAAATAGTTATGAGCGTTATGGCTACACAGAAATAAAGATTGACGGTATATGTTACTATACATATACCAATACAGACTGGAATTATCAGTCAATAGTTCTTTACCCGGGTACTCACACTGTTGAATTTGAAAACACACAAGAGCCTGAGTACTCAGTTATGCGTACAGAGATACGTAACGTATGCCTTGATCAGACATGGTATGATATTACACTTACCCAACCTGGCACACTTGGCACACGCCTTCTCCAAGCTCTTGGTGACAAAAATCTTCAGGATGCTGAGTTAGTAAAAATTACAGGCTCAATTAATGAGGATGACTGGGGTATTATCCGCCAACTTACCGGTATTAAAGCCATTGACTTCACCGAAACTGACATTACCGCTATCCCGGAATCAGCATTTAGTGGAAAATCTTCTCTCAGCACCTTAATGCTTCCCGAAACCCTTAAAGAAATTGGCGACAGGGCATTTTATAATACGGATTTCCACCAGATAAATATCCCAAGTTCAGTAGAAATAATCGGTCATGAGGCATGGTTGCAAACCCCACTTATGTTTATAACATTTCCGGAAAATTCAAATTTGAAAGCTATAGGAGAGGGAGCGTTCTATCAAACTAATATTATAGAATTCTCTATGCCTAATTCCGTAACTGAGTTAGGTACTTCCTACTTTAGTTATTATTACCATACTGGTTCTACAAGCCAAAATTACAGCTCAAATACATTTGCTTCCTGTTATAATCTTAAAAAAGTTCACCTCTCAGACGGTCTTACTTTTGTACCTAATAGGATTTTTTACAACTGTACTAATCTTGAAGAAGTTCATCTTCCTGTAAATGCAACTATAATAGAAGATTGGGCATTCTATAATACCAACTCTCTTAAGTCAATTGAACTTCCAGAAACGCTGACTGCAATTGGAGATGATGCTTTCTATGATTCAGGGCTTGAAAACATTATAATTCCCAAGGATGTAACTTCTTACGGATCAAATATTTTTGAAAATTGCACAAATCTAAAGACTGTACATCTGAACTCACATTGCTGGGATATGAATTATACTTTTAGGAATTGTACAGCGCTTGAAACAGTAGTGCTTCCATGCGCCACTCCCCCATCAATAACTGACGATCCATTTTACGACGTAACGAGATCAAATATTACCCTTATTGTTCCTGACTTTGCATTGGAATCTTATAGGGCTGACAGCTATTGGTATAACTTCACTAAGGCTCAGGCAGGAGACGAAGCTTCCCTTAATGACTACTGGGCTATACGTGGAAACCTTACTCTCGATAATTCTCACACCATGCAAGCCACACCTTCACTTGAAATCATGACAGGGGGTGTACTTAATATGGATACTGATGTGCAGCAGAATTTCAATGAGTTCACATATAACAATATGGAATCTGCTCCCGGTTCTTACCTTAGTGAGAGCAATTCTGTATCAGCAACTAAATTGATTACAAGATTCTATGTAGAGTCTGCCAATAAATGGTATTTCTTCTCACCAGTCTGTGATGTGAAGATGAGCGATATCACCTATCCCGCTACGGACTCTTGGGTAATCCGTTACTATGATGGGGCAAGTCGTGCTGCCAACAATGACAACTCCGGTAACTGGAAAAATGTTCCTGCTGACGGTACTCTCTTGCGCGGTCAGGGTTATATTATCCAGGCTAACGTCGCCGGCTGGCTCGAAATGCCTGTCGAGGCTGATAAGTATGCTGATTTCTTCGGCAGCAATGCTGTTACACTTCCTCTTGAGGATAACCCGAGCGAAGGTGCTGCCAATGCCGGCTGGAATTTCGTTGCAAACCCCTACCCTTGCTACTATGATATCTATTATCTCGACATGCAAGCCCCGATCACAGTATGGAACGGTTCCACTTATGTTGCCTATTCACTCAACGATGGTGACCGTGGTGACGACACCTTCGTTCTCCGCCCGATGCAGCCCTATTTCGTTCAGAAAGCTTCTGCAGACCTTACTGCCGGCATGCCGCTGACAGGTCGCCGCGTCAGCACTGTAATCGACCGCACACGTGCTCCTCGCCGTGCTGCCGCTGAGAATGCCCCCAGCCGCGAACTTCTCAACCTTACCCTCTCTGTCAATGACAACGAATCTGCCGACGACCGCACACGAATCGTGCTCAATGAAACTGCCTCTATGGATTATGAGCTTATCTGCGATGCCTCCAAGTTTATAAGCCTTGACAACACCGTAGCACAGATCTACTCTATCGGCAACGACAATACTCAAATGGCTATCAACGAGCGTCCGTATGACAACGGTATCGTAGCTCTCGGTGTTTACCTCCCTGTAAACGGTGAAACCTACCGTATCTCGGCAACCCGTGCTGACCGTCAGGCTTGGCTATATGATGCAGAACTCGGCATTGAGCATGACCTTACCACAGCCGACTATGTGTTTACCTCTTCCAAAAACGGTTTCGACAACAAGCGTTTCTCTGTTCGCTTCTCTCCGGTTTCTACAGGTGTGAAAAGTGTAATGGAAGGTACTGTAAAAGTTACCGGTAACAATGGATATCTCACTGTCACTGCCCCTGCCGGTGCTGACATCACCGTTTATTCTACCGACGGCTCTGTAATCACTAACACTATCACCGATTCCGCTGCTCTCGACATCAATGTCGCCGCAGGTGTATATGTAGTGAAAGTGAATGAAGAGTCATTCAAGACAATCGTAAAATAAGAACCATCTAACCCCCATTAAATATGAGGTTACTCAAATATATGCTACCACTGCTGGCGCTCCTTGTCTGGAGCGCCACAGTGCTTGCCGACTACGATCCGGCGAGTCCGCCGGAACCGGGGGTCAACTTTACTCTGACTACCCGATGCATACCGGCAGGTGGTGCCGGCTCAATGACCGGAACCGCGACCCATGCCTTTGGAAGCTCCGTCCGTATGGAAGCCTACCCTGCTTCCGGATTTAGCTTTGTCCAATGGGAAGATGAGGAGGGAAACATTATCTCTGAAGAGCAAAATTTCCTTTATTCAATGCCATCACATGATGTGACATTGATAGCCCGCTTTGAATATAATCCCGATAGTCCGACAGAACCGGGAACTCCCGAATTCAAACAGTATTCAAAGGTATTCTTTACTCAGATTCCTTTAGATGCCGGTTCTTTAGAATGTTATAACCAATCAAGCTACCAGTCATCGGGAGCTTCCATTGAGGTGGGGACCTCAGTACGCTTGAGAGCCGATGCCCACTCCGATTTCCGATTCATTAATTGGACCTTGGAAGATGAGGTTGTATCTGAAACTTCTGAGTTCTCCTACACTGTAGGAGAAGAAGACCTTCATTTTGTTGCTCACTTCGAGTATACACCCGAAAATCCTGCTGAGCCGGGTGAACAACATTTCTCCCGCACCCTTTCGCTGAGATCCAACCCCGAAGGGGGTGGTAGTCTGTCTGGAGCCGGCACAATGCTTGACGGTACCAGCCAAAGAGTGTATACCAATCCGAATCCCTACTACACCTTCCTGAATTGGACTGATGATAATGGAGAAGTAGTGTCGGAGGAGCGTGAGTTCTATTACACCATGCCCAACCGTGACGTAACGCTCACTGCTAACTTCTCATACGACTATAACCCCGGCAACCCGGAAGAACCGGGCATACCGGAACCTCCAAGCTCAGTGGCTGAAAACATGGTAAATTACCCGCGTTTCGGCATGTATGATGATACACATGTGATTATCCTTTGTGAAACAGAAGGCTCCACCATTCATTACACCCTTGATGGATCTGACCCCACGGAAGAGAGTCCTGTATATACAGAACCGGTATTTGTACCCAGCAATCTTCTTGTAAAGGCTATCGCCTACAAAGAAGGTATGGAGCATTCACCAATCAGGAGTTATCAGGTCATGACCTATCGTGCCATCGCCCCGATTTTCTATCTGGAGAATAAACAGATTGTAATTGCCAGTGAAACCCCTGACGCAATCATAAGGTTTACCACAGACTTCTCCGAGCCAAACGAGGAGAGTGAGGTCTTCACAACGCCATTCGTACCTGAAGAGAACTGTAGGATAAAGGCTTATGCCAGCAAAGAGGGTCTTACTGATTCCCGAGTCAGCATATTCGTTTACCGTCGTGCCGATTATACAATCGCTGCACCAACCTTCGAACTGGACGATGACGGAAAGTTAGTGATTACTGCCCCTGTAGAAGGTGCGGTGACCCGATACACCACAGATGGATCTGATCCCGACGAGGAGAGCACTGTATACACGGAACCTCTGACCCTTGACGGAAACGGAGTCATTAAGGCGTATGCCACACATATCAACTACTACGACTCACCAATCAGTGAATATACGGTTGACGGTTTCTTCGTAGAGCCTCCGGTAGCAGATTTCCTTAACCCGGTGCTTAAATTCACCACTCCAACAACCGGAGCACAGATACGTTACACACTTGACGGCTCTATACCGACTGAGGAGTCAGATCTCTTCCCCGACGAGATGAGACTGACAGAAGATACCTATGTTATAGCCCGTGGCTTCAAAGACAGGTATGTGCCTTCCGAAACTACCTCCTTCAGCTACGTATATAATGATTATCTGCTCCCTACTCCGACAGCAAGTTTCGCAAACAGGGTACTTACCCTGACCTGTGCAGACCCGGAGGCACAGATACATTACACCACTGATGACTCTGAGCCTACGGTTTCCTCAACCCTTTACGAGGGACCGATCTCCCTCACTGAAGACTGCACCGTGAAGTTTATCGCCACACGCGACAACTTCAACGACTCACCTGTAGGGTCTTTCGTGTTCGTATTGGTGACATACCGCGTTGAGACACCTGCATTCAACTATGACGCAGTCAACAAGACCATGACGATGACCTGTGCCACGGAAGATGCCATAATACGCTACACTATCGACGGCACAGTGCCCGAAGAGAATACCGGACTACTCTATGAAGGTCCGGTGGAGGTGCCGGGAAACCTGACTTTCACTGCACGTGGATTTCGCAATGACCTCTTCCCTTCCACCCCTGCTGTCTTGTCAATCAACGACCAGAGTGTGCCTATTCCCTCTGCAAGTTTCGCAAATCTGAGACTGACAATCACCTGTGAGGATAACGAGGCAAGCATATATTACACTACTGACGGCTCCACACCCAATGAACAGTCAACGCTCTACACAGAGCCGGTTGCACTGACAGAGGATTGCACCGTGAGGTTTATCGGTGTGCATGAGAATTTCAATAACTCTCCCGTGGGTTCATACGATTTCGTAAGGTCATACTTCGCTGTGGCAACCCCGATCTTCACTTATAAACCCGAAAGCCACATGGTAAGTATTGCTACCGCGACCGAGGAAGCTGAAATTCGTTATACCACTGATGGTAGCGACCCTACACAGAACACGGGAACTGTATTTAGCAGTCCGATAGAGATTGTGGGCAACCAGACCTTTACGGCACGTGCATTCAAAGAAAACTTCTTTGAATCAGAGGCAGCCACGCTGATAATTGACGATCAGAAAGTACCGTCACCGGTAGCCTCTTTCGCTAACCGTGTGCTGACCATCACTTGTCCCGATGCACAGGCAACAATCTATTATACCACTGACGGCACCGAGCCTTCCGCAGCTTCCATGCTCTATGAAATCCCGGTTTCACTGACTTCTGACTGCACTGTGAGAGCAATCGCCATACGCGAGAATTTCATCGATTCCGACATTGTTACCGTCTTCAATTTCGTTTATAACAATTACCGTGTGGCTCAACCGTCGCTCAACTATAATGCCGCTGACAAAACGGTTGCCATGGGGTGTGCTACGGATAATGCCGAGATACGTTATACTACCGACGGCACTGTGCCTACGGCAACCACCGGAACAGTATATTCCGACCCGGTAGCTGTAGTGGGTAATCAAACATTTACGGTGAGAGGTTTCAGAAACGATCTCTTTGACTCGGAGTCTGCTGTTCTTGAAATCACTGACCAGACAGTTCCGATCCCGACCGCAAGTTTCTCTGATCTCAGATTGACCCTTACATGTGAGGATTCGGCAGCCGCAATCTATTACAACACCGATGGCTCAACACCTACCGAGCAATCTAACCTTTATACAGCTCCGTTGGCTATCACTCAAGATTGTGTCGTGACATTTATCGCTGTCCGTGAAAATTTCAACAATTCTCCTGTCGGCACCTATGATTTTGTCCGTGCCAACTTCGCAGTAGCTACCCCTGTCCTAACCTACAACCAGGAGGAGAAGATAATGACTATCACGTCGGAGACTGAGGAGGCACAAATCCGTTACACTACCGATGGCTCTGAGCCGACTGAAAATAACGGAACAACCTACGAAGGACCATTTACAGTGGTAGGCAACCATAGTTTCATTGCCCGTGCATTCAAGGAGAATTTCTTTGAATCAGAACTTGGTCGCTGTGACGTGACTGACCAAATGGTGCCCACACCTACGGCAAGTTTCTCTGACCTGAGGCTGACAATCGTGTGTGCAGACCCTGATGCCACTATCTATTATAGGACTGATGGTTCTGATGCCACAGCAGAGTCAACACTCTATACCGGTCCGGTGGAACTGACTGAAAACTGCACAGTGACATTTATCGCTGTCCGTGAGAATTTCAATGATTCCCACGTAGGTTCTTATGATTTCGTCCGTGCTGACTTCGCGGTGGCTACCCCTATGTTCAGTTATGATCCTGACACCAAGACACTCACCATATCAACTGAAACCGATGGGGCGGTAATCCGCTATACTACTGACGGAACAGACCCAACGGAAAATAACGGGACAGCTTATGAAAATCCGATAGAGGTTATTGGCAATCAGACATTCAAAGCACGAGCTTTCAAGGAAAATATGTTTGAATCCGAAATTGCCACACTCCCGATTGACGATCAGAAGGTGCCAACTCCTGTGGCTTCCTTCGCCAATCGTGTGCTGACAATCACATGTCCGGACGCATCGGCTCAGATACATTACACAATTGGTGAGGAAGATCCGACTGAAGAATCTCCGGTGTATACGGAACCCCTTGCCTTAACTGAGGACTGCATCGTGTCGTTTATCGCAATTCGCGACAACTTCAACAACTCCGACGTTGATAGCTTTGACTTCGTGTACGATGACTACCGTGTGGCTACACCCACTCTCAATTATGACTCAGCAAGCAGGACAATGACCATGGGCTGTTCTACCGATGGTGCTGAGATACGCTACACCACTGACGGAACTGTCCCTACCGCTACGACCGGCACTGTCTACACAGCACCATTTATCGTAGTGGGCAATCAGACCTTCACAGCTGTGGCGTTCAGAAATGACCTTTTCGACTCAGAGGTAGAGACTAAGACGGTCGATGATCAGGCAGTCAAGAAGCCACAGGCAGAGTTCACTGATCTTCACCTTACACTGACCTGTGAGGACGAAGGGGCTCAGATACATTACAACATCGGCAACTCCGCACCAACGGAAGACTCACCTTTGTATGAGGAGCCTCTTGCCTTAACTGAGGACTGCATCGTGTCGTTTATCGCAATTCGCGACAACTTCAACAACTCGGAAGTAGGCACATTTGACTTCGTGTATGATGACTACCGCGTGGCAACCCCTACTCTCAACTACGATTCGGCAAGCCGCATCTTAACCATGGGCTGCTCTACCGAGGGTGCCGAGATCCGATACACAACCGACGGAACCGTGCCTACAGTTTCGACAGGCACCGTATATTCTGAGCCTATAGTCGTTGTCGGAAATCAGACGTTCACGGCTGTGGCGTTCAGAGATGATCTTTTCGACTCTGAACCGGCAACACTCCCGATAATTGACCACTACGTGCCGAATCCTACTGCCTCTTTCGCCAATAAGGTGCTCACCCTCTCATGCTCTGACCCATTGGCGAAGATACATTACTCCATCGGTAATTCAGAGCCTACAGAGGAATCAACCCTCTACGAGGAACCGATTGCCTTGACAGAGGACTGCACAGTGAGGTTTATCGCTACCCGCGATCGCTTCAACAACTCTGAGGTGGAAGACTTTGAGTTCGTATATGAGAGATACCGTGTCGCACGACCTACTCTCAATTATGACTCCGGAAGCCGCACAATGACCATGGGCTGCTCTACCGAAGGTGCTGAGATTCGCTACACTACTGATGGCACCATACCTACAGCTACAACCGGCACTGTCTACACAGCACCATTTACCGTAGTAGGTAACCAGACATTCACAGCTGTGGCGTTCAGAAATGACCTTTTCGACTCAGAGGTAGAGACTAAGACGGTCGATGATCAGGCAGTCAGAACGCCCCAGGCAGAGTTCACTGATCTTCACCTTACACTAACCTGTGAGGACGAAGGAGCGAGAATCTACTACACCTTCGGCGACTCAACACCAACCGAACAGTCAACTCTCTATGAGGGACCGGTGGCATTGACAGCTGACTGCATCGTGAATTTTATCGGCGTACTTGAGAGTTTTAACAACTCTCCTGTTGGCACTTTCACATTCGTACGTTCAAACTATGCCGTGGCAACTCCGACACTCACCTTCGACCGTGAGAATCTGACCGTCTATATTGAGACCGAAACCGAAGGTGCGTCAATACGCTACACTACCGATGGCAGTGTGCCTGAGGCTAACACCGGTATGGCATACGAGGGTCCGATACCAGTGGTAGGTAATCACGTATTCACAGCACGTGCGTTTAAGGAGAATCTTTTTGATTCTGAGCCGCGACCTCTCCCAATCACTGATCAGACAGTTCCAACTCCGGTGGCGTCTTTCGGCAACCGTGTGCTGACAATCACCTGTCCTGACACTCTGGCACAGATTCACTACACCACTGATGGAACTGAACCCTCGGAAGAGTCAACGGTATATAAAAATCCACTTTCTTTGGTCGAGAACTGCACCGTAAGATTCATGGCAACTCGCGAGAACTTTAATAATTCCGCGATGGACACTATTATCTTTGTGTATGACCAATACCGAGTAAAAGCTCCGGATTTAAACTACAATTCCACAACAAAGTTGATGGAGATGAAGTGTGCCACAGATAATGCAGTGATCCGTTACACTACCGATGATTCACTACCAACTGACTCCACCGGTACTGTTTATTCAGAGCCGATAACCGTAATCGGTAACCTCCCCTTCAAGGCAGTAGCTTTCCGAAGTGATCTCTTTGATTCAGCTCCTACAGAGGTTAAGGTAACTGACCAGGGAGTGTCTGTTCCAACTGCACGTTACAACAGCCACACAGTTATTCTCGAATGTGAGGACACTGAGGCGGAAATCCGTTACATAATCAATGGAGAAGAAATGCCTTCTGAACCCTACACAACTCCGATACCTGTGGAGAATGACTGCACGATACGCTTCATGGCAGTAAGAGATAATTTTAACAACTCTCCTATTGACTCCTATGATTTCGTATTGGCAGATCACCGGGAAAAGACACCGGACTTCAATCCTGATTATCGTAACAGGAAAGTGACCGTTACCCAAAAGGATAATCTTGACGTAAGAGTCACAATCGGAGGGAATACTGCCACTTACAACACACCGGCTGTATTCAACGTGACTCCGGGAACCGGAACAATCTCAGCCGTGGCTATAGCCCGCAATCAGGATACCTATGACTCGGAAACTAACAGCAATAACTTAGTGTTCCATTTGGCTCCGAAAATTGATTATAACGGTCACAAACTATCTGTAACCGCCCGTGACAATAAACCCTTAGCAGATTCAGCCAAATTCAATGTCATATTCAATGATCAGCCATTGCCAAACAGTATGGAAATTGAAGACTTCGGAACAGTGATCGCCATAGTTGAATCAGATTCGGCATTCCGCTCCGAACCCGAAACGATGGATATTGATTTCTTCAATACCGGTTATAAGGCTGGGGCACAAAACGGTCATTCTCTTTCAGAAGGATTCGGCACGTGGGACGATGTTCAGGAAAATTACACAGAACTTGAAGTGGTGGGCGAGCTCACCAAAGATGATTTGGCATTCCTTGCCAAACTCCCTAATCTTACCACGCTTACCCTTGATCCGGTGGAGATGGTGACAGAACCGTGTGACAGCATATTTGCCGGAACACGTATCGAGACCATCACGCTTCCGGATGTTCCTGAAGGAATTCTAAAAGGGATGCCCAGACTGACCACCGTCGTATGGGAATCTGACGAGGTGTTCCCTGAGGAGACAGTGACTGATGCCGCCAATCCGAATCTTCTGCTTTGGGTTAAGAACAAGGACTTGGCACCTGCCAACGCAATCAATGTAGTGGCAGACGGAGAAGCCGATACCATAAGGCTGCAAGCCGGATTCCCATTCAATGCCCATAAGCCTTTCGAGGCGGGATATATTGAACTGACAAAGGTATTTGCTCAGGAAACCACCCCCGAGATATGCCGTGGCTGGGAAACAATCGCGATTCCTTTCCAGCCCACAACCATCAAGCATGAAAGCAAGGGTGAGATAATCCCCTTCTCTGCCTGGAAGGAGGGCAGTGACGACAGTCTGAAACCTTTCTGGCTTTACAGAGCTACCTCTTCCGGTTGGGAAGCTGCCGACATTATCGAAGCCGGTGAGCCTTATATAATCTCCATGCCAAATTACTACAAATATATCGAGGCATATCAGCTCAACGGTAAAATCATCTTTGCAGCTGATAATGTAGAGTTAGGCAGTGATGAGTCTACGCTACGGCAAGTAGACTGGATTGACGGAAGAAAATTTGAGGCAACCTATATGCCGGTTGATGACGAGACAGTTCTTTCTCTCAATGTCCCCATGCCTGACATTCCTGCCCACAATGAGGATCTTCCCGGCTCAATGTTCGTACCTAATGGAAAGACCCTCCCGATGGGGGCTTACCTAACCGCAGCCGGCAATCCGCAGAAAGTGCCCGTGTTCGGCGGTTTCAACGGCATAACCCTGCCGACAGTGACCGACAGCGGCATTATTGTGGAGGTAATCGGAACCGGAACACTCCGCATAAGCTCAACACGTAACTGTACGGTGGCTGTCTACACCCCGACAGGTGTCATGATGCGCCGTGTGGATATCAACGCCGGTGAGAGTGTTATTGTCGACGACCTTGCCAAAGGTATATATATCGTGGCAGGTTGCAAGGTAATGGTCAACTAAATATTAAGGGACATCGCTTGGCGATAGGGTAAATCACCGGGCGGTGTCCCTTAGTTTAATTATTTTTAAATTATTAAGAGTCAACATAACCCAAAAACTTCCAACAACATGAAGCTTATCAAAATATCGCTCTTGGCTTTAGCGCTTCTCGGGAGTCTTTCATCTATGGCACAGAAACTGGAGACAAGTAATTTCAAAGCCACCAACGAGATGTTAGCACAGCTACCGGGCACAGAGATGATTGACGAAAACAATGGCAAGCGTGCTGCCCTTATAAAATTCTATACCCCCTTCCCCAATGAGATGCTCGGCTTCGACCTCGGATTGTTCCAGATAGTCGGACGCAAACAAGCGGGACCGGGCGAGGTATGGCTCTACGTCCCGGAGCGTACCCAGAAGATCACAATCACCCATCCCAAATATGAGCCCACCCTCTTCTGGCTTGAGGGAATGGAGGCAGAGTCAGGAAAGACATATACCGTTAACCTGAATGTGGAGGGACGCGACGTGACCCTTATAGCCTCCGCAAATGATGCTGAGATCACTGTTGACGGCGAACCCCTTGGTAAGTCACCGGTAAACATGCACATGCCTCTCGGCTCACACCTTGTCAGGGCAAAGTTAGGCTCCCTGCTCTTTGAGGATATCGTTACCCTTCAGCGTGAGGGGGAGACAACATTCAATCTTCCCATGGAGGACGAAGACCTGAAATATGGTGACGTAAACATTGAGGTGCCTAACGGGGCAGAGATATGGTTCCAAGACGTACGACAGGGTGTGGGGCAGCTCCACAAGCACCTGCATGCCGGATCTTATGTGGTCACAACTAAACTTCCTGACCATGAGGATCAGACCACTGTCTTTGAAGTTGAGGCTGGAAAGACCAAAACAATTAACGCAAATCCCCCAATTCCTCATATTGGATACCTCTCCCTTGCGACTGAGCCGGCATTCGGTGTCACTGTGATGCATGGCGACTCTATATGGGATCTGCTACCCACCATGCAACTCCCCGTTGCGACCTACGACCTCACATTCTCAAAAAGGGGTTATTATACACAGCAACATAAATTCCGTCTCGAACAGGGTGAGACTCTTGTTGACACAATCCGAATGGAGAAAATCCAGTATGTAAAGAAGACCACAGGCTATGCAGCCGTAGGTTTTGTTGCTTCCGGTAAGCCGGGTGTGGCATTCACATTGGGAGGATATTATCAGAATATCAATCTTGAGGTAAGCTATAATCTCGGACTCAGCAGAAGCAAGAATGTTGAATGGTTTGACCGTGAACTCAACTTCCTTCAGGGAGAGTATAACTATCGACTTGACGAGATGGCAGTGCGTGCCGGTTATCAACTCCGGTTCGCAGAGCGTTTCGGGCTCACGCCTCAAGTTGGCTTCCTATCGCAGAGGCTTATAGCCCAAAACAAGAACTTACCGGGCAATGGATTTACTCAAAATTGCCTCACAATCGATGCCCGCTTCTCTTATCATCCGATTCCGCATGTGGGATTTTTTGTAACCCCCGAGTATGCCATACCTTTAGGTAATAAAGGAGATATAAAAGATGTTTACAAGCAAGGCGGACTCACACGTGGAGGCTTCAGAGCTACGATAGGCGTATCTGTTTCACTATAAAAATTTTAAAACGCGATGAAAAAATTTATATATTTAATGCTCACCCTTGCAGCATTTTCTCTTGGAATAACCGGGTGTAGTGACAATACGGATGACAACCTGATACCGGAACAAAGGGAAACCACTTTGATAATTAAATCCATAACATCCGCCTCTGGCGAGACGTATACCAACGACGAAACTCTCACTTTAGGAGCCGGTGCCCACAAACTGACTGTTGAGGTCGAGAGTAACACCAGATGGAAGGTAGAGATAGTGATGGAGGAAGGTGGCGACGGTGGTTGGTGTAGCAGCAACATAATATCCGGATTAAAAGATGAATCTTTCATACTTACCCTACGCGATAATAGAAATGAAAAACGCAAATGCAATGTAAACCTTTATAAAGTCACCATAGACAATGGTGAGGAAGTGACTGATAAAACCGCAACCCGATCAATTACTATCGAGCAAGATAACAGTGAGGTGTATCTTACCCCTTCCTCAGTGGAACCATTTAGAGCCAGTAACCCCAGAACCGAACAGTTCCAGATTGAAGCTGATAATATAGACTGGACATTATCTATCTATTATCCCGGCACTGACCTAATTGAATTTATTACTATTATTCCTGACCCTGACAAGGAAATAGATATCGTTAATAGCCGGGAATTTACTGGAAGCGGAGATTCGGGTTTCACTATTGAATTACTTGATAATCGTACGGCTGCGGATCGTTCTGCCCGCCTCACTCTTTCGAGCGATGTCGGCAACTATACAGTTGAAATCACCCAATTAGCTTCAGACTATTCATTTGAGGTGTCACCTGCTGAGACGCAAGTTATAAGGGCGGAGGGAGATACTATCAAATTTAAGATTCGTTCCCTGTCAAACTGGACTGCCGAAACGGTATGCGACTGGTTAACAATCACTAATAAAAGTGGTAATGCAAGTCCCACAAGAGAAGAAAACCCGGTTATAGTGTTACCTAACCTCACCGGTGAGGAGAGAACGGGTAATATCAAATTTACTCCGGATAATAACGATTATCGACCAGTAACCATAAGTATTGTTCAGAAAGCCTATGATAGTATTCTTTACGTATCACCAACAGATACCCAATATGTAGAGGCTGTCGGTGATGTGGTTAATTATACAATCACTTCATTGGCTAACTGGAGCGTGACAACACCGGCAGAATGGATAAAACTCCCCGAAGATAATGAAGGAGTGGCGACTCAAGAGCCGAAAAATTATCCGGTGACAGTAATGCCTAATCTTACTTCCGGTGAGAGACGTGGGGAAATCACCTTTAAACCGGCTACCGCAGGTTATGATGATATAACCGTAACAATTATTCAGAGACCATTTGACCTCTCCTTCTATGCTGACAAGGAATCACTTGGCATACTCAATTCCGAAGCGCAGACTACTGATATCAAACTCGACTCCAGATTTGATTGGGAGATTAGGCTACCGGATTGGATTTCCTCTACAATAACATCAGGTAACGCCTCTGACAGGGAACAAACGATTACCCTTGATATTGCCCGCAACACCTCCAACAATGACAGAAATGGCAACATAACAATAGTACCTCTCACTACACAGTTTGCCAATGATGCACCCATTAATCCCTCTAATGTAGGAGTGAGCACAATAAATATTCCGGTCACTCAGTTCGGTGGACGAGAGCCGGCTATCAGTCAGCCGTGGCTAAATGATGAATATTCACAGACGTCAACAGTAGTCAACTTTACCTACTACTCCCCTTATTATACCATTACCGGAGTGGGGCTACAATGGAGGAAAGCAGATGCATCTGAAAATGATTGGCTCACTGAACCGGTGGAAATCTTGAATGACGGCACAAACGACGGCACCGTCTCAATTAAGATTGAAGGATTAGAAGCTGCCACCGATTATTTAGTGCAGGGATTTGTGGTCTACAATGACGGATCAAGGGAGCAGCGCAAATATAGCCCCGTGTCATTACCTTTCAAGACTCCCGGCACCAAACCCGGTGAAAATGATAACCCGACACCGGGAACCTGATTTTAATCAATCTGATATTTAATTAAGTCGCCACTTCTTAACGGGAGTGGTGGCTTTTGATATAAAACAGAACTCGCATAAAGTTGTAATCTATGACACTAAAAAACAATTTAATCCTAATCGTTTTCTCTCTCCTTTTCTCATTACCTATGCTTGCTGCCAAGAAGAAAGAGATTACCCCACAACAGAAGATGGCAAATGAGATTATGGAGAATACCGAGAAATATATCTTTGGACGCGGCATCAGTGAAGACCCTGAAGAAGCATACAACGCCGCTCTTCATGACATGGTGAGGCAAATATCGTTAACAGTGCAAGGCAGCACCCACTCTGAGATGACCGGAGGATTTGCCAGTGATGGTACTGATCTGTCTTCGGAGCAATTTAAATCAGTACTTGACAGCTATACCACCCCTGTCTCCCTTGAGGGTGTCCAGGTGATTACGCTTCAGTCTGAACCGGAATTTGAACAATTCGTATATATGCCCCGTGCAAATATTGAGAAGATGATACAAAGACGCCGCACTAATGTAGCAGATCTTGCACGCAATGGTGTTGGTGCGAGAGATAAGGGAAAAGTTGACGATGCACTGCGCTATCTGTACCGTTCTTATGTGCTTTTGCAAAGTCTCCCTGCTCCTTCTGAAGTTATAGAATTTGTCGACGGGGAATACCGCAAGCTTGACACTTGGATTCCGGATGCAATGGGTGACATAATGAGTAAAATTTCTTTCGGCATTGCCTCTGTGAACAAGGATGAAGATAACCCTGATATGCAGAGTGTGGAACTGAATGTAAAGTATAACGGACAGCCCGCTACCACCTGTACTTTTAAATACGGCACAGGCTCAGGATATTCACCTCTCATAACAGCCCGTGATGGGATGGCACTGATGGAGCTTCCTTCAGATGTGCCTATGAACCCTTTGAAATTATATGTGGAATATCAATTCAAGAGTGAGAACCATGTCAATGCTGAGTTAAGACCTATTCTTGAAACATTCAAAGGTGCCGGACTCGTACAGAACCAGTATGTGCTCAACGACAAGTCCAAAGGGTTAAAAGTTGATAAGAAAGAAAGCAAGGAATTTCAAGAGCAAGTGGCTGCCGGGGCAAAAGAAGGTCTGCGCCCCCTTGATCGTATAGAAAGTGGAATGTATGAAGAACCGATGCAGAGAATCATTAAGGCGATATCCACAAATAACTACACCGGGATAGATGATCTGTTTACACCTGATGGGAAGAAGGTGTTTGACAAACTTATCCGCTACGGAAAAGTACGTATTCTCGGTAAAGCCACCCGTGACACGTATGCATTCTACCCCTTCCGTGATGAAGTGATGTGCCGTTCTATCCCGATGTCATTTTCATTCAACAAGAGTAACCGCCAGTTTACTGAAGATGTTACCTTTACCTTTAATAAAGATGGTAAGATTGAAAGCGTGGGGTTCGGTCTCGGCAGCATCGCCCGCAAAGATATCTTTGCAAAGCAAGGGGCAGCATGGACCGATGATAAAAAGTTGGTGATTGTGAACTTCCTTGAAAACTATCGCACAGCATTTGCACTCAAAGAGCTGGACTATATCGAAAGTATTTTTGATGATGATGCAGTGATTATTGTAGGTCATATCACAAAGAAATTAGAGAAGGTAACGGGTAGCGGCGATGGCATGGGATTTGCAACCCGCGAGCAAGTTACGTATGCACAAAAATCAAAGTCAGAGTATATGGAGCAGTTAAGACGCTGTTTCAACAGCCAGGAATACATTAATGTCCGCTTCACTGATACTGACGTTGAAAGATCAGGTATTGGTGGAGAAACTTATGCCATTCAGCTGAAACAAGACTATGTTTCCCAGACTTATGGTGACCAGGGTTATCTCTTCCTGTTCATTGATTTCAATGATATTGACAAGCCCTTGATTCATATCCGTACCTGGCAGCCTGAACGCAATCCTGATCTCACTCCGAATCTTCCTCCGAATCATCCACGTGCCGGCATCTTCTCCCCCGCAACATTCTAACGGCAGCAGCCGGTCTATCTAATAGCATCAATCAGCCTAACGGAAGGCGGGTCAAAAATTTTTGACACGCCTTCCGTTTTCATCGATAAGACAATTCCCATTATCAAGTTTATCTATGGGTGAGCTGTCCATTTCAAAAGCAACAAATTTCAGATGCCATTTTATTGGAAAAGTTCTTGGATTATAGGGAGTGATTTCAAGTTGGCTGTGCCGGGGAAATGAATGGAATAGTATGCAAGCAAACGGGAAAGGATTGTGCGTCTCGTGTGACCGTTTAGACGAAGTGCCTTTACGTTGAAAAAATTAACCCTGCTTATTATTGATGCGAAGCGTGCCTCATCTCCCCGTAGGTAATCATTGTGGGGGGGCAGTATATCGGTAAACACTCCTCCTCGCATATCAAACATCATCCCTTCCTTATATTGGGAAGCATCGGGCTGAATACCCATAAAAGGAAGTAACGACCCCATGAAAGCAATATGGAAATCGGAGATGCCTGTGGTCATATTGTCTAAGAGGCGCAGGGAAGTTACAATATAGTCCCATAAGTTTTCGTCGGGCATGGTGGCTTTCAACAGACGGTTAAGAAATTCTGACAGGAATAACACCATCATGCGTTTAACCGGATGGAAATAAAGGTCAGCCCATACTTCCTGTAAATTGAAAGCCCCCAATTTCTGTAACTCTGCCACAGGACTGAAGCGTACGTCACCTGCAATCACTGCAAGGGGTTGAAGCCTTGACTGACGCAGACGCGCATTCTTCCCACTCCCACAGGGTGACAAGAACACCATCCTCCCCTGACTGCGGGAAAAGACCGTCACTATGTTATGGCGGTCATTATGGCGAGTAATATCAAGCACTATCGCTGAAAATTTTTCTGTCATGATGCGAATTTAAATATTTTTATCCTATCTTCCAAACCTTTTTTACTAATGATGTGTTAACCTAATGAAGATGCTACTATGACTACACAAGTCAACGGCATATTAAATTGTATAACCTCTAATTATTAATAACGATATTATGGCAGACACAAAAAGCCTTAAGGGCACAAAAACCGAACAAAATCTTGCTAACGCATACGTGTCGGAAAGCACAGCTTATACTCGCTACACTTATTTCGCACAGAGCGCACAGAAGGAGTCTTATTTCCATTTTGCCAATATCTTTAATGAGACAGCTGATAATGAGCTTCATCATGCCAAGATATTCCTGAAATATCTCACCAACGGTGCAGTAGTCACTAATCCTATCAGTGTGGATCCCGGCATTCTTACTCCTACTGTAGACAATCTTAAAGTAGCTGCCTCTGAAGAAGAGACAGAAGGTGTTGAGCAATATCGTAATTCTGCCGCCGTGGCTCGTGAAGAGGGTTTCCCCGAAATTGCCGACAGGTTTGATGCAATCGCCGATATCGAAAACCACCACATGGATCGCTTCAATGAGATGAGAAAGCAGATCGAGACCGGAACCGTATGGAAACGCGAGAAGCCGATCAAATGGCAGTGTCTTGTTTGCGGTTATATTTTTGAAGGCACAGAACCACCTCAGAAATGCCCCGCTTGCTACCATCCCTACCAGCACTTCATGCCGGCTGAGGAAAACGTTTAATCTAAGTCAAATTATATACAAGTGAGTTATTAAGACAATCTGACTTTATAGTCAGAAGTTATTACTAAAAAAATTTATAACCCATGAAGAGGGCTGCGACATTTCCGTTGTCGCAGCCCTTTCCATCTTAACGCTTTAATCCCCAGGTAGTTTTTTCTAATTAACCGGAATAAGCCTGATACTTCCGGCTATTTTTGTCTTTGGATTCTAAACCCACTATTCTTATAGTCAGGGAAGGGATAAAAAAGGTCTGTCTCTTTTCACAAAGAGACAGACCGAAACCTTAATCTTAATTATACTATGAAAAACACTATGCAAAGTTAACCTTATTTTAGCTAAAAAACCAAATAACATGGTCATTTTTTCTGTTTATTAACAAATATTAAGTGGAAAATATGTACTTTTGCAGTAAATAACCCATATCCCCTCCGGAATCACTGCCACCAATGGAAAAACTGTATCAATATCTTTGGAAATCAAAAATGTTTGGCAAGACCCTCAAAGATGCCGACGGTGCCTGCATCGAGGTCGTTGACCCTGGCACGCTCAATACTAACGCCGGACCTGACTTTTTCAACTCAAAGATAAAGATCAACGGAATTGAATGGGCTGGCAACATAGAAATCCATGTCAGGGCATCTGACTGGCACCGCCACCACCATGACAACGACCCTGCATACGATTCAATAATCCTCCATGTGGTCAGCATATCCGACATGCGTATCTACCGACCCGATGGCTCTCTGATCCCACAGGTAGAAATAACTCTGCCGGAAGACTTTTTCAAGATATATGTTGCCCTGACAGAAGCCGGCGACGAGGTGAAATGTGCTTCTTCTCTCTCAAAGCTCCCACCGATTAACCGTGTTGACTGGCTTGAGTCTCTTTCAATAGAGCGTATACAGGCAAAGGCTCAAAAAGTCAAAGATCTCCTTTCCCTTACCGGCAATGATTGGGAGCAGACATGCTTCGTCATTATTGCTCGTGCTCTCGGCTTCGGACTTAACGGCGATCCATTCGAGATGCTGGCACGCTCAATCCCATTACGTATTCTCCACCACCATTCCGACAATCCTCACCAGATTCAGGCAATTTTCTTCGGACAGGCAGCTATGCTTGATTCCTCCCTACACATATTCGACGAATATTATCAGCTTCTATGCCGCGAATATTACTTCCTGGCAAGGAAATACGAATTACGCCCAATGCGACCCGGACTATGGAAATATGCCCGCACCCGCCCTCAGAATTTCCCTCACCGACGCATTGCATTCCTTGCCAAAGCCTGCGAGGGGGGATTCTCACTTTTTTCAAGGATTATATCCAACTCAAGAAACGTTGACCAACTGAGGGAACTCTTTGCGTGGCAGCTGTCAGGCTATTGGCATACCCGCTTCTCTTTTGACACAGAGGGGCGCAGCATCTCCGACACACTCTCGCAGGCAAGCATCACTCTGCTTATCATAAATGCTGTCGCACCCCTTGTCTATGCCTATGGCTCATCAAGAGGCGATTTGGATCTCGCAGAAAGAGCACTTGATATCCTTGCAGCCCTGCCGGCGGAAAACAACACGATTATACGCAGCTGGCAGCAAATCGGCATCCCCGCTGACAATGCGTTACGTTCCCAGGCTCTGATTCATCTTAGAAAAGAATACTGCCTGACACGCAAATGCCTCTCCTGCCGATGGGGTCACTCCCTGATGCGCACAACTATCGGCTGATTTTTTTGTTATTAATATAAAGACTTTCATATAAAATGCCCGCGAATAGAAATTCAAATGCAAATAAGCCTTTCAAAGGCGACAGAATATTGACATGGAGAAACGACACTGAGGAAGTTAAACCGCTTCTTGCATTCGTGTCGGAAAAAATGCCTGACAAGAGTCGTAATGACTTGAAAACCTGGCTCCGTTACGGTCACATGATGGCTGACGGCATGGTGACAACCGCTTTCAATGCCCCGGTTCCTCCGGGCGCGGAAGCGAAGGTTAATGTGTCCAGACCTTTCGTCACGCTCCATCATCCTCGGCTTCAGCTTGTTTACGAAGATGATGACGTGATTGTGGTCAATAAGGGATACGGGTTACTTTCTGTTGGTACCCAAAGCCATAAGAAAGAGATTTCCGCTTATGATATTATTAGAAATTATATCAAGGAAAAAGACCCAAAGAATAAACTTTTCATTGTTCACCGTCTTGACCGCGACACTTCCGGACTGATGATGTTCGCAAAATCTCAGGAAGCACAGGAGACTTTGCGGCATAACTGGAACAATATGGTGCTTGACCGCTTATATGTAGCGCTCCTTGAAGGCTATGTGAAAGATGACTCAGGATTTGTGAAGAGTTATCTCGCTGAAAACTCACAATTTGTGGTCTATTCCACTGATAATCCTGAAGAGGGAAAATTGGCAGTCACAAGATATAAGGTTCTGAAACGCTCCCATGGACTCTCTTTAGTGGAGTTTTCCCTCGACACGGGACGCAAGAACCAGATTAGAGTGCACGCCTCCGAAATGGGTCATCCAATTTCCGGCGACCATAAATATGGGGCTAAGGAAAGCCGTCTTCATCGTCTGTGTCTCCATGCCCGCACTCTACGCTTTGCCCACCCCATCACTCGTAAAGACATGCACTTCGAGATTCCGATCCCCGGAAAATTCCTTGACGCAGTAAAGAATTAAAAGTATAAAATTGAAAAATTAATCACAAATTTTTAATTCATAATTACTAATTTCTAATTATTATTAAAATGCCTATAGATACATCTTCATATTATCCGGAAGTGCCGAAGCCTGACGGCGATGACTCTTTCAGCCTAAATAAGCGGGGAGGAAGTCTGTTCGGACCTTCGGAAGATAAGCCGGGTCCGGCACCGGGAAACCAACCTGAGCCCTCGGCGATGCCTCCAGTGCAGAAAGGGAACAAGGATGATCCCGATTCACCGTTGGAAAAAGCTGCAACAGCCATATCCCATCTGTTGTCATGGGTACTTGTACCTCTTCTTATGCCCGTCTATGGGCTTATACTTGCCTTTGGGCTGTCGGTGCTTGATGTTGCTCCTATGGGCATGCGCGTCAACTTCACTCTTATTGTGGCAGGCATAACGGTCATTGTCCCGATGATTTTAGTGCTTCTGTTGAAGAGAATAGGCGTGATCAATGACATAGGGTTAAACAACCGTAAGGAGCGCTTTGTGCCTTACGCCATCACTATAGTGGCTTACGCACTGACTGCTTGGTTTATGGCTGCGAAACATGCCCCCTTATGGCTTTCTATGTTTTTTGCCGGCGGCGCATTGGCAGCCCTCATCAACACTGCCATCAATTTTAAATGGAAAATATCTGCACACGCAGCCGGTATCGCGGGGGTAGTGGCTCTCCTTATCCGTATAGCAAAAGACGGTTATGCCGAACCGGAAATCTATCCCTGGATTATCGTCTCAATAGCTCTTACAGGGTTGATGGGATCTGCCCGCGTATGGCTTGGAAGACATACTGTCTGGCAGGTGCTTGCCGGTTATATTGTAGGATTCTGTTCTGTCTTTTTCCTTACCATGCTATAAACAATTACTAATAGATGGCATCCCCTGTCCATCATTTCTGATTGCTAACTTCTAACTAATAATTGAAAAAGTGTCAAGATATAACTATAATCGCCGCGAAAGCTCTTCAGCCCAAGTCGGCAACATCGGAATCGGAGGGAATAACCCCATTCGCATTCAATCAATGACCAACACCTCAACCATGGACACTGCCGGAAGCGTGGCACAGGCTTTACGCATTGCTGAAGCCGGTGGAGAAATTGTGCGCCTTACTACCCAAGGAGTGCGAGAGGCAGAAAATATGGCTGAGATACGTAAAGGACTCGATGAGGCAGGATGTAACGTGCCTTTGGTAGCTGACGTTCATTTCAATCCAAACGCCGCTTTTAAGGCAGCTGAGACATGTGAGAAAGTACGCATAAACCCGGGTAATTTCGTTGATGCAGCACGCACATTCAAAAAACTTGAATTTACCGATGAGGAATATGCTGCCGAGATAGAAAAGATTCGTGACACGCTGGTGCCGTTTCTCAATGTTTGCAAAGCACATAACACTGCCGTGCGTCTTGGTGTGAACCATGGCTCACTCTCCGACAGAATTATGAGCCGATATGGCGACACACCCGCCGGAATGGTGGAATCGGTGATGGAGTTTTTGCGTATTTGTCGTGAAGAAGATTTCGACAATATCGTTATCTCCATAAAGGCATCGAATGTAGTGGTAATGGTGCAGACCGTGGAACTGCTTGTCAAGGAAATGAATAAGGAAAACATGGCTTTCCCCGTGCATCTCGGAGTTACGGAGGCAGGTGACGGTGAAGATGGCAGAATAAAGAGTGCCGTTGGCATCGGTGCGTTGCTTTCAGAAGGTATTGGCGACACTATTCGTGTCTCACTCACTGAAGATCCGGAAAAGGAGATTCCTGTGGCAGCCAAGCTTAGAGATTATATTGTGGCTCGTAGCGGTCACGCCCCGGTGGTTGAACCGAAAACGCATATTGAGTTGGCACGTAACCTTGCCATTCCTGTGCCGGGGTTTGAAAGTGTGAACTATCCCCTCGTTGTGGGTATTGATATCCCGGGTGTGCCCGGAGCATGGCATAAAGTCGATGCTGCTTATAATCCGGAACCTTTCGACGACGATGCCGCGGTGGTCATCTCCTCTGCCAATGCTAACCCTGTCGGGGAAATAGCTTCATGGATTGATCGTTTCAGAGCAGCAGGTGGTAATAATCCCGTGTTCATTCATTTCTATTATGATGACAATGACATAGAAGATGTTCAGATAAAGGCAGGTGCCGATTTCGGTCCGTTGCTTTTATGGGGTTACGGCTCAGGGATATGGCTTGAAGCACCGGCTTTCTCCACAGATGAGGTCAATTCCATTGCCCTTGGTTTGCTTCAGGCTGCCCGCCTACGCATCAGCAAGACAGAATATATAGCATGTCCGAGTTGCGGCAGAACCCTCTTTGATCTTCAGAAGACTCTTAAAGAGGTGAAAGAAGCAACAGCAGGACTAAAAGGATTGAAAATTGGTGTGATGGGTTGCATTGTCAACGGTCCGGGTGAAATGGCAGATGCTGATTATGGCTATGTCGGAGCCGGACCGGGTAAGGTAAGCCTATATAAAGGGAAACAGCTCGTAAAGAAAAATATCCCCTCCTCTGAAGCTATCAGTGAGCTTCTCGCCCTCATTAATTCCGATAAATAATCCTACCCGAAATTAATCTTAACTTGCGTACACCCTCATTTCCCCAATTCGGAAATTAAATAGCTTTAATATTCACAATAGCTTTTATGCCGATTCAAGCAGAAAATATTCTCTCTTGAATCGGCATAAAAGCTATATTTTATCTTAAGCTCGGTTATTGAACCCTTAGGAAAAATTTGTGTGTAGGTAATTATTCTTTGAATCTCTTCTCAAACCCTTCCAATTTATCACTGTAATATTTTCTAAGCTCTTTCCAACTGTAATATGGTCCGGACACCGGTGTACCCGGCAGAGCTATCTCTCGCTCGTTAAGAAGAGCCTTTACCAACACATCATCAGGATTCGTTGATCCCTCCGGACGATAGAACACCAATTGCAGATTTCCAGCCATAGGAATGATATCATAATCCCTCCAGCCGATTTCCTCAAGCTGATCAAGGTCTGTCACCTCCTTGCCGTAGTCGCCAAGCTCCATAAGAGTGACAAGATTCACAAGGATTCCATCGTGTCCATAACGTAGCCGCGCACTCGGACGCTTTGAAAGAACTGCCGAATCTGTCTGTTCTATCATTCTGCCAAGCAACTTGCGTTGGGTATAGGGCATGCGGTGAAGACTCATCGGCGTGTCGCCGCTGTGCATAAACCAGAATGCATTGCCACCTTCCCAGTTCTCTATAAGATCAGTCTCCGAGAAGACATCTTCAAGAAGCCAAGGCTTTCCGACATGACCCTGCATGCTGCCGAGCACCCAATACAAATAAGGCATAATCCCGGGTTCCACGCTGTCACGCGCAAACTGTGGGTCAGTAACCAAACGTGCCAGAAAATCACGACTCCCATGCCGCTTTGCCTTCCAAGGTTCCACCACAGCTTTCTCAGCAGAATCCTTCACCATCCATGCCGGCTTATCGTCATAGTTCATAAACCACATGTCGGCGTAGCTGGCATCTTTCTTAGCCCTCACCCCGGGCGATACCTGCTGAATCCCCTCCAACCCATTTGCCATAGAAAGAATACAGCGGATAACAACCGTTGACTTAGCGTCAATATCGGCAGCAGCATTGAAAATTTCAGGATAATTTGTAGCCATACGCCGCCCGATTCTCTGATGCTGAAGCGCACCAAGATCCGTAAGTTCACTGCAACGCCCTACTGAACCCTCAGCCATATCGCGAAGAGCAGCGAGAGTCTTTACCCCAAGAGGAGTCAGTTTACCGGCACGCTCAGCCTTCTCAAGCTGACGAACAGGTGTAAGATAGTCATTTTCCCCTATCAGCCAACGCGACCCATGTCTGCCATAATGCTCCAGATGAAACGGTTTATACCCTGCCGGAGCAGGAGTCTGCACCGGCGGCTCCTCATTCATATACGGATAAGCCAACAGATTCCCCGCTAACTTATGCCCATCAACAGACCCGCCATCTCTATCGCCCGCATAACCCATCGTTGTGCCCAAAGAAACGATAATGGAAAAAACTCCAATCCTAATTTTTCTAAAAGTCATGACATATATTTTTAATTTGGAAATCATATATACCTATCAAACACCCACTCCCCTATGACTCCCCCTAATCCCACCGATTCTACCGCCCAATCTCACCCCACCGGCTTGCGTTCCGTGTGCCAAACCATGGTTTGGCACACGGAACGCAAGCTTAATTTTTCCTTTTGTCCTCCCATCCATGCTTGATCTAATATCTCCAGTCTGTCAGCTCAATTTTTTCCGCAAGAGCATTCATTTTCATAAATATGCTTCTCCGGATTTCGCATTTATCCCCTGTCTCACCAGGATGTCGGAGAGCCACCAGTAGAAGATTCCCGGTTGCACAATACGCATGCATCGTCTTTGAGGGATGCCTCCTTTCAGTAATAGCATCTTCAACAATCCTTATTATCTTCCACCCTTTTGTTATTCCCTCTATAAGCAATTCCTTCTCCCGAGGATGTATAAACGGTGACACCATTACCCAACCTTCTTGCGCCAATATGCGACAATTATTCAACATAATATCATTTTCTTCGGGCGTCCGCTTACTTGTATACCTGACAACAATCTTATCAGGAAATGTTATCAGAGTTGAATTTCCATATGAATAGAAAGATTCGCCAATAGAAAACGGAAAGAACCTTAATAGTCCTTTCCGTTTTTGTAATTCAATCTTAATGGCTATTGATCATAATTATCAAATAACCAAGAGTTATAATCACGCTGTGCTATCTTTTCTTATTTCTCCACAAGAGTGTAAGAGTAAGGCACGGTGCGCAGGTCGAGTGTCAATGTGTAAGTACCGATACCAGGAGCTGACAAATTAGCACCGTCAAGACTCAGACCGCCTTCACCCTGACCAAAGTTGATAGCCCAGTCTCCATTTGCACGGAACTTCCAAATAGTGTCATCACTTGTAAACTCAATGTCAGCTGTCCAGACAAGGAGATCATCACTTGGTGTCAGTTCAACATAGTCAGAAGTCCAATCATTATCTTCGAAGCCACCGATTACGCCGATAGTCTCAATCGGAGTAAATTCATAGGTGAGATTACCGATGTTGACTGTCATCCAATATATACCGTCAGCAGGACCATTAATGTCACCACCACCGAGTTTGAGTGTGCCTTCCTCTTCACCGGCACCCCATTCCATGCCGCCCCAAGCCGGACGGTCAGTTATCTTGAAGCCACCGTTCATGTGAACGAAACCGAAGTAGTGAGTATAGTCCCAAGTGTCAAGCATACCGGTTTCAAAGTTCCAGCCATTACCGTTACCCGGAGTATAGAGCATCGGGATAGCCTGAGTAACCTCGTAGGTGCAATCAAGCATATTGATTGTGAAGAGATACTGACCGGCAACTTTCAGACAGCCAGCCTTACCATCTACAAACAAGACACCATTCATAGCGGTATCACCATCAGTCTCTGTGCCATACAAGCCATCCCAAGAACCGGTTACATAAGCAGATTCCGGTACTATCTTCCACCAGCATCCATCTGTCTCAAGTTCAGCGGGAATATCAAGAGAAAGTGTAAAGACAGGATCATCATACTGGCTGAGATCAGAATGATCGAACTTGATTGCAGTTTCCAAAATCCAGTCATTAAGAGAGCCAACAAGATAATATGCACTCTCTACGTTGATGTGGAGGTCAACAGGTGTCACAGAAAGTTTCTTCTCTGCAAACCAAGAGTCAGAACCACCTACACGGCTACGCTGAGAATTAATGCATACGTATGCAGCCACACGGATAAAGTTATCTTTTGCTGTGGGAGCTTTACCGAGAAGATGACGGTAAGCATCGTCCCAGTATTCTGATTTCACACCGAAAGTGTTTTCAACACCCTCTACCTTCTCCATAGGAATTTCAATGGCATTGGCGTAGGTATCATCTTTTGCCAACTCCATTACGAAATCCATTGTGGCATCCTCAGGAAGGGTGGCATCAGTGCTGTAGCTGATAACCGGGATAAGTCCGGAGTAAGACTCAAGATTAAGTGCTTCGCCGGAGACAGGAGAAACGAGATTTACCGACACTCCGTCTTTAACCATCACAGTCTCCTGCGGATTTGTCTGCATTATGCCGAGGTCGCTCTTGTCATCGCAAGAAGCAAACCCTAATGCCAACAGGGCAGAAAAATATATTAATGATTTCTTCATATTGTTTTAAATATTAGAGATTGTATCAGTCCGGAAGACTCATTCCGGAACTTCCGGACTGACACGCCTTGTTTATTAGTTGGCTTTCTGGAAATAAACTTTCATCTCATTGAGATCGACGGTCATCTTCATCTTACCGCCACCCCAGTTGGTGATATTCCAGTTACCCTTACCGTTGACACACGGACCGGTGTAAGAACTGTCATCATCAAGAGTAACACTGAGGTTATCACCATCATCAGCATTAGAACCGATAGAGGGCAGAGCACCGTTATCGCCCCAGCTGCCAAGTTCTGTATAGAAGCGGAAACCGTTGGCGGCTTGTTCAGCAGTAATTTCAATTTCACCGGAATAAACCTTGCTGCCAATGCCGTTGTCAGGCTCACTAAGATAAACTGCTCCGTTATCGATATTCCAACCTGAAACATCACCGATAACATAGAGTTTACCCGGAGCACGGACTGCGAAATAAGGCTGCACATTCAGCATAATCACATTAGAACAAATTGAGCTATATTCAGCATTGGGAACAAATGCTCTTACTCGTACATAGATGTCTTCTGCCTCACCGGTGAACTTATCTGCGTCATCCAAAGAAGTGATGCCGTTGAGAGCATTCATAGCCACTGACCACTCATAGCCATCACACTGAATCTGTGCCTGGGTGTTGACAGTAATAAGACTCTGATAAGTAGCAAAGTCTTCAGTCTTACTAAGCTGCACCTCGTAGCTTGTCACTGTGCCAAGACCATAGTTAGGCTGGCTTACAGTCAGATAAATCTGAGTTGCCACGCCATCGATTTCCTCAAGCACGTATGTTTCATTTGCCATTGGAGGAGTGTTAAGCACAAACTCCGTGGGCGTTTCCAGGCGAGGCTGGGTATCCTCCTTACAGGAAGTGAATGTAGCTCCCAAGATAAAAAGGAGAGCCATCATTAATGATATCTTTTTCATTTCTTAATTTCTTTTAGATTAAATCTTCAAAGACTCAAATCAATAACCCGGGTTCTGAGGATATTCAGAAGCATAAGAATTGATCACAGAAGAGGGGATCGGGAAAATATTCATGTGGTCAGAAATAGCAGCTCCACTCTCCACATTATTCTTCCAACTCCAGTTGTAGCGAGATGTGAATACTCCGGCACGCACAAGGTCAGTGCGACGGTTGTTCTCCCAGTAAAGCTCACGGGCACGCTCGTCAAGAAGGTTGTTGGCAGTAAGTTCAGCTGCATTCCAGTTACCGACTCCCGCACGGCGACGAATCACATTAACATAATCAAGCGCATCAGACTGATTACCTACATTACCTCTTACGTAAGCCTCAGCTGCGGTAAGATAAATCTCTGCAAGACGGATCACAGGATAATCAGTATTTGGGAATGTAGCACTTGCATCGATTCCATAATTATCCGGATTGTTAAGATCATGCACACCTACACGTGGGAGACCTGTCTCCGGATCTTCCCAGCGAGGCATTGTGCCATCAGGATTACAATTCACATTTGTAAACTTGTTGGGCACATAGCCGTTCTTATAAGTTGAGAAGTCAGTGTTAGCCATTGTGAAGCCATCATTCTCTGTAAACCAAAGCCATGTTCTGTTGTCTTGGCTTACACCGTTAGAGAAATTAAACTTCTCTGAAAACTCAGGACGTGCATGCATACATGTCCACTGACCGTTTATACCAAACCAGCCGGAAGTAGCTGTTGTCTGATCACTAAGAGCAGAAAGAATAAGGAAAGCTGTACCACCATAACTTTGAGTGAGAGCCACAGTCTGCTGTGAGCCGTCAGTAGTGGTAATTGTACCCTGGTAAGCGTATGGTATGTTCCAAAGAATCTCATTCTGAGCCGTCAGGCTACCGCCGGGAGCAAACATGTCATTATTACCGCAGAATACTGACAGATAGTCCATGGCAAGACCTGATCCTTCAAAGCCACCACCTTTATGACGGTTGATGATTTCCTGACAGTGATTCCAACATTCCTGCCAACGGGCTGTACCGGTCCATACCTCTGCATTCAGATAGAACTTAGCAAGAAGAGCCTGAACAGCATCCTTACCGATTCTGCCATATACGCCAGATTCCTTGAAATTAGCAAGCACATCTTCAAGATCGTCTGTTACGGTATTGAAGAGTTCTGTACGTGTAATATAAGGAGGTTCCTCACCTGTAAGCTGAGTATCCCAAGCGTATGCTGCGTTACCGAAAAGGTCAATCACATAGAAATAACTCAAATCACGAAGCGCACGAGCCTCAAGAACAAATTGGTCAAGCTCAGCCTGTGTCACTTGATTCTCGCCATCTCCTGTAGAGATTCCATAATCGCCGAGATTACGGGAAAGGCGAATGAAATCATTGCAGACAGCTATATGAGTATAAAGACGAGAGTAGGTACCGAATACGTTCTCGTTGTTGGAACTCCATGTGCTTGTGCAAAGGTCGAACACACCTGAGTCTTTCCAGATCCAAAGACATTCGTCGGTTGTGAACTCATTGAGCATGAATATCGCACGGCTCCAACAGCTACGGCCATTGTCAAGACCGGAGATATCGGAAGAGCCATTGCCACCTTGACCTGACACAGCAATACCACTGTAGCATTTACCTAATGCTCCACCGATATACTCTTTCGGATTATTGGCAAACTGGTCCGGAGTCAGATCAGTCGGATTTTTAGGGAGCTGGTCAAGATCGCTGACGCAGGAAACAAGACCTGTGGCAGCAAACGCTACTGCTCCTAAAAGATATTTATTGATATATGATTTCATATTGTTGTTCTTAATAATGAAATTGGAGATGATTAGAATGTAGCAATCACACCGAGAGTGAAGGAAATCGGACGCGGATAAACGCTATTGTCGATACCTGAGAATACCTCCGGGTCAAGACCACGATATTTTGTAATCACGAATGGATTCTGAACAGCACCGTAGACACGGAGACGCAGATTGTTGTTGATAAGATCGGGCCATGTGTAGCCAAGAGTGATGTTGTCGCAGCGAACAAAGCCTGCATTCTCCAACCAATAGTCACTCAGATAAGTGTTGGTTGTCTGACCGCCCTGGAAATAGTAATCAGTTACAAGGAGGTTGGAAAGACCGTTGCGGTATGTCTCACTGAGAGTTGAGTTACCTGCCAGTGCATTGTTGTAAACATAGTTACCGATAGAAGCACGGAGCTGGAAGCTGAGATCCCAATTCTTATATGAGAAATTGTTGTTCCATGACATTGTAACTTTCGGATCTCTTGAATGTTTGATCACAAGGTCATTTGAGTCGATCTGACCGTTACCATCCTGGTCAACGTACGCACCCTCGATAGGCTTGCCATCCTGATCATAAATCTGCTCATAAAGGAGATACGAGAAAGCAGGATAACCTACCTGATGAACCTGAACCTTATTTCCATTTCCACCGGCGATATCATCACCTGCAAGAACATAAGTACCTTCATTATTGAGCTTTGTGATCTTATTTCTGTTCCAGGCTACATTGAGACTTGTGTTCCAAGTAAAGTCATCAGTATCAATTGCACGCATTCCGAGAGTTGCCTCAAGACCTATGTTGCGCAGAGTACCGATGTTCTGATCAAGCATATTGGTTGTGAAGGCACCAGGTGTGGCAGTTACGAAAGCAAGAAGATCCTTTGAGTCGCGGAGATACCAATCGAGAGCAAGAGTATATTTATTGTTGTACCATCCCATATCAAGACCAACGTTCCAAGTTGTAGTTGTCTCCCACTTCAGATTCGCATTATAACCTTTGGGATAATATGTATTGGAAATGATCTTACCGTTATTAATATATGCTCCTGTCCACATATTAGGATAATAAGAGCCATCAGTACTCTGAGCATATATAGGCATATAGGGGAAGTAGCCGCCTACAGACTGCTGACCTGTCTGACCCCAGCCGAGACGGAGCTTAAAATCATTCATTGTCTGAGATGCTTCCTCGAAGAAAGGCATGTTATTAATCTTCCAGCCGAGAGCAACTGACGGGAAGACACCCCAGCGGTTATCCTTAGAGAAACGAGATGTACCATCATCACGGATAGTGAAAGTAAGGAGATAGGTATCCTTAAAAGTATAGTTCAAGCGACCGAAGAATGAAATAAGCATCAAGTTACCGCTATAATATGGGAATACGCTTCCGGAAGCATGACCAACCTTAGACTCAGTGGCAGGATCGATCTCAAGCTTTCCACCATTGTTTTCGGGTGATTTGAAACCTGGAGTAAGGAATATCGTTCCATTATCTCTGTGCATATCGTCGAAACGTTGCCAAGAGTAACCTGCCATCACATCAAGATTTGACTGAATCGCTTCAAATTCCTTCTTGTAGTTTACATAGAAGTCAAGGAGTGTGTTGCGGTAGAGATACCAGTTTTCATAATATGTGCCTGCGCCGTTCTGATCAGGTGAACTTTTCCAAGCAGATGGTGAGTTCTGAGTAAGCGTATTATGATTTTCAGACTTGGTAACGTCATAACCGAGGTTAAGATTGAGGTGCAGTTCCGGGAGGAAATGCAGAGCGTAATCAATCTGGAGGTTACCGTTAGAACGCCATACATCACTATAATTGTCATAGTCATTCAGCATGGCAACCGGGTTGAGAGAAGCATTTACATTAAATGCCTGATTATTACCTGCAATTGTAGTGTATCCATTATAGAAATAAGGGAACTGGCTATTGCCGGTAGATATATTTGAATAAACGGGAACAGTGGGGTTGAAAGAAACAGCAGAACCTATTGCGCCGTCATTACCCCAACGGTTGCGGATATAATAACCCTTGGCATTTGCATTGATTGAGAGAAGTCCGTCGAAGAACTTAGGATTAAGGTTAAATCCGGCAGACACACGCTGCATGTCTGTATTCTTCATGATACCCTCATTCTTAGTATATGAACCGCTTATACGGTAAGGGAGGAATCCTACTGTGCCGCCTACACTAAGGTTATAGTCTTGAGAGATAGTAGTACGGAGCACTTCTTTCTGCCAGTCGGTATCAGCATCACCAAGAGCGGCAGCTGCTTCAGAGTCTGCACCCCAATAGTCGCGAATCACTTTACTAAACTCGGAAGCACCCATTACTTCCCATTTCTTTCGTGCTGATTCAAGTTTCCAGCTTGCAGAGAAGTTAACCTGCGGACGACCTCTTTTACCCTTCTTAGTGGTAATGATGATTACACCATTAGATGCACGGCTACCATAAATAGCTGTTGCGGAGGCATCTTTAAGGATAGTCATTGATTCGATATTATCAGGAGAAATCATAGCGAGCGGGTTGTTCATACCTTCCACATCACCAGTTACCAAAGGCACACCGTCAAGCACGATAAGAGGGTCATTTGAAGCATTCAGAGAAGCACCACCACGGATACGGATTGTACCACCACCCTGTGGGCTACCACCGTTAGTTGTCACAACCACACCGGGGCTTGCGCCGACGAGGAGGTCTTGGGCTGAAGTCGAAATACCGGCTTCGATTTCATCGGGAGTCACGAGAGCCACAGAGCCGGTTGCGTCTGATTTCTTCACGGAGCCGTAACCGATTACGACTGTCTCCGCAAGCATCGTAGCGTTCTGGCCGAGTGTGACCTTGATTTCAGTACGACCATTGACTGCCACTTCCTGAGGATCATAGCCGATGTAGCTGATCACCAGAGTGGCATTAGGCTCAACATTCAACGTGAAGTTGCCGTCGATGTCTGTTGCCGTACCGTTAGAAGTGCCCTTTTCCATTACAGTGGCACCAATCAGTGGTTCCCCAGTCTCATCATCCACATAACCGTGAACAGTGATTTTCTGAGCGAAACCCGGAAGCGCGAGACTAAGTAATAATACCATAGTCAGCCACAACTTCCTGTTCAGATGAAAACAGATGTTCTTCATGCAAGAATAATTTAGTTAATATTATTATGGTTTTCTCTCTTTCTATTACTGCGGCAGCCCATACCGCTATCTGAAACTTATTGTTTCTGACATTCTGTTAGTTAAGCGAGCATTTATATTGTCAAATTAACCTTGCGAACAGACATCACGCATATTACACACGGTTTATTTGAGTTTTTCATGCAACATTTGGTAAAACACGGCGCAAATTTAAGGATAAATTTTCATTTGTTAAGCTATTATCCCCCCCTATTAACATTGTTAATTAACAAAATTAACATTAACATTAGTTTACATTTTATCCCCTATTTATCTTTTTTAGTCTATATTTTTCACATTTTTTAATAATAAGTGTTGGGTTCACACTTCTTTTTACACTTATTTTACAACCGGGAAGTCTCCCCCACTCCAATTATCGCCAGGCATCTCTGACCTTGCGACGAACTGAATATATGTTAGCATAAATAAGCATAAGCGTCAGTATAAGTCCACACAGCGGGGCAAGCCAACAATTTCCCGTTCCCGAGCCAAGACCCTCAAGTGCCTTGACATACCCGCTACGCAATATCAGCACGCAAATTGCCGCCAAAAGCCATGTGGCAAGAGAAGCAACGGATATTATCATTACGTAGGGCGACACGATGCTGCGCAATGGATAGCCCAAAGTCAGAAGTGAATGTATCTTTTCACGATTTTTCTCCATTATAATGGAAATGGAAAGAAGGAGTACAAAAAACGAAAGCAGCGTGATGACCACACCCACGGCAAGCACTATCCCCACCACCACTTTCAAAAGATATGAGGCGGAAGACCCTCTTTTATCGCCGGCAACCTCAAGGGAATGCTCTTTAAGATAATCTGCAATAGCCACATCGCCGGGGCTGCTAACATCTATAATAAGGCGGGAAGGATTTTTAGGCTCACTTTTGCCTCCAAGCTCATTATTGCTCCATGACATGAAGCTTTGTGGCACAAGTATAGTGTTCAGTCGGTTGGAATATCCCACCACCCTCGCATTCATATTAATGACATTGCTGCCGTCAAAGGAAGAGAGTGAAAGCCGGAGAGGTATACTTTCCATTATCGCCTCCGACACCTGAGGCAATCCAGCAGACCCGGCAAACCCGAAATTATAGAGCGCAAGATAGTCTTTTGAAATAATTATCGGCACAACGTTGTCACCTACCCTGAAATGCCAGTCGGAATCGGTACCGTCAACAAATTTATCCGGGATTGACTCAAAAAACATCATGGTTGACAATCTATGGTCGCCGGTTCCCACTGATGCCCACACACGATAGTCAGTGGAGGAAAATTCCCCAACGTCTCTCACCCACGGTTGCCTCCGCAATTCGTCAATTTCCTCCTTTGTGAATCCGGAGTCGGCATCCTGCCACGTATTGGCAGAGGTCAATTTCTTATTGACCACTATATAGTCAGTCTTTATAAAGCTATCGTCAGTTTGCCACAATGTGGCAGCATCTTCATAAAACTGTATGCCACCGATAATTATGGCAAGCCCTATGAAATTGGAAACTATAAAAGCTGCAATGCGTGCCGGAGAGGTATTCTTTTTAAGTAGGCGGTAGACTAAACTCATAGTTTAAGTGTTCGGGTATGATCGATTAAAAGGCGATTGCCAACTGAAGTGACAACTATTCCGGCATCTTGCCTGCGAGCCTCGCTGACAATCATTTCAGCAGCTCTCAGATTATTGCCTTCATCAAGATGGCTGACGGGTTCATCAAGGATAATAAAATCAAATGGTTGACACAAAGCACGGATAATTCCCACACGCTGCTGCTGCCCTACCGACATGCGCCCCACGGGGGAGTTTTTCCGGGAATCGATACCCAGCACGTGAAGCCATTCCTCTATCTGTGCCTGAGCCACATGATTTGTCAGTGAATTCTTAAGCTCAATGTTCTGCAACGCGCTAAGCTCCGGGAATAGCGACAGTTCCTGCGGAAGAAAGGCAATATGGGTGCGTCGAATCTCCTGCCATTCATCTATACTGAATTTCCTGACATCATTTTTATTGAAACAAAGTTTCCCTTCATAGTCGTCGCGAAGCCCGTAAAGATAAGCGCACAAAGATGACTTGCCTGCCCCGGAAGTAGCTTCCACAAGATACATCTCACCACGAAGAAGCGTTGTCACCCCGCTCCATATATCAGAGGAGGGAATGTCTTCCGACACAAAGACACGCGGCAACATTCCCTCTAATCTTATTATATCAATTCTTTCTCCCATCACTTTGCAAGTGTCTCTATAATTGGGAGCAATATGTTACGTGACGAGTCAACGGCTTTTAAGGTTATATCACATTCCACGCTACCACCTTTAGGCTCAAAAGCAACGGTGAGTGTCTTAAAGCCATCAAAACTATGGTTATCCGGAAAAGATGACGCCATACTGAGTACCACACCGAAGGTTGCGTTCTTCAGATTCTCAGCCTCTTTATCCACATCAAGCTCACCGCCTACAACTCCTTTTGAGAAAAGCACCAGCTTACCGTCTTTTGAAGTGGGAGCTATGGAAGAAATCAACTGCATAAGATCGAGACCTGCCTTACCGTCGGTGGTCACAACACCTTTAAGAACACTCATATCAGAAAGATTCTCAAAAGCCACGGCAGTGGTGCCGTCAACAGATTTAAGTGCCTTCGCAGTCTGTTCTATTTCGCCGCCGAAAGAACTGAGGAGACTGTCAAGTTTCTTTATAAGTTCCTTTGTTATGCTCACTGCAACAAGTGCATTAGCTTTAGGACCTACCTTTTTGATGGTCTCAACATTGAGCTTATCTGAGGGAAGAAGATATTTTGCCGGTTTCCCCTCCTTATTATATACAGAGAAAGTAGCCTTAGCCTCACCCTTCAACATATCCACATCAAACAAGATACTCTGCGCCTCGTCAAACAATATTCCATTAATGAGCATAACAGTTGTGCGCTCGCTCATACTCATTTTGTCTTCAAGGAGCTTCCTTATCTCACCCCAGCCAACAAAATCAGTAGTCATATTGGCAATCTTGTCAGAGAAGTCTTTCGTCATGAAGCTCTGCCCGTCGCCGAGCGAAGCGTAGTTTGCAACAGCTTTGGGATCAATAGTGGTGCCGTCAGCAATCCATGCCTGCGCACCTTTCACTGCCACATTCCCGCAAACCTGCACATCATTGCCACCGTCGGTGAATGTCTCCCCGCTGTGCTGCTCGATAAATGATTTGAACTTATCTGTGTCAGCAAGTGCAAAAGTCAGATATTCATTATAAGCATCTTTAAACAGAATTGCACCGACAGGATCAATTCCACTTCCACCATTAAAGATCACTTCTATAATTTTACTATCTTTTGAATTCTTGAAAGAATCACTTCCAAGCAATGCCTGTACCTCATTACCCGGCACAATGGCAGAGCCTTCAATCTTGCATCCTGATTTCTTCAGGAGTGACTCAATATTTATGCCCATCACCACTGATGACGATGAGGGCACCGTAGAGAGTAAATCAGTGACGTTGACACTCTCCTGCTTACAAGAACTTAACGCCGGTAAAAGCAAAGCCAGCATACAAAGAGCCACCATGCGAAAAGCCCTTCTGAATTTAACTGTTTTATCCATATATGTGTGTTATTTATATGCAAGGGGTTAAGGTAGTCCTGACAGACTTAAATGCAATAAAACGCCACAAAGTTAATGAAAAAATCCATACATTTACACCTTTTCCTTTTGAATGTTTTGATTGTTCGCCTTAAATATGTAATTTCGCAACAAAAATTACACAAAACTTAACGGATAATGAATCAGATCTCACAACGTATCCAAGCTCTGTCGCCGTCAGCCACACTCGCTATGTCGCAAAAAAGCGCGGAGCTGAAGGCTTCCGGCATCGACGTAATCAACATGTCGGTAGGCGAACCGGATTTTGACACTCCTGATTTCATCAAGGAGGCGGCAAAGAAAGCAATCGATGATAATTTTTCACGCTACACCCCCGTGGCGGGCTACCTCTCTTTGCGCAAAGCCATAGCAGCAAAGTTGCTCCGTGAAAATAAGATTGAGTTTACACCTGAGCAGATTGTGGTTGGCAACGGTGCAAAGCAGGAATTATGCAATGTGCTGCTCGCCACAATCAACCCCGGCGACGAAGTGATAATTCCGGTCCCGGCATGGGTAAGCTATGTCGAGATGGTAAAGCTTGCCGAAGGTATATCGGTAGAGGTGTATGCCGGAGTGGAAAAAGACTTCAAAATCACTCCTGACCAACTCGAGGCGGCAATCACTCCTAAGACAAGAATGATCATGTTTAATTCCCCCTCCAACCCAACAGGGAGTGTCTATACCTATGACGAACTGAAGGGTCTTGCCGAGGTGCTTGCAAAATATCCTGACATTATTATTCTTGCCGATGAAATTTACGAACATATCAACTTTGTGGGAGAGGTGCACAGCATCTCTGAATTTCCAGAAGTGCGTGACCGCGTTGTGATTGTCAACGGAGTGTCGAAGGCATATGCCATGACAGGCTGGCGCGTAGGTTATATGGCAGGACCTTTACAGATAGCAAAAGCTGTGTCCAAGCTACAGGGACAATACACCTCCGGGTGCTCCTCCATCGCACAGAAAGCAGCAGAAGCGGCATACGAAGGACCCCAGGAATGTGTGGAGACAATGCGACAAGCGTTTGAACGCAGGCGTGATCTTATAGTAGAGTTGGCTAAGGAAATCCCCGGTTGGGTAGTCAATAAACCGGAGGGTGCCTTCTATCTTTTCCCGGAGGTTTCCTCATTTATTGGCAAGAAATATGGTGACATTGAGATAAAGAGCAGCGGAGATTATGTGATGTATCTGCTCGAGAATGCTCATGTGGCTTGCGTTGACGGGGCTGCCTTCTGCTCTCCCGGCTATATGCGACTGAGCTATGCCACTTCCGACGACAATATACGCGAGGCTATGCGCCGCATTCGTGAAGCCTCAGCAAAACTTATTTAATTTTTATATGATAGAGGGTGTATCAGAATTTCTGATTCTGATACACNCTCTATCATAATGCTCAATATATAAAATGAAAAGAGCGATCCATCGCGGAGACGCTCTTCTAAGTTGTTAAGTGCAATAATTGAAATTGATGTCATGTGTGAGTGGGTGGAGATGGATTCGAACCACCGAAGGTATAAACCAGCAGATTTACAGTCTGCCCCATTTGGCCACTCTGGTATCCACCCGGATTGCTTTATAAGAAACATTTGTTCCTGTTTGCGATGCAAAGTTACAAACAAATTTCCATTCCAGCAAATTTTATTCAACAAAAATAAAAAATTTTACCCTATTATAAAACAATTGTTTCCTAATAGGGTAAATATCAATTATATAGAAAGACGACGAAGAGTTGACATCAACTCCTGATTGATGGGTTTGTCGTTTTTGATAGCCTTTGTAAACGGCACATATACTATCTCATCATTCTTGATGCCTATCATCACATTACGCTGGTCGTCAAGCAAAGCATCAACGGCTGCTGCCCCCATTCGTGAGGCAAGTATGCGGTCAAATGCCGTTGGAGAACCACCACGCTGAAGATGACCGAGAATTGTGACACGCACGTCATATTCCGGATACTCCTTCTTCACACGTTCTGCCAAGCCCATTGCACCACCGGTGGAGGGAGATTCTGCCACAAGCACTATGGAAGAGTTTTTTGACTTACGGAAACCGTTGGCTATAAGCTCATCGAGCTGGTCTACCTGAGTTGAGATTTCCGGGATAATAGCTGCCTCAGCACCTGATGCAATCGCACCGTTAAGAGCAAGGAATCCGGCATCCCTGCCCATCACCTCTATGAAGAAAAGACGCTCATGGGAAGTAGCTGTGTCACGTATTTTATCCACGCAATCCATAATAGTATTGAGTGCCGTGTCATAACCGATTGTTGAGTCAGTGCCGTAGAGGTCATTATCAATTGTGCCGGGAAGACCGACAATCTGAAATTGGAACTCATTTGCAAAGATGCGGGCACCCGTCAAAGAGCCGTCACCGCCAATCACAACCAATGCATCAATTCCATGACGTTTCAGCACATCGTATGCACACTGGCGACCCTCGGGAGTGGTAAATTCCTTGCATCGTGCAGTCTTGAGAATGGTGCCGCCACGCTGTATGATATTTGACACATTCTGAGTGGAAAACTCCTCTATCTCATCGGTTATCAGTCCACGATAGCCTCGCATGATACCATACACCTTAAATCCTGCAAAAATCGCCGCACGGGTCACAGCCCTGATTGCCGCATTCATGCCCGGAGCATCACCACCGGACGTAAGAATGCCAATTGATCTTTTTTCACTCATAGCTTTATACGTTTATTGGGTTACTATTCTCTTTAATGTTATGCGCCACTAAGCCATTTATCTTCACAAAGGTAATATTTTATAATGAAGTGACAAAAAAAATGGTTAATTTTGCAAAATTTATTGCCCACCGGTTGCATAACCTTTCGCAATAAAACCATAAATTCAACCGACAAATAAAAATCAGAATATGAAACCTGTTAAAAATATAATCTTTGATCTCGGAGGAGTAGTAATCGACCTTGCCCGCCACAGGGCTATAAGCTCTCTTCAGGCACTTGGAATGGAAGAGGCAGCCGTTCTTTTAGATGAGTATGAGCAGAAAGGACCCTTCCTGAAGCTTGAAACGGGTGAATTTTCCTCTGCCGATCTCTACGACACCATTTTGCCTATGTGTGCCCCCGGCACAACTACACGAGATATACGCGATGCCTTCGAACAATTTCTTGTAGACCTCCCGGTTGAAAGACTTCATCTCATAGAGGCATTAAGGAATAAAGGATACAAAGTGTTTGTGCTGTCCAACACAAACCCCATAATGTATAACCATTGGATTGAGAACGCTTTCCGCAAAGACGGTAAAACCATCAATGATTATTTCGACGGTATTGTGGCATCTTTCCAGGAACGCACCTGCAAGCCCGACCCTCAGATTTTCCGGAATCTCGTAGAGCGTTATCACCTTAACCCCGAAGAGACGCTGATGCTCGATGATTCTGCTGCCAACTGCAGGGCTGCCGAAAGCATCGGACTCAATGCAATCCGCGTGGAGAAAGATGGAGAAAACTCCATCACTGCAATCGGTGCACGACTGCTGGAAAGCGAGGTGGAGAAGTGACTCCTAAAGCTGCTGCAATCGGCACCTTCGATGGCGTGCATCTTGGTCATGCCGAAGTACTCTCCACTTTGAAGAAGGTAGCTATGGAAAAGGGACTCCAGCCTATAGCCATAACTTTTGACCGCCACCCGCTTGACCTTATTGCCCCACAACGGGCACCAAAAGCTATCACCACCATTGCCAAGAAAAAAGACCTGATTTCAAAAAAGGGAGTAACACCTGTGGTGCTCCCTTTTGATGAGACCCTGCGTAAGACAACGGCTAAGGATTGGATGACCCTGCTTAGGAATGAACATAATGTGAGGGTATTGGTGGTAGGCTACGACAACACATTCGGAAGTGACGGCGTAAATATGTCGATAGCCGACTACCGCTCTATTGGTAAACATCTTGGAATGGAGGTGATTGAAGCACCATTAGTAGCTGGGGTAAGCAGTTCTGCCATACGCAAGGCGGTTGCCGCAGGCAATGTGACAGACGCCAACGATATGTTAGGGCGGCATTTCCTCCTGCCGGGAAAAGTCGTGACCGGTAACCGGCTCGGGCGCACAATAGGTTTCCCCACTGCAAATATCTTAACGCAACCCGGAATCGTCGTGCCCAAAAGAGGAGTCTATGCTGCCATAGCACTTCTCCCTGACGGATCAAAACACCCGGCGATGGTCAATATCGGCGTGCGTCCCACCATCAGGAGAGGGAATGAACAGACTGTGGAGGCAAACATAATAAATTGGGAAGGTGACCTTTATGGGAAAGATATTTCCCTATTGTTTTATTCCAGGATTCGCGATGAGCAACAGTTTGACTCCATTGACATCTTACGCCATCAGTTGGAGGAAGATCGGGAGGCAGCCATCAGCATTATAGAGCCTAATTCAGTGAAAAATCAAAAATAAATATGATTTTTCAACATTAATACATAAATAATGGTTATATTTGCATAGTATAAACCTTAGCCCCTCCACTATGAATGATATTGAAATAGTTAATTTCGCAACTTCCCCGAGTCTCGTCAGCCGATATATGCGTGAACTCCGCGACGTAACAATTCAGTCTGATCCCATGCGTTTCAGAAGAAATCTTGTGCGCATTGGTGAAATCATGGCTTATGAAATCTCCAAGCGTCTTAACTACACGCAGGAACAGGTGCAGACTCCTCTTGGATATACGGTCTGTCAGGAACCGTCCGACAAGATAGTGCTTGCCACAATCCTAAGGGCAGGTCTCCCTTTCCATCAGGGATTTCTAAATTTCTTTGACAATGCTGAGAACGCATTCGTCAGTGCCTACAGAAGATATAAGGAGAGAAGCGACCAGTTTGACGTGCTCGTGGAATACATGGCATCGCCCAACATCGACGGTAAAACCCTTATACTTGTTGATCCGATGCTTGCCACAGGCAGTAGCATGGAATTAGGCTACCGTGCTCTTTTGAAGAAAGGCACTCCCGCACGCCTGCACGTTGCTTCAGTCATCTCATCACGCCCTGCAATGGAATATCTCTGCGAGGTGCTCCCTGCCGGCATGACAACTATCTGGACAGCAGCAATTGACCCGGATATCAACTCTCACAGCTATATTGTCCCAGGACTTGGCGACGCAGGCGACCTTGCTTTCGGTGTGAAAGAAGACGACTGATTTCAAACCCATTCCGTAAAAATGATTCTACAAAATATCGACATTCTGAATTTCAAAAATATAGCATCATCATCCCTGGAGTTTTCATCGGGGGTGAATTGCTTGCTTGGAATGAACGGAATGGGGAAAAGCAATCTTCTGGAGGCGATTCATTTTATAAGTATGGCTCGTCCCATGACCCAGGTACCCGATTCGGCACTTATCAGACACGGTGAAGACCTAATGCTCGTAAAAGGTACTTTCCACACTGAGGCAGGTGGCGACGACATCATTTCTTGCGGACTCTCAAAAGGAAAAGGAAAGACTCTCAAACGTAATGGAAAGGAATACCGTAAAATTTCCGAGCATATAGGACGATTTCCTATCGTCACCGTAACGCCTTCTGACTCGCTGATTATAACGGGACCCGCAGAAGACCGTCGTAAACTGATGGATATGGTAATCTCTCAGGCAAACGCTGAATATCTTGCATTACTTATAAAATATTCCCACCTGCTTGAAAGTCGCAACCGAATGCTTCGAGCAGGCGTGAGCGACCCGCTTCTGTATGAGTCTGTCGAGAATGGCATTATAGAATCTGCCTCAGCAATCCACAAAACACGCCAAGAATGGGTAGCTGCCATAGCTCCGAAAGTAGAGCAGACATATGCGCGCCTCGCCGGTGGAAAAGAACAGACTGACCTGTCATATCGTAGTCAACTTGATGAAATGACAATGGACCAGCTCCTTGCCACCCGCAGGGAAAAAGATGCCGTGTTGGGCTACACCTCGGCAGGAGTACACCGCGATGATCTCGAAGTCAGACTCGGAGGATACAGCCTGCGACGCCTTGGGAGCCAAGGACAAGTGAAAACTTTTACAGTTGCCCTCCGTCTTGCAATATTCGATTTCCTGAAAGATGAAAAAGGAATCACCCCTCTCCTGCTTCTTGACGACATTTTTGATAAGCTCGACTCTGAAAGAGTGGAAAGCATAATGCACGAGGTCTCTTCCTCCGATACCTTCGGACAGATATTTATAACCGATACCAACCGCAAACATCTCAACGATATCATTGCAGGGTTGTCAGGTCCATACTCCCTGATGAATGTGTCTGACGGAGTTTTCTCACCTCTAAACAGCAACTGACAAATGGAAAGAACCGACCCTCAGTGCATAGGAGACATTCTTCGCCTCGCATTTCAGGAAAACTGTATGCAGGAGCACCTTGATGAATACAGAGCTGCCGCTTTGTGGCAGACCGTAGTAGGGAATGACATTGCAAATAAATGCCACCGTCCGTCAGTAAAAAACGGAATAATGACAGTGGGTGTGCCCTACGCATCTTTACGCAATGAACTGACAATGAATCGCTCCTCCCTCCGAAGTGCCATCAACGGCATCATCGGTAAAAACATAATAACAGAAATACGTTTCACCTCATGAATCCACACGAATTACCATCACTCGACCTGTTTCACCACCGCACTCCCCTACAATTGCGTTTCAGCGATGTCGATGTGCTCGGACACGTTAACAACACAGTCTATTTCGCATTTTTTGACACCGGGAAAGCCCACTACTTCACTGCCGTGAGAGGGGAGCAAGTAGACTGGAAACACGTTGACACCGTAATTGCCAATGTGAACTGTGCATTCATATCCTCAATAGTTTTTGGTGAGGAAATTGAGGTACTGTCCACATGTCTGTATCTTTCTGAAAAAAGTTTCAAGGTGTTGCAGCTTATCCGGGAAGTCAACACAGGAGAGGCTAAAGCAATCTGCGAAACGGTGATGGTCTGCATAGACCCTGAAACCCACGAGGCACGTCCGATACCGGATAAGCTAAGAGAGGCATTCACTAAATTTGAGGGACGTGACCTCTCAAAAAAGAACAACTAAAGAATTTTAAATCAATTTCCTCATAATTATGACACAAGTAGAAATTCCTTTAAACCTGTCAAGGTTTGAAAATTCTCCCAAAGAACAAGCCACCCTCTCTGAGGTGCTCGCCTGCCGCAAGGCTGCCGAAGAGTTTATAGCTGAGGAGAGATACCTCGATGCTATGGAGCGCACCGTGGCTGCTCTGCGAACAATGCGGGAATTCCCCCAGTATGACGATCCGGAGTTCCGTGCCCTGCTCGTGGCTCTGCTGTTTGACCTGGCTGAGATTCACTTTGCTCTAAAAAACTATAAGCAGAGTGAGAAGGAGCTTGAAGCTCTTTTCAAAGTGCTCGACCATCTTGTAAAACTCGATGAAGATCGTTTCGGTAAATTCCATATTCTGGCAATGGAGCTTTCAACCCGTATTCTCCGCTCTCGCAAGAAGGCTCTTGACCTCCTGGTGAAGCAACAGATGAATGCCGGCACTCTTTATGAGAAGGTCAATGCAGGAGTAGTGGCTGCCACAGATAAACTTGTTGATTCATTACGCAACGTAGGTGAACTGCTTGCCTCAACCGGCGATCTCAAGGCTGCTTTGAAATTTTATGCAGAAGCCATAAAATATTCAAAGAAGCGTACTGGCAGAGTCACCAGAAAAGAGGTGCAGATGACCATAGAGATGGCTGAAATCATGATGCGTATCAAGCAGATGCGTCCACGTGCACGCCGTCTTCTTCAGGCAATTCTCCCTCATGCAATTTCACTTGAGACAATAGAGTTGGAGCAAAATATAATCGCGCTTACTGAGGTGATTGATTCTGAAGTAGACAATGACAATAAATGGAAGGCTTTCATTCACAAAGTCACCACGGCTGCCAAGTCAAAGTTCAAGAAAAAAGAAAAAGCTCAGGAAGATCCGGAAACATCTGAACAAGCAGACGCTACTGATAATGCCGGACAATCTGATAAATAATCCGGCTCATGTCTACAATATTAAACACCAACGGCACATCGCTGCAGGTGCCGACTATTGATGACCGGGCTAAAGGTGACTTCTACATCTTTACAGCTGACTGGAACCCGAAAATCACATGGTCACTTCGTGATGCAGCCATAGACGTGCTAAAAGAGGGAGGAATAGCCGAGAATAGGATCCACTCTCATGCGGTAGCGGGCACTGTAGAATTGGTCAATGCCGCAGGGGCAGCCATGAATACACGTAACGCAGACGGACTACCCCCTGCCGCAGTTATAATAATCGGCTGTGTTATCCGTGGAGACACTCCCCACTTTGACTATGTATGTGAAATCGCAGCCCATGGCACTGCCATGCTCAATGCCAAAGGAGAAACCCCGGTAATTTTCGGAGTGCTCACAGTCGACAATGAACAGCAGGCCATCGACCGTGCAGGAGGAGTGCTTGGGAATAAAGGTGCAGAAGCAGCAGCAGCGGCAATAACAATGGCAAATCTCCATTGTGCTCTTTATCCTAATCGCTAATCTTAGGCAGTAGCTATAATAGCTTCAATAGCTATTATAGCTACTAATATCATCTTACGCTCTATGCCCGGACCAATTGGTCCGGGTCATTTATTTTATTACTTTAACAATTCTACACTAATATTTACACACTCCTTTACGTTTCTATTGTGAATGCAACAATAATACTAATTGCAACAATAAAATTTCAATAATATTTTGACAGCAGCTGCAACCCACAGCTCTGCCAAAAATAATGCAACAATATTAAAATAAAACAGATTATGTATTGTCCATCTTTCAATATTTCCTCCCCATCACTGACTGCAAGCAATGCGTCAGAACCCCAACACAACTATGACGCTCATGGCATAAACAGTCATAGTTGCGACAACAGCATTACAGAGAACTTTTTTTCATGACTTAGATATGTTTTTAGGGCCTTAAAAACTAAGCCAAAACGAGAAAAACATAATTGTCTAAATTTTGGGTTATATACATTAGTAATTTCTATCTACTGCCAAAGATACGGAAGCCGTGGTTGCTCCGCGCCGCTGTCTGCATGCGCGCAGTGAGGACTCGGAGTCGGAGGCAGGGAAAAACCGTCCACCGTGAGGTGAGCGGTTTTTTTGTTTGCCCGACATGGGCATAATCTAACGGGTGTAAGTCCCGAGCGTGCCCCGATAGTGGGAAGCGCATAGCCGACGGCAAGGGTATAGGGGTGACTCCGAATCTGAAGGAAGTCCGGGGCAAAAATCTGGCTCCACGAACAGAAACTTGATATAAGGCTCAATGTCAGGGGTAAGGTTACAAAACAAACCGAAGCCCGATAACTATCTGGACTGATGGAGTAAATCAATGGAGTATAAAACTAAAAGATTATGTTCTTAAGCGGGGAGATCTGTAGGGTAAGGCGCAAGGTAAGCAGTAACAACGAACCCATAGAAGTCAGCAGATGCCATATTAGTCAATGCCTTAAAGCTCGTGGGCACTGATGAAGGGTAAAACCTAACCACATAGGCAACACTTTATATTACCCGATGAAAGGAGCAAGACAGAAAACGGAAGAAAGTTGCCCTCGGAAGAGTACCGATATGTCAAGGGCAACAGGGGGAGCGGCGGAATCGACAGGAGGGGTAGGGCAACTGCTGCTATACCTGCGTGAACACAACAGAAGGTCTGCTTGGGGAAAGCTACCGCCCCAATCCTGCAAGGAGGGCAGGTATATCCAAAGATGGAGGCAGCACACGGCAACCCGGTATTCCCACCGTGGTTGACCGCGTAATAATCGGGTAAGCCATAGCCCGGGTACTGAGCGTGGTGTACCAACCGAAGTTACGGATGGGAGCTACGGCTTCCGTCCGGGAAGGAGCACGCACCAGGCTCTGCAGAAGGCTCAGGGAATCATCAACGACGGCTACAGATACTGCGTAGACCTCGACCTTGAGAGGTTCTATAATGCTGACGGAGCTTGACCGCGAACTTGAAAGGCGCGGACTTCCGTTTGTACGCTATGCTGATGACTGCGTCATCTTCTGCAAAAGTCCGCGAGCCGCAGAAAGAGTATGCGAAAGCATCTCAAAGCTCATAGAGGGGAAACTATTCCTCAAGGTGAACCGGGAGAAAATGCATGTCGGCAGTGTACTTGGGCAGAAGTTCTTGGGCTACTCATTCAACATGTGAAGGGAAAGGCTCGCCTGTGCGTTCATCCGAAGACCAAAGCCAAACTGAGAGCGAAGCTCAAGGAACTGACCTCCCGCAGTAACGGCTGGGGCTACGATAGGCGCAGGAAGAAACTGACTTGTACAACCCGAGGGTAGGTAAGCTACTTTCGGCTTATCGGGATGCGCACCTTTCTAAAAGTAACCGATGAGTGATTGCGCAGCCGCATATGTATATGGAAATGCTGGAAACGAGTACGGACACGCTACAAGAACCTGCAGAGATGCGGCATTGCCAAGTGTCACGCATAGCAGTGGGCTAATACCCGCAAAGGGTACTGGCGAACGGTTCATAGCTCGATACTGACACGTGCCATATCAACAGAAAAACTGAAACGTGCGCACTATCCCACACTTACGGAATATTACGAGAAACTACATCCGCATTAGGAACCGCCGTATGACGAACGGAACGTACGGTGGTGAGAGAGGTCGGTAAATACGAAAGTAGGAGATAAACTCCTATGATTAGTGTTTATCTCCTACTCGATTGGGTATATGGCTTATCCCGAACTCGCATTCTTAATGCAATACTGGCTCTTGTCTAAGCTGATGGACTAACTTGTCTTGCCATTGTCGTTGGCTGAATAGCCACAATTAAATCACAATATGTTAACATAGTTAATTAACATTTATTAAGATACAATAATGAAATATTTTTTTAATTTTGCGCCAGATATATTTTAAAGTAGCTAAACTTTTCTTTACTTTAAATTTAGATATAAATCTTGAGATTTCCACACCGGCAAATAAGATATATATTTTTTAGAATAAAGTTAAAATTTTTAGAGACATTTTTTTATATAAAAGTTTAATAACTAATATTTAATCAATAAAATTTAATTTTTATCATCTAATAAATATGTTTAACTTAAATCACAACATTATGATCAGATTTAATTTTTTAATCCTATTATTGCTACTATTTATCGGTTGCACTTCTTCTGAGCCGATAAGTGATGATAGAAGAGAAGAGAGTAAGTCCATTGAATCAGAAAGTATCTCTGGGGCACTGGTAAAATCGTTGGCAGAAGCATCTGCACTACGGACTCGTATATATGGGAAGTAAGGATCGTAACGGCCTGGGATGTAGGCAATATCAACTACATTATTACACAGGCTTCAGGAAAGCACAGTAAATACTAATATTAATTTTTAACTTTAAAATTATTATAAAAATGATACGGAATATAATCATCATGGTTATCGCCACCATAACAATATCTGCATGTTCGTCAGATGACACTCCTAGCAATACACCATTACAATTACCTGCTCATCAGATTGAATTTTCTCTCAAACAGAAGCAAATAGTTCAAAAGGGTAATCAACTTGCTTATAATTCTTGGGAAATGATTTGCGACAGTAACCCAAATTCTGACGGCAACCAAATCTTTTCTCCCCTTAGTTTGCAAATGACTTTGTCGCTTCTTGCAAATGGAGCTGAAGGGGAGTTACTCAATGAACTAATTAACTTATACACTAATGGCTTGGATGAGGAAGGACTTACTAATCTTAACGCACTGAATAAGAAACTTCTCAATGAACTTCCGCTTGTAGACAAGAGTGCAAAATTACATTTTGCAAATTCGATATGGTGTGATCGCGCCTTTGATTTCGAAGCTGAGTATGCAGATAAGTGCTCAGACATCTACAATGCCACCAAACATAAATATGACATAGGAACAGAAGAAGCTCGCAAAGACTTTAACCAATGGGCATCTGACAACACCAACGGAATGATTAAGGAATTCCTACAAGCTCCTCCATTTGGGGAGGCAATATTAGCTAATGCAACTTACTTCAAAGGTTTTTGGCAATATCCTTTCAATAAGAAGGATACGTCAAAACAGGATTTCTTCTGCCAATCAGGCGAAGTAAAACAAGTGGAAATGATGCACTTTGATGACTATGTTTATGATGCTAAAGAAAATTCCAATATGTCTTATGTGGTGATTCCTTACCTTAATGGAGGATTTTCAATGAATATCCTTATGCCAAAGGAAGGTACTGATTTCAATGAGTGTGTACATAATTTTGCAGAAAATACTATTGTATGGGAGAAAGTTGGTAAAGCAAAAATCTCTATACCCAGATTTTCGATTGGAGCAACTTATAATAATTTACCGGAGATTGTAGAGAAAATGGGTGTTCCTCATTTAAGTGCCTCCACAAAAAGAATATTTAAAAATGCAGAATTTCGGCTCAGTCAAATTATGCAATCTTCCAAATTTGTTGTAGACGAGGAAGGCTCTGAGGCAGCTGCTGTGACATCGCTTACTTCATGTGGTGGGGTATCGAATGGATCTAATTTCCAAATAAATATTAACCGGCCATTTTTCTTCACCCTCACAGAACAAAGCACTGGTACCATCTTATTTATGGGAAAGGTGACTCAATTTTGAAATTGACGCCTATTAGTTAAGTATCACTGTTTTTTTATTAAGTTATAGGCAAGTATGCTCACAGATCATACTTGCCTATAGCTTAATTTTTTCATATATGAACTTCCAACATAGTATTTTTTGTGCTTTTTGATTTCACGATTTGTTCTTTACGATTAAAATTACTATCTTCGCATCATAGAGTATATATTGTATTTTTATTATTATGATAAAATATCTCCCTCAGTCACCGGAAGACGAAGACCGTATGGTCGAAGCGGCATATCAGGATGTGCTGCAAAGCTATCTTGCAAGTAACCACAGAAAAAAAGTGGAGATTATCGAACGCGCATACCGTTTCGCGAAAGAAGCCCATAAAGGAGTAAGGAGAAGAAGTGGGGAGCCTTATATTCTCCACCCAATTGCAGTGGCAAAGATTGTCATATCCGAACTCGGACTTGGCTCAACTTCAATATGCGCTGCGTTTCTTCACGATGTGATTGAAGACACTGAATATACACGCGAAGACATTGAAAACAACTTTGGAAAGAAAATCGCTGATATAGTAGATGGTCTCACTAAGATTTCAGGCGGTATATTCGGCGATAAAGCCTCATTGCAGGCAGAGAATTTCCGTAAACTTCTGCTGTCAATGTCAACCGACATTCGAGTAGTGCTCATAAAGATGGCTGACCGTCTGCATAATATGCGCACACTCGGCTCAATGCGCCCTGAGAAGCAATATAAGATTGCCGGCGAGACTCTATATGTCTATGCCCCGCTTGCCCACCGCCTCGGGCTTTTCAAAATAAAACAGGAACTTGAAGACCTGGCTTTTAAATATGAACACCCACAGAAATATATAGACATCAAGGAGAAACTCAGTGAATCTGCCGATCACCGCGAGGAGATGGTAGAGAAATTTGTAAAGCCTGTAAGAGAAAAACTTGATGCAGCGGGGTTTAAATATGAGATAAAGGCAAGGGTGAAAAGTGCCTACTCCATTTTTAAAAAGATGGAGACCAAGAAGATACCTTTTGAAGAGATTTACGATGTGTATGCCGTGAGGGTAATTTTTGATAACGATGATGACTCTCAGGAGAAAATCAGATGCTGGCAGATATATACCTTCTTTACTGACGGACACCGAGTGCACCCTGACCGTCTGCGCGACTGGACAAGCATTCCGAAAGCAAATGGATACCGTGCGCTTCATCTCACTGCAATGGGTCCGGAAGGGAAATGGATTGAAGTGCAGATACGCTCACGAAAAATGGACGAAATAGCAGAATTAGGCTATGCAGCCCACTGGAAGTATAAGACCGGCGTGCATGAGGATGAAACCGAACTCGATTCATGGATGAACACAATCAAGGATATACTCGCCAACCCCGAGCCAAATGCGATTGATTTCCTTGACACTATCAAGCTTAATCTTTTCTCGTCAGAAATCTATGTCTTTACCCCCAAGGGAGATCTAATCACCCTGCCGTCTGGGTCAACAGTGCTTGACCTTGCCTTCGCCATTCACTCGGAGGTGGGCACACACTGCATTGCCGGAAAAATCAATCATAAACTTGTGCCTTTGTCACACCGTCTCGAAAGCGGAGACCAGGTAGAGGTGATAACTTCCAACACTCAGAAACCACAGAACGAATGGCTGGATTATTGTCATTCAGCACGCGCACGCAACCGGCTCAGAGCCATTCTGAAAAAAGATCACAAGCTCCTTGTGGAACGCGGAGAGCAAATTTTCAACGAGTTTATGACCCGCGAAGCCATTGTCCCCTCCAATGAACTCATCTCCAAAATTCTGGCTGCCCATCACATCACCTCCAAGCAGGATCTCTTCGCCATGCTTGCAAACGATGAAATCAACCTCTCGCCGAAAGAACTCCATGAGTTGAACACCACCCGCCGTTCCCTCATGAAGAAACTGCTCCGCAATCCCTTCTCAACGAAGAAAAAAAGCGATCCGACAAAAAAGGAGCCAATCAACCGAAAAGAAATATATGTGCTTCACCCTGATGCCAAGACTCCCAACTATCGGTTTGACACATGCTGCTCCCCTATTCCCGGCGATGATGTGCTCGGGTTTGTTGACGACGATGAAAACGTAGTGCTACACAAAGTGAGCTGCGACAACGCAATGAAACTGAAAAGTGCTTACGGCTCAAGGTTAGTGGCAACGAAATGGGGCGGCGCAGCTCCCAAGTTCCTCGCCACCATCAGCGTGGATGGAATCGACCGCCACGGCATTCTTGAGGAAATAATCTCCACTATGTCACAAAAATTAGGAATCAATGTGAGGGGACTTAACATTGCTGCAAAGCAAGAGGTGTTTCATTGTGAGATCACTGTGCAGATTGACAATGTTGAGACTGTAGACCGTATTTGTGATACCCTCAAAAAAATCAAAGGCATCACCTTTGCAAAAAGAATTTCCTAACTCTCAACTATAAACCCCTACCCAAAATGTGGAATAAAATTTTCTCCCAGCTTAACCTGATAAGATTCGGTCTCGCCATGGCTTCAGTGGCAATAATCCTACTTATCCTCCCGCGTGCAGACCATAAGAGCTACACATACGAGCTCAACCAGCCATGGAAATACCCTCTGCTCACGGCAGACTTCGACATGCCGATTCTACGCGACTCCACATCTGCGCGGCTTATGCGCGACAGTATTGACCGAATGTTTGTGCCTTTCGTCAAACGCGATTCACAACTGGCTGACAATAACATTGAGAGGTTTAAGAAAATTATTTCTGAAGAAACCTCTGCTCATGAGCAGGCTATACTTATAACTCTCCTGACAAATGTCTATAATCATGGCATTCTTGACACCCGCTTATATGAACATCTGCCCCAAAAGCATGAAAACTCATTACGACTGGTGGTAAAAGACAATAATAACAACAGCCGTTCTGTCACGACAATTGATGCCTCCGACATGCTGTCGCCTGCAAAAGCCTATTCTAAGATTGACTCCATTTTCACGGTGGAGACTGCCACCAAAATGTCACCGCAACTCAGTAAGGCACTCAATATCTGTCTGGCAGCAAATATTGTGGTAGATACGGTCACCGATTACAAATATCGCAGTCAGGAGTATCTCACCGTGACCGGTGCAATGGGAGTAATAAAGACCGGACAGAGGATCGTTGACCGTGGGGAGATCGTCACGCCTCAGATCTTCACCAATCTCAACACCTATATGGAAATGATGGCAACGCGCCATTCTGAAAACAATAACACATATTTTATAATCGGCGAGGGACTCTTTATTATCATGGTGTTTGGGATGCTATACACGTTCCTTTACCTTTACCGCCCCCGCTTCTTCCACAACCCCCGGCAAATGACCTTCCTTATGGCTTTCATATCCCTGTTTGTGGTCTTTGCCGTGGTGATGTTTGAATATGTCGCTAATGGCATCTTCCTTGTGCCCTTTGCCGCTGTCCCAGTAATAATTTTAGTGTTTTTTGATGCACGCACAGCCATATTTTCGCTGGTGGTCACAGTCATGATTTCAGCTTTGGTAGCCACTTTCCAATTTCAGTTCATATATATGGAGCTGACAGTGGGATTGGTAGCCACTTTCAGCATAACCCAACTAAGCCGCCGCTCACAGCTTCTGCGCACAGCACTTTTATCCTTCGTGACATACGCAGTGACATATTTCACGTCTTGTCTTATTCTTGAGGGTAATCTCACACAATTCTCCTTACGCACAATAGGAATATTTGCAATCAACTCCATTATTCTCTCGTTTGCCTATATTTTCATTCTTATGATTGAGAAAATATTCGGCTTTACCTCAACTGTGACCCTCGTGGAACTCAGCGACATCAACAGTCCGCTGCTTCGGAAACTTGCAGAAGTTGCCCCCGGCACCTTCCAGCATTCAATCCAGGTCTCCACAATTGCGGCTGAGGCTGCCCGTGCAATCGGTGCGAATACTACCCTGGTCAGAACAGGTGCCCTCTATCACGATATCGGAAAAATGAACAGCCCTATTTTCTTTACGGAAAATCAGCACGGTGTCAATCCCCACGCCGGTCTGAATCCGGAGACAAGTGCCCATAAGATTATATCACATGTCACCGAGGGACTCCAAATGGCTTCTAAAGAGAAATTGCCGGAGGTGATACGCGACTTCATTTCCCAGCATCACGGGCGTGGAATCACCAAGTATTTCTACACCACTGCTGTGAATGAGAATCCCGATAAAGTGATTGACAAAACAATATTTGAATATCCGGGACCAAATCCACAGAGCCGTGAAACCGCTATCCTTATGATGGCTGATGCGGTGGAGGCTGCCTCAAGATCACTTAAGGAATATACACAGGAGACTATCAACAACCTTGTGGATAAAATTATAGACACTCAGATTGCTGACGGGCTGCTTAAGGAAGCCCCGATATCATTCCGTGACATAGAGAGTATTAAGAAAGCCTTCAAGTCAAGGTTGTCAACCATCTATCATTCTCGCGTGCAGTATCCGGAGATGAATAAGCATACTGCCACGGTCGAGGCAACTGCTAAAAGAGAATCTGATGACGGCAAGGAGAAAGAAAATCCGGCTGATAAATCAGCAAATGGAATAAACACCTCCAAGGATTAACATTTTTTGCGATTCAGACGTTTTTATTATAGGAATATTATTCCGATGAATCGTAATCACAGATTAAACTTTAATCAACTGCGTATGTCTACATTTATAATCATAATAAGCATCATTCTGTTTGTGGCAGCAATTGCATTGCTACCCCAGCGGATTCTAATCGCACCGGCGTGTGCTTTTCTCGGAATGTTTTTTCTGAGTTTTGCCCGCTCATCGCAAGACTATCCCTTAGTGCCGGTCAACGGCACTATCTTAATGGGATGGCTGTGCATGACCATAGTGGTGATCGTTGCCACCCTCCTTCAACCCCTCCCTGTAAGGAGAACTTCACGGGGCATGGGGTATATGATTGTGGGGGCATTTGTAGGAATGACGGTAGGGCTTTTGGGCTTCACTGTCTCTTATCAGCTTAATATGCTTTACGGGCTAATGATACTCTCCACTATTGTCGGAACTTTCCTGGGGTTCCTGCTTTACACCAATACCCCTGACGGAAGGGCAGTGGGAATGGCAACAGGAAATTTTTTCCATTACCTTTTGGCAAAAGGTTTCCCGACAGCAATAACCGTAATGCAGATTGGAGTGGTGCTCGTGCTTGTGATTGCTATTCATCAGAGAATAGTGGGATAGCTTCACTAATTCGTTTATTCCCCAGTGACTTAGAAAGATGAGATTACTGAAAAAAATATTATCACGTTCTGCAACATTAATACTTGCAGCGGCGGTTGCCACATCAGTGTTTGCCCAATCGAGACAGCAACCTTCCTCTGAAACCAACAAAAGGAAGATTACTGTGGAGAAACCTGACCTAAAGAAAATTCAGAAAGAAACTCTTGACCCGTCATCTCCTTTTTATTTTCCCAAGCTGATGGCAAAGTATTCGCGTAACGACACAACGATGACTAATGAGGAATACCGTAATTTCTATCTTGGATATATGTTTCAGGAAGACTACGACCCCTACCGCACATCGCCCTATTCCGGAGTCACCGACGAGTTGCGAATGAAGGCAAAACACACTAAAGAGGAAATCGACACAATCAGGAAATACGCCGAACTATCTCTCCGTGATAATCCCTTTGACCTCCGCCAGATGTCATTTCTCGTACATGTGCTTAAAGAGAAAAGGAAAGACATGAGTGCCAAAATTTGGGAATACCGCCTGGAGCATCTTCTTGGTGCCATAAAAAGCACCGGCACCGGAGAGGACATTGACAACGCATGGTATGTCATTTATCCCATGCATGAATATGACATGGTGCAGCTGATGGGGTATAACGCAATAGATGCTGAGTTTATTGAACCCGGTACTGATTATCTTACGGTTTTACCGGAACCTGAGACAGAACGAAGATTAAAAGATAAAGTGGCAAAGGGATTTTACTTCAATGTTGAAGTGCCACAATCACAGTATGAAAGAAAACATCCTGAAAGTCTTTCAGGGGAAGAAATCGAGGAACCGGAGATAATAGAGGAAGAAGAGGAGGAAATCGATCCTGACGATATTCCTGCTGCCGACGACATACCCGCAGAGGAATAATTTAATATTAAAAATAACTGATAAATGAAAACAGACAATTATTTCATTTATCGTACGTAATACATAAAAACATTAAATCATAACTAATATGGGAAAAGAAGTAATTGAGCCTGGGAAATTTGTGGCTTACTCATATAAACTTTATAATGACGCCAATGGCGAGCTTTTATTTGAGACTCCTGCTGACGCTCCAGACGTAATGGTTTATGGGGTGACACAGGAAGTAATTCCCGGACTTGTAGAGGCATTAAGAGGTCTTTCCGAAGGAGATAAATTTTCTGTTACCCTTCCCCCGGTGGCTGCTTTTGGCGACCGTAATGAAGAGTACCTTCTCACTCTCGACAAGGAAATCTTCACACGCGACGGTAAACTTGCTGATGAAGTAAAAGTAGGTGCCGTGCTGCCAATGATGACTGCCGAAGGATACAGAGTGGAAGGTCGCGTTACCGAGATAGGGGATAAAATCAAGATGGATTTCAACCATCCCTTTGCCGGCTTGACGGTGAGATATGAAGGCATAGTCAACGAGGTGCGCGAAGCTACTCCGGAAGAGCTGCAGCCTCAGCACGGTTGTGGAGGTTGCGGCGGTGGCTGCTGTGGCTCTGACGGTTGTTCCGACGGATCTTGTGGCGAAGGTTGCAGCTGCCATTAATCAGCATTAAATAAAGAAATAAGGATTCGGCATTGTGCTGAATCCTTATTTTTATTAAAATATCTAAGTCTTAACGCCACAAGTGTTTCTTATTCGGCAATAAATTCTCAGCGGTGTTTCTTTGTTGACTTCTTTGAAGTGCCTTTCTTTGTTGATGATGTCTTCGAAGAGGAAGCTTTTGTCGACGATTTCTTTGATGAGGAAGCCTTTGACGATGCAGCTTTTGATGTCGATTTCTTTGATGAGGATGCTTTTGAAGAAGACGATGAAGAAGGAGCCTTTGATGCTGAGGAAGAGGTTCCTTTTGACGGAATAGTCAAGGTTTGCCCTGCACGAAGTTTGTCAGATGTCATCCCGTTAGCCTTCTTTAGTGCTTCAACGCTGACACCATATTTCTTTGACAGACTTGAAAGCGTATCTCCACTTTTAAGTTTATGTGTGACCGGGGCAGCAGGTTTTGAAGTCTTTGTGGCAGCAGGAGTGGTCTTTGCAGAGGCAGCCTTCTTAGAAGTATCTGCCTTAGCTTTAGCAGGAGCCGATTTCTTCCCATTTACAGCCGCAACGGCACTCTCCATAATAGCCTGTGGAGAAGAGGTTGAGATGCGAAGTTGTTGTCCGACTCTCACGGCATTACGCTTCAGATTATTAGTGTTTTTTATGTCGGCTACCGTCACGCCATAGTGCTGTGCAATAGAAGCAAGGGTTTCCCCTGCCACCACCTTGTGCATCACTACCGACGGCTTCCCCTGAGCCACGGCAAGTGCCACATCTGCTTCCCCTGTATCTTCCCCACCAATGTCTTCTACGGCAAGCATTGTGTCAGCAGGCACATCACCCGGATTAACCACATCCCGCTTGTTATATTTGTCACGGTCATAATTGCGTATGTCATCTTCACTCATCAAATAGGCATGTATCTGCTGAGAAGGAAGAATCAAGGTATATTGCGTTTCCGCATTCCCTGGAATCACATCGGCACGAAACTGGGGATTAAGGATTCTAAGTTCTTCAATAGGAATATCGAGTACGCTTGCAATCTGATTAAAGTGAAGCCTTTCCGAAACCTGAATAGTATCCATTACTAATGGTCTCACCGGAAGAACCGGAGAGATATTATGGTCCGGATAATATTTCATCACATAGTTGGCTGCGATAAACATAGGTACATACCCCCTTGTCTCAGGGGAAAGATAATTATATATCGACCAGAAATCATGATCCTTAGCCTCGCCACCGGCTCGCCTGATAGCTTTATTTACAGTGCCGGGACCACAGTTATAGGCAGCGATTGCCAACGACCAATCTCCATAAGTGGCATATAGGTCTTTAAGATAGGCAGCCGCCCTTTCAGATGCCACATAAGGGTCACGACGCTCGTCAACCAAACTGTTCACCTCCAGTCCGAGCCCCTTGGCTGTGCCGAGCATAAATTGCCAAAGTCCGGTGGCACCGTGTTTCGACACCGCATTAGGATCAAGCCCGGATTCTATAACCGGAAGATACTTCAATTCCAACGGCAAGCCCTGTTCCTCGAGAGCCTGTTCAAAAATAGGCATATAATAAAGGCTCAAGCCTAATATGGCTGCTATCTGCTCCCTTCCTTTCTTGGTGTAGCGGTCAATATAACTGCGCACAATCTGATTGTAGGGCATTTCAATGACAGTAGGCAACGCCGACAGGCGTTTTACTATTACCTCATCAGGCACATCAGGGTCCGGTTCGGTAGCGTAACGGTCATCAGTGGCTGTATAATTTTTTATAAACCAACCCTCAAGCATCTTATGTGTGTCTGTCTCAAAACTTTCGGGATAGACAATCGCAGGGTCAGTTATGCTTGTCTTAAGGTCAAGCACATTCTGGTTTTTATCATTCTTTGCGTAACCCGCTATTATAGCGGCAGCAAGAAGAAGGGTCAGGAAGCATCTTTTCATCTGTAGTAATTAACTTAATAGGAAACCGAAATACGGAGATTTTAGAAATTGAACGCCCAGTTTAGCCCGGCACTCACATTGCGTGTCGACGGGTTGACGATCAATGCCGGACTCCATTCAATCGAAAGATCGGGCGACACATCAAAATGTACAAGAGAGGCATCTACGTAGGCATCAACCATACACAGCAAATAAAGTCCGACACAGCATATAATACATAAGTCACGGTTCCGGCGGTAGAAATCGCGTCGTGTACGCATCACATTTGTAAGCCATGTCTTGTCAAGATCTGCCTCATTAGTGGTTGGAGGAAAGAAATTCATATATGAATTGGTCGACGGATCACTGTCCATCAGATCGCGATAAGCCTGAGTGTATTCTGTAAGCTGATTATTATTCCAACTTGTGGCATAACCCAACCCCATAAATCCACCCACCACAATAGGCAGTTTCCAATATCGACGGTTATACACTTGCCCCAAGCCGGGGAACAACGCAGACATCCACACTGCCCTTGTCGGCGACGGATCAAATGCCTTCTTCCCTTCAAGCCCGTAAGGAGAGTGGCGGTCTTCCACCACTGTCATTGTCGTGTCAGCCGCCTCGTCATAGCCATAGTCATCTTTAATCGGATCTCGCAGCAAAAGCTCCGCATCAAGATAGACTGACGAGTCAGGGGGAACCACTCCGGGGGTCTGTGGCTCCTGCCCTACCCTTGAAGAGCCGGACACAGAGGCAGCCCCCATGATTCCGGGGAGAAACGCCATCAAGGCTGTTGTAAATACATATAATATTCTTACCACTCCACGCATGTATGTGTCATTGTTTCATCTTGTCGAAAATCTCCATAAGCTGCTGGAGTTCTTCGTCAGAAGAGAATTTAAGAGTTATGGATCCCTTTCCGTCTGCAGCACGCGAGAATTTCACCTTTGTCGGGAAAAAATCTGTAAGCTCTCGGGTAAAACCTTCATAGCGCGAATTGTCTACAGGGGTTTTAGGAGTTTTAGGTGCCCCCTGCTCCCCTTCTGTCATGGCTTTCACTATCTCTTCCGCCTTTCTGACAGTGAGATCCTCTTTTATTATCTGATTATAAAGCTTAAGCTGTTGTTTAGGATCTGTCACAGCGAGAAGTGCCTTGGCATGACCCATGTCAATCTTACGATCACGCAGCCCAAGCTGAATCTCGGCAGGGAGCTTAAGCAAGCGAAGATGATTGGCAATCGTGGCACGCTTTTTCCCAATTCTTTCTGACAGGCGTTCCTGAGTAAGATTATAGGAGTCAAGAAGTTTTTTAAAAGCGAGCGCCACCTCTATGGAATTCAAATCCTCTCTTTGGATATTCTCGATAAGAGCCATTTCGGTCACCTCTGAATCAGAGGCAGTGCGCACGTATGCCGGCACAGTGCGTAAGCCCGCCATCTTGGCAGCCCTCCAACGCCGTTCTCCGGCGATAATCTGATAATTGCCGTCGCCACTGTCACGCAACGACAACGGTTGCACAATGCCAAGTTCCCGAATTGATGCCGACAGTTCTGCAAGTGCCTCCTCATCAAAGGTGCGCCGGGGCTGGTCGGGATTGGGATAAATCAGATTAACCTCTATCTCATTTATTGCAGAAGAGCCACTTGTCTGTATGTCGTTCATTGAAATCAGGGAATCCAGTCCCCTGCCCAATGCGTTTCTTTTCAATGCCATGTTTGATTCTTATAGTTGTTCTATACACTCTTTTTCCTTCTGTTGCGTGCAATCAGCTCACGGCTGAGCTGGCTGTAGGCTATCGAACCCCTGCTCTCCGGATCATATACTATTACCGGGAGCCCGTGGCTCGGCGACTCGGAAAGCTTGATATTTCGGGGAATTACGGTGGTAAACACCATGTCACCGAAATGACCTTTCAGTTCTTCAAAAATCTGATTTGCCAAACGCAACCGGGCATCATACATTGTCAGCAGAAACCCTTCTATCTCAAGTTCGGGGCGCAGACGGCTCTTAATGATGCGGATTGTATTAAGCAATTGGGAAATACCTTCCAATGCAAAATATTCAGCCTGCACGGGAATTATAACTGAATCAGAGGCACTCAGTGCATTGACAGTAATTATTCCCAAAGACGGGCTACAGTCTATCAGTATATAATCGTAGGAATCTTTGAGCGGTTCCAATGCTTTTGAAAGAGCTTTCTCCCGGTCGCGCCGGTTCATAAGTTCCACCTCTGCCCCCACCAGGTCAATACGTGAGCATATCAGGTCAAGATTGTCTACACTCGTTTTCATTACAGCATCTGAAGCCGGGGAGCCATCGACTATACACTCATAAACTGACAAGTCAGAGTCTTCAGGAACAACGCCAACTCCGGAAGTGGCATTTGCCTGGGGGTCGGCATCTACAAGAAGCACTTTCTTACCTTCAACGGCAAGACACGCACCTAAATTGAAGGCTGTGGTGGTCTTGCCTACACCTCCCTTCTGATTCGCTATTGCTATGATTTTACCCATTGATGTATGTAGATATGGTTTTGGAATGCAAAGTAATAATTTTTCTGTGACAATTCACAATTTTTAGTATTAAAGAGTCTTAACAACTCTAATTTTATCATCTTTTTTTATTTTCCAGGCGTCGTAACACACGCTGATAGGTCAATATCAAAAGAACACTTGCCACAAACAAAGCTCCTGAGAAGCTATAATATACACCGACTGTCTCCATGTCGAGAGTCACTGCCATAAAAAGCATCAGAGGAATACCAACCACAATATAGCTCACTATTGAAATCCACAAAAGGGGCTTCACTTCCGATGTTCCCCTCAGTGCATTGACATAAGTGAGCTGTACGCCGTCACAATATTGGTATAAGATGAGTGGTATGATCAGCAGGAGGGCTTTGAGTGCCACTTCGTGTTCCGGTGTAAAGAGATGCACGAGTGGCTCAGTAAAGAAAAAGAATACCAGCGAGGCTAATGTAGCAAGGGCAAGCACCATGTGCAAGCCGGCTTTTGTGATTTGCCTGATTCCAGGAATGTCACCTATTCCGGTAAAGTTGGCAACACGGATTGAAGTGGCTATTCCAAAGCCCATATATGTCATATAGCCTAACTGTGCAATTGTATTCATAACCTGATATGAGGCAAGCTGTATCTTTCCAAACCAACCGCTGACTACCGCACCGACTGACCACAGCCCGCATTCTATCCCACTCTGAACCATCAGAGGATAAGAGGTCACCCAAAGTCGTTTGCGCCTCTCTCTCCCTGCATGAGAATGGAATAAAGCTTTCCAATATACCTTATACCTTTTTCTGAATGCGAAGACTGCCACTATCCCAAGGCAACTACAGGTGCGCGCAACCAAAGTGCTTATGCCTGCGCCGGTAAGCCCTAACTCCGGTAAGCCACACTTGCCGAATATCAAAAGATAATTGCCGCCGATATTAAGCACGTCCGCCCCCAATATCATCCACATTGGGGTGGCTGTGTCGGTAGTGCCGTTGGCTGTCTGCTGGAAGCAGTTGAAGATAGCCATAGGGATAAGGGAGAAAAGAATTATAAGGAAGTATTCTCGGGCAATTGGGAGTAGATCCGGATCTTGACCGAATCTGTCAAGGAGGAAATACACTCCCACCATCACTATGGTGAAAGCCATAGCCACCATTATGTTGACCTGAAGGGCAGCCCGCAACATGGTGCCTCCCTCTTCGTGTTCACCTTTTCCATATAGGGCACCTATCAAGGGGGTGACACCGCCGGAAAAGCCGAAAAGCATCACTATAATTATAATAAACAGGCTATTGACAAAAGCAGCTGCCGCAAGTTCATTCAATCCGTAGGCTCCCACCATCATTGTGTCGGCAAAGCTGACGGCAATGATGCCCAACTGCGTAAGAAGCACCGGGGTGCCTAACTTGAACAGGCTTGCGTATGACTGGAGATAAGTCTCCGGGGCAAGTTTACGGATTATCTTGTTCATCTAAACCTCTTATTCTTTTCCGACTGCAAAGTTAGTGAAAATCCCCGTAAATACCTACTTTTTTATAATAACATTCATCTCGGATGCCACCACTCCCCTATTGTGGCGTGAAATATATTATTTTTCCCAAAGTCAGGATTTCCTAATGTCCAAATATACAAATCCATATTTTGTCATTATCTTTTTAATAGTTAACTTTGCACAGGATCAACATTTTATTGGCTTTCCTATGTCTACTTTAATTAATCGAACATATTCTTACCTCATGGCGATGGTAAGTACAATAATTATCGCTGCGACAATCTTCGGTTGTGGCAGACGATCTGCAAGCGTTGACCGACTCGATCTGGCTGAAAGCCTGATATGGTCAGTGCCCGATTCCGCATTGTATGTTCTTGAAACTGTCTCCCCCGACAGCCTTGCCAAAGGTGAGGAGAGGGCACGTTATGCCCTTCTGCTAACTATGGCAATGGATAAGAATTACCTAAAACCGACCAATGACTCGCTGATATCGTCGGCAGTTGACCATTACAGCTCAAAAAACAATGCCGGATGTCTTATGGTGGCAAACTACTACCGAGGCAGGGTGCAGCAGCACAACGGAAGATACCCACAGGCACTCCTCAGCTTCTATCAGGCTAAGGAGCTTGCCGAGAAAAACGACAGCTCATTCTGGGCGGGAATGGCTTGCAGGGGAATATCGGATATATATCTTGAGACCTATAACCGTACTGAGGAGCTCACTTTCGCACAAAGGGAGTATGAGTACTTGAAGAGAAGCGGCAGGCAGCCATACCTTAACTATGCCCTGCTTGATCTCGGGAGGGCACATGCCAACAACGGACATAACCACTGTGCCATCGCCATATCGGAGGAGGTCTCTGACTCTGCCCAGGTTGTGGAAGACCCCTATCTCCTATATGTTGCGCAGCAGCTTAAAGGGAATGTGCTGATCAATGATAAAAAATATTCCCTGGCTTTTCCTATCTTTGCCAAAATTTGCGAAGGTGAGTTTGCCGAGACCATTGACTCTTTAAATCTGTGCCGTGTCCTTGCACAGAAGGGGCTGTATGAGGAGACCATGGCTCTTTTGAATCAAATATCTGACACTGAGCCGGGAATGAAAGAACTGGTCAGACATGTGGTCTACAGATCTACGGGGCAATTGGAGAAGGCCATGTGGGAAGGGGATTGCCTTGACAGTGTTACCGGGAATATATTCAGGGAGTCCCTGAGTTACAATATTGCCGGCACACTGTCCGACTACTTTGAGATAAACAAAAGAATCTCCGACATGGAGCTCTACACTTCCAGGATACGTACGTGGCTACTGGCAGCTATATTCATTATTGTCTTAATTGTAATAGCCTTTACCGTGACATGGATTTACCGACGCCAGTGCCGGGAAATAGACAGGAAAGTCCTGTTTGCCGAGCAGCTGCAGCAACAGCTTGCCAAAAATACCAGTAGTCTGGACAGTCTCAGGGAGAGTCTGGACCTTTCCGCCCGGGATCTTGGGGCGACCAGGGAGGAACTTGGCAGAACTAAGGAAAGGGGAAGAAAAGCTGAGGAAGAATTGTATAAGACAAGGAAAGATCTTGACAAAACGGAGCACACCTTATGTAAGACCAAGGAGGAACTGGATAATGTCAGAATGGATCTTGACAGGAGTAATACCGAAAATATGAACGCCCTTGGCATAATCAGAGTCCTGCGCTCTGCAAGATATGAATTGCTCGAGCAGTTGGCAGAGATTGTGAGGCACAATGAGACTAAGGTTGCACGACGAAAAATTGCGGATATGGTTACGACCCTTATTGAAGACTTTTCTGACAATGGTAAAAAGATTGACGAGCTTGGAAGGAGCGTGGACTCGCTTCATGACAACCTGTGGTCCGACATCAGGAGAGACATGCCGGGTCTTAAGGAGGCGGACTATCGCCTATTCCTCTTTTCTGTGTTGCAGCTTTCAAGCGACACAATAGCACTTTTCCTGAGGGAGGATAATGTGAGCGCGGTCTACAACCGCAAGAAACGACTTAAGGACAAGATAAGACGACTCGAGCCGGATAAGGCAGACCGCTATTTGCGCTGCCTGTAATAATAGGCGGTGAGACAACTAATATAATCTTTTGTCCTAACACGGCATGTAAGCTGTCTGGAATGAGCATATTAGATTGGGGNGAACAAATTTAAATTTGTTCTCCCCAATCTAATATGCTCATTCCAAGTGCTTTATCAAAATAATGAAGACAAACGATTTTGACTCTGAAATTTGGTAATATTGGAATTTGTGTACTAACTTTGCAGCAATAACCAAAACCATAATGCAATGAATATGACACGAAAACTTCTGATCATGCTCCTATGCTGTTTCTCCTCCTTTATCAGTGTAAAGGCTGACAGCGACAAGGGTGACAACAAACCGGCACCCGAGACAAAGACCGTTGTAATAAAACCTATAAAAACTCCTTCGACACGCCCTAATACTCCATCGCATGTATACATAGAATGCACTTACACCGAAGGGTACATGGAGTTCGTTCTGCCGGAAGGAATTGAATCTGTTCAGGTAACTCTTACAGAGGGAGACTTTGAATTGATTGATTTCGCAACCATCGAAAATCCGGTGATCATATTGCCCTCTCTAAGTGGAGTGTATGATCTCGTATGTACTACTCCTGACGGTCGCGAATTCGGTGCCGAAATCTATTTCTAACAAGCGTAAATAGTGGCTATGTGGGTAATCATTTTTATATTTACCGAAATAGCCACTATCTTTATCAAGTGTTTCCCAACAGAGAAATTCTCTCCAATATACTCTATATCTAAGAATTAACCCATTTATCCTAAAAATTTTTACAAAATGAAAAAATTTCTTATTTTTTCGGTATTTGCCGCTTGTGTATTCGGAATGAACGCACAACTTACCGTCCTCAAATCAGGTAACGTTAGAATCGGTAGCAGCAACCAGTATGTATCAATGAATCAACCAAAATTAGACTCCCTTGCCACCCTCAACCTTGTTAGAGGCATCAATGGTACGGGTGCATATATGACCTTTGGCAATCTCAAGAATGTAGCTGTGGGGGAATACAGCACATCTTCCCTCGACTCTGATGTACTCGCCCTATATGGATTCAAGGGCATTAAGTATATTGCTGGAAATGCAGAAATTTTTTATTATTCATGGCCAAACAACACATTATCGGGGACAACCTTACCCGCACTTGCCCAGTTCACTTTCAACTGCAGTGTCAAGGCACCGTCCTTCCTTACCACCTCTGACGCGAGAATGAAGAGTGACATAAAGGGGATCAGCGGTCTTAGCTCCCTGCTTACCGAGGTATCTCCTGTGAGCTACCGTCTTGCCACCACCACCGAGGCAGTGAAGGCATCTGCCACAAACGAACAACAGGCTTGCCCGCCCTCACCGGATGACCGCGTGCGCTATGGGTTTGTTGCGCAGGAGGTCAAGGATGTATTCCCCGAACTGGTCGTTGAGGATGCAGAAGGATATCTGAGCATTGACTATCTGGGATTTATTCCTATTCTCGTAGACGCATACAAGTCCCTCGAAGCACGTGTCAAGGAGCAGGAGGAGGTGATCTACCAACTTTCCAATAACAATGTCCGCAAGTCTCCGACAACCGGGTTGGACGGCATTCTCGCCGACGGAAAGGCAGCACTTCTTCAGAACCGCCCCAATCCTTTTAGGGAAAGCACCATGATTGAGTGTGTGGTACCAAACGGCTCAGCCGAGGCATTTGTATGCGTCTATGACCTTCAGGGCACTCAGGTGAAGCGTCTGAACATCGAGGAGCGCGGCAACTGTACAATAACCATCGACGGCTCAACCCTAAAGCCCGGCATGTATATATATGCCCTGATAATTGATGGCGCCGAGATAGACACTAAAAAGATGATTCTAACCGACTAATATCCCCCCTATGCCAGCATATTCTAAATCAACTATACACCGTGGACATGCTGAGACGGTTGGTCGGTTATGGCTGATCATTCTCTTATTAGCCGTGACAAACTCAGCGTTTGCGGGATCATTTACCCACACGGTAAAATTTGACCCCTCCAATTTAAGTAGTCATGAGGTATGTGCACCTGACGGAAACACCTATCTCTCGTTCGACTGGCCGGGACTAAGCAGGCTGAGTGAGGCTGGACTCCCTGATTTCCCCGTGAAGTATGTCAGATTTCTCATTCCTACTTTCTGTAATAACGTGGGAGTTAGCCTTTCCGAGTCAATCGTAGAAAAGGTAGAGGACTGTGCGTTTGAGCCCCTTCCCATTCAGGAGCAGCTCCCGACAAATATTAAGGACACCCCCGGTTTTACAAAAGGAGTGGCCGACAAATACTCCGGGGAGGACTTTACGCACTATATGGCCATTGTGGACGAGTCATTCCTTGACGGCTACTGGCATGTTATCACCGTGGCTGTGTGTCCACTTGCCTACGCGGGTAAGAAAAGGAAGCTTCAGGTGTGCCGTGATATGGCCTTCACCATATCCTTCACTGACTGCAAGGAGACGGACATGGAGGTGAGACCAGTATTCCCAAGAAATAACTCATCCTTTTTTTCACTTGATAGCTCCATTCTGGATCCCCTGAACCTGCGGACAAATGTTGGTGCGGACACCAAGGCAGCCAGCCCGTCAGTGCTTACACAACAGGACAACAACTACTACATAATTACCCCAGCCTCCCTAAAAACCGCTCTCTCAGACTTTGTATTGTGGAAAAGGCAGAAGGGGTACAACGTGGTTGTCAAGACAATAGAGGAAATCCTTGCCACAGAGAAGTATAAGGTTAACAAGACACATAATAATGTCAAACTGGTGGACAAGGCAGCCAGCCTGAGGGCATACCTGACTGACGAGTTCAAGGACAGGGGGTTCTTCCACTGCCTTCTTGTAGGCAATTCCCAGACCTCAATGCCTATAAGAAAGGTCTGGAGGAGCAAGAGCAAGTACGATACCTCCGAAGGGCTTACCCCGACCGACCTCTACTTTATTGACCTTATATCCGAGTGGAGTCTGACAATAAAGAGTGGGCTGTCAATTTATACGGGCAATGTGCCGAGTATCTTTAACCCGTGCATAAGTGTGGGCAGGCTGCTTTGCACCTCTGCGCAGGAGATAGAGAACTGGACACGGAAGGTCAGGCTCTATGAGGCTAATCCCGGATACGGTGACAATGACTACCTGGGGAAAGCACTCTTTATTGAGCAGTGGTCATGGAACTATGATAAAGAGCGTGAAAATAGTCTACTTGGCGACTCAGAAAAGGTGAGCAACTTCCTAAGCAGTTATTTAGAATGCGAGACCGTGCAGGATCCCCATAAAAAGGCCAGCAACACATACGGAATCTCCGGCACGGAGGCAATTAAAAAGATGAGCGCCGTGGGATTGCACAGCTGGCATGGGCATGGGAATCCAATTTCATGGGGATGTGCCTTTGGGAGATTCGTGACATCAGAGGATTCCGTTTGGTTCTCACTGCGCAAGGTCACCAGCGGATTCCTTGAGGAGACAGGGAATGGGATTGACAATATGAGTAACCACACCAAGCCAAACATCGCATACTCTATTTCATGTGATAATACTCCCTTTGATATCATGATAAATGAGGCAGATGAAACCAAGGCCAACTCTAAGGAGGTTGTATGGGATGCGCGGTATAATCTGGGCGAGGCCTTTACTGTAGGTGCCAAAGGGGGCGGCCCAGTTTTTCTGGGCAACACGAGGGTCGGCTACATTACCTCATCTGCAGACATGGAACTGGAATTTTTCAAGGGTCTGGCCCAGAACAGGAATATTGGATACGCACAGAACTACTCTAAAAGTAACTACAGCAGCTCTCACCTGCGGGCAACGCATTCGATAATTGGTGACCCGGAGATTGACATGTGGCTCGGTAAACCGCAGACACTGGACATAACATTTGACCGCATGTTAACTGGCCTTTCCCTAAAAGGCACAGGGGTAAACAACTCAATTCTGAGTTTCTATGACGGGGAGGGACACTGTGTCTCATACAAGTCCACACCCCCTACTCAGAGTGTTGCGATTACCGAATTTCCCACAAATTTTGACACTGACACATACATGATCTCCGTGTGGAAGCCTGATTTCCTTCCGGAGATAAGACTGTGGGGTCAAAATGCAAGCCTGACCAACAGGAGCAAGGAATTTATTGTCAGGGAGGCGATCTTCGGTTCCAATGTCACCACGGCAAAAATGACTGGCGACTACACGGTCTCAAACAATGGCAAAATTGTTGTAAAAGCATTGGACCGAATACAGACTGAGAGGGGCTTTATCGTGGGGAGCGGAGGTACGGTAACGTTTATATGTGACAATGGGGTCTCATTACAGGAAAGCAGTGTCAACTCCGGTGGTAGACTTGAGATTACAGCCGCCTCCACAGTCCTTGAGAATGGCTTCTCAGTGGCAGCGGGAGGTATATTGGAAATCAGACCAAACTAACAGTGGGCTGTGTCCGGTCAAGTGGCACACAACTCACTGGGGGAGTCTAAAACAGTATCCTTGTTTAGTTTATCCACGAATTAGTATTCAAAATTCTGTTAATCGCTTAATTCAAAATAATTATGAGAAGGCTTTTACTTATCTCCATCCTTCTGTTGGGAATAGGAGTGATGAGGGCGCAGACAGGGAGCATGGTGCGTGAGGACCGCGTGTGGAACTATATGACCGTGTATGGTTCCGAGGACGGCACACGCGCTGACACTGTGCCTGATTACGGCTACCACTTTGAGGGAAGCCGCGAAAGGGGAGGGAAAACCTACATGTCATTTCGTAACGGAGTCGGAGATGAGGTGGCACTGATGCGCCAGGAGGGTGCAAGGGTATATCTCTATGCTGATGATCCGTACACGGATAAGCCGGGTGAGGACATGGGGGACGTGCTTCTGTATGACCTTGACCCCAGACCCGGGGTCAAGTACCCCATGTACATTGGATATGGACACGGTATGGCCGACATTGAGCTTGTAGAGGCATACCGCATGGCAGTCGGCGACACGGAGTACGACTGTGACAGGATCGGGTATGCCGGGAGCCTACAGTGCCAGATGGTAGTGGCAGACGGGGTCGGCCCGCAGTTCGGAACCCTGAATGACCCGTTCATGAGGTGGACCACCGGCTATGACAACCCCCGGGTCCTCCACTCACTGACTGACATGGACGGGAAAATACTTTTTGAGAACAGTGACTTCCGCAAGGATCGTGTCTCCATAATGCCTGATGGATGGGTATGGGAGTACGTGCATTCCTCGATGGAGGGGGACACGGCAAGGATGAGCGCCTTCTCCATGCAAATGACGGGGGGTCGTCTCTGGCCACAGATGCAGATGTACAGTTGGAGCTATGCGAAGGATCCACTCACAGGCACCCTCGAATACAACGGTGACATGACTGTGGGAGACGATGACCGGCGACTGCTCGGTGGATACTCATACTCCTTCAGGGGATTCTATGGGCAACTGTACATTGCAGTTCCGGAAAGGCTTGGAATGGAGGGTATCAACGTTGCCCTCCTGTGCGACTATGACGCTGACAAGGGCACCAGCTACCGTGCCTTCACCCTTGAGCAGCCTCTCTGTGGTGATCCTGCCGACGGCCTTTTCTCGGAGGTGTCAGTGACGGCGACGGGCACGGAGCAGCTTGCCGGTCATGAGGTGCGCACCCTCACTGTGTCTGGTGAGGGAGCAGACCGTTTGTGGATTGAGGGCATTGGCAACACGGCCACAGGCATAATCCCATTTGCAGCAACAGCTGGTGAGGGAACGCCGGAGGGTTTCGGTTACAGACTTAACAGGGTCACTGACGGCAAAGGCGAGGAGGTGTATAGAAGTATGGACTACATCGACCTTGACAACCTTGGCAACAAGAACAGCATACAGTCGGTAGCCTGCGTACCGTCACAAGGACCTTGCTTCAACGGCAGCACAGTGTCAGCCCCGGGTTATCCTGTCACGATCTATGACATGGCGGGACACAAAGTTGTCGAGGGGCACGGCAGTGTGTCAACCGCAGAAACTCTGCCCGGGTTATACTTCGCTACCGCCGGGGGCAAGACCCTGAAAATCCTTGTCAGGTAAGGTCTCTGTCAGTCGTAAACCGGCTTAATGATATAGTCTGCCAACACACAACCAACTAACTAAAGCGATGTCGTGCCGGCTGAATCCTCAGTCGACACGACATCAACACTTTTCATATTTTTGCTCGTATTCCTACGCTCGAAGATCTTGATAAGAGCCAAGATGAAAATAAACATGCCTTTGATATCATTAAATTCTTACAGTATACACAATATGAATTGTTAGAGCAGTGGGTAGAGGTTAATTTATATAACAGTGATATCAAAGTTGTAAGAAGAAAGATTGCTGATATATTCACCAAATTGATTGATGACTTCAAACATCATAGTGAAAAAATAATTGAACTCGAAAAAGAGGTAAACTATCTTTATGATAACCTGTTTTCAGATTTTCGGACTGATCTTCCAAAGCTCAAGGATGCTGACTATCGTCTTTACCTTTTCTCAATTTTGAAACTTTCTAACCATATAATCATACTCTTTTTGGAAGAGAAAAATATAGAGGGTGTTTACAATCGCAAAAGGCGTCTGACAGATAAGGAGACTTGAGCAAAAGAGAGCTGATAAATATATAAGCCATTTCCAATAAACTTCTTAAAATCAAGAATTTATAAATAGTTGGTTTAGTTTGATTTGTAAACATCTTATAATCAAATAGTTACCAATGGAAGACAAATAATAATTTGGTTTTATTAATTATATTTTTGATATACAGTAATTTACGTAGTCTAAAAAACAAATAAAAACGGCTCTGAAATAGTGTCAGAGTCATTTTTATTTGATAATTTTGCTGCCATAACTAACAATGGTGCCTTATGAAAATAATTTAAAAATTTCTAATCATCTTCATATGCTGTCTTCCATTCTCGATAGCATTTGCTGATGACAATAGTGGGAATATAAATGTTCCCGAGAAAAAAATATTACCACACATCTCCCACCTCTTTCCGCCATCATTATCATCTTATCCCCAAGAATAATTAACCATAATTATAATTCATCTATCTTTTATTAAAAATTTTCAAATGAAAAAACTATTTTTTATCAGTATGAGAGTAACAGTATTTCTGACATTGCTTGTGTCATGTCTTCATCTGAATGCTCAAGAGTTCAAGGAAGGTATATTGTATGATGTGGTAGGTCCCGTGAAAGATGTCAACCTGAATAGTAAGAAAATATTCCCTCATTTATTTGATAAAGCTTCCTTTAATACTAATGGGAAAACAAAAAATTCAGTAACAGTATTCGATGATAATGGGTATCCTGTTAGTATTGATCTTGACACATCGCCAAACAATGACAGTGGCTTACACCTATCATTAAAGGTTAACTATGATGAGAATCATCAGGTAGCTTCTATCTTGACCGAATATAATATGGCTGCGGAGGGAGATATTGTAAGGATGGTGCTGAATGAGAATTCTTTTAAAGTAAACTGGACTGAAAACAGGTCTTTCCAATATAGAAATAATTCATTTGGAGTGCCTGAGATCAGTAATATATATGTATCGAGTGTCACTAATAGTGAGGATTATACCTCAGATTATACTTATACAGACTACGTATATGATAAACATGGAAACTGGATTTCACGGAATGTAGTTGAGACCATTATATTCCCTAATGGTCCCACACCTCCTATGACAAATGAATATATGGAAACCAGAGACATCTCATATTACTAACCACTGTCAGACCACAACCAACTGACAAAAACGGTGAGGCTGTGTCGTAATAAAGGTTTACGGCACAGCCAAAAACACATTAATGCCTACATATCCCAACCCCCTACAATGCCACCACCATAAAACCCCACAACAAATTCCACAAAAAATCCTCATTTATATACGCCATTAAACAAAAAATTTATAATTTTGCAATCTTAATATATAGCAGGGTCATCGACGCTGCTTCCACACTTCACCAGTTAAACCTTTGCACCTACAATATCCCTATAAGGATCAAAACTACAACTCTGGTTTCATGAAAAATCTATTATTGCTCATAGCATTAGCCGCCACATCGGCATCTGCCTCAGCCACGGTCTCACTTGACTCATGCCGCAACATGGCTGTCAGAAACAACAAGACAATACGCCTGGCTGAAGAAAATATCCGTGGTGCAGATTATCTGAAGAAAGCTGCACAGTCAGCATATCTGCCCGGAATTGACTTTACCGGCACTTATATGTATAACCAGCATATAATCAATCTTCTCGGTGCCGACGCAAAGTTGCCTACCATGAGCTTTGACGCGGCTACACAAAGCTACCAATATAATTTGCTGAAAGATCCCTCCGGGGCATTGATCAAAGACCCTGCCACCGGAAGCTATATACCGACCGAAGTGGCTGTTATACCCAAAGAGGCGATGAGCTTTGACGTTCACAACGTGTTTGCGGGAGCAATTACACTCACTCAACCCGTATTCATGGGCGGACAGATAAAGGCTCTTAACGAAATTGCCGGATATGGCAAAGAATTGGCAAAAGCCACCCGCAACAGCCTTACTCAAGATGTGATTTTCGCAGTAGACGAGTCTTATTGGCTGGTGGTGTCGCTAAAAGAGAAGAAGTCGCTCGCTGAAAGTTTTGTAAATCTGGTTGACTCGCTGCGATATAACGTGCAGGAGATGCTCAACGAAGGGGTTGCCACAAAGAGCGACCTGCTAACAGTGGAAGTAAAACTTAACGAGGCAAAAATAGCACTCACAAAAGTTGACAACGGACTGAGCCTGTCGCGCATGGCTCTCGCACAGATTTGCGGGCTCCCTGTCCATACTCAGATGGAACTTGAAGACGAACAGCTCCGCCATGCAGGCACTGCAGTGGCAGACAACCAATATAACATGTCGGATGTCTATAACCGCCGTCAAGACCTTGAGATTGTAAGACAAAGCATAAATATGCTTAAGGGGAAGGAACGCCTTGCAAAGGGCGAGATGCTTCCGAAAATCGGTATCGTCGGAGCTTACACATTTTCCAACCCGAATGTGATTGACGGATTTGAAAAACGGTTTGGCAGAGGATTCTCTGTCGGTGCCGCCGTCACAATACCTATATGGCATTGGGGAGGCAATATGAACAAATATAAGGCTGCTAAATCCAACACGGCAGCCCAGCAGATTCTCCTTGAAGACCTGGAGGAAAAAGTGCAGCTTCAGGTCAGCCAGGCTCAATTCAGCTTCGATGAGGCTAAGAAGACTTTCAACATGACAGTGACCAACCTCAACAAAGCTGACGAAAATCTAAGACAGGCTCAGTTGGCATTCAAGGAGGGGGTGCTCACTTCCGACGACGTGATTGCCGCCCAGACTGCATGGCTCGCTGCAAATTCCGAAAAAATAGATGCTGAAATAGGAATAAGGCTCTGCCAGACATACCTCTCAAAAGTGCTCGGCAATCTCACTTATTAATAATGAAGAATAAATTTATTTAGAATTGTGAATTGAAAACCAACCAACTATGGCACCTATAAACAATACCCCCAACAATTTTTCTGAAAATCAGAAGCAACACGATGAAGCAGTGTCGGCAAAAGACCGTATGCTTATCCTCACAATTGTGATTATACTTATCATCATGGCAGTGATGGCAGTGATCGGATTTCTAAGCATTAAGCAGGGTCCGGACACCATTCAAGGTCAGGCAGATGCAACCGAAATAAGAATTTCCGGCAAGCTTCCGGGGCGTGTGGCAGAACTGTATGTGGAGGAAGGTGCCCATGTCAAGACAGGCGACACCCTCGTCAGAATCCATTCCACTCTTCTTGATGCCCGTCTTGACCAGGCTCAGGCAATGGAAAATGCTGCGAGTGCAGCCAATGCAAAAGTTGACGCGGGCACACGCTCTCAGATTATCACAGCTGCATACGAACTGTGGCAACAGGCAAAAGCAGCCGTAGGAATCACCCAAAAGACCTATCAGCGTATGCAGAACCTTTTCTCAAAGGGTGTGGTAAGCGAGCAGAAGCGCGATGAGGCTAAGGCTGCCTATGATGCCGCCGTAGCGGGTGAGGCTGCTGCAAAAAGTCAATATGAACTTGCCAAGGCGGGTGCGCAGCGCGAAGACAAGGAAGCTGCAAAAGCCATAGTCGATGCTGCAAAGAGTAGTGTTAAGGAGGTAAATGCAATTTTGGAAGACCAGTATCTTGTGGCACCCTGCGACGGCGAAATCACTGAGGTTTATCCCAACGTGTCGGAATTGGTTGCCACCGGCGCACCCATCATGTCGCTTCAGAAAGATGACCATTGGGTGGTGTTTAACGTGAGGGAAAATCTCCTTAAGGATATTAAGCTCGGCTCAATGCTTAAAGTGAAGATTCCTGCCCTCGATATTGAGACTGAGGCAAAGGTGTTCTACATCAAAGACCTCGGCACGTATGCCAACTGGCAGGCAACAAAGTCAACCGGCGACTATGATGCACGTACATTCCAGATCAAGGCTCGTCCGGAAAAGAAAATAGAGAACCTGCGTCCGGGCATGTCAATTATTCTCATTCAAGAGTGATGAAGGGATTTAAAGCCATATTTGTCAGAAGCGTTCTGCAGATTGTGAGACGCCCCATCTATTGGGTTGCCTTCTTCCTGCTGCCATTGTTTTGCTTCCTTTTCCTGGCAGACCTTATGGAAGAGGGATTGCCTATAAAGGTTCCGGCAGCTATGGTAGATAAAGACGGCTCGGCTATCTCCCGTGAATTGACTCAAAAGCTCGGCGGAATGCAACTTGTGGATCTTGTGACTAACTGTAACAGTTTCACGGAGGCACGCCATAAAATGCAGGAAGGTGAGATTTTCGGATATTTCATGATTCCCGAAAATTATCAGGCAGACTTACTCGCGGGGCGTAGTCCGGTTATAACATTCTACACCAATATGACCTACTTTGTGCCCGCAAGCCTTCTGTTTAAGACCTTCAAGACCACAGCTCTCTACACCAAAGCAGGAATTGCATTGACTGCCATTGAGTCGGTTGGAGTCGACGGCGATGCTGTCACTTCACTGCTTCTTCCGGTCAATATTGAGGCACGTGCGATCCACAATCCCGGACTAAATTATGCTGTCTATCTCTGTAATTCCTTTATCCCTTGCGTGTTGCAGCTGATGATTTTCCTTGCCACCTGCTTTAGTCTCGGACAGGAAATCAAATACGGTACCTCG
>JAAVCP010000020.1 GCA_014802265.1 Bacteroides sp. | reverse complement strand
ATGATGCAAACGCGCTAAAAAATTCCACTTTCACGTTTTTGAAATCGTATTTCACCAAAATTTTCATTTTTTGGCGTAATACGGACTCTATATTTTTATTTTATGTCCGAATTTTGCAGTATAATCCTGAAAAGCTCATAACTAACCTTCTCGGAGATTATAGACTCGGATGCCGCAATATTAATGCCATCTTGAGAAAGCATAATTACGGCACTGAAACTTTAAGACATAAACATACTAACAACAATACATAATAAAACAACTGTATGAAGTCTTCTACCAAATTTTTCATGGCTATTGGGGTTTCCGCTCTTGCAACCACAGCCATGGCACAGGCAAACTTCACAGAGAGCAGCTTTGAGGGTCTTCCGCAGATTCACCGTGCTACCCCTATTGCAGCCGACATTACCTTTGATTTCAACAATGACGGACTTGTTGACCTCGTACAATTCGGTTTCAACAACTCTGACGACTATACTAACTAACACAGTCTAAATTAACAATCAATCGTATGAAAAAAATGTTATTCGCCTTTACAGCTACATGTGTAGCGAGTATGGGATTGGCAGTGGAAACAGTACAATTTACTGTCGACAATGGTTTGATACTGCCGGAAGGTGGTCAGAAATTCTTCACAGAAAGAATTTCTCAAGATAACGTATGTTTTACCGATATGCCGTCTTTGAGTGGTTTCAAAACTGCTCCCATGAAAGATTCAGGCACCCAAACCGTTATACAGGAAGCTCCCGCAGGCGATGTGGTTGAATACACACGCTCAGGTGTGGGTTTCAATATGTATGGATATTTCGGCTGGTGGAACACTAAGTATGAAAGAAGGACAATCATATATGCCGATGACTCTTATGCATATATTCACAATCCTTTTTTGGGATGGACTACCAATTCATATCTTAAGTGCCAGGTAAACGGGGACAAACTCGTAGCTGAACTTCCTCAGGCTATCTATCAGGAAGTCTATAATGGAGATACATACGTATATTATGCTGATCTCCTTTATAAACAAGTTGATGCAGATGGGAATATCCGTTATACTGCATCTGATTCAGATGAGCAGAAAACTGTATCCTGGACAATAGATGGCGATAAAATAACTCTCGATTTGGAGTATGATGCTACTCCCGGGGAAGATGGTTCATTACCCTATCCGGATGTTATTTTCGGCTTGGAGAACGCTAACGGTGCATTCTTCGGAGATTGTCTACAGACATTTGAGAAGGTTGACTATAAGTTTGTCGATGCTCCGGAAGGATTGGCGTTGGAGGATTGGGTATACATCAACAATTATTATGGCAGGACCATTAAGGTTGGTTTTGACGGTAACGACGTATATTTCGGCGGTCTTTATGGCTGGCTTCCTAATGCCCTTGTTAAGGGTAGCCTTATTGATGACCAGATTATAATTGATTCCAAGCAATATATCGGCACTATATTTGGTTGGTACATCTTCTTTATGGGTGGAACTTCAAACGATGCCGGAAGCTATGATCTTGTTAACAATATCACACTCCGTTATGATGCTGAGAAGCATGAGATAAAAGCTGATGAAGGTGTAGCCATGCTTATCAATGCCGGCTTTGAGTCATTGTATGCTATTGATGCTCTGGTAGCGCCTCAATTTAATGTTCTAAATTCAGACCCAAGTCCGATACCTTGCAATCCTATTCCGACACAATATTTCAAATACTTCGAATATTTTGGTTATGACCAATATCAGTTCATACTTCCTAATGTGAATAAGGAAAATGAACTTCTTGACGAAGAGAATATGTATTATGAAGTCTATATCGATAATGACTTATGGACTTTTGAGCCAAGTGAGGAATATCCCCTTGAGGAACCCATGTCACAAATTCCCTACACTTTCATGGCTAATAACAGTTTCTCTTATAATGGTGCCACGCATTACATGAATATATGGTTCACTGATTTTGATACTGTAGGATTGAAGTTATACAATGTCGTAGATGGTGAGACGTATGCTTCTGATATGGTTATCAGTAATATAAACACAGGTGAAGTCACAACAGTACCTGACTCGAGTGGTGTAATGCAGGTGGATGCCGTAAAAGAAGTGTCAAGCGTTGAATACTATAACCTGCAGGGAGTGAAGATTGCTGCTCCTTCTGATGGTCTATTCGTGAAGATCATCAGATATACTGACGGCACTTCTAAAAGTTGTAAGGTTTGGAAAAAATAATTGACAGGTAAGAGATCATCTTAGTTATTAAAATGAATGTCAGTCCTCTGTCTATAGATTAAGATGGAGGGCTGACATTAACAAATAAACATATTATGTCAATATCCAAGTTTTTATCATTTTCCCTGTTATTTGTTCAGACATTTATATGCCTGAAGGTTAATGCTTCAGAAGTAGATTTCTCTTATACTTATGGAAATAGGAATTTTGAGCAGATAGGCACAGCCAAGGACGAGACTTACGATATCGCAATCCGTCTGTCTGACTCCTCACTCGCAGGTGCAAAAATTAAGTCATTTAGTGTACCCTTTGTGAATTCCGATAATATTTCCAATATTTCAGTGTGGGTTTCAAAAGAGTTGGTCCTTGAAAATAAGATCAACAAACCCGACATTATCTCTGTAGAAACTGTATGTGATGATGGGAATATCAGTGTGACGTTCCCACAGATGATTGAAATACCAGATGGTGGCGTATATGTGGGGTATACTTTCTCGGTAGATAAGAAGGATGATGTCACCACAAAACCTGTGATTGTGGCAGGAGCTCCTGTTGAGGATGGTCTGTATATGCACACAAATCGCACATATCTCAAATGGAAGTCATACGCTTCATCCATGGGATATTCATCTGCCATAACTGTGACCCTTGAAGGCGATTTTCAGGCTAACGCGTTGGGAGTTGTATCGGTAAAAGACTTGACGGCTGATCCGGGACAAATGACAAATATAAGGGCTACCCTCATAAACCATGGTTCGGATCCTATCTCCAATATTTCGTATGAAGTGTCAGGCATGAATGATTCAGGTAAACTGAATTATGAATTCCCGGAACCTGTGAGTCTTTATTTTGGTCAGACAATGACTGTAGATTTACCGTTTGTGGCTCCTGATGTTCTTGACGAATATCTCATTAGCCTGAAGATTACAGAAGTTAATGGTGTTGATAACCATGACGTAATGAACTCAGCAAGTGGTACACTTGTAGTGCTCAATGAAAAACCGATCCACAAACCGCTTATGGAGGAATACACCGGATTCTGGTGTGGCTATTGCCCTCGTGGGTTTGCAGGACTTGAGCGTATGAACACCCTCCATCCTGATGAATTCGTGGCAATCTCTTATCATAGTGGTGATGTGTTGCAAGCCACTAACAGTTTCCCCAGTCGCGTGGACGGTCTTCCTGCGGCAGTGATGGATCGTGTGCACAATGTTGATGCCTATTTCGGAGATGATACAAGCAGCTATTTCGGCATCAACACGTTTTGGCAGTCTCTCTGTGATGAGTTTACACCTGCAGTTGTAAATGGTTTAACTCAGGAGACAGAGGATGGAACCATAATTGTCACGTCAGATATCTCATTCATTCGATCAGCGGAGGGCTCTTATAAAGTGGCTTATGCTATAATAGCCAATGGTCTTTATGACGAGAGTTGGGGGCAGACCAACTATTATAGCGGTGTTGATGCAACAGGCTATGTGCCGGAGATGGAAAAATTCTGTAACGGAAACAATGTGGTTTTTGGTCTTGTCTATGATGATGTTTTTGCTGCCGGTTCGAATCTAATGGGTGAAGAAAGTAGCCTTATTGAGAATGTTGTCAGGAATACGGTCTACAATAATGAATTTTGTTTTGGGAAAGATGATGGTATGAGCCTATCCGACTACGATCTATTTGCCAATGCCAAAGATCTGTATGCTGTCATTATTCTTCTTGACGAAAATGGTGGGGTTGTCAATTCCAATAAGGTGCCGGTACAAAGATATGACTCCGGTGTCAATGAGATTCAAAATGAGGAAGTTGTCAATACTGATTATTATGACATGAATGGTCGTCGTATTTTCAATCCTGCCGGGGGCATGTTCATTAAGGTTACCACTATGGGAAATGGCAGCCGATCTATTTCCAAGATCATAATTCCCTGAAGTTATTTATCTTTGACAGTTAAGACCTAAGAGGAGGTATTTTTAATACCTCCTCTTTACTTTTGGGTCTGTGAGTGAACCCACGGGTTCACTGCCCCACTACCAAAGATGGAACTATAATACAGAGTGAGACTATATTCAAGAGAGATAGGATAATGGGGATATCGATTTTGATACACTCTCTTCTTCGCAGATAGGAATAGGGGAGTTTATTTTTAATATTTTTTATCGTTAATACACATCTTTTAGCTTATAGGCTTGTTATAAAGGTAAACTATTCGATGATTTTTATACTTTTTAAGCTATGGAAAACACACAGGGAAAACATTCTGGAAACTCAGACCAAATAAAAGATAACAAGAGATTTTCACAACGAGATCCGTTGCAAGTCATTGGTATAATTGCAGGGAGCCTTGTCGGAGTGATAGTAATTTTATTGATCGGAGTGTCATTATATCTGACTCCTGACAGATTAAAACATATCATCAGTGAGGAAGCAAGTAAGAATTTAGAGGCAGATGTACGTGTCGGCAGGATAGACTATACACTTTGGTCGTCATTCCCAAATTTGCGTGTCGCTGTTGACTCTATTGAGATAGATTCCAGAACACTTGATGATGTACCTGCGAAAGTGATGTCAACTCTTCCTTCCAATAGCAAGCAACTTCTTACAATGGGAGGAATAAAAGGCGCAATAAATGTATTTAAAGCACTTAAAGGAGATATTGAGCTGAAAGATATAGAGATAATCAATACCTCATGTAATCTTGTTCAGGTAAATGACTCAGTAAATAATTTTAAGATCTTTCCTAAATTGAAGGGAGGTTTAAAAGTTCCCCATATTGCTTTTAACACCGTCAACATTGTTGGACCCGTAAAGGTCAACTGGGTTGATATAGCGTCTGATATGAAATGTGAGGCTTCTGTGGATAAAGCCCGATTAGAAGGCATTAAAGATAAGAAGGATAATTATGTGTTTGGTTTAGATGGGAATATTGATCTGCATTCTCCCGAAATCTCCACAATTAATACGCTTCCGATTAAGTTAAACGGAAATGTTGCATTAGGCTTTTCTCCGTTGACCATGACAGTGACAGACTGTAAAGTAGACATGGCTGATCTTAAGACAATATCTGATATCAGTGTGATTGCTGAAGGCAAAAAGATTGTGATAGGGAAATGTAATCTCGATCTCTCTTGCAGCGACCTCTTGGCTATGACCGGCTATTTTGTTTTCCCGGAAGAAAGCAAACTTAGAGGAATTACAGGTATGCTACCCGTATTTGCAAAACTGACTCTTGATTCACCATACGAGGTGCCGTCAGCAATAACTACATCTTCTCAACTTCCACCCTTCACTCTGTCAGTTGATATCCCTGCCGCACAGGTTGACTATCCACTTGATGCCAAAAATCATCTTAACCTACGAGACGTTATGCTTCAGACAGAACTCAACATAGATCCACGCAATGTAGAACGATCAGCAATACTTATTCAGTTGGCGAAGGGTTATACTGACGGAATTGCCTTTGATATGTCGGGCAAAATATCAGATTTGATGTCGGGTGACCCACTTCTTGATATGGACGTAAAATGTAATGCAGACCTAAGTAAAGCAGCAAGCCAATTTATTATTGACAACAGGCTGCAAATATCCGGTAAGCTTGAGGGTGGAAGTTCCGTGACTTGCAGGCTGTCAGGACTAAAAGAAAAACAGCTGAAGGACGTAAATTTTGTGGGTGATTTTAAGGTCTCTTCTCTTAAAATTAATGACGCTGTATCAAAGCTAACAGGTGATCTGCAAGCTTTGTCTGTTAAGCTCAATGGCACGATGCCTATGTTGTCAACAGCAGGACTCGGTGAGTCTAAATTAAATCTGGCAGTAGCTTCACAAAATGGTAAATTAAATGTAGGAACAGACACAACTGCCGTAGCTTTTAATAATTTTTCTTTTAATGGTCAATTCGGGGCAAAAGGCACAGTGGCAAGTCCCACTCTCGGTGGAAAGATTAATCTTGCTGCTGATAAATTGGATGTACTGTCACCGGGGATGAGATTTAACTCAGCCGGAATAGGTATAAATATGGTAGCATCGATGCGCAATATTCCTTGGTCTCCTACCATAAATTACTCTACCACCCCCGCTTCCACAGATGATTCAATTCTTACACACCGTGTAACTCACACACCTCTCTATCTTACTGCCTCTATACCTTCGATGCTTCAGACTGTTTTCAGTCTGGTCAATCTCAATGCTGATGTAAAAATAAAAGATGCAATTTTATATGCTGATGGTTATCCTGCCCGCAATGAGTTGTCAGACGTAAGTTTGTCAACGGATCTTGACAAACTGTCTGTGAACAAGATGCATATTTCTACCAGAGGGGCAGACGCTGATCTGACAGGAAATGTGAATGGACTGAGAGGCTTCCTAATGTCATCATCTCCGGTGCCTTTGAAGATAGACATGGAAGCTAAGTTCAAGGATGTGGATATTAACAGATTGGCAGGTAATTATTATGACGGACAGGCTTTACTGACAGGGAAACCTGCCAACTATCATGTGGCACCGCTCGGTGAATATACTGCGGCGGATTCACTATGCGTATTGATTCCCCGTAACCTCTACGCCAATATACATCTGCATTCTGACAGGGCAGAATATATGGAGTGGCAGTTTTCTCCACTTTCAACTACAATTTCTCTTCATGATGGGGTTGCCACTCTTGGAAATCTTTCAATTGGCTCAGGATTTGGAAATGTGGCAATTGACTGGACCTACTCCACGGCTGATCTAAATGACATTTTCATGAAGCTGAATGTAGGAGTCAACGATTTTGACATAAATAATTTTTTCAAGACTTTCCCGCAGGTCACGGCATCTGCACCGGAAATGGAGAATCTTTCAGGAAAACTGTCTGCCGATATTGAAGGAAAGGCACTGATGTTTCCAAGTATGTTTGTCAATGCTCCCTCAATGCATGCCAATGTAAATCTTCATGCCTCTGAGATGGCTTTCAAAAAAGAGGGAAAGATAAAGACAATCACTGACTTGATGCTAATTAAGGGTGATTCTGCTCTAACAGTTAATAATCTGGATATTCATGGTTCCTTCCACGACAATATGCTGCAACTTGATCCGTTTATGATAGAATGCGGACCCTATAAACTCGGAGTAGCAGGGGTAAATAATCTTCAAGGTGAAATGTATTACCATTTGGGGTTGCATCGTTCACCACTTCACATGCCTTTCGGAGTGAATCTTGTAGGTAATTGGCGTCATCCCGGCATACGTTTCGGTGGTGCCGGAATAAATGACAGCAGGGAACGGGATATTGCTGCCAATCTTTCAGATAATGTTGATGTCAATATTATGCGCCAATTGAAACATGGCTGGCAGCTCTTTGTTGAAATTGCTGCAAAATATGATGCTGAAAATAATCAACACCAGGCTTTAAACGTTGATTAGACATGAGACCTATCAATTTCCCCAAAAATCTGCGCGCCGCCCTCATAGACATGGACGGCGTGCTTTATGACTCCATGCCCCATCATGCGAAGGCATGGCACCGTATGTTTTCAGAAATTGGAATCGACACCGTGCCGGAAGAGTTCTTCCTATACGAAGGCATGACCGGTGGAGACACCATCAATCTGATAATTCAACGCGAGTGTGGGCGAGATGCCACGCCAGAAGAGAAAAAACAACTATATGCACGTAAGGCAGAGTTATTTGTCAATTCCGGTCAGAAACAACCTATGCCCGGAGCAGACTTAATGCTGAAAACATTTATGGAAAGAGGCATTGACCGAGTCCTGGTGACCGGTTCTGCACAAAGTAGCCTCCTCAATAGCCTTAATCGTGACTATCCGGGTGCTTTTCAAAAAGGTAAGCGTGTCACTGCCTTAGATGTAGCACATGGTAAACCCGATCCTGAACCATATCAGAAAGGTGCAGGTATAGTAAATGCCGACTCATCGGAGGTAATAGTGGTTGAGAATGCACCTTTGGGTGTCAGGGCAGGTAAGGCTGCCGGTTTCTTCACCATAGCTGTGACTACGGGTCCAATACCTCGTGAAGAGTTTGAGAAGGAGGGTGCCGACATGATTTTTTCTTCAATGAAGGAATTTGCAGAATGGCTTGACAGAGAATTGCCAGGCGTATTGGTATCTCGCCTTGACAAATGTGTGGCTAAATTTAATCCCGCTACAATGACTGTGGTCACTGATGCCAATGTAGATAAGGCAGTGATGTCATTATTCAAACATTCTGAAGTGATAGAGCAGGGGAATAAGGTTGTCCTTTCCCCGGGTGAGCAACATAAGAATCTCAAGTCGGTGATGCAGATATGGGACGCTCTTGAGGCTGTCGGTGCCACTCGTAAAAGTATTGTGGTTAATATCGGTGGAGGCTTGGTGACGGATATCGGAGGATTTGCAGCCGCTACGTTTAAACGTGGCATACGATTTATAAATGTCCCTACCACACTTCTTGGAGCTGTTGATGCTGCCACCGGGGGTAAGACGGGCATAAATTACAATGGATTGAAAAATGAGATTGGAGCTTTTCATCAACATTCGGAAGTAATAATCTCTTCGTTGCCGTTGAGAACTTTATCAGATAAGGAAATTATGTCAGGATACGCAGAGATGCTTAAGACAGGGCTTATTGCTGATGAAGTGTTGTATAACAAGCTGCTTGATGTGGAGGGCATATTGAATGACTATGGACACCTTGAAGAGGTTATGCAGCGTTGTGTGTTAATAAAGGAAGATGTGGTCAATCGTGACCCGGAAGAAAAAGGATTGAGAAAGATTCTGAATTTCGGGCACACTGCAGGTCACGCTTTTGAAAGCCTGTCTTTCAGAAAGGGTACTCCTTTGGCACATGGTGAGGCAGTTGCTCACGGAATACTTGTAGAATTAATTTTGAGTCACATGACCATGGGCTTGGAATCAAATGAGATACATAGATATGCCAATACAGTATTAAAGCAATTTTACCCATCTGCAGGCATACGATGCGAGGATATCCCTACTCTTATTGATTTGATGGCTCATGATAAGAAAAACTCTGTGGCAGGGTGTCCCAACTTTACATTGCTGAGGCAACCCGGTGTACCTGAAATTGACTGTGTGCCCGTGTCTAAAGACATAGAGGCAGCCCTTGAAGTCTATATGGACATGATGGGATAATAAAAAATGAAAAAATATTTGCTTGGAGCAAACCATTCCAATAGTTGTGATGTTATAATAACGTGAAAGGGCTGATAAAGCTATTCACAAGATAAAAACAGAGTAAAAAATCTCATACGAGGTTGAAAAGATATACTGCTATAAGCGTTCTGAAAAAGTTGTTATTGTTGTTTTAATTGAAGGAAACATGGCTGACGTGAGTCAGCCTTTTTCTATTTTAAGATTACTCATTTTTTTGTTTGGTTTACACCCTCTTTTTTATTAACTTTGCACCTGAATAGGAGGATTCAGACGTGATTACCTGCCTATGCCGGGCATAAAGTAACTTCGTAATTTGTGCCTGTTTACTTAACAACATGGAATAATTACGTAATTAACAACTTTTATATGAAAATTAGGCGCTTTGTAGCATCCCTGCTCATGTTTTGCACATTGTCGGCTTTCGCCTTGACCGACCAGCAGGTGATCGATTACATCAAACAGCAGACGGCTGCCGGAAAATCAGAGCAGCAGATCGGAAAAGAGTTACTTGCAAAAGGAGTCACCCCCGAACAGGCTCAGAGAATTAAAGCTCAGATAGAGGGAGGTGAAATTAGCGAGGGTAACGTTACGGACCCATCAGCGAGAGGTGCCAATGTAGCTAATGAAGAAAGAAGGCATGATGTCACGACTGACCTTGCCTCTGATAAAATGGTAGAAATTGACCGCCAACTCAATGAGGGATGGGATGGCGCTGTATCTGCACGCCAGATTTATGGTCACAGTGTGTTTAATTCACGTGGTCTTACCTTTGAACCAAGCGACAATCTTGCCACTCCTCAGAACTACCGTCTCGGTCCCGGCGACGAGGTGATAATTGACATCTGGGGTACATCTGAAGACCATCTGCGCCAGACTATTTCTCCGGAAGGAAGTATCATGATTTCACAGATTGGTCCGGTTTATCTTAATGGAATGACAATCAGTGATGCTAATAAACATATAAAGAGTGCTTTCTCCCGTAAATATGCCGGAATGGACGATGCTGAAACCGACATTCAAGTCACTTTGGGACAGATTCGTACAATTCAGGTTGACATTATGGGTGAGGTTGACACTCCGGGAACCTTCCGTATGTCACCGTTCTCATCTGTGTTCCACGCCCTTTATCGTGCCGGCGGTATAAATGATATAGGTACATTGCGTAATATTCAGGTGCTTCGTAACGGTAAAAAGATTGCAGGTGTTGATATTTATGACTATCTTTTCAAAGGAAAGACCGATGGAAATATTCGTCTGCAGGAAGGTGATGTGATAATCGTTCCCCCTTATGAGCAACTTGTAAGCATTGATGGAAACGTGAAACGTCCGATGTATTATGAAATCAAACCTAATGAGTCAATCCAGACCCTTCTTGAATATGCCGGCGGGTTTACCGGTGATGCTTATTCCGGAATGGTGCGTCTTGCTCGCCAGGCAGGTACGGAAAACGAACTTTACAATATTGACCGAGGAGAGTTTGCATCATATCGCTTGAAAGACGGTGACGTAATCACCGTGGGTACAATTCTTGACCGTTATGCCAATCGTGTTGAGGTTAAAGGCTCTGTCTATCGTCCCGGTATGTTTGCAATCAATAGAGATCTCAAAACAGTGGGTGATTTGGTGCGCAAGGCTGACGGACTAACTGACGATGCTTACACTGACCGTGTGCTTCTTTACCGTGAGGGTCCGGAACTACAATTACAGATTATGGCTCTTGACCTAAAAGACATTATGGAGGGGAAAGTGCCTGATGTTGAGCTTAAGCGTAATGACTTACTTGTAATTTCCAGTCTCCATGAAATTGAAGACCGTGGTAGTTTGACAATTGCCGGACAGGTAGCGCGTCCGGGTGTTTATCCCTATGCAGAAAACACTACTGTGGAGGATCTTATCCTTCAGGCAGGAGGTCTTCTCCAGGGTGCCTCCACCATACGTGTAGACGTATCTCGTCGTGTAGTTGATCCCGACTCAGAAACAGAGACCCAAAAGCTTGCCTCTATCTACACCGTGTCTATTGAAAATGGTATTGCTGTCGGAGCAAATAATAACCAAGGTTTCGTGCTCCAGCCATACGACTATGTCACTGTGCGCACGAGTCCGGGATATGAAGTACAAAAATTTATGTCAATTGGAGGTGAAGTGCTTTTCGCAGGACAATATACCCTTGAAAAGCGTAACGAGAGATTGTCTGACATAGTTCGTCGCGCCGGTGGTATTCTTGAGGGAGCCTATGTTAAAGGCGCACATCTTGAGCGGCAACTTACTGAGGATGAATATGAGGCAAGACGTGAGACTCTTCGCCTTGCAATGTCAAACAATACAACTACCGATGGCTCAGACTCAATTGCTTTAAGTAAGATTGAGGTAGCACGTACTTATAATGTAGGTATTGACTTGGAGAAAGCCCTCATGTATCCGGGTAGCAGCTATGACCTTGTTGTAAAAGCAGGTGATCAGCTTTTTGTTCCGGAGGAACAAAGTACGGTTAAGATTTCAGGTGATGTCATGCTTCCTAATACCGTCATCTATGTTCCAGGTCAGAAGCTCAAATATTATATTGATCAGGCGGGTGGATATGGACAGCGTGCCAAAAAAGGAAAAGCCTTTATCGTATATGCTAATGGCAGCGTGGCGCGTATGAAAAATAATACTCCGATTGAGCCGGGTAGCCAGATAATTGTCCCCTCTAAACCAGCCTCTGATGGCACTGACTGGACCAGAGTCATGGCTCTCGCCACCAGCTTCTCTTCTGTAGCAGCCCTTGCCGCTACTATTACTAACATCTTCAAGAAGTAAATTATGCAGCAAGAACAGGATTTCAGACAGCAAGACAGTGATGAAAAGGAGATTGATCTTCTTGAGCTTGCGAGTAAGTTATGGGCACAGCGTAAAAAAATCATAATATGGTGTGTCTGTGGGGCAATACTTGGATTGATAATTGCATTCAGCATTCCGCGTGAATATACCACAACTGTTAAGCTTGCTCCGGAAATTTCAGATTCGAAGTCAAGTGCCGGTAATCTCGGTGCCTTGGCTTCAATGGCAGGTCTTTCAACAGGTGCATCAGCCGGTGCTGATGCAGTTTATCCGCAGCTTTATCCAGATGTGGTTAGTTCGGTGCCATTTGCAACCAGTCTGTTTGACGTGGTTGTAACAACTAATAAAGATGGTGAGAAGTTTACGGTTGCTCAGTATCTTGAAGATGAGACCAAATCACCTTGGTGGAGTTTCATTTTAGGACTCCCGGGTAAGATTATAGGTCTTGTCACTTCAAAAGATGAAGAAGAGGATCCTAACCATAAGATAGACAATTTCCGCCTGACCAAGCAGGAAGATAAACTTGTAAAGACTCTCACAGAACGTGTCACTGCAAGCGTTGATCAAAAGACTAATGTCATCACAATTAACGTGAAGATGCAGGATCCACTCGTGTCAGCAGAACTCGCAGACACCGTTGTGGCACACCTGAGTGAGTATATTACTGATTATCGTACCAATAAGGCTCGTAAAGACCTTGCTTATGCTGAAGCGCTTAATGAGCAGGCACGTGCAGACTACTATAAGGCACAGCAAGCTTATGCTGATTATCTTGACCGCAATCAAGGTCTGGCTTTCCGTTCTGCCCAGACTGTGAGTGAACGACTTCAGAATGAGGCATCTCTTGCATTTGGCTTATATAATCAGACTGCCCAGCAGGTACAGAAATATCAGGCAAAAGTGCAGGAAACTACTCCTGTCTATACAATTGTCAATCCGCCTACAGTGCCAATTAACCCCTCTGCTCCGAGAAAGGCACTTATTTTGATCGGATTCACGTTCCTTGCCTTTGTGGCTTGTGCAGCCTGGATTCTTTTCCTTTCTCCAATGCTTGAGGAATATAAGGTAAAATCCGCTCAGATTGCAAACGACAATAATAAGTAGAGTAATTGATTTTCAGTTTTGATGAATTTAAGGAGATTGCAGATAATATCTATCATTTCAGTCGGAGCCTCGGTTTGTGCCGAGGCTTCAGCTCATAATAATGATAATGAGAATTTTTTGACTGGTCTGATAAGGTCGGTCAGTGGAAACACGGTTACCAATGACAGTGTGATTTGGCCTGAAGATACACCACATGATAAGGTCATAATCTGGCATGAACATGAAGAGGAGCAGGAAACCTCATTTACTTCGGGAATTGATGGCGTGCTAACAGAATTATGTTCATTGAGTGCTCTTAATTTCCTGACTAATGCATACGAATCAGCAGATTTTTATGCTACCGGGAAATGGGGGGCTGATGGAAAGTCTTATACCTCGTCGACTTTTGACGGTGTGTTGCCGGTTTATGACCTCTCAGACTTCTGTCATCCGATACGTGGGAAAATAACTTCCCACTATGGTTATAGGGAGAAGTTCCATCGTATGCACAAGGGGATTGATATAGCTCTTAAAATAGGAGACGCAGTAGTGGCAGCCTTACCGGGGGTGGTAGGGCGCATCGGTTATGAGCCTGGGGGGTATGGGCATTTCATTATAGTTGTACACAGTGGTGGCATAGAGACCCGCTATGCCCATTTGAGCAGCGTTACAGCCACTTTAGGACAGAGTGTAGATGCCGGTGACGAAATAGCCCTTGGAGGCAACTCAGGCAATTCTACGGGTCCTCATCTTCATTTTGAAGTCCGTAAGAATGGTCTGGCAATTGATCCCTTGCTCGTGTTTCAAGAATTGGAAGCTCCGACTGATATCCAGGCAAGCAAATAAGTTGGTTTGCCTAAATTACAATAGTTCGTTAAAAAAATATTCATAGGCTAAGCGGCATCAGCCGTCAAGCCAAAGAGTTCTTTGATAAGTTTAGCATTTAAAGTCTTGTTCGGATCAATTCCGCTCAGGTCAAAAAATCTTTTTATGAAATGAGCGTTGACCATCAGAGACTTAATTTGACCAATAGAAAAAGGCATCTTCGTCTGCTTCCTGAGCACCTTGGTTATGTTGACGGCCGCAAGCGAAGCGTTGTATGCAAAATCCAAAGCCTTTTCGCGCCTGACAGTCGAGCAGTCCCGTGAACTGATGTCCGTCACGGAAACAGAACTCAATCTGGAACCTTGTCCGGTAAATGTCATAGACATCTTTGCCACAGACAGAGGTATCGGTTGCGAAATACAGTCGGTGTCCGCCTCCGGGCAGATAATGGATTACCAACCGTATTTTCTGTTTTAGAGACTTACACCATGCGACAAGTTCAAATGCTTCGCCATCCTCGGGAGCGATGTCAAGTTGTGTCATTCTGCTTTTGTCAGGATTGGAGAAGTCTATTTTACCGTCTTTGGTTTTAGGCCGCCCCCTCTTACGTGTCTTCGGACCTTGGTAGACATAATACAGCACAGCGTTGGAACGTAGACGGCTTATCAGGGAGAATCCAATCTCTTTCAGTCCCTCGACAAACGGCAGCACGGAGAAAGCGGCATCGGCCACAAGTAATGGAGTGATTTTCAGCAAATCAGTTCTGTACTTCTTCAATACAGAAAGATACCACTGACTGAGAGTCATATCCTTTTCTTCAAGTTCAGCCGCGTTTAGAGTCTGCACGGCACGGAGCATCATCGCGTCCTTTATGTCAGCATCGACCACGGCGATACCAAGTATCTCAAGACCATGCTTCACAGCCGAGGCGCAGCCTGACCAGAACCGACCTATGTGGTCTGTCTTTTTGCCCGCTTTGGAGATATAGCTCGGATCGATGGCGATAGCCAGTCGCCTCAAGCCATACTGGAAACGGTCGGCAGCCAGGTTCATGTTGAAGCACAGCCAGTCGAAATCCTTACGGAAAGTCTGACGATATCGCTGTTCACCACGTCGACCGTAACGCCCGAGCTGAAGAAAATTTATCTTTCGCGGTATGCACATGATTAAAATCAGTATCTCGATGATGTTTATCTTGAAAGTTTTGTTTAACTTTGTAGCGCAGCCGAAGAAAGCTCTCCGGCAGATGCCCTCATATTGGTCAAGTAGTTCGAAAATCAGCATGGTTTTATGTGTGGTGAGATACCATAAAATTACCGAAATTCAGCGACTTGACCAAATTTTTAGTATTAAATTTTCATGCTAAACATCAGATTTTTAACGGATTAAATACTTGGCTCCTCGGAGCCGTTAACAAAATCTCAAAAAATAACCGAAGTATTGTAAATTATAAAACAACCGGTAATTGTTTATTTAAACAATTACCGGTTGTTTTATTTTACGCGAGAAGATAAAATCTTGGTTTACGCGTCGATATTGGCGTAGGTGGCATGTGCCTCGATAAATTCGCGGCGCGGTCCTACTTCTTCTCCCATGAGGATAGAGAATGTGCGGTCTGCTTCAGAGGCATTGGTAAGAGTGACTTGCTTGAGCATACGGTTTTCAGGATCCATGGTTGTTTCCCACAGCTGCTCAGGATTCATCTCTCCAAGACCCTTGTAACGCTGGAGCACCATGCGGTCGCGGTTGCCGTCGCAATAAGTGTCTACAAAACGCTGCACTTGGTGGTCATCCCAAGCATATTCCTGAGTCTTTTTATTCTTTGTGGAACACTTATAGAGTGGGGGAGTGGCGATATAAAGATAACCATTCTCAATTATAGGCCGTATTTTGCGGAAGAAGAAAGTCATCAGCAGGGTAGCAATATGAGCGCCATCAACATCAGCATCTGTCATGATGATTATCTTGTGATAGCGGAGTTTGCTCATATTAGGCTCATTGGAATCTTCCTCAGTGCCTACGGTTACACCCAATGCCTTAAACATATTAACAATTTCTTCGCTTTCAAATACCTTATGATCAAGTGCCTTCTCCACATTTAGGATCTTACCTCGCAATGGAAGGATTGCCTGATAGTTGGGATTTCTGCCCTGTTTTGCAGAACCGCCTGCAGAGTCACCCTCGACAAGGAATATTTCACAGGCAGCAGCATCACGGCTCTTGCAGTCGGCAAGTTTACCGGGAAGCCCGGCTCCGGAAAGGGGAGACTTACGCTGCACTTTCATACGGGCATTATAGGCAGCCTGACGCGCCTGGGCAGCAAGTACAACCTTGTCTACGATAATCTTTGCCTGTTTTGGATTTTCCTCAAGGAAGTTGCGGAGAGCTTCACTGACGGCTACCTGTACCACGCCTGCAACTTCATTATTGCCTAATTTGGTCTTTGTCTGTCCTTCAAACTGTGGTTCAGCTACCTTAACCGACACCACGGCTGTAAGTCCATTAAGGAAGTCCTCTTTTGAAAGTTCTATTTTGAGTTTATCAAGAAGCTTATTTTCCTCAGCATACTTCTTAAGAGTAACTGTGAGTCCACGGCGGAAACCTGTAAGATGTGTGCCTCCTTCAATAGTGTTGATATTATTGACGTATGAGAATATGCTCTCGCTAAACGATGTATTGTAGGTAAATGCCACTTCCACAGGCACATCATTCTTCACGGTGTTGAGGTGTATGATATCATTGATAAGCGATTCCTTCCCCTGATCGATATAGCGCACAAATTGCTTCAGACCCTCGTCACTGTGAAAGACATCTTTGCGGTATTCCCCCTTATCGTTCATATCACGCTCATCGGTGAGTGTCAAAGTGATTCCTGCATTAAGGAATGCAAGGTCGCGGAGACGGCTTGCGAGTGTCTCGTAGTCATAAACCGTCTCTGTGAAGATAGAGGCGTCCGGATGGAATATTATGGTTGTGCCTGTGTGATCGGTCTCTCCTATTACAGTTAGGTCACAAGTTGGTTTGCCAAAGGAATATTCCTGCATGTGTATTTTGCCGTCGCGGTGAATCTCTGCGCGCAAATAGTCACTGAGCGCATTAACGCAACTTACACCCACACCGTGAAGACCACCCGACACTTTGTAAGATCCCTTATCAAATTTACCGCCGGCATGTAGCACCGTCAGCACCACCTCGAGGGCAGGCTTATGCATTTTCTCGTGCATATCTACAGGTATGCCTCGCCCGTTGTCAACCACCTTTATTGAATTGTCACTATTTATTGTGACATCAATATGGTTGGCGAATCCGGCGAGAGCCTCGTCGATTGAGTTGTCAACCACCTCATATACAAGATGATGAAGTCCTCGTGCTGAAATGTCTCCAATGTACATTGCCGGACGTTTACGCACAGCCTCCAGACCCTCGAGCACCTGAATATTATCAGCTACATAGTCTTTAGCCCGGTTTTCTTGCAGTTCTATATCTTCTGCCATATCTATTTGTGAATCAATTATTTCCTAATTATCATTCAGGAACTTGCACACAAGCCCTAATTTGCTACAAAATTACAAAAAAAACTCGAAATCTCAAAATTATGTATAGCCTATTCCAGATGGTAGGAGGTTTTTAACAGATCTTAAACTTAATGCTATGGCTAAATTAAAAAAACTTATCACCTTAATTATTTGTTAATGAAAAAAAGTGTTAATTTTGCGCTCACGTTATAAACTACGGGGCTGAATAAATCCCGCGGATTTCGTATTTGTTTTATCAATTCAGGCGCACAAAACCAAATCAAGATGAAAAATCTGGTAATAGTCGAATCTCCCGCTAAAGCGAAGACCATAGAAAAATTCCTCGGCAAAGACTTCACTGTAATGTCGAGTTACGGGCATATCCGCGACCTTCAGAAACACGGACTAAGCATTGATATTGAAAATGGATTCACTCCGGAATACGAAATTCCTGACGATAAGAAAGAGCTTGTTAAGAAACTTCGGAAGGCTGCCAAGGAAGCAGATGCCGTATGGCTTGCTTCTGATGAAGACCGTGAGGGGGAAGCAATAGCTTGGCACCTCGCGGAAGTGCTTAAGCTTGATCCTGCCACAACGAAGAGAATCGTATTTCACGAAATAACCAAGCCCGCTATTCTTAATGCTATCGAAAATCCGCGTACAATTGATATTGACCGTGTGAATGCGCAGCAGGCACGCCGTGTGCTCGACCGAATTGTGGGGTTTGAGCTAAGCCCTGTGCTTTGGAAGAAGATTAAGCCTTCTCTTTCTGCCGGAAGGGTGCAGAGTGTGGCAGTAAGGCTTATCTGCGAGCGTGAGAAGGAGATAATGGATTTTAATCCGGAACCATATTTCCGTGTCAATGGCTTGTTCTCATTTAGTAATGCCGAACAACCGGTAAAGGCTGAACTTTCGCGTAGGCTTAGTGATGAAGAAGAAGCAAGGAGTTTCCTGAAATCGTGTGCAAAAGCACAGTTTAAGGTAAGTGATGTAGCTGTAAAACCGCTGAAACGTTCTCCTTTCCCCCCATTTACTACTTCCACGTTACAACAAGAAGGCTCACGTAAATTGGGTTTTTCTGTCAATCAGACAATGATGGTTGCGCAGAGATTGTATGAGGAGGGTAAAATCACTTATATGCGAACTGACTCTACTAATCTTTCTGACCTTGCCTTGCATGATATTGCCGACAAGGTGAAAGGATTGCTTGGTGAAAGATATTTGAAAGTGCGCTACTACCATACCAATTCAAAAGGTGCTCAGGAGGCTCATGAGGCTATCAGACCTACTTATATATCCAATCGTACTATTGACGGCACTCCGCAGGAACAGAAGCTATATGACCTTATTTGGCGTCGTACGGTGGCTTCTCAGATGGCTGATGCTGAGATTGAGAAAACAAATGTGGATATATCAGTGTCCACTTCTCCGGAAATATTCAAGGCTGAAGGTGAAGTAGTGAAATTCGATGGATTTCTGAGTGTGTGGAAGACTGAGAATGCCATGGAGAAGGAGTTTACCGAACTCCCGGTAATGGAAGTTGGAGACATGCTTGTAGCTGACGAGATAACTGCCACACAACGCTTCTCACAAGCTCCGGCACGCTACACTGAGGCTACCCTTGTGAAGAAGATGGAAGATCTCGGAATCGGGCGTCCATCAACGTATGCACCGACTATCTCCACCATTCAAGCACGCGACTATGTGAAGCGTGGTGAAAAAGATGGACAGAAGCGTGACTTTGATGTCTTGACTCTTAAGAAGGGGAAGGTCTCTAAGAAAATTCAATCAGAGAATACGGGCAGTGAGAAGGGGCGTCTTGTGCCTACTGATGTAGGTATGGTGGTCAACACATTCTTGACTGAATTTTTTCCTGATATTCTTGATTATAATTTCACAGCCAAGGTGGAAGAGAAGTTTGACGATATCGCTGAAGGAAAACTCGGCTGGAGCAATGAGATTTCTGATTTCTATGGTGATTTCCACCCGGAGATTGAGAAGATCAACTCCATGCGAATGGAGCGCAAAGTAGGAGAGAGGGTTCTCGGGACTCACCCTGAGAATGGGAAGCCGGTGTCAGTCAAGATCGGAAGATTTGGCCCTGTGGTACAGATTGGTGATGCCGCTGATGAGGAGAAGCCATTGTTTGCGAGTTTGTTGGCTGACCAGAGTGTAGCCACCATAACTCTTGAGGAAGCGTTGAAACTGTTTGATCTTCCACGTACCGTAGGTGAGTATGATGGGGAAACTATAACTGCCGCTATCGGGCGTTTCGGTCCATATCTGAAGTTTGGAAAGCTGTTTGTGTCTATTCCCAAAACTTTTACCCCACAGGGGATCACTCTTAATGAGGCTATTGAGTTGATTAATGCCAAGCGTGAGGCGGAGGCAAACAAGCTGATAAAGACTTTTGATGAGATGCCTGGTTTGGAAGTGCTTAATGGAAGATTCGGTCCATATTTGGCATATAAACCGGAGGGTGCCAAAAAAGCAGTGAATTATAAGATACCAAAGACTACAGATGCCGCTTCCTTGACTCTCGATGAGGCAAGGAAACTTATGGAGGCTCAAGACGCAGCACCGAAGAAGTCTACTCGTAAAACAAAAAAATAGTTTAGAATATATATTAGAAGATATATCTGTCAAGATCCATAGTAAAAAAGAATGACAAACAACGACTTCAATGCTTGTCATTCTTTTTTCATTTTCATTAATTTATCCTACCCCCCAGGTCGTTGGGTCTTCCCGGAGAATCGAGGAAGTGTTATTTAGAGGATTGTTACATTTCGTTATTGAATCTTCGGTATTATTGTAGTGGTAAGTGTTTACACCTTTGAAAATCTTTTGGATTGTGAGTTTTAGGCTTTCAAAGTATTTTTTGTTGGAAGAAACTACCTTTGAAGTTATAAATTTTATCGTGGTAGGGTAAGGAATTTTTATTTTTTCGATTCTTATGCGGTTTAAATTGATTGGATTATTGAGCAAGGTATTTATAATCAATTAATTATTGATTGTATTGGCAGTTCTGCTATCTGAGGTTGGAAAATTGAGAATTTCTCTGGTTTTAATTGTTTTTTAGTTTTGACTGTCAATAATTTGGGATTGTAATTTTTTTTAGTATTTTTGCAGACAACTTCAGCCGGCACTTGAAAACTTTAATTGATATTTTAGTTTTCAGTTTTTCGGTTGCTTGAAATATAATTTTAGGATGATAGAATTTGATGTAAAGAATGTTGAGATGCCGTCGCTCGACTTTGAGCGTGTGTGTCGTTGGTTAGGAGAAGTGGCTGTCAACCACAATCGGCGTGTCGGCAATGTTAACTACCTTTTCTGTGACGATGAGGAGATACTGCGTGTAAACCGTGAATTTCTCCATCATGATTATTACACAGACATAATAACCTTTGATTATTCTCACCGCGATAGGATAGGGGGTGATATATTTATTTCCCTTGATACTGTCAGAAGCAATGCAGACGATTTGCAAGTGCCTTATGAGCAAGAATTGTTGCGAGTAATGGCTCATGGTGTTTTGCATCTGTGTGGAATTGATGACAAGGGTCCCGGCGAACGCGAGATAATGGAAGAAAACGAAAATGCTGCTCTTGTACTAATGCAAAATGTAATATGAGATTTGACTACGATATAATTGTGATTGGTGCGGGTCATGCCGGTTGTGAAGCTGCTGTTGCAGCCGCAAGGCTCGGTGCTGAAACGTTGCTGATTACTTCCGATCTTAACCGCGTGGCGCAGATGTCTTGTAATCCTGCTGTGGGTGGTATTGCTAAAGGTCAGATAGTTAGAGAAATAGATGCGCTTGGAGGTCAGATGGGAATAATTGCAGACAAAACGGCTATCCAGTTTAGAATGCTTAATCGCTCAAAGGGTCCCGCAGTATGGTCTCCGCGAGTGCAGTCTGACCGTGAGAAGTTCATCAGTGAATGGCGGCATGTTCTTGAAACGACTCCGGGTCTTTCACTATTTCAGGATATGGTGGTTGACTTTGAATTTGACGATAATGACCGTCCTACACAGATAGCCGGAGTAACTACTGCTCTCGGGTTCCATTTCTCAGCAAAGAAGGTTATTCTTACAGCGGGCACCTTCCTCAATGGTCTTATGCATTTTGGTGCCACTAAGGTGGCAGGAGGGCGAATAGCAGAACCTGCCTCAAAGGGCTTGTCAGATCGTCTGAGAAGAATCGGGTTTGAAGTGCTTAGAATGAAGACCGGTACCCCGGCACGTATTGATGGTCGCTCAATAGATTTTTCACTTGCAGAGCGTCAGGACGGCGATGACAAGGTTGAAGCGATTCTCACCGCAGATTCTGCCATGGAAGCACGGGTAGAACTGACAGAGCGTGATTTTCATAAATTCTCATTTATGCCAGGAGTAGGACGCACTCTTAGTCCGCGTAGCTGTTACATAGTCCATACAAATCCGAATGCTCACAAAATCCTGCACGACAATCTGGAATTTTCACCTTTATATAATGGTCAGATAAAAAGTATCGGTCCGCGTTATTGTCCGAGCATTGAGACAAAGATTGTGACTTTTGCCGACAAGGAAAGTCATCAACTATTTTTGGAACCGGAAGGTGAAAACAGTAGTGAGTATTACATCAACGGTTTCTCCAGCTCTTTGCCTTGGGATGTGCAGTTAAAGTCGCTCCAGCAGATTCCGGCATTGCGCGACGTCCATTTCTATCGTCCAGGGTATGCTATAGAGTATGACTATTTTGACCCGACTCAGCTTACCCATGACCTGCAGACCAAGCTTATTTCAGGTTTGTACTTTGCAGGTCAAGTCAACGGCACTACCGGTTATGAGGAAGCGGCAGCCCAGGGATTAATAGCGGGTATAAACGCTGCGCGTAGTATAAAAGGGGAGGAGTCACTTGTGCTTGGTAGAGACGAGGCATATATTGGAGTTCTTATAGATGATCTCGTGACGAAGGGTGTTGATGAGCCTTACCGCATGTTTACGTCTCGTGCTGAATATCGCATCTTACTCCGCCAAGATGATGCCGACATGCGTCTCACACCTATTGGTTATCACATCGGTCTTGCTACAGTAGAGCGGCATGAGGCAATGCTTTCCAAGCGTGAGCAGCGTGATGCCCTTATTGAATGGTGTTCTTCTTTTACAGTTAAGATGGGGGAGAAGATCAATGCCGAACTGGTAGCCTTAGGGACATCACCTCTTACTTCCTCCGTCCGTCTGTCGGATTTGTTGAAACGTCCACAATTAAATTTTGATAATCTCATTCCGCTTGTTGAACGTCTGCGAAAACGTATCATGGGAATTGATGCTTCGCGACGGGCAGAAATTGTGGAGGCTGCTGAAATTTTGATAAAATATGACGGCTATATTAATCGGGAGAGGGAACTTGCTGAGAAATCAAAACGTCTGGAGTATGTAAAATTGCCGGAGGCATTAGACTATAACTCAATGACAGCACTCTCTACTGAAGCACGCCAGAAACTTACCGCCATACGACCTGCTACGATAGGGCAGGCATCTCGTATACCGGGAGTTTCACCATCTGATATAAATATCCTGCTTGTGTTGCTTCATCGATGATAAGTTATAAAAAATGAGATAAATAACCTTAAATTGTTCCACGTGGAACAATGAAATCGGGAATTTATGAGGTAAAATCAAGGTCGTTTTCTTATTTCTTAATTTCAGATTTTGATTTTTTATTTTAAATAGTGAACTCTAATTATATAATATTTATGGAACTTGAACAATTGAAAACGCTTATTCGTGATGTGCCTGATTTTCCATCAAAAGGCATCATGTTTCGTGATCTCACCACAATGCTTAAAAATGGAGAAGCGCTTCAGGTGATGAGTAAAGCCCTTTCTGATTTATATAGGGACAAGGGTATAACAAAAGTGATAGGCATAGAATCTCGCGGTTTCATCGGAGGAAGTATCTTGGCATACGAGCTGAAAAGCGGTTTTGTCCCTGCACGGAAACCAGGTAAACTTCCTTCGGTGACAGTGAAAAAATCGTATGCAAAGGAATATGGCGTAGATACGATTGAACTCCATAGTGATGCAATCACTCCTGATGACGTGGTGGTGATTCATGATGACCTTTTGGCAACAGGGGGTACGATGCGGGCTTGTTATGAGCTTGTGAAAAGCATGAATCCAAAGAAAATTTATATTAATTTTATAGTTGAGTTGACTGCGCTTAATGGGAGGGATGTCCTTCCATCTGATTGCGAAGTGACCACATTGTTGAAATACTGAGTCCAAACCATACAAGAAAGCCATGCAATATTCTCCAAAATATTGCATGGCTTTCTTGTATGGTTATATGCAGATTAATTATATTGATAATTTAGTTTGATGCACCAAAAGATGAGCATGATTGTGATTTTTTTTGAAAATGACACAAGAACCAATGCCGTAATATTATACGTGCGATTTTGACAACATAGGTAGCAGCTTTAATTTATGTTTTTCCAATAACACGAAAGAGGTTAGGGTGTAATTTTGAATGGTAATATTTAACACCACTGTCTATTGGCAAGGTTTTTGCGTTATATTATAGGGGCACGGTTTATTGCAGAACCATGTCTTTACAAACTTGGACATAACACATAAACCCATAGCGACAATATTATGACAGATAATACCGGCATTCAACAGCAGAAGCCCAGTATATTTATACCAATGCTCCAAACTCCTAAACCGGGGGAAGCCTCACTCGTGGCAAACCCGGAAGAAGTAAAGAACGCCATTGATGAATTACTCGCTGACACCGGCAGAGACATAAATAGGGAAGGGGCATTTGAAATTGAGATTATCCCTGACAGAACTCGTGACGATATCTTTAATAATCGCCCCGGCGCGCATCTCCGTGAGAAAATTCTTGGACTGCCTGAGGCTCCCGGGGTCTACATGTATCTTGATAAGCACGGAAAAGTAATATATGTCGGGAAGGCAAAGCGGCTTAAAAGAAGAGTCTCTTCTTATTTCAATCGCCGTCATGATTCCGTGCGTACAAACCTTCTCGTGCGCAATATCATCGACATGCGTTTTATTGTGGTTGCCACAGAAGAGGATGCTCTCCACTTAGAGAATGCTATGATCAAGGCTTATCAGCCACATTACAATGTGCTGCTCAAAGATGACAAATCCTATCCTTGGATAGTGGTCACAAAGGAACTTTATCCGCGTGTTTTCATGACCCGCGAGAAAGATATTGATGGAAAATATTACGGACCCTACAGCAACGTGCAGTCAGCAAAAGTGGTGCTTCAACTTATTCGAGATGTATATCCGTTGCGTAGCTGCAAGCATGTGCTTGATGAAAAAAGTATTGCCCGTGGCAAATATCGTCTCTGCCTTGACTATCATATAAAGAAATGCGATGGGGCGTGCCGTGGCATGATCAATCCTGAAGACTATGCGAAATATGTGTCACAGGTGCGTCAGATACTCAATGGGGAGACTGTGACATTGGAAAAATATCTGAAAGATGAGATGGCACGTCTCAGTGATGATTGGAAATTTGAGGAGGCACAGCTTGTCAAAGAGAAGTATGAGATTGTCAGAAATTACAATGTAAAGACCGTTGTGGGAGGTGCCGAATGCGATGCCGACATGTTTGCCTACGATGAAAGCGGCGACTCTGCATTCGTTAACTTCATGCACCTTCATCACGGGGCAGTCGTGCAGAGTCTGAACATGGAATTCCGACGTAAATTGGCAGAGACGCCGGAGGAGATTTTGTCAATGGCAATAGGGGAGGTCTCCCGGCGTTTTGAGAGAAAATTTACTTCCATAATAGTTCCGTTCCTGCCTGATGTGGAGTTTGAGGGGGTCACGTTTATGATTCCGAAAAGGGGAGATAAGAAAAAGATCCTTGATATGGGCATGAAGAATGTGCGGCAGTATATGACTGACAAGGAGAAGATGGCTGAAAAGCTCGATCCTGAAAAGGGTGTTGAAAAATTGATGGAGCAGATGAAAAAAGATTTCCGCTTAAATGTGCAACCCCGCCATATAGAATGTTTCGACAACTCCAATATTCAGGGTACAAATCCTGTGGCAAGTTGCGTGGTGTTTCGCAATGGGAAGCCCTCAAAAAAGGATTATCGTCATTTCATAATAAAGACAGTGGTAGGTGCTGATGACTTTGCGTCAATGAAGGAAGTGCTTCATCGTCGTTACTCACGTATGATAGCAGAGGGTGAACCGTTGCCACAGTTGGTGGTGGTCGATGGCGGCAAGGGACAGCTCAGTGCAGCAGTTGAGGCTTTTGATGAAATGGGAATCAGGGGAGAGGTGGCGCTTGTCGGCATAGCGAAAAGACTTGAGGAAATTTATTTCCCGGGTGACCAACTTCCGCTCTATATCGATAAGACGAGCCGTAGCCTGCAAGTGGTGCAAGCCCTACGCGATGAGGCTCACCGATTCGGCATTACCCATCACCGCCTGCGACGTTCAAAAGGTCAGGTGGTAAGTGAACTTGACTCAATAAAGGGAATAGGGGAAGCCACAGCAAAGGCGTTAATGAAGGAATTTAAAAGCGTGAAAAGAATCCGTGAGGCATCTCTTGAAGATCTTGAAACCTGTATTGGTAAAGCAAAAGGGAAACTCGTGTTCGATCATTTCCACACTGAGAGTAATGACACGGAATATAAAAATGTCCGGCAATAATCGATTATTGCCGGACACTAAAGTTAAGTTATTTTTATTAAGTCAAGCCAGCCTTTATAATGAGTAAGACAATTAATACGAAAAACTGTATCCCAAGACAAATGTAAAATAAAGTTTTTTGAACTTTATTTCGGTATGACAAATCTTGAAACTTGCTTTTCGGATTTATCATGCATGCAATTGGTCCGACAAGCCTTGTCAATGGAGTGCATACAAGTGCAATTCCCCATATTACGATTAGCGTAAAAAGCATATCTTGTTTATTGGATTTAGTTTAATTAATTGAAGGAGGTACACGCCTCATGCAATCTTCAAAGTCTTGTGCCCCTTTTAGTGCCAAATAACAATCTGCCCCTGCCATCATTAAAGCTGTAGCTAGATCTACCCCCGGAATGCCGGAAGTAGCCATCGTGATAGCTTCCATTACTGAAGACACTGCCATGCCTCCCGCAACTCCTATAGTTGCCCTATGAATGCAATCTGTAACTGTCCAAGCTCTTGTAGTGACATCGCCAGAAAAAATTACATCAATAGCAGCGGCACTCTTAACCATACAAAGTGAAATAATCTCAGGTTTATTGGAAGAAGCAATAGTTAATTTTTCAATAGAATTACCACCTGTTGATATATACTCCTCAATGAATGAAAATAAACATTCAACATCATTACTGAAGTCATGTCAGTAAGGGTCTCAATGGTATAAAAGTACAAGTTCTGTCTCGCTTCGGTCATTTCTTCGGTGCAATATATAGCCGATAAACTGTCTACTTGTTCCTTTGTGAGTGATAGCACATAAGACATAAACTCTTTTCCGGAGATACCAGCGTCTCCTGTACGTGTTTTTGATGATAGAAGACCATAGGCAGCATCTAACTGTGACGCTTCTGCTGCTTTAGCTTTCTCATACAAATCATAGATTTGTGAAGTGGGTGGAGAAGTGGGATCATTGGGTTGGTGTGATGAGGTACATGCCATCAACAAACTGCTCAACAAAAAGCAAAAAACAAAAAATTTTTTCATAAAAACACTATTAACAATTATAAAAATAATGATTACAAATTTTCAGCTCAATAATATAAGAGATTATATGGCTTCTGTCTGTATTAAATAGACCTTTGATTGTTAAAAAGGTTTAATTCATATTGCATTTAAGATTATATTATTGAATTTCTTAATTTATGAATACAATATAAAGTTGCAAAATAAAAGAATACGGAACAATTCATTAAAATTTGGATATTATATATTATACTTATAGCATGTCTAAATAACATGATAGGAGCTCTTATTTTTTACATCATCTCTTTTGTAAACTCTAATTTTGCCATACTCTAATACGTGTCCAGTAGCTAATTAATACAAACAGCGATATGCATATCATCAGGAAACAGATGTGATTGAAGATAGCAATAAACTTATTGCGGTAATCCGTATCCTGAAATCTGCTGTTATGCTTATGCTTGCAGATAAGCATAATCATAGGACGTGAGAGTAGTCTTAGGGCTAAACCGGCACAAATAATGATGATTGTAACTCTGATAAGTATCATATTCATGGAAGTGTGGAGTAATATTATGTTGACATAACAAAATAGACAACTGAATAGTTCCATGGAATAAAAGACAGTGCGGACCCAAAAAGCAGTGTTATTAAGTTTCATAAATAGTCACCAGGGATTGTCTAATCTCTATTTAAAGAATATGGCAGGAAAGTTATATTCAACTATTTTTCATTTGTAAGTGGCTATAGACAGGGCGGCTAGGTTAGGGCTTATCTACTTTTTTACTCACCGGGATTGTATTGAAAGGGGATTAATATTACTTTTGCATTTCAACACCAACTTTCGTATATCCTTATAAACATATATATTCATGAATCCAAAATTCTTTAATTCCCAAATTCTGAAAACGGCTCTGGCGGTAATCTTTCCGTCAATGCTGCTCAGTGCCTGTGGTGAAACATCGCCGGAAGTAACCTCCCCGGACGGACGCATCAAGGTGGGTATCCAAAACTCCGGCAACGTCCTTTCATATGCTGTGGTGACAGACGGTGACACACTAATTCTCCCTTCTCGTCTCGGTGTGGTGGCTGACGGGCTTACTCCGTCAAAAGATGCAAAAGTATCGGTATCGCATTCCAAGTTTGATGAGACATGGCATCAGCCTTGGGGTGAAAACAAGGAACACCGGAATCATTACAACGAGATGGCGTACACACTGAAAGACGCAAATCTTGATTTCACCGTGCGTGTGCGTGCATTTGATGACGGGATAGCTTTTCGTTACGAATGGAAAACTGCAGCAACCGACACAGTGGTAGTCACTGATGAACTTACGGAATTTGCCTTTGCCGTCCCTGCCACATCATGGTCTATTCCCGGTAATTTTGACACCTATGAGTTGGAGTACCGTCAGCTTCCGATAGAACGTGTGGATAGTGCCAATACTCCTTTCACGTTCCAATTGGAGAGTGGGAAACTCGTAGGCTCCGTGCATGAAGCAGCCCTGTATGACTATCCGGAAATGACCCTTCGCAATAAGGAGGAACGCACGTTGAAAGCATCGCTCGCGCCATTGCCTGATGGCGTGAAGGCATACGTCTCTGCAGAGTTCGCCACTCCCTGGCGCACAATCCAGATAGGAGAGAAGCCGGTTGATCTTATCAACTCCTCAATGATTCTTAACCTCAATGAGCCTTCCAAGATTGCCGATACATCATGGATCAAGCCGCAAAAGTATGTCGGCGTGTGGTGGGGCATGCACCTCGGCACGATGACATGGGTTATGGGTCCGCAACATGGTGCCACTACAGAAAATGCGATAAAATATATAGATTTCGCCGCCAACAACAATTTGCAAGGAGTGCTTTTCGAAGGGTGGAATGAAGGCTGGGAGAGCTGGGGAGGCAACCAAAGTTTTAATTATCTTAAAGCATATCCTGACTTTAATATTGACTCCATAGCTGCCTATGCTGCCAAGAAAGGGATAGAGCTATGGGCACATAATGAAACCGGAGGTAATATTCCGGAATATGAGGCTGTGCTTGACAGTGCGTTTGCCTATTATAAATCACTCGGTATCCATACTGTCAAGACCGGTTATGCCGGCGGCTATAAAGGAGGGCAGTTCCATCATTCGCAATATGGGGTACGCCACTATCAGAAAGTAGTGGAGACAGCAGCCAAATATCAGCTTATGATAGATGCTCATGAACCTATCAAGGAGACGGGCATACGTCGCACATGGCCCAATATGATGACCCGTGAGGGTGCGCGTGGAATGGAATGGAATGCATGGAGCGAGGGTAATTCAGCCGAATATCTCTGTATTATTCCTTTTACACGTCTGCTGGCAGGCCCGATGGACTATACTCCCGGTATCTTTGACATCAATTATGACCGTGCACGTTCTGATGCCAAGCGTTTGGCATGGAATGGTCCTAACGAAGGTTGCCGTATTCACACCACAGTGGCACGTCAGATTGCCAATTGGGTGATCATCTATTCACCTTTGCAGATGGCTGCCGACCTTATTGAGAATTACGAGGGGCATGATGCCTTCCAGTTCTTCCGTGATTTTAATGCCGATTGCGATTGGTCGGAGGCTCTCGATGGTGAAATCGGGAAATATATTGTTGTGGCACGCCGGGCAGGTGAGAATTACTATCTCGGAGCCGGCACAGATGCTGAGGCACGTACTGTTAAAGTGCCACTCTCGTTCCTTAAGAATGGCAAAGAATATGAGGCGAGGATTTATGCTGACGATACTGAAGGGGGCGATCCCACAAAAGTGGTTATCTCTTCACGTACTGTCACTGCTTCCGACATACTTGAGATAAAGATGGCTGCTACTGGTGGACAAGCCGTAACTTTAACTCCCCGCTGACATATATCACTCCTAATTATACCTGCCACCCCGACAGAAAAACTATATTCTGTTGGGGTGGCAGGTATTTTATCAACAAAACGAATTGGAATTTTTATAAAATCACAAAATTTTTATTAATTTTGTGACATCATGTTCAGACACCTCCTCATAATAGCACTCACACTGTTCTCTATAGCCCCATCATACGGATCGATTAGGAGAGACAGCCCGATTGATTCTCTCATGAATCAATTGGACACCGTCATTGCCAATAGAGAGTTTTATATTTCAGCAAGAGAAGAAAAGATAGAAGCTTTCAAGTGTCAGCTCGCCTCTACTTCCGACGACTCCATAAGATATGAGACTGCCGGCAGGCTTGTTGAACTATACAATCCATTCAATACCGATTCAGCTTACCGTTACAGTAAACTACGCGAAGAGGTAGCACGTAAGATTGGCAATCCAGTCTATATTACTACAGCACGCATGAATCAGGCAAGCGTACTAAATGCCGTTGGAATGTATGAGGAGTCTGTCGAGATAATGAGAGACATTACTGCCGGCGATTTGCCCGACTATCTAAAGCCTTTTTATTTCCATATACGCCGAACTCTTCATGGTCATCTTGCTGACTACTCCGCATTCCGGCAACAACGGGAAGAAAACAGGATTCTTACACAAGCCTATCGTGATTCCCTTATATCCGTCAACGAACCCGGTTCTCTCGCCCACATAATCTCAATGGCAGACCGATTGAACGAAGCGGGGGAGTATGCCGAAGGGCTAAGTGTAATGGAGGAATATATGCACTCACACGACCTCTCTGACCATGACAAGGCAATCTGTGCCTGGACCCTTGCAGAATCTTATCGTAATCTCGGCTACACGGAGAAACATAAAGAGCAGCTCCTCATATCTTCTATCTCCGACATGAAGGCAGCTGTCAGGGAGTATGTCTCCCTACGCGAACTTGCCTTGCTCTTATATCAGGAAGGAGATCTTGAAAGGGCATACCAGTTCATGAATATTGCCATTGACGACGCATCAAAATGTAATGCCCGTGTACGAATAATTCAGCTTAATAGTTCTTATCAGGATATTGCCGCAATATATGTGAAAACAGTGAAGGAGCAGAAACGGAACCTACTGTGGGCATTGGTAGCAATCACAGTGCTAACCTTGTTTTTAGCGATTGCCCTTATCTATATGCGAAAGCAGATGAAAGTAATTGCAAGTTCACGCCATGACCTTGCAGAAGCCAACACTCGCCTTAATAATCTTAATTCCGAACTGAAGGAACTTAACTCCGAACTCCACTCCCTTAATTCCGAACTGAAGGACTCCAATGCCAGGCTGAGCGATGCCAACAAGGAGATTGTTGAAAACTCCAGACTCAAGGAGGTATATATAGGCAACTACATGGAGCAATGCCAGGCATACATAGAGAAACTGGATTCATATCGCAAGTCACTGTCGAAATTGATGGCAGCCGGGAAAAGGGATGAAGTTAAGGAAATCCTGAAGACTACTGCCATTACCGATGAGGAGTTGAAAGACTTCTATGACACTTTCGACAAGACTTTCCTCAGCCTTTTCCCAACGTTTGTGGATGACTTCAACAAGCTTCTTATTCCCGGTGAGGAGATAGTGCCTAAAAAGGAAAAGACTCTAAACACTGAATTGCGTATTTATGCTCTGATACGCCTGGGCATAACCGATAGTGATAAGATTGCAAAATTCCTCCGTTATTCGGTGACCACTATATACAATTACCGGACCAAGACTCGTAACAAGGCTGTAGGCGACCGCAATATGCTTGATAAGGAAGTGATGAAAATAGGGGTGATCGACTGACAGCAACTTATTTTTATTCACATTTGCCTCTGTTTGGCTCTATAGACACACTACATTATCGGCATATAATTGATAAGCCAATTTATTATTTATCACAATTTTAAACTTTATTTGTCACTACTTTTTAGATAATTGCTATTGCAGCCTGTCGCGTCGTTAGTTAATTTTGTGAAAAATTTAAAAACCTTAATAATTTAACAGATCATGAGACAGAACAAGACACCATGGCGTGTATTTCTCCTGTTTTTTCTGATTCTCTGTGCCGTCGGACAGGGAGCGGCACAGCAGTCAGCTGTCACAGGGACAGTGACCGATGTTTCCGGTGAGCCTATAATCGGAGCCACCGTATTTGCAGAGGATTCAGGCAATGGCACAGCCACTGACCTTGATGGTAATTATACCATCTTAGCCGATCCTCTCGGCACGTTGCGTTTCTCATATATAGGTTATGAGACGCAGACAATAGCTATTGAAGGACGCAACGTGATTAATGTAGTCATGCACGAGACGGCAGCCTCTCTTGATGAACTTGTAGTGATTGGCTACGGCACCCTCAGGAAGAGTGACCTTACCGGTGCAGTTGGTTCGATAGGTGGGAAAGACATAAAAGATGTCCCCGTCAACAATGTCGGACAAGCCTTGCAGGGAAAGATTGCCGGCGTGAACATTGTCGGAGGTGAGAAACCCGGTGATAACGTAACCATAAAAGTGCGTGGGCTTGGGTCTATCAACAATTCTGACCCGTTGGTCGTGATTGACGGAGTGCCGACTGATCTCGGACTGAATGCTATCAACCCGCAAGACATTGAGCGCCTTGATGTGCTTAAAGATGCTTCCGCCACTGCTATCTATGGTTCACGCGGCGCAAATGGCGTAGTGATGATCACTACCCGAAAGGGTGTGGCAGGCACCTCAAGACTATCAGTGTCGGTCAATGCAGCCTTCTCAAAGGTATCAAAGAAAATGTCACTGCTCGATGCTGCTGGTTATGCATCTCTTAGCAACGATATGCTATCACAAGCCGGACACAACACCAACCCTGATTGGGCTAATCCCAGCTCACTTACTGCCTCTACCAACTGGGTTGATGAACTGCTTCAGACAGGAATAATGCAAAACTATAATGTCAGCTATTCCGGAGGCAACGACAAAGCACATTATTATTTTTCTGGAGGCTTCCTGAATCAAAGTGGCGTAGTGGAGCATGTGAACTATCGTCGTTTCACTTTCCAGGCAAATAATGACGTGAAACTTAAAGACTGGCTCAAACTCTCCAACAACCTCCTCTTCAGTGCTGACATAAAGAAGCAGGGTTCATACAGTATGTGGGATGCCATGCGTGCACTTCCTACTTTCCCCGTGAAAGATGCCGACGGGCAGTGGAGTGGTCCAACCGGTAATTCCGAATGGTATGGAAGCATACGCAACCCGGTTGGTTCAAACGATATGAACCGCTCTTCTACAAATGGCTATAACTTCCTTGCCAATATTGCTGCCGACATAACCATTCTTCCTGAATGGCTACAGTTCCGCTCACTTTTTGGATTCGACGGCAAATTCTGGTTTGATGACGCATTCACTCCAAAATATGATTGGAAACCTACTCCCGTAGAGGAGAGCTCACAATATCAAAGCTCCAACCGCAATTTTACATATCTTTGGGATAACTACTTTACTTTTGACCATACTTTTGCTGACAAACATAACTTAAACGTGATGGCAGGTATGTCGGCACAATGGAATCATGCCTATTGGATGAATGGGCAGATGAACGGCTTCCTGTTTGATACGGTTCATCAGCTTACCAATGGTGAGAAAATCAATAACCTCGACGGCTCACAGAGCGAATGGGCACTTCTTTCATACATGGCACGTGCCAACTATTCGTATGCCAATAAGTATCTCATCACTGCCACCGTACGTCGCGACGGTTCAAGCCGCTTCGGAAAGTCTAACCGCTGGGGCACATTCCCCTCGATGTCGGCAGCATGGAAAATTTCTTCTGAGGACTTCTTCCCCCAAGATTCAAAAATCAACGATCTCAAGTTGCGCCTTGGCTGGGGAAAGACAGGCAGTCAGGCTTCCGTGGGTAACTATGATCATATTCAAAGTCTCATTACCCTTCTTTACCCATTCGGTACCATCCTTGAGAATGCCGAGCAGTCTGCTCTATACTCACAGGTGCTTGCCAACGCCGGAATCCATTGGGAGGCAATCGAGCAATTTAACGGCGGCGTTGATATATCTCTTTTCAACTCCCGACTCAACATCAGCCTCGACGGATATATCAAAAACACCAACCATATGCTCGTGAAGGCTGCCTTCCCGATCACCACCGGTTTTGAAGATACATTTGATACTTATACTAACGCTGGAAAGGTTCGCAATATAGGTTGGGAGCTTTCTGCTTCGTCAGTCAATCTTACCGGTGAATTAGGCTGGGAAACGGATCTGAACCTCACTTATAATAAAAATAAAATTATTGATCTCAACAGCGACACGCCTCTTTGGAGAAATCAGTTTGGCGGAGCCTATGCCACAATGCTGGCTGCCGAATATCCCATTAACGTGTTCTATGGATATGTCACCGACGGTGTGTTTCAAAATGTAGAGGAGGTTAGGGCTCATGCAGTGCAGCCGGGTGCTGAGCCGGGTGATATCCGTTTTCGTGATCTCAACAATGACGGTGTGATCAACGAGAACGACCGCACGGTTATTGGTAATCCAAATCCAACATGGCTTTACTCCATGAACAATCGGTTTACCTATAAAGGCTTCGAACTGTCAATCTATCTTCAGGGAGTGGCAGGAAATAAGATTTATAACAGAACCCGCTCTGTGATGGAAAGCATGTCGGCTGCCTACAATCAGGCTGCTTCCACTGCTCACCGATGGACAGGTGAGGGCACCTCTTTCTCTATGCCACGTGCTGTGTGGGCTGATCCGAATGGCAATAACCGTATCAGCGACCGTTGGGTAGAAAACGGCAGCTATCTACGATTGAAAAATATTACACTCGCATATAATCTCCCGGCAAGTTGTCTGCATGCAATCGGCTTTGAACAGGCAAGGATACTGTTCTCTTGCGAGAATGTGGCTACAATCACCGGTTATAAGGGACTTGACCCCGAGGTGGGAATTGACGGTATTGACTATTCAAGCTTCCCCCCTTCAAGAATCTTTAATGTTGGACTCTCCTTTAATTTTTAATCCCATTTATTATACGACATGAAAAAATTCATATATTCTCTCGCTCTTCTTATCTCCGGAGCAGCCATGACATCATGTGAGGATTTTCTTGAGAAGACTCCTTTTGACAGAGTAGACCCTCAGTCGAATGTCACCGATGAGGTGGCTGTGGCTATGGCAAACGCTTGCTACGTGCCTTTGCGCTCCTCCAACCTATATAATCAACGTATCTGGGGACTCGACATTGTGGCAGGTAACTCCAATGTTGGAGCCGGTGGAGGTGATGACGGTATTGAGACAACGCAGTGTGCCAACTTCACCACCCTTACCGACAATGGCATGGCTCTCTACATGTGGCGTTCACCTTGGATAGGCATAGCGCAGTGTAATAATCTTCTTAAGGCGCTTGAGCAGGAAAACCTGGTCAGCGAAGAAATTGCCAACAGGTCGGAAGGTGAGGCACGCTTCCTTCGCGCCCATTACTACTATCTCCTTGCGCGCCTGTTTGGAGGAGTACCCCTTCGTCTTGAACCTTATGATCCCGACACGTCGAGTGCCATAGCACGTGCATCTCTTGATGACACCTATAAGCAAATAATTGATGACTGCTCACGTGCAGCAGAGTTGCTTCCGGCGAAAGAAGATTATGACTCACATCAAAAAGGACGCGTATGCAAAGATGCAGCCCTGTATATGCTTGCCGACATATACCTGACACTTGCCCCTTCCAACCCGTCACTTTACAGTGAGGTGGTAGACCTTTGTAATGAAATCACAGCTCTTGGCTATAATCTCAACTCTCCCTATGCCGACAACTTCAACTGCCCGGTTAGAAACGGTGCGGAGTCAATCTTCGAGGTGCAGTATTCAGGTAGCACGGAATCTGACTTCTGGGGTAATACTCCATATTCATCATGGCTCTCTACCTTTATGGGACCACGTGGCTCAAACATGGTGGCTGGTGGCTGGGGTTGGAATCAGCCCACTCAAGAATTTATGGATGCATACGAGGAGGGAGACCTCCGCAAGCCGATTACTGTGTTCTATGAGGGCTGTCCCGACTGGGAGGGGATGCCTTATCGTTCCTCTTACTCCAATACTGGCTATAACGTGCGCAAATTCCTTGTGTCGAAAGATATCTCACCTGAAACTGATACGTCACCTGCCAACTTCATTGTCTACCGCTATGCCGGTGCTCTTCTAATGCAGGCTGAGGCATTAAACGAACTGGGGGAGACTGCAAATGCCCGAGGCCCTATCAACGAAGTGCGTAAACGTGCGGGTCTGGATCCGATCCCTGCCTCCGTGTCGCAGGAGAATATGCGTGAGGCGATAATACATGAGCGTAGAATGGAACTTGCCTTCGAGGGACATCGTTGGTTTGACATGATACGTATTAATGGTGGTGACTATGCTGTCAGCTTCCTTCACTCCATAGGGAAGACTAATGCCAACAAGAACCGTCTCTTGTTCCCGATCCCTCAGACTGAAATGGATGCTAATCCTTTGATAACTCAGAATCCGGGTTATTAATCATTTTTCAAGAATTCAATTGTCATGAACATGAAATATATTAATCTCGCCCTTATATCGTCTCTGCTCTTTGTGGCAGGAGCGTGTGGTGACAACGACTATACCGAATTAGACAAGGGCTTCACAGAACTTGCCCTCAATGTAAGTTCAGAATCATTAAAACTGGAGGAGGCTAACCATAGTCTTGACGCTGTGGAACTGACATGGACCACCGGTCAAAATTTTGGTACCGGTAATGCCATCAGCTATACTCTTGAACTTGCAGAGGCAGGCACAGGATTTACCAATGCCTATAAAGCAGTTGACGACATGCGCCAGACATATTCCTGGAAACCCTCTGTTGAAAGCCTTAACACTATTCTTTGCGATCACTTTGGACTACGTCCCGGCGATGCCATCGATCTTGATGTACGCCTTACGGCAGCCGTGGCAGGAATGACGGAATTACAGACTGCTGATGCGGCTTTCACGGCGATAACCTATAAGCCCGTCACATCAACTCTATATCTTATTGGCGATGCCACACCTAATGGCTGGAGTGCTGACGATGCCACTGAGATGCAACGCACGGACAACGGTATATTTACTTGGACAGGAAATCTAACTGAGGGTGATTTCAAATTTATCACTGATCTTGGTAATTTTCTTCCTTCCTATAATAATGGAAGTGGATTGCTCGTTTACAGAACGGAAGACAGTCAGCCCGACGAAAAATTTCATATTGATGAACCCCACTGCTATAAGGTTGACGTAAACCTTCTCACTCTGACACTATCCATAACACAGACCGAGGGTATCACGCCTCCGTATTCAACCTTGTTCTTTGTAGGAAATGAAACTGACTGGTCATTCCGCCAGATGACACAGGATCCTCTTGACCCATTCCTGTTCCGAATAGGAGTGTTCTTTGAGAAGGGCGGTGAGTTTAAGTTCGGCACTGCCGACGGCTCTTGGGAAAACATGTACAAGGCAGCAGTGGCTAATGCTCCTTACACTGACACGGCAATAGAATTCGTGAAAGGCTATGATCCAGACAACAAATGGTTCCTTTCTGATTCTGAGACTAACCTTGCTTATAAGATATGTGTAGACATACGTCCCGGTGCAGAAAGAATGCTCATGCGCCTGTTCACTCCCTATAGCGAAATGTATCTTGTTGGCGATGCCACACCCAACGGTTGGGATCTTGGCAATGCCACCCCAATGACACAAGATCCCAGTGATCCCAATATATTCACTTGGACAGGATATCTTAATACCGGCGAATTAAAATTCTCTGCCGACAAGAAGGATGACTGGAACGGGGCATGGTTTATGGCATCTTCAGAAAATGAGGCGCCAACAGGTACTGAGCAGACTGTTATCTTCATTGATAAGAGTGACAATGCTTGCCAGGAGCAATATAAAGATATCTCGACAGGCGGTGTTGATTTGAAGTGGAGAGTGACCGAGGCTGGCACCTACACTATCACTCTCAACCAACTTCTTCAGACTGTGGTGATTGCCAAAGAATGATTCCTTGGAGATAACTAACTTTGATGAGGATGTGTCAATAATTGGGCAGTCTTAGGGAGTCCTTTCTCCCAATTATGACACCTCCTCAGAATTTTATTAAAATATGTATAAGATGAATATTTTTCTTGCATGCCTTACTGTTATGGCTGCAAGCTGTAGCAGTTCGGGCAATGATAGCCCTGCAGAATCAACTCCCACACCGGGTGAAAGCAATGGCGTGGCTGAGGTGGTGGAATTATCTTCCAATCTGATTGTAGATCTCTCTACTGATAAGGCATGTTATAAACCCGGGGAGACAGTAAAATTTAACGCTTCAGATGTCCCTGCCGGAGCTTCCGTGCGCTACCGCCACGGCTCAAAGGTAATAGCCAGTGAACCTATGTCATCCGAGTCATGGACATGGATTGCACCTTCTGATGACTATAGAGGATACCTCATAGAAATCGTCACTCCCGGCAAAAACGAAAAAGAGGAAGTGATTTTGGGCACAATAGCTGTAGATGTGTCAAGTGACTGGACACGCTTTCCCCGTTACGGTTTCGTAGCTACTTTTGATACTTCTAAACTTGGTGATGGTGTGATAGAGGATGAAATGGCTTTCCTTAACAGATGCCATATAAATGGAGTACAGTTTCAGGATTGGCACTATAAACATCATTGGCCTCTCCCGGGTATGCGCGACAATGTATTGGAAAACTACAAGGATATTGCCAATCGTGACCTGTCGGCGGCAGCGGTCAGAAAATATATTGATGTGCAGCATACCTTAGGCATGAAATCCATTTTCTACAATCTCTGTTTCGGTGCACTTGATGATGCGGCTGCCGATGGAGTTAAGGAGGAATGGTATGCATTCAAGAATGATCGTCGTGGTGATAAAGATATGCACACTCTTCCTTCTGACTGGAAGAGCAGTATCTACGTGCTTGACCCTGGCAATGAGGAATGGCAGTCTTATCTTGCAGAACGAAACGACGAGGTCTATGCCAACTTTGACTTCGACGGCTACCAGATTGACCAACTTGGCAACCGGGGAGATCTGTATGACTATAATGGCAATAAAATCAATTTGCCGAAGGGGTATGCCTCTTTTATTGATGCAATGAAAACCCACCATCCTTCAAAGCGACTTATCATGAATGCTGTGAGCAGTTTTGGTGCTTCACAGATTGCTTCTACCGGAAAGATGGATTTCTGCTACAACGAAGTCTGGAACGATGAGCCTGATTTTTCTGATCTTCACGCCATAATCAAGGCAAACGATGCTTATAGTGGCAATACTCTTCGCACAGTTTTTGCTGCCTACATGAACTATGACAAGGCAGGACGTACTTCCGGAGAATTCAATACTCCGGGAATTCTTATGGCAGATGCAGTTATGATGGCATTGGGCGGGAGTCATCTGGAGTTGGGTGACCACATGCTTTCGCGTGAATATTTCCCGGCTTCTCCTCTTACTATGGACACGGAACTGCGCGAGGCGATAATCCGTTATTATGACTTTATGACGGCTTATGAGAACTTATTGCGTGATGTCTCTACACAGGGTGAGTTTGATGTTGACCTTAAATGCTCAGATGCTTCCAAACGTATTGACATCAATGCATGGCCGCCAAAGCAAGGAGGACTGACAACGTATTCCAAAAATGTAGGAAACGCAAAGGTGATCCATCTTCTTAACTTCCGTAATATTGACAATCTTAGTTGGCGTGACCTTAACGGAGAGCGTCAGGCACCGAGATTGACTCTAAACACACCGTTGACCCTCACCCATCAGGGAAAGGCAACAAGAGTGTGGACAGCATCGCCAGACTATCACGGAGGTGCCGTGCAAGAACTTCCCTTTACTCAAGAAGGCGACAAGTTAACCTTTACGCTTCCGGCTTTAAAATACTGGTCGATGATTGTAGTTGAGTAAGATTCACGGGTTATCTTCTGTAAGCAATCCTCCGATTTTTTAGAAAAAAAGGATTAGAATAAAAGCATTAACCCTATCTTTGCGTTATAACTATATATGCTTTGCTCTGATTAGGAATTGGTAGTTAGTTGAAATTATTAATTACTATTTCTCATCATGACTGATTACTGACTATGAAATAAGATAACCCAAGATATGAAAGACAATAAAAAAAATAAGGGGGTAGGTCCCCGAATGAGGAAAAAAGATCTTCAGGAAAAAATTCTTAGTTTTCTGGAGAAAGAGAAAAAACAGGCGTTTAACTATAAGCAGGTGGCATTTGCCGTAGGTGTAACCCATCCTGCCAACCGCAATGATGTGATCAATATTCTTGATGAGTTGGTAGCCGCTGACATTATAATGGAAGTGGAATTAGGACGCTATAAGGCATACGCCAACCGAGGCACCGAGAGTGAGGGCATATTCGTGCGCCGTAGCAACGGTAAAAACAGTGTGTTAATCGAAGACGAACCGATTCTCGTTGCAGAACGCAACTCAATGCATGCGCTCAACGGCGACAGGGTGCGTGTTGAAATCTCTGCCCGTAGAAAAGGTCAGGAGCCGGAAGCAAAGGTAATCGAAATTATTGAACCCAAGGAACAGGTATTCATCGGCACACTCAATGTGGAGAAAGACTACGCAGCACTTGTGACCGATTCCAAGTTCCTTGCTGCCGATATAATTATCCCTCGCTCGAAACTTAAAGGTGGCAAGACCGGAGACAAGGCTATTGCACGTATCACCCAATGGCGTGACGAGGAGATGAACCCACGTGGTGAGGTGGTCGATATCCTTGGTAAGAAAGGGGAGAACACTGCCGAAATGCACGCTATCCTTGCAGAGTTCGGGCTTCCATACAAATATCCAGAAAATGTTGAGAAAGTTGCCAATAAGATCGACGCAGGAATCACTCCTGAGGAGATAGCTAAACGTGAGGACTTCCGTGGTGTGACTACATTCACTATTGACCCTCGTGATGCCAAAGACTTCGATGATGCTCTTTCAATCCGTCAGCTTGCCAACGGCAACTGGGAGGTGGGTGTGCATATAGCAGACGTGACTCATTATGTGACTCCCAACTCCATTATAGACCGCGAGGCTCAGCAACGCGCCACCAGTGTATATCTCGTCGACCGTACAATCCCGATGCTTCCGGAGCATTTATCCAACGGAATATGCTCCCTGCGTCCCAATGAGGAAAAACTGACATTCTCCGCTATTTTTGAGATGGACGCGAAGGCAAACGTTGTCAACCGGCGTATAGGGCGTACGGTAATTAAATCTGACCGCCGCTTCACCTATGAGGAGGCACAGGAAATAATCGAGACCGGAGCAGGTGACTTTGCAAAGGAAATCATTATTCTTGATAAACTCGCCAAAGAACTCCGCCGCCGCCGTTATGATGACGGTGCCCTTGAGTTTGATCGTGCCGAAGTGCGTTTTGAGATTGACAAAGATGGAAAGCCGGTAAGTGTATATTTTAAGGAATCGAAAGATGCCAACAAACTTATCGAGGAGTTTATGCTGCTTGCCAATATGGCAGTGGCAGAGAGCATTGGTAAGGTGCCGAATGGTAAGAAGGCAAAATCTTTCGTGTATAGGGTCCATGACAATCCGGATGCCGAGAAGATCAGTAACTTTTCACAGATTGCAAGTCGCTTCGGGTTTAAGGTAAAGACGGAAGGCTCCGCAAAGGAAGTCAATAAAAGTCTCAACCGACTCTTGAAAGATGTGAAAGGTAGGGGCGAGGAAAATATGCTCGCCATGCTTGCCATAAGGAGTATGGCAAAGGCAATCTATACTACCGATAACGTAGGTCACTATGGATTGGCTGTTGATTACTATACCCATTTTACCTCACCTATCCGTCGTTATCCCGATATGATGGTTCACCGTCTTCTTGCCAAATATGCGGAGGGTGCCAGAAGTGTTGACAAGATGAAACTTGAAGACCAGTGTAAGCACTCTTCCGATATGGAGCAACTTGCTGCCAATGCCGAGCGTGCCTCAATACGCTACAAGCAGGTGGAGTTTATGCAAGACCGCCTCGGTGAGATCTATGATGGCGTTATTTCCGGTGTGACAGAATGGGGGCTTTATGTTGAACTCGATGAAAACAAGTGTGAGGGACTCGTTCCGGTGCGTGACCTTGCCGATGACTATTATGATTTCGACGAGAAAAACTATTGCCTCGTAGGTAGGAAGTATCATAATAAATATACTCTCGGCGACCAGGTGAAAGTGCAGGTGGCACGTGCTGACCTTGACCGCAAGCAACTCGATTTTGCCCTTATATCCGATACTGGCAATCCAAACAAGCCGCTCCGTGACTCTAAAGGGAAGAATCCTCGCCATACCCCAAAAGACAAGAAAAAGAAACAACCACGTAAATCAAAGGCTAAATCATAAATCAAAATGAAGAAACCAATCTTAGGTATCATGGCTATCCTTGCAGGAAGCGCTGCCGCCTTTGCCGACGGCGATGTGATAGTCTCTACTGACGCATATACCTGGAAAGGCGATACCCTCTATCAGGACGAATTCAAAGCATGGGCAGTCAACCCATACGAGGTTCGTTCCACTTATAAAGGACGCCCGGGATATTTTATGCCGATAGAGCAGACATGGACAAGAAAAAATGATTTATCTGCTTATCCACGTCTTTCCGGTGGAAATCCACTTATGGAGGCACTCTACAATATGAGTCTCGATGAGATGGTAAATGCCGTGGAACCTGACACCACACTCCGCACAGGTAAAGAATGGGCAGGGGTATGGACCAGAGATGTGAGCTATTCCATTATACTCTCCATGGCTGCCCTGCAACCCGAGGCATCGATGGTCTCTCTTCTGAAGAAAATAAATCCGGAGGGTCAGATAATCCAGGATACCGGTTCAGGTGGAGCATGGCCAATTTCCACCGACCGTATGGTCTGGACAATCGCTGCCTGGGAAATCTATAAAGTTACCGGTGATAAAAAGTGGCTCGAGACAGTCTTCCCGGTGGTAGAGAATTCTATTGCCAAAGACGACGCTACAATCTATAGTGAAAACGGCTTGGTGAAAGGGGAGACATCTTTCATTGACTGGCGTGAGCAAAGCTATCCTAAATGGATGCAGACCGTCGATATTTCCCAAAGTGAGGCTATGGGTACGAATGTGATGTATGCGGCAGCACTGAAATGTGCTTCGGAGATGGCAGAAGTTTTAGGAAAGAAAAAGGTGGCTGCTGAGTATGCGAAGAAATCTGAAGAACTTGCCGCAGCCATTGACAAGACATTCTGGATGCCCGATAAAGGGTATTACGGAATGTATACCTATGGGCGTGACAATAAAATTCTGAATCCGCGTGCTGAGACGTTGGGTGAGTCTTTGTCAATTCTTTATGACATCGTTCCGGAAGATCGACAGAAATCTATCTCTGAAAATAACCCTGTAACCAAGTTTGGAGCACCGGTTTTCTATCCGCAGATCTCCGATATGCCCAACTACCATAATAATGCCCTCTGGCCCTGGGTTGCGGCTTACTGGACCCTTGCACAGGCAAAGGCAGGTAATGAAGCAGGAGTGGTGGAAGGAATTGGAAGCATAGTGCGTCCGGCAGCTCTATTCACCACTAATAAGGAGAATCTCAACCTTGACAACGGTGATATATTTACTGAACTTAATTCTTCCAATATGCTTTGGTGTCTTGCCGGGCAGTTGGCACTGACTAATCAGTTGCTTTTCGGAATCCATTTTGAGAAAGACGGGCTACGCATAGAGCCGTTTGTGCCGCAGGCATTTGGTGGGAATAGAACTCTTTCCAATTTCCCATATCGTGGGGCACGTCTTAACATCACTGTAAAGGGATATGGCGACCGAGTAAATGGCATCACTGTCAATGGTAAGTCTTATTATCCTGAGAAAGGGAAAGTGATTCCGGCAAAGTTGCTGAAAGATGGGGGTGACATAGTAGTAGAAATGAATAATCAGCCGATCTCCCCCATGAAGCTGAACCGTGTGGCAAACTTAAAGGCTCCTATCACTCCAATTACATGGCTGAGTTTCGATGAAAGTGTCAATACTCCCGGAGTGCCGGTCAATAATCTGCTTCAGTGGAACCCCATAGAATATATAGGTGAATATATCGTGCTCCGTGATGGCAAGGAAGTGGCACGTACACGTCAGACCTCTTATCCCGCCATTGAGGAAGGAGAGTGGCAGGTAATTGGAGTGGCAGGTGACGGTACACATAGCTTTGCCTCTGAGCCACGCAGCAATCGCACGAGCCGTTTCTGGGAAATGAAAGATGAAAAGACTTCCATGTCGTCATCAGAAGTATCTTATCAACCACAGAAGCCGATTGAGGGTTATCGTGGCAATGGTTTTGCAGAAACTGATATGAAGTCAGGGGCAGTGACTGCTACGTTTGAAAATAAGGCACAGATAATGCCTGAGGGGGAATATGTGATCTCATTCCGTTATGCCAACGGAAATGGTCCGGTCAATACTGAAAATAAAGCTGCTATACGTAGTCTTTATGTAGATGGTGTTGACGTGGGTACAATCGTACTCCCACAGCGGGGTGTAGGTAACTGGAATGATTGGGGGATGTCCAACGGAGTGCGTGTCCATCTGGCTCCGGGTAATCATGAAGTTAAGCTTGTCTACAACCCTGAAGACCAAAATATGAATCTTTCCACCAATCATGCCCTCATAGACGGTGTCCTGATTGAAAAAGCCGGTAACTGATATCTGAAAAAGGTGGTGTATCAAAAATTAGAATTTTTGATACACCACCTCCATTTATCATATTTCTTGTATATATCCCCACCCCGTATAGATGCCCATTTCAAAGGGACCTCTCCTATCTCCGGAAAGATCAGAAAATAATATATCCTTTCTCGATTATTTCCAATAAGATTTCACTGCCTACAGGGAAATTTTTTCTTGTCATTACAAGTTATTTTGTGCAAAAATACTATGATTAGGAGATAAAATTAAGTAATCACACCATGAAAATTGCACAAAAACCACTTTTTCGTGCAATTTTTCGGAGAATATTTCGGTAATTAAAAAATTTTAGTTTACTTTGCAGCCGGAAAAAACGAAAAAATTTATTAACCATTCAATTTAGTAATTATGGCAGATATTGAATCAAGAGTAAAGGCTATCATCGTTGACAAACTTACAGTTGACGAGAACGAGGTTACTCCTAACGCAGAATTCAGCAAAGATCTCGGTGCTGATTCACTCGACACAGTAGAACTCATCATGGAGTTTGAGAAAGTTTTCGGCATCACAATTCCTGATGAGGATGCTGAGAAGATCACTACTGTAGGCGATGCTATCACTTACATCGAAGAGCACCAGAAATAATAACCACAATTTCCCGATATGGAATTAAAAAGAGTAGTAGTAACCGGACTCGGAGCGCTTACCCCGATAGGTAACGACGTCGAGACTACATGGGAAAATGCCGTAAACGGCGTGAGCGGAGCCGGTCCCATCACGCATTTCGACGCCTCGAAATTTAAGACTCAGTTTGCTTGCGAGGTGAAGAATTTCAATCCAGCCGACCATTTTGACCGTAAAAAGGCACGTACCCTCGACCTCTATGCCATGTATGCACTTGTGGCTGCCAACGAGGCAATCAATGATGCGAAACTTGACAATGAGGACATAAATAAAGAGCGAGTAGGTGTGATTTTTGCTGCCGGAATTGGTGGACTGCACACTTTTGAGGAGGAAGCCGGATTCTATGCAATCCATGGAGAAGAACAAGGTCCGAAATACAATCCCTTCTTTATCCCCAAGATGATTGCCGACATTGCTGCCGGTCATATCTCTATCGACCATGGGTTCCATGGTCCGAACTTCGGCACTGTGTCTGCTTGTGCCTCGTCTAACAACGCCCTTGTAGATGCTTTCAACATTTTGCGTCTCGGCATGGCTGATGCCATTGTTGCCGGTGGTGCAGAGGCAGCTGTCTTCCCTGCCGGTGTGGGTGGCTTCAACTCTATGAAAGCCCTCTCTACCCGCAATGATGACCCTGCCGGAGCATCACGCCCATTCTCCGGAAGCCGCGATGGTTTCGTGATTGGTGAAGGAGCAGCAGCTCTTGTGCTTGAAGAGCTTGAGCATGCAAAGGCAAGAGGAGCACATATATATGCTGAAGTTGCAGGCGGAGGTATGAGTGCTGATGCATACCATATCACTGCAACCCATCCGGAAGGGCTTGGAGCACGTCTCGTGATGGAGAATGCGCTTAAGGATGCTGAGATGAAACCTGAAGACATTGACTATATCAATCTTCACGGCACTTCTACTCCTGTTGGTGACATCAGTGAGGCAAAAGCCATCAAGCAGGTCTTCGGCGATCATGCCTACAAGATGAGCCTCAGCTCCACTAAGTCTATGACAGGTCACCTTCTCGGTGCTGCCGGTGCTTTGGAGGCTTTGTTTAGTGTGAAGGCAATAACCGACGGTGTTATCCCTCCGACAATCAATCATGTTGAGGGCGACAATGACCCTGAGGTAGACTATGATCTGAACTTCACTTTCAATAAGGCTGTGAAGAAAGATGTAAATGCTGTCTTGTCTAACACATTCGGCTTCGGTGGTCATAATGCTGCCATCATCTTCAAGAAGTATAAAGAATAAAAAAAGTTGTGATTCTTTATATTAAAGGCACCCCCTAAAAGGGTGCCTTTTCTTCAAAATCCCTATTTATCCTGAGTAGATGTTTAAAAATTAATGTTCTTAAATAAAATATGAAACCATTAAGTCTGAAGATATTTTCCTTCCTGGCGGCTATCAGTCTTCTTTCCCTTGCCTCATGCACCAGCGATGAGCCGGCTCCTCGCTCTGAAAACGACATTTGTGGAGCCTGGGTAAGCAATGAGGGTAATTATATGTATTTCAAGTTGCCCAATATTTGCTATAAGCTGATTCCAGAATCTGAAGAGATGGCACAACTCGCCTATGACGCTTATTATTACGAACCGGGATATAATATCCTAATGTATATGAGTGAAGACAGCCATGCTGATATATATCAGGTAACTGAGTTAAATCAGAACGAGATGAAATGGGTGTGGGCTGATAATATTATAGATGGGGATAATCTTCTTAATGAAAAATATAAGGGAATGTCAAAGAGTGAAATCCTTGGGTCAATTATAAAACAGGCACAGGAGGGTTTTGATCTTGATTACTCACGCACTACTGTCTTTAACCGCATCAGCATGGAAGAATTTGAAGAGGTACTTATCGATTATGGATATGAATGGGTCATTGAAGAGCTGTGACCCATTCATACAAATTAAATTTTCTCTGTCAGATAAAAGTCAATTAAAAGAATTTCTTATCCTCGCCGGTCATGGCTGAAAGAAGGTTATTGGCAAGGCTGCTTGCACCTATGCGGAACAGGTCGTGGGTTAGCCATTCATCACCCAACACCTCTTTCACCAAGGCATAATACTGCCCAGCCTCCTCAGCAGTGCGGATTCCTCCGGCTGCCTTGAATCCTACTTTACGCCCGGTCTGCTGGTAATATTCTTTTATACATTGACACATCACCCATCCTGCTTCAAGTGAAGCTCCGGGATAAATCTTTCCGGTTGATGTCTTGATAAAGTCAGCATCGCTCCACATTGCCAGCACAGATGCGTTTCTGATGGCTTCTGCCGTCTTTAAAGCTCCTGTCTCGAGGATTACCTTAAGCAGGGAATTTTTTGCCGTGTGCTTCAATTCTATGAGCTCGTCGCATAGATCCTCGTAATTCCCATCGCGGAAATAGCCGAGGTTCATAACGACGTCTACTTCATTTGCACCTCCTGCAACTGCCAATGCTACGTCTGCCACCTTCACAGCCGTAAAAGTCTGGCTTGACGGAAAGCCACCAGCCACTACGGCTACGTCTACTCCAGACACTTCAAGAGTAGAGCTTACCACCTCTGCGAAATTACTGTAGACGCAGATGGCTGCCACATGTTCATATTGCGGATATTCCTCCTCAAAGTCATTTACACGCTGTGTAAACGCCTTTACGCTGTTCTCGCTGTCTTCCGTGCTTAGAGTCGTAAGGTCAATTGACCCGAACAGGAAATTATACACTTCTGGAGTGGCATATTCGGGTGCCTTCTCCACTATCTTTTTTACTTCCTCTGCCACGACAGCATCATTGGTTGTCACCTTACTGTCGAGGAGTGCTTTCCGGTATCTGTCCATTTTAATTAATTATTAAATACGAGTGATAAATGATTAATCGTTTATCACTTATCATTTATCTTTTTACTATACGGTCCGGGTTCTGGGCAAGAAACTGTGCCCATGATTTGGCACCCTTTTCCATCTGCGGTTTTCCGGTCTCATAAAAATGAGTCAGGGCGGCTGCCAATGCATCCGTCGCATCGAGCAGATGTGGCATACGTTCCTGTGGGATTTTAAGGATATACTTTAGCATATTCGCCACCTGTTCCTTTGAGGCACCACCATTGCCTGTGACAGACTGCTTTATTGATAGCGGTGCATATTCCGCAATGGGAATATCGCGGGCGAGTGCCGCAGCCATTGCCACTCCCTGAGCCCTCCCAAGTTTAAGCATTGACTGGACATTCTTTCCGCAGAATGGAGCCTCTATCGCCAGCTCGTCGGGAAGATATTGGTCAACAAGTCCTGTGACCCTTTGGAAAATACGGTTCAAGCGCAAATAATGGCTCTCCAGCTTATTAAGCTGGATGACACCCATCACTACCACTTCGGGTCTTTTCCCATTAATACCCAAGACACCATATCCCATTACGTTTGTGCCAGGGTCGATTCCCATTATTACACGCTCATATTGCGCAGTAGGTATATCCTTATTCATAAAACGCCGTTGTTTCAAGCAAAGTTGTGAAGAAGGCGGCATTTGGTCCGAATTTCGCCATGAAAGCGCCGGTCAGTTTGGGAATCACAATCTCCCCCCATTTCTCAGCTGCCAATTCTGAGGTGAAGTCTGCCTGAAGGGCGATACTGAGTCCGTGGTCGGCATCAGGTTTTTCTCCGCCGATTCTGATTACCTTCTGTAGACGTAGATTTTCAGCATCTTTAAGCTCTGAGTCTTTGGCAGAGGCTGCCTGATGCAACCAAATAATGAATGTCTCCTCTTCTTGAGGACCCATTACAAAAGTTATATTATAAGTATACATAGTTTGCCATTTATCATATATGGTTTATAGTCTATGGTTCATTATACAGATTATCGTGCATGGTATTAGGTTGTCTTACTACTCTTAAAACAAAAAACGGCATGCTTTCACAAACACGCCGCCAAAACAAAATTATGAAAAACATTCAACGCTATGCTGCAAGCAGCATTTTGAGCCTCTTGTCGGATTCGAACCAACGACCCCGAGATTACAAATCACGTGCTCTGGCCAACTGAGCTAAAGAGGCAAATGGGCGAGCGACCTACATCGCACAGCTCAACCCGCTACCCTTGCTTCGGTCAAGACCTGGGGGATTTACGGGGAGCAAGTCGTGAAGGACTCACCCGGCTGCAAAATTACACATTATTTTGATACTGACAAAACTTTTTTTAAACTTTTTTATAACTATCTATCAAACAGGATTATAAAAATTGGATTTTTTTGTAAAGAATGCAGAGATTATTTTAATTTTATTTTTTCTATAATTTTTTTAGACGAATAATGCAAGATTTCGGGTGGATTAGAGTTTAAGGAATATCCATGAGTTATTATGATAATGTGGATGATTTGTTGAATCATGTAATTGTTTTTTGTATGAAAAAGATTTTACTTACCATTGCTTTTGCAATGCTTGGGGCAACTTCCCTTCCACTTTCTGCAAATACAGAGAACCGAATTTCTCCGTTGTCAACCACTGACTCCGGTTGCCACAGTAACACACGCTCCGACGATCCATATTCTGAAGATTATGATGCGGACGCTTGGGATATAGATTACACCGAGGGCATACTCTCTGTCACGTGGGTAAATTTTATTGCCAATTGCTGTCCGGAGGGATTTAACAGCTGGTTTGAACTTGAAGATGAAAACCATCTTATTTATAATCTTAAGGGAAATGAAGAATTTTGTGATTGCCTATGCGTATTTGATGTGACATCAACTTTCGGAGAAATTGCCCCGGGTCATTACACTATTACCTTCCGTTCATATTTTGATATCTTTACCGCTGAGGTAGATATAGAGGAAGGCAATAAGATTCATCTGGAGAAAGCTCCTGCCGGAATTCATTCTCTATCAGCGTATGATGACATGATAAATCTGAGTGCTGATGGAGTGCTTCATGTTTTGACCCAGGGGAAAGCAACTGTGGAGATCTATGCTGCTTCAGGCGCGCTTCGTACACGCATCAATGTCACTGACGCGGCAGACATCAACATTACGTCTCTTGACAAGGGGATATATATTGCAAAATTGACTGTAGGGGATAGCTCCTCCATACTACGCTTCATAAGATAAATTTTAATCAATATTGCCTAATTATTCTTCTAACTTACGCTTTGAGGCAAATATTTTCGCGATTATTTTCCATAATCGCGAAAATATTTGCACATATTGAGGAAAGTTTGTAATTTTGTGAAGTCTTTCAGAGGAAAGACTTTTTACGGGGCTGACTGGATTTGACAGCACGTAGAAACGGTAAGTAAGCATGCAGAGCTTTGATGTGCAAGCTCTATAATCACAACACATCGACCTATAATTGGCGAAAGAAACAACTACGCTCTCGCTGCCTAAACTGAAGTATAGTAGGTTGGCTTTATTCCTGTCAAAGTGACGGGAACGAGACATCATCCCATTGCCCGGTTCCGAGACGTTTGGACAAGATGGTGCAGAAAAATTCGGAAATAGATCTGTGGGAGCCTTGACCGCAGGTTGAAACTAAAAGGATAAGGATATGATTGGTGGTCGTGAGCCTGTCATGTCACGAAAATCAAGTCAATGACTAAGCATGTAGAAAGCTTATTGGGTCCGTGATTGGACGAGGGTTCAACCCCCTCCAGCTCCACCACCTACACTGAAAATCAACTATTTACAAAATAGTGGGGCAGAAAGTGGGGCAGAAATGAAGAAAACGTCCTTTTTAGGGGCGTTTTCTTGTTTCTATCAGGTGCGTTTCCCAACGACCCTGATGTTAAATAAACCAAAATGAGAAATGCCTATTATTATTTCTGATTCTTTATTTTCTTGATTAGCCATATCACTGCTATTACTACGATAACCACAAGTATGCCGATAGAAATGCCTCCTACTTCCTGTTTGAGCTGTTCCCATTTCGTTAGTTTGCGTTCAACCGGTATCGGCACTTGCTGAGAATTTTCCATCATCGCCATCAGTTCATTCTTTTGTGCTGTCAAAAGACTGTCGATGTACTGACGAGAGATTTCCGTCTGCCTATTGTTTTCCGATAGACTTGTACGGTCGCTTTTCTGAATCCGGTCGCGGTATCGTTCCTTGGATACCACATCCCCGGCTTCATTTATATATAGCACCGTACTATCCTTGACTGCTATACTATCACGGGCAGAGATACTGTCCCGTCTTTGTTCCCATATACGAATTTCATTTATGAGATTCTGAACGCGCTGCACAAGGATTTCAGACTTCTGTGAAATGCTATCCACTTTGGATATTTCTGCCGGAACGCATAATTGCTGACTCCGACATCCACTGAACCCTATGCAGAGAACTGCCATCAGGATGGAAATAATGGTTGATTTCATACGTCAAGATTTATTAGTCTATTGTGATAGTAGCGACAGCTTCATTAGCACCAGCGATTTCTGACCATTGGCCATTCTGCATAGCGTAGGCGCATTGGTCATTGACGGGGATTTCCGGAATCGTAGCAAGCTTGGTATTCGCGGTGGACATTGTTTTCTCCAACTGTGCCACTCGTTCCAAAAGAAGATTGAATTGGGTCGTAGTTATGAAACCGCTGACATCGGGAATTTGGGATTTCTTGGCATACAACTGCTCTGCATCCTTGCTTTTTATATAAGGTGTCAGGTCAACAGTCGCGGTGTATTTACCAACTAATTCCCATTTTCCATTTACATAGAGATACTCAAGATATGAGTTCTCGTCCGATGTGCTTGCATCATCCAGCACAAGATATATCTTGTTTTCTATGTCAGACGTTGGAAGGACATCGACAATCTTGAAAAGCGACACATCAAGCGTGGACTTGATTTTGTTGTCGGGTGTTATCTCTATACCATAACCGGCAGTCAGTCTGTTCTGCTTTCCATCCAGTGCCGATTGCGTAGCAAGCCCATCAACGATGAAAGCCTTGAGTAATGATACCAACAGGCTGCCATTAGCATCATCTTTCGCAAAAGGAATGATTTCACGACCATCAAGTTGTATCGCCGGGATAAGCTCACTTATTTTTAAGTCTTTGTCTTCCATATTTATATTATTGTTTTCTTGTTTTATATTTGAGCCGGATTCAAGAAGATTGTTCTTGTTGTTTTCAAGAAGCAAATCCTTTGATTCATCAGGCATCGGTTTTATTTCAAAAGCCTTAGTCCCGTCTTTTTCAAGTCGGATGGATTTTCCATTTTCAAGTCGGAACCCAAATCCGTTTTCTTGTTTCAAACTGGGTTTTACGACTTCCTTACTTCGCTGTTGATGAAAAGCAAGAGATGTCTGGGGCAGTCTGATATTAGACAACCCAATTTTCAGCAAGGTTATTATAACTGAACTTCTCTCCATTACTCTTCTATCATTCTTGCCTCTATCACTTCCGAATGTGAAACGATATATACTTTTACACCGGCATATATACCGATTTCAAATATCAGGTCTTTTGGACTGTCTTCGCCAAACTTCACGATGGATATAGGCGTTAGATTGCCTATTGCTGCCTGAACCCTTAAAGTCGCTCCGGCAGTTCTGCATATCTGGACTGCGGCATTGCCTGTTGATACAAACTCCGTGGTATAATGTCCGTTGGAGTCTTTATTGAATGTCAGTTGCTTTTCCATTTACTTGTGACTTATTGCTTATTGTCATCATTGTCATCATGCGAAGAAACTTTTGTGGTTTCTGTTTCTTCTATGATTGTTAATTTCTTCTTCTCTTCTACGACATCATCAAGCAATTCCTCCTTGCTGACTAATTTGTAAAAGTTGAATTTTTTCTTGATGCCTTTATATTCAAGATAATTGTTGACACATGAATTAATCTCAATGCCATAGATGATGAATAGCATACCCAGACTGATAACCGGCGCACCAATCGTTATCTCAAAGGTCATACTGCAAACTTCCGCAAGCGTGACCCAGCATAAGTAATCGACCATCTTGTTAATTGTACGCCTAATAGCACGTGAGAATCTTATTTTCTCACCTCGCTTTTTGGCGGCCAATATGCCAAATCTCAAATCTGCGATAACAAGAATCATCCCCAACAATAGCCACGGGGCAAGATGCGTATAAAAGGATGTGATGGAAGCACCCAACACAGCAAATATCGAACTAAATAGGTTATTGTCATTCATTATGTATCGTGATTATAAAAGTTTTTACAAGATGTCATCCCACAATAAGAAGACATTCAAAAATATCTACATTCTTCTTAATGAGGAACTTTAAACCCCGGCAATCTACGACTTTACCTAATAGTCGTAAAAATCCCACCTAAACTATGTTAGATGGGATTTATCAGTCACGCTTCTGCTATTTTCGCTTCATGACCCAGAATACGGTTCATTGCTTCTATGAACGCAGGACTGCAACATTTCATCGTATAAGTGTCGATAAGTCGCACTTCCCTTTCGTTGTATTCAACCGGGCCATCGGAATTGTATATCTTCATAGCGAGCGATAAAGCCTCTATACCTGACCCGACATTATAGATTACGTCGGCAAATTGCTGACGCAGGTCACAGATGGAACAGTTCTGATGGGCAACATCTGTGAAAATCTCAATTCTTGAAAAGTCTATTGTCATAACTATTGCTGATAATTTATTATTCTCGCAGAATACATAAGTGAATAGGTGGAATCAAGTGAACCTGTTTTGTTAGGGTCATAGATGAGTAGATATGTGATAGTATCACCGGCACCCATTTCCCATGAATCGACACGCGCCCCATTCTGATTCACCACAGTGGGATATTCCCCAGTATAATAAGGTGTCTGCTCAGAACCATTGACGTTGATTTTCTTCTGTGTCCTACCATAAACATAGAAGTTATTTTGTGTCAAGACATCGGCTATGATAGTAAATTCTACACAAAATGCTGTTGAATTGCCTATTCCTAATGCTCTTCTTACATCACTTAAAGTAGGCAATGTAATTCCCGACCCTTTACCGATAGCATATACAATCCATTTGTTGTTTTCTGCTATTTTAAGATAACCGCTATAAACAGTATTGGCATCATTAAGTGTATATTTACTATAATGATACCCACCTATCCAACCATCAAGATTGCCATTGCCCGTTCCTAAAAACGCATGGTTTATATCTGCATTTTTTGCAGATAGGAGCATTGCAATGTTTCGACCCAGACCCCAAAAGTTATTGGAATCCTCATTTTCAAAACGAGCGACCGCCCTGTTCCCTGACGTAGCCGGGAGGATATTACCGCCTATTCCAGCAAAGGTCTTATGCGTATCATTGCGAAATATGATACAGGCATCATTGGAAAAATCTGGGCCATTGGTAAGGGATGTTCCGGATATATTAAAGCCGGCTATCTTACCGGACGTGGCATTGATGGTACCGGTGATGTCTGCTTTTGACGCTATAAGATTTCCATTGACATCAACTCTAAAAGGAGCATTGTCAGGAGTGGTCGAACCAGCCCAAATACGAATTTTCTTTCCCTCTAAGGAACCAGACATACCGGCAGTGATGACACCTTCATCATTTTCAATAAGAATCTGATTGGATTGCATCAGTGTAATTATAGCATCATCGGCAAGCAATAATGGAGTATATATCGGAACCATCGTATTNATTGGCTCCCAAAATTCGAGCCATGGCTCAGTGCCATTATTAGATAACTGAGGAGCATTATTATCGCCTGATATATGGGTCTTCTTACATCTAAACCACTTGGCATGAGAGGCATAGATGGTGTTGTCAGTCATCAGATACACTAAATCAATGTATCGCAATCCGGAAGTCAACTCGGAATCATTGTGGTATTCAAAACCATTAGCAAACTTTGAACGTCTATATATACATCCTTGAATACCCTGAGAACCATTTTTTACTGTCTTGACGCAGATGACTCTATTGAACTTAATATCTCCAACCGTAATTGTAAAAGGAAGATTGACATTGACATCATTGCCTTGAATATATCCTAAATAGTAATAAAATCCGTCAGCATCGACATTAAATCCCCATCGTAAACCAGTTGTAACGGTTGTTTGAGCGGCAAGTGTAGAACACAAGAAATCATCATTATAAGTTAATTTCTTGCTTCCTTGATACACATCAATCCTGATTCTCTGTTGTGCTACTGACTTTGAAAAATTAAATTCCACATTTGCGGGTGAAACAATAATCGTGAAGCCATCCGCACCCGGATTACCATCTATACCGTCTATGCCATTCTTTCCATCCTTAACGATAGGCACACGTTCAGAATCAAGAACAGTGGAACCATTCTTGAGCTTCAATTCAATAGCGGTACAAGAATCTGAAATATTTACAATGCTTCCTCCTTGCTCTGCATAGATTATAGGCCCAGTATCTTGACCTATTCGCTGATAAGTCAAAGTCATTTCCGTTGTTCGACTCTTTACAGACCCAACGGTTTTATTTTTATATACTGAAATGGATTTTGGTGTTAGATTTCCATCTGCATCTTTGCTGATTACTTTGTCGGATATTTCAATCGAATACACCACAGGATTTTCTCCATTGCCTCCTGCCTTTACCTTATATAAGGACATAGTTGCAGAAAGGGTCTGCGTTCCTTTCGTGGCGATGACCTTGACCGAAGCCTTGTCAGCGGCGATGGCCGTCACGCTGACCGCCCCGGT
>JAAVCP010000019.1 GCA_014802265.1 Bacteroides sp. | reverse complement strand
AATGAATCGCCAAAGCGTTCATTATAAAAACATTAAGAATATGAACGTATTGGCGATTCTCAAAGACTTCACCATCCGGTGCAAGTCTGTATTTGAAAATACTACAACCAAGATGAGCAAAAGGTTTGTCAACTGGCTGATTTTAACAATACGCACTGTCGCGTTGATTCCGGGCAAAGTCAATTTTACCCGCCTGTCGCGCTATGGCGGTCGTACGGCCAAGACTTTTGCCTCCAATTTCAAGGCACCCGTTGATTGGATGAAAGTCAACATCGGGATGGCACGTGAGAACTTCGAGCCCGGCGATGACATAGCCGTGGCAATCGATCCGTCGTTCATTTCAAAAGCAGGCAAACTGACGTATGGCATAGGTCGTTTTTGGTCAGGGGTGGCGCAACGTGTGAAACGTGGTCTGGAGATAATGGCAATCGGGGCGATCAGCCTGAGCAAACAAACATGCGTGATGCTCGGTGCTGTACAGTCTCCGAATTTCAAGACCCTTGAGTCTGAGAGCAACATGTCAATGCTCGACTGGTATGTTTCCCTTGTCAGGTCAAAGGCAACCGAGTTGCTGACCCTGACGGATATTCTGGTTGCCGATGCTTTTTTCTCAAAATATGAGTTTGTAAATGAGGTGATTGGTATGGGATTTCGGTTTGTCGGAAGATTACGTGCCAACTCATACCTGAGGTATCTGGACATACCCGATTCCTCCGCCCCGCGCAGACGTGGCAGAAAGAAAAAGTATGGAGAGAAAGTGGATTTCTCCAACCTTGACATGTCCGTGTTCACTTCATTCATATATGAGGATTCAAAGGGAGTCAAGACCCGCTGTCACACAGCCGTTGTACATTCGAGGGCTTTGAAACGCAACATCCATATCGTGGTCTGTCCTGTTGAGAACGGTGAGCCGCTTCTTTACTTCTCCACCGACACAGCCATGATGCCTGAAAAGATCATCGGTTTCTACCGCACCCGCTTCCAGATCGAGTTTGGCATACGTGATGCCAAGCAGTTTACCGGACTTCAGTCGCAGCAGACCCGTGACAAGGACCGGCTTGACTTTGCTTTCAATCTGTCCTTTACCGCACTCAATGTCTGCAAGGAGGTCATACGGAAGGATTATCCTGATCTGTCGGTGGCTCAGTTCAAACGGCTCATGTTTGAGTCTTATCTCGCATCCACAATTATTTCGACTTACGGAAAATCTCCGAATCTCAAAATAATACAGAAAATAAATCATCGGTTGACGCAGTTAGCGGCTTAGCCGGTACTGAACAACCTCAAGTTTTACCGAACTATTGAATTTTAGTTCTTTGATGGAATTATCAATTTTGTTGCTCCAAAGAGCACACATTACACAAGCCTGAATATTAGTATGGAAATGTTTTCTGTTAAAAGCAAATCCTCTAATGAACGTTTTATTAATCAGATGTTGCGCTTTCCAGTATTTCACTGGTGAATATATTATGTAGCTATCAGTATCTTGGCGCAGATAATAATTGAAAGCAGACCAGATGAAAGCATTCCCCAAATCATTAGTCGCTGTGCCGGAAACAGTTTTCTTCATTTCCTCAACTACATATGACTTTTTCCATTCTGAGCTCTTCTTCCCAGCTCCTTGCTTCTGATGTTCAATAGAAGTTGTATCTGCATAGGGCGGATTTTCAAATAGAATAATTGTGCACTTAGGATTGTTTATATATTGTTGTATTATTTCATTCACTATATATTCTTTACTTAGTGCGTCTGCTCCACGCACTTTGCCCTGATGGAAAGAATCTTCTTTTTCTGTTGGAGGTATTATATGCCTTACCTTATCTCCTAAAACTTCTAATAATACTTTATACTCGTAATATTCCAATGTCGATACAATTGTATGGGAAAGTTCCTCGGGTGTCATAAGACATTCAAGGTTCCCAGTACCAGCACAGCGATCAATTATAACATAATCATTTCCGACTGGGACACGGCTAAGAGCCTCTCGTACCAGTTCAAGCGATTTTTCTGCATATAGTTCATGAGTATAAAATGCACCCAAATCTTTCTTTTGAAGGAAATCATTGAGCCGATCCATAAGATAACGGAATTTTTCATTTGAACTTTTTTCGTAAGGAAGAATAAATTGTTCAAATTTAGTAGGTCTTCTAATTTCTCCAATAATCTGAACCTTTCCTGTGGTATCTCCTATAAAGTCAGATTTTGTAGCATTAGGATTCTCTCTATAATATCGAGTTGCCCAGCCAACAATACAATCTTCATCAATATGAATCTTTGTAAATTCATTTGTTCTAAGAATGGTTATAAGTCTTTCTTCATCAGTCTGAGAATCTAAATCCAGAGCTTCATTTGGTTGACCACACACAAAGGCAGAATTATCTCTTGAAGCACCTCCAATATATACCTTTTCTATGTCTGATAGGTAATCCTGGCTATGATAGATGAATGCTTTGTTGTCATTCAACGATATCAAAACAATATTTCGAGGAATGTTTTTACCCTTTATACGCATAGACGATAAATACTTTACCGTCTGAAATAAGGTAGAATTCAAACTATCAATATGGAGCTTAAACTCAACGATATTACCTCTTACAACTCCATCATTATAGTCATTTTGAATATTTGAAATATCAAGAGTCCTATCTACTCTTGGTAGATAGGTGTTAAAGAAGTCTATTTGGCCTTCAAGTTCGTTAGTATATACTCGTTGACTCATATATTGATAATAAGATATTCGATAAAAATATTGAAAACATCCGAGTAGTATCTGAAGGCTGACCAAAGCCTGTAACGACTACAAGGATGTTCTCAAAAGTTTTCGGCTCTCGCCGTATGTCTTTTTCTTTTTACTGACTGGCCATTTTCAGATAAGCGTTACTTAATTGCAAAATTAGTAAATTTTTCTGAGATTAGAGCTATAAACCAATCGGAAATTTTGCGTGCAGAGTGCTGACTAAAGGGAGGTTGGCTGTTTCTGTGTGTGGCTTCACGCTCAAAAACTATGTTGGAGTATCACCTTGGGGTAGTGATGATGGGCGGGAGATGTAGATTGTTTTCTTCAATCGGTTATACCACTTATCAGATAGACTGCAATCATACCTAATAAAAGAAAGACTAAAAATGGTAGCAATCCCTCGAACTCGCGTTATTAGCATATATTCATCAAAAGCAAACTTGTGTTCGATGAGCGTGGGTTTGCTTCCTACTATCATGCAGCTACCCATCTACGCTCCTACCATTTCATCCTATTAATTAACAATTATTAACAAGGTAAGACTAATTATTTAGTTGTGTAACTAAATAATTAGTCTTACCTTTGCAGCATAAATTAATCATAACATCTAAAGCACTTATTATGAAAGCCGGAAGAAAACAAAATTTGCTTACAGAAAAAGAGGCATTTATCATGAATGCCTTATGGGATAAGGGACCATTATTCGTGAGAGAGATACTTGCACTTTATCCTGATCCTCAGCCTCATTTCAACACAGTGGCAACCACTGTCAGAATACTGGAGACAAAAGGCTATGTGTCACATGAAGAGATAGGTCCCAGTCATCGCTTCTTTGCCACTGCCCGTAAAGAAGATTTCCGTGAAAAGACACTTGCAAGTGTTATAAAAAATTATTTTGGTAATTCATATAAGAATATAGTATCAGCACTCGCAGAAGAAGAGAAAATTTCTGCCGATGATCTGCGTGAGATTCTTGAAATGATTGAGAAGAAACAATAAATCTAATACTCCTATGGGCTCCATCTTCTCCTTATCCATATCGTCAAGCATAGTCCTTGTATGTCTATATCTGACATACCGATGGAGTATGGCTAATGAACGACAGTTTAATTTTAACAGGATTACCCTTTATCTTATCTATCTGTTTTCTCTATGTTCCCCTATGGGATATGATCTCGCAATACAAATATTTTCATCTACTACCACCTTTATTACTACCGAAGACATCGACCTGACAGGAATGTCAACAGGGTTAATTATTGAAGATAAGCAGCCTATCTGGGTAACTGTCTTGTTGTGGATATACGTAGCCGGTGTAAGCTTTACAACCATACGATTCTTTTATTCCATTATAAAGATTATAAATATAATAAGAAAAGGCAAACAAGTAGACAAGTATGGCTCATACCACTTGATTATATCTGATCACCAAGATATTTCTCCATTCAGCTTTCTGATATATACAGTGATTTCAGAAGACGATTATAATAAATCTTTTTCTTCTATTTTACTCCATGAACAAACACATCTCAGAAAGCGGCATTGGATAGATCTTATTATTGCCAATATCGTAGCTATCTTCCAGTGGTATAATCCGGCTGCCTGGCTAATGATAGAGGAGTTTAAGACACTCCATGAATATCAGGCAGACGAAATGGTAATAAAATCCGGGACAGATATGAAGCAATATCAATATCTTTTAATAGAAAAGACTGTTGGCGAGAGATTGCCGTCACCTGCCAACAGCCTGAATCATAGTAAACTTAAAAAACGTGTAACCATGATGTACAAATCAAAACCGCACCCCTTGCGCCGCATGGCATCTCTTGCCACAATTCCTGCCCTCTTTGCAGGGATGGCTCTTGTGAACCTACCTGCAGTGGCTTCTGTACTATCCGAGACCAGAGAAGCTACAATGCTCAACAACCAATCTGCAGACCCCACAGTGGCTGATACAGAGATACTCAGTGAGAGTCGAGAGTATGTTGCCGAAAGCATTGGCAAAATTACAACTTTTTCTGAAGACACGGAAAATAATGTAGCTGAAAAAATTAATATTTCTAATCAAACAGAAAAGGTATTTATCACTCAAGAGACAGCTGATAACCATGATTTTACCTCAAATAAGTTTTCTGAATCGGTAGAGGTTTCAACCCTTCATGCTGAATCCGTGGCAAATGATAAGCCACAACAAACAGAAGTATTTGTTGCTGTAGAAAAAATGGCTGAGTTTCCCGGTGGGCAAATGGAATTAATGAAATTTCTGATGAACAACGTAAAATATCCGGAAAATGCTTTCAAAAACGACATACAAGGAAGAGTAATCGTAAAATTCATTATTGCAAAAAACGGAAAGATCGAAAGCCCCACAATTGTAAAAAGTGTGGATCCAGAACTTGATGCTGAGGCAATAAGAGTGGTCAAAGAAATGCCTGACTGGATCCCGGCAACTAATGACGGAAAGCCTGTTGCTTCATGGTTTAATGTGCCAATTACATTTAAAATTACGGACGATCAAAAGACTGATAACAACAGTGAAACTAAGAAATAAACACAATAATCTGCTACACCCTTAAAAACTAAATGAGGTGACATCAAAATTTTGATGCCACCTCATTATCATATATCATGCGTATAGTCTCAGTCTGTATTATAGTTTCCTCTTTCGTTCCGTGAGTGAGCCTACAGGTTCACTGCTCCGCCGTAATATAAGCACCACATCTTTTTCATTTTCTCCAAAAATTTTTATACACTGTCGTTATATGGCATAATCATAAGCTAATTTTGCACATGATGAATATTTTGTGACTTATAGTCTTCAAAACTGAAACTAATATAAAGTAACTATGAAACGAATGCATGCAAAAAAGATGTTATGCTTGATGTCGCTGTTACTGACAGCCTTAAGCATGAAGGCAGCTGTGGTCAAGACAGAGTTAAGTGGTCTTGAGCAAGGCGACAGTGCTGTGATTTCCATTAGTTCTGAAACTTTCCTTGCCTCTCAAAAGGTAAAGGCTAATGGTTCCTTGGAGTTCGCAGATGTGATTCCCGGAGTTCATTCTGTCAAGGTGGAAACTACGGGCTACAATTTACCCCAGACTCAACTTGTCAGAGTCAACGATGACGGTAGCGTGGATCCAATGACTGGTATTAAACTTGTCATTACGAAGATGGATGATGATCCTGACAGTTGGCATCATGTTTGGGAGGCAGACGGCAGTGTCAGTGGCTATACCACATCAAGTCATGTCAATACTCCTCCTGAAGTTGAGTTTCTTGGCAAGAAGATTATACCATCAGATGTGCCGTCAATGGCTATACTTAAGGATCAGTATCACATTATTCTTGTAGATGATGAAATGCCCTGGACTCAAGAATATGCATATCGCCTTCTTGAGACCGTCAAGACTCTCCCCTATAGTTATGAGAGTTTGGGTGATTCTAAATTCATTCTCACTAATGAAAAACTTACTGATGATATTACACTGGATAAAGAAATTGGAGGCAATATCGTTAGGATCTCACAAGATGCCTTTGCGTATGCAAACCCATTTCTTGTAAATCTTGACGGTGTAAGAGGCAGATTCTTCTCAAAAAGACTACATCATGCCATTACAAAATTTGTCACTGATTTTGGAGAAAATAAAGGAGCTGTTGATATGATTTTATCGGAAAGATTCGGTGTGACTATCAATGTGCCGGACTATGCAGAGCTAACAGCCAACACCACCCACGAAGATAACTATTCTTTTCAGGAATTCCTTCCATCAGAATTAGTGGCAATCATTAATATGTTTGAAGAACTGCCGGAGGGTTTCCATGTCTCACCTAATCTTAAGTATCTTGTCCGCAGGCTAAATGGTCATCCTCACCCGCTTTATGATTCAGCGGCGGCTGTGTCATGGTGTCAGGAAAACGGTTATATCGAATTCATGGTGTCGGATAAAGGCTCGGCATTTTCGGGAAATAATGAGCAATTTGATACTCAACGCTTAATCCTTCACGAAAAGACTCATTTTCTATGGGCATTTACTTTCTCAGATGAAATAAAAAATGATTGGGTAGAGATAGGTGGTTGGTATCGTGATCCCAATGCCGGTGATGATGCTGATACAGGTTGGAGCACCACTAAGACCACTGAATTTGTATCGGCGTATGCTCATGCCAATAATCCAAATGAGGATATGGCAGAGTCTGTGGCTTATTATCTGAAAGATCCGGAAAAATTAATGAGTCGTGCTCCGGAAAAATATGATTTTATCCGTGACCGTATCATGCATGGCACACGATATATATCTTCAATCCCTGATCATCTGACATTTGAAGTATTGAACCTGTTTCCCGATTATGATTATCCGGGCAAAATCAAAAAAGTTGACATCTCTGTCACAGGTGCACCTGATGAAGATAAGCATATTGTAATCGAACTTGCACTTAATCATGAAGAAGGGTTTCAAGATGATGCCTCCACTGCATTTGTAAGAATCGCAAGTCCTCGTTTTACAGATCAATACGGCAGTGATTGTTCGCAATTTGTTGATATGTGGCTTACTCCCATCAATGGGGATGGACATCTTTTACGTGGGGAAGTAACTGTCAATAAATATTCTAAGGCAGGCTATTGGATATGTGGAGACATCAACGTATATGATAATGTTGGGAATTCACGTAATGAAGGTAAGAACGATTGTGTCACCAATATCTATATCAATAATCCCGGGGAAGATCTTCAATCCCCTGAGTTTGAAAGTGGGAGTCTGACTTATGAGCTTTCTAATAGTGAAGAGGGAGGGCACGACGTGCAGTTACTTAAAATAAAATATAAGGTAACGGATAATATCGGCATGCATCGTACCTTCGCGCGAGTTGACAACGATTATGAAGGATGGTCGAAAGGTGGCACCGGAGTTACTGACACATACGGATCTTATAATGAAGTAACCGGAGAAGCTGAAATCATTTATACTATTAAAGAGTTTTACCCTTCTGCCAACTATTTTGTAACTTTCATATCATCTGTTGACGAGGCAGGGACTGAGAAAACAGTATATTTTTCAGAATCTCCCGATCATGAGGAAGTAAAGAAGATATTCATTACTACTCCCAATCCTGATTATCAGGCACCTGAAATAGATTTGAACAGAATGGTTGTGTATGCTGAACCAACTCACCCTGAAGCTCCCGATGGGGAAACAAAAGTAACTGTTACATTCTATGCTAAAGACAATATTTCCGGCACAGGTGCTATCAGATATGAATTTAGAGACCCTCAGGGAAATATGCACGGTGACTGGTTCTATCATGAAAACAGTGCTACTGATTATTTTGAGGGTGATCCGACAGTTTGGTCTCGTTATCAAATAACCCACTTGCTACCACGTGGTTCAGCTCCGGGTATTTGGGGGCTGGCTTCAATGCAAATTAGTGATAAGGCTGGTAATGAGCAGACATATAACTTTGTGGAAACTCTAATATTTGAACCCGATGATTCTGAAGATGGTTGGGAATTATTCGCTGAAGTTGATGACACGTCTTTGGTTTTCAATCTGAATTCTACCGACGGTTCGAACTACGGCTTCATCTGGAGAATTATTCATGAAGAGAGTGGAATCGAAATAACCGGACAAAGCGATAACTTACTTACACGCTCTGCCTCTATGATCACAGCAGATATTTCCTCTATGCCTGCAGGCAACCTGATTCTTATCGTACAGGCTATAGATGATAATGCCGATGTAATGACTGTTAAATCTCGTAAAATCAGCTATACAGGTGCTTTCATACCAGTGGAAGAGATTATCTTACAGCCCACAGAATTTAATTGTGCAACAGGAGAAAGTGTTCAAATCATAGCAACAGTTATTCCGGAAGATGCAACTGATAAATCCATCATTTGGACATCAAGTGATGAATCTGTGGCAACTGTAGATTCTGAGGGTAATGTAATTGCTCTTAAGGCAGGCGAAGCGGATATAATTGCAACCGCAACCGATAGTGAAATTAATGCAGTATGTCATATCACAGTAAACACCGATTATACAATGGGTGATACAAATGACGATGCTTATATAAATATTGCCGATGCAGTAAACACGGCAAACTATATAGTAGATCTTCCTACTACTAATTTCGTCTATGAGGCAGCCGATATGAATGAAGACGGCGATATAACTGTTTCTGATGTCACTTCGATCATATCCTTAATTCCACTGCAAAATTATAATGAAGAGAAGCGCAATTCTCGTCCTTATGTTATGTATTCAGCTGCCGGGCACATGATATGTAAAAGTTCCCACGATGATTCAGCAGTATATGTATCATTAGTTTCAGATAATGAGTTAACAGCGGTTCAGTTTGATCTGAATTTGTCTGGGCAATCAATTTCCCCGGAAATATATTTGAGCGAAAAAGTAGAAGCTACTCATTCTCTGCAACAATTTACAGTAAATGACTCTACATTAAGGGTAATTGTATTCAGTGCGTCCGGAAAACTGTTGCCATTAGGTGCAGACGAACACATCTTAACTATGTTGATTTCAGATAATGGAGGTGAAGTTAGATGTGATAATATATTTGCTTCAAATAAAACCGGAGAATCATTATTATTGGAATATGAATATCAGAATGATGAGGCAGGAATAATTGAGGCTGTAAATGATGATATACGTGTCATGACCGACAAATGTAAAATCATTGTTTCAAATGCAACAGGCAGTTCAATCGGGGTTTATACTCTTGAAGGAAGATGTATAAGGAATTGTATAGCTAATGCAAATACCGTTGAGATACCTGTTACCGCAGGCTTATACATAGTCACAGTCAACAATCGTTCTTACAGAGTTTTCATCATGGAATAAAAAGATTATATATGAATTCGAAAGTAATTAAATATGTGTTGACATTATGGTCAATACTTATAGGTTCATCTGTGGCATTGGCTGACAGTCTATATATTGATCCTTTCAATATTTGTATAGGTGACACCAAGGAAGTAAATATTAATCTGTCTAATTCTCAAGCTTGCACCGCCTTACAGGCAGAAATGCTGCTTCCGGCAGGATTGGAATTGGTAGAACATGACGAAAATTGGATGACACTATCGGAACGTGCCACTAATGGTCACTCTCTAATTGTTAATACAACCGGGGTTGACAACGCTAAGATTATCTGTTTTTCAAGTGATAATACCCCTTTCACAAGTACTGATGGACCACTGCTTAAAATGATTATCAAGGCAAATGATAATTTTACCGGAGGTTATATTGAGCTGAATAATATAAAGCTTTCAGATACTGACAATCAGGATATTTTGCTTATGGCGACTAATTGTTTCGTTTCAGCAATTATTCCTGTTACATCAATTATCATNANNNANGAAAGCGCACAGCTTAAGGTCGGTGAGGGAATGACGCTCTCTGCAACAGTACTCCCCGAGGATGCAACNGANAAAACTGTGACCTGGGCTTCAGACAATGATAGCGTGGCAAGTGTCGNNGGGGACGGAAACGTGACAGCAATCGCAATTGGCAACGCAGTANTCACTGCCCAATGCGGGGACCTGAGTGCCAAATGTGCCGTGTCNGTAATGCCTACCCNCGCTCANAGCATCACGCTGAACTATGAAAGCGCACAGCTTAAGGTCGGTGAGGGAATGACGCTCTCTGCAACAGTACTCCCCGAGGATGCAACCGATAAAACTGTAGTCTGGTCTTCAGAAAATGAGACTATAGCAATTGTAGACGCAGAAGGCAATGTAACGGCACTTAAAATAGGTACAACCAATATTATTGCGACAGTCCTACAAGATTCAGCTATAAGTGCCTCTTGTCATATCAGTGTTAATCCAATTCTTGCAGAGTCAATTACGGTGAATCCGGATAACCTGGACGGAATAGAAGGAGAAAGTTTTCAGCTCGAAGTTACAATTCTGCCAGAGAATACTACCGATAAATCTGTCACTTGGTCCTCAAGCGATGAGTCAGTGGCTGTGGTTAATGAAAATGGTTTAGTATCTATTTTGGAGTCCGGTGCGTGCATTATCACTGTATCAACAAAAGATGGGTCTGATTTAACCGCAGAGTGTATCATTTCCGGTATATCCGATATTGATACCATTTTTACCAATAAAAATAATATTGATATATTCACAATAGACGGTGTGTTGCTTAACAAAAACTGTGATAAAAATTATTTGGCTCAACTTAGCCCGGGTATATATATTATTCGTATGGGAAATATGACCAAAAAATTTTATTTGAGATAAGGCTGACTGCCTCTTGCCAATTCAGGGAGGGTGTATCAAAATTCAGAACTTTGATACACCCTCCCCCTTTATAATAATCTTCCGCATATCGCCAGCCGATATTATAGTTCCATCTTGTGTTCTGTGGAACCCAGAAGTGCACTTCATTTTTTGATACACCCTCTTCTTTTTAATTATAAAATCATCTCAAAAATATGATCAAATCAAAAAAAGTAAAAAATTAAACAACTTATATGTTAAAATTTGTATTGCTTATCAAGAATATTTGTTAAATTTGCGCATGATTACACAATTAAGAGGTGCTTCCGCCATAATTTCAGAAAATGCCCGGAAAGTTTGGTCGTTTTATTACGATGGTTTCCGGAATATGACCATAGGGAAAACCCTATGGGTAATTATTCTTGTCAAACTGTTTCTATTCTTCGTAGTAATCAAACTCCTCTTCTTCCCTAATATCCTTCAAAAAAACTTTGATAATGACGAAGATCGCGCAGACTTCGTGCGTAAGGAACTAATCAACAGAAACTAACCTCTCCCCGCCAACCATCAATAATAAATTAATGATTAACCTCTTATCCTTATATACTTAATCATTAATCCCTTCACTCTAAATTTTTCAACCCTAAACCTATACAGTATGAATGACTTAATGACAGTAGTCGACTGGTCGAGATGGCAATTCGCACTGACAGCTATCTATCATTGGCTGTTTGTGCCCCTTACCCTTGGTCTGTCGCTGATGGTGGCTATTATGGAGAGCCTCTATCTGAAAACAAAATCTGAAAAGTGGCTCGCCACAACAAAATTCTGGATGACCTTATTCGGCATCAATTTCGCAATAGGTGTGGCAACGGGTCTTATCCTGGAATTTGAATTCGGTACAAACTGGAGCAACTACTCTTGGTTTGTAGGCGACATCTTCGGTGCGCCGTTAGCGATTGAAGGTCTTGTTGCATTCTTCATGGAAGCAACCTTCGTGGCAGTTATGTTCTTTGGTTGGAACCGTGTAAGTCCGGGATTCCACCTTCTTTCCACTTGGCTCACATGGCTCGGAGCCTCTATCTCAGCTCTTTGGATTCTTGTGGCAAACGCATGGATGCAATACCCCACAGGAATGGAATTTGATCCTGCGCAGATGCGTAACGTGATGGATAATTTCTGGGAGCTGTTTAGCGGTATCGCTGTCAATAAGTACATGCACGCTGTGTTTAGCGGCTGGGCTCTTTCAGGAGTATTTGTTATCGGCGTCAGCTGCTGGTTCCTCAATAAGAAACGTAATCCTCATTTTGCAGTCCGTTCAATAAAAATTGGCGGCTGGGTTGGCTTTATAGGGCTTCTTCTCACCATGTGGAGCGGCGATGGTTCAGCAGTGGAGGTCACCAAACATCAACCCATGAAGCTCGCTGCAATGGAAGGTCTCTACAAAGGTCAGCAATCACAAGGAATCGTGGCTATGGGATTGGTTAATCCGAATAAAACCTGGGATAATGATGAAGACGAATATCTCTTCGACATTGAAATTCCCTACGGATTGTCCATTCTCGCTAAACACGACCCCTATGCATTTGTACCCGGCATTACCGATATAATCGAAGGAATTGAAATTAATGCTAACGGTGACACTGTCAACACTGTCTCTTACGCTGAGAGAATCCGCCAGGGCAAATTATCGCATGAGGCGCTTAGGGCTTACGACATAGCGCGTACTCAAAACAATAAAGCTGCTATGGATGCCGCTGAAAAAGAACTCAGAAAATACTATCCTTATTTCGGCTATGGCTACTTTAATTCTGTTGAAGAAGCTATTCCCCCGGTGGCAATGACCTTCTATTCATTCCGCGTGATGGTGATTTTAGGAAGTTACTTTATGTTGTTCTACATTGTAGTGCTCTTTGCTGTCTATCGTAAAGACTGGCTCCAGCGTTATCGTTGGCTCCAGTGGATTGCAATCATCTCCGTGCCTTTCATGTGGGTATGCTCAGAAGCCGGCTGGATTGTGGCAGAAGTAGGACGCCAGCCCTGGACCGTACAGGATTTGCTCCCCACTAAGGCTGCTATTTCTGAGATCTCATCTGCTTCTGTGATCACTACATTCTGGCTCTTTGCTGCCATATTCACAATTCTGCTTATCGCAGAGGTCAGCATTATGTTTAACCAGATCAGCAAGAAATCATATAATAATTTAGAAACCGATAACGCACATTAAGCCATGACACTTGAAAATCTTCAAAACTATTGGTGGCTGCTAATCTCCGTATTAGGCGCCTTACTCGTGTTCCTGCTTTTTGTGCAGGGTGGTCAGACAATGCTCTTCGGAGTGGCTAAGCAAGAACGACGCGAACTCATTGTAAACTCAATGGGCAGAAAATGGGAACTGACCTTCACTACACTTGTAACATTCGGCGGGGCTTTCTTCGCTTCTTTCCCGCTTTTCTATTCCACAAGTTTCGGTGGAGCTTACTGGCTCTGGATGCTTATCCTCTTTAGCTTCGTGGTGCAGGCAGTGAGCTATGAGTATCGCAACAAACCGGGCAATCTTTATAGCAGAAGCACCTATGATCTGTTTCTTTTCTTAAATGGTTGCGTAGGTTGTGTATTGCTCGGAGTGGCTGTATCCATGTTCTTCTTCGGTGCTGAGTTTACAGTGAGCCGTGGAAATCTCCTTGATGGCGGCAATCCTGTTATCTCCCGTTGGGCTCCTACCCACGGATTTGAAGCAATATTCAATTGGAAAAACCTTATCCTCGGTGTTGCTGTGCTTTTCCTTGCAAGAATGCAGGCATCTATATATATGATGAACAATATAGCACAGGACAACAATTTCTTCCAGACTCTGAAGAAACGTGCTTTTATCAACGGAGCTATTTTCGTGGTATTTTTCCTATGGTTTCTCGCTATGGTCTGCACCGCTACCGGCTACACCGTGACTTCACAAAACGGCTATACAATCAACGTAACCGAAACTCCGTTTAAATATTTCTTCAATTTCGTTGATCTATGGTGGGCAGGTGCTACTCTGCTTGTGGGAGTGGTAGCCGTGCATTACGGTCTTATCAAATCTTGCTTCAGCAAGCATTGGACAAAAGGTATCTATTTCACCGGCATCGGCACAGTGTTGGCAGTATTGTCGCTCTTTTGGGTTGCCGGCTATGGTGACACTGCTTTCTATCCCTCTCTGCTTGATCCTAAGTCTTCACTCACCATACGAAATGCCTCATCTTCTGAGTTCACTCTGAGGTGTATGAGTTATGTCTCTATTGTGATTCCTTTTGTATTGGGCTACATAGCCTACGTATGGTATTCAATGGATCGCAAAAAACTGACTTCATCAGAACTGCAGTCTACCGACCATAAGTATTGATTAATTATGGATAAGCAATTAGCAGCTTGTGATAAAGATTACTATCTAAAATTATTGTTTGCTAATTATAATTAACTAAGGGGGATACTGGGGCTACCGGGTATCCTCCTTTCGATGAAAACTATGTCTGAAATAAAAGATTCCCAAAAACCGAATGGCACATATCTTGAGCTCTTTACAACATTCTTCAAGATAGGAGCTTTTACTTTCGGTGGTGGCTGGGCAATGATATCTATAATTGAAAGAGAGATTGTTGACAAGCACCACTGGATAGAACGAAACGAGTTTCTTGATCTGCTGGCTATAGCTCAGTCTCTTCCGGGTATTCTTGCCGTCAACATAGCGGCTTCCGTCGGCGACAGAATTAAAGGGGGCAAAGGAAGCATCACAGCCGCTTTGGGCACCATCCTCCCTTCCTTCCTGATTATCCTCCTCATTGCCATCTTCCTTACCCCTGATATGATTAAGAACAACAAGGTCATATCCTCAATATTTATGGGGATTCGCCCTGCTGTAGTGGCACTTATAATTGCCCCGGTAATTACTTCTGCCAAGGCTGCCAACCTTAAATGGAAAACGGTATGGATTCCTTTCGTAGTGGCTCTCATGATTTCAATTGACATGGGGTTCATCTCCAATCCAATCCTATACATTGTGTTGGGTGGACTTGGAGGATTCCTCGTATGGTGGCTACCACAGCGCAAGACAAGAACCAAATAATAAGAGATAACCGAAAAATCATTAAATTATGACAATATACTGGCAATTAATATGGGCATATATTAAAATTGGTATCTTTGGCTTCGGTGGTGGCTACGCCATGCTTTCCCTTGTGGAAAAGGCAGTTGTAGGACCCGGCTGGATATCAGAAACCATGTTCACAGACATCGTGGCTATTTCCCAGATGACTCCCGGTCCAATAGGTATCAATTCTGCCACCTACATAGGCTTTGTGGCTCCCGGTAGTGTCAATCCGGAACTGACAGGAATAGGCTGGGCTTTATTAGGGTCATGTCTTGCCACATTGGCAGTGGTAGTGCCAAGCTTTATTTTGGTGCTTTACAGCTCTCACTTCATTCGCCGTCATAGTGAAAGCGGTGTGATAAAGGCAATTTTCTCAGGGCTACGCCCTGTAGTGGTAGGCATGATTGCCTCCGCTGCCATAATGTTGATGAATGCTGCAAACTTCAATCCCAACGGTATAAAGTGGCAACTATGGACAAATATTGCAATATGTGCCATAGCCTTCTGCCTCGTCTTCTTCCCGATTAAACTAAAACAAAAAACGATCAGGCTGCACCCTATTCTGGTCATTATCATGGCAGGAATAGTCGGCTTCTGCCTCTACGGACTGTAATAACTCAATGATAATTAAAGATAAATTAATCTTATGTAATTTATCTTTAACAGCTACTTAATCATCAAAACCCTTCATGAATTATCAAGAAGCCCTAAGTTTTCTTTTCAGTCAGCTTCCGATGTTTTCACGCGTCGGAGCGGCTGCCTATAAGCCGGGACTTGACACAAGCCTCGCCATTGACAATCATTTCGGACATCCTCACAGTAAATTCAAATCCATTCATGTGGGAGGTACCAACGGAAAAGGTAGCACTTCACACATGCTTGCGGCAGTTCTTCAATCACAAGGATACAAAACCGGACTTTACACCTCTCCTCACCTGGTAGATTTCCGCGAGAGAATGAGAATTAACGGGGAAATGATTCCTGAAGAAAAAGTCATTGAATTTGTAGAGAAATGGCAACATACAGATTATGATGGTCATCCCTCCTTCTTTGAACTTACTATGATGATGGCATTCGATTGGTTTGCCAAGGAAAACGTAGATTATGCCGTTATCGAAGTCGGAATGGGTGGCAGACTCGACTCTACTAATATCATTACCCCGGAAATGTGTGTAATCACTAATATCTCAAACGACCACACTCAATTCTTAGGTGACACACTGCCAAAAATTGCGACCGAGAAAGCAGGGATAATTAAACCGGGCATACCGGTAATTGTTGGTGAGGCAGAAGGAGAGATACGCCATGTGTTTGAGTCTAAAGCCAAGGAAGTTGGTGCCCCTGTCGTCTTTGCTGAAGATTACCCTCTTTTAAAATCTATATCCGAAGACACTGTAAGCGGAGGTTGGAGATGTACCCTAAAAGAAGGCGATGTAATAATACCACTGGCAGGCGACTATCAGAAGAAGAATATCGAGACAGTGGCACATGCGCTCGAATGCATGAGAAATATAGGCATTACATTGTCTGACAATGCCATAATTAACGGTCTCAATAATGTCGATACTCTTACCGGACTGCGTGGCAGATGGACAAGGCTGAATGATGCCCCCCTCGTAATTGCCGACACCGGGCACAATATAGCCGGAATAACCTACAATATGGAGCAATTAAGCCGCCTGCTTAATGAGCGTAAAAACGGAAAACTAAAAATAGTGATAGGGTTTGTCGCCGACAAAACGATTGATAAAATTCTTCCTCTGCTGCCAAAAGATGCTGAATATTATATCACCAATGCTCAGATACCACGTGCATTGCCTGCCGATCAACTGAAAGTGCTTTTTGAGGAGGCTCAGTTGCCGGGAGAGACTTATCCTGATGTAAAGACAGCATATACCGCTGCCTTGGAATCAGCCAAACCGGAAGATATAGTGTTTGTTGGAGGATCAACTTTCATTGTGGCAGACCTGTTAGCCTCAATTGAAAAATTCTGATCCTTAAACTCAAACCTAACCAACTATATCGATAGTCAGATGTATCAATTAAGGCTGATAAACTTTTGAGTTTATCAGCCTTAATTGATACATGAACCCTTTCACAGGGACAAATAGTTAAATTTTCTAATCCTTTTCTTCATTGGCAGTATTCTTCTGCCGTGCGTGCGACTTCGATTGGTTACTGTTAAGATCGCTCTCCTCCTTGAGGTCTATCTCCTTTTTCATATCGTCTATCACGCGATATTGTAGATAAGCAAGCGATTCGTCAGGCAGAATCTTGAAACTGCGCCCAAACTTGCGCCGCCATTTCCCATAGAGGGAAAACATACCCTTCTTAATATATGCATCCACATAAGGATGAACATACATGACAAACTTTTTAATTTTAAGGTTATCAACAAGATACTCCAGTTTTTCACCCAATTTGTCGGTATATAGCAGAGAGGGTTGGATTTCACCTTTCCCAAAACATGACGGGCAGGTTTCACTGGTTGTGATATCAAGGGCAGGTCTTACTCTCTGGCGTGTGATCTGCATAAGTCCGAATTTACTCAGAGGAAGAATATTATGGCGTGCCCTGTCATTCGACATAACTTCTCTCATGTGCTCATAAAGAGTCTGGCGGTGTTCCGCCTTGTTCATGTCGATGAAGTCTATCACAATGATTCCGCCCATATCGCGCAGACGTAGCTGACGAGCAATCTCATCGGCAGCTTTCAGATTGACATCAAGGGCATTCGACTCCTGGTCAGGACTCGCCTTGCTGCGGTTGCCGGAATTGACGTCTATCACGTGGAGTGCCTCGGTATGCTCTATGATAATATATGCGCCACTCTTAAACGACACCGTCTTCCCGAAAGAGCTTTTGATTTGGCGCGTGATATTAAAGTTGTCGAAAATAGGCACATCTTTGTTGTAAAGCTTCACGATGTCCTTATTCTCCGGTGATATCAATGCCACATAATTTTGAATCTGGGTATAAGTTTCCACTTCATTGACATGGATAGCTTCAAAATTAGGGCTGAAAATGTCTCTGATCACGCTCACCGCTCTTGAGTCTTCCTCATAAATCAGCATTGGGGGCTGGCTGCGTTGCATTTTTGAGATGGAGTCTTCCCAGGCTTTCACGAGGGTGCGCATCTCATTGTTAAGCTCTGCCACCCTTTTATTCTCCGCTGAGGTGCGCACAATTATGCTGAATCCTTTTGGCTTTATGCTCCCTACGAGTTGGCGGAGGCGTATTTTTTCCTCTGTTGATTTTATTTTCTGGGAAATGGAAATCTTATCGCCAAAAGGCATCAGCACCATAAACCTGCCGGTAAACGAGATTTCAGTGGTGAGACGCGGACCCTTGGAAGAAATCGGTTCCTTAGCTATCTGCACGAGCAACTGCTGTCCTGCCTGAAGCACATTTTGGATTGTGCCTTGCTTGGGAATATCGGGCTCTATATTGAATTTCGAGATATTGGGCACCTTCTTTTTATCGGCGAGTGCCTCCTGTATGAAGGCATTGTAGGTGCTGAATTGAGGCCCGAGATCAAGATAATGAAGAAAAGCATCTTTGTCATAGCCCACATCAAGGAAAGCTGCATTGAGACCAGGCATTATCTTCTTCACTTTTGCCAGATAAAGGTCGCCCACAGCATAAGCTATGTTCCGGCTTTCTTTCTGAAGTGAGACCAGGCGCGTATCTTCAAGCAGAGCGATAGATATTTCCTTTTGCTGGACGTCTACTACTAATTCGCTTTTCATCTTTATTTGTTAGAATATTGACCCGCCACTGATGATCACATCGCAACAGGGTCTGAAAGTTGTTGCTACAACTCATAAATGAAAAAAAGAACAAACAGCTGGGTGAAGTTAAACTTCACCCATTTTCCGTTTGTTCCTGTGAGAAAGCCGTAAGGAAGGCATGGAGTCTCCATGTTCCTCCGGCTTATTCTCTAAGACTGTAAGTCATATAAACGGATAATCCTGAGGCTTTGAGCCGCCGGAATTATTTCTTCTTATGACGATTCTTTCTCAGTCTTTTTTTGCGCTTGTGAGTAGCCATTTTATGGCCTTTTCTTTTCTTTCCGCTTGGCATAGTGGTAAAATGATTATTGTTAATTATAGTTGTTGGCAGGCGTGCATTTACGCTCTGCCGACATTAGAACAAGAGTAGTGTTACTTAACTTCCTCAAGGAAAACTTTTGAAGGTTTGAAAGCAGGCACTTTATGCTCCGGAATCTTGATGGTAGTATTCTTGGAGATGTTACGTGCAGTTTTCTCCCTTCTTGTCTTAACGATGAAGCTGCCAAAACCACGCAGATAAACGTTCTGACCATTTGCCATAGAGTCTTTCACAACTTCCATAAATTTCTCAACTGTGGTAAGCACTGCGGCTTTCTCCAGACCTGTAGTGCGAGAAATTTCATTTACTATCTCAGCTTTTGTCATTTTTAGTTAAAATAGATTTTGTGTTTGTCCTGTTATATGCCAAATAACGTAAAAAACACTCTCATATCGGTGCCCGTTACGTTTTGGCAGTGCAAATATCGGAATTTTTTTTCATTCCATAAACGGTTAACCAAAAAAATCCCATTTTTTTAGTTATTTTTGTGCTTAATTTCACCGTTTTACCAAAATTTTATGGTTTTCTCGCATTTTACACGCCCTATCTGGCTCTTTTTTGACCTCGACGACACTCTGTGGGATTTCAGCCGGAACTCTCTTGAAAGTCTGCATAACGTCTTCGAAAAATTTAAGGAAATCAACTCCCGATTCCCTTCCTTTAACGATTTTTTGACCCTGTATCGTCTCCACAATTCTGTCTTGTGGAAAGATTTTGCCGAAGGAAAAATCTCTTCGGAATCTCTTAAATCGGAAAGATGGAGGCTCACTCTTTTCCCCGACTCCGATCCGGCTGCCACTCCTGAAATATGCCGTGCCATAGATAAGGAATATCTCCGGTGCCTCGCGTGTCAGCCTCACGTGATAGACGGGGCTTTCCCCATGCTGGAAGCCCTTTCTAAAGACTATATGATTGCAGTGCTGTCTAACGGTTTTATCGATACCCAGTATCTCAAGTTGAAATATTCGGGCTTATGGAAATATATTGCCCGTGCCGTCGTAAGCGACGAGGCAGGGTATCAGAAACCTGATCCCCGCCTCTATGAATATGCGGTAAATGCCACCGGTGCAATCGGCACTCCTGTAATGATCGGAGATAATCCTGACACTGATATTCTCGGTGCGTTGCTTGCCGGATGGAAAACCATCTGGCTTAATCCTTGTGGCAACCGGCTTCCATTATGCCGGGGAGTAGACCCTGAAAACTTTCTTGGCAGTGCCCCTGATCTAAAGGAAGTGGAGAAGATTATTCGCTCAATGTAACTCCGTCTACTGAGAGCAGTCTCCCTGTTATCTCTTCTGCCTTGTCTTTACGGAAAGTTAAGGTCATGGAGCAGGTATTGTCAAACGTGCGGTCAACCACCTCCACTTCACCACCTTTCACCACACGCATAACTCCGTCTGCCGACATATAGGGGAAAGTGACCGTGATAGTTGCCATGTCGTGCATCTCTTTCCTTCCGGCTTCCTCCAGGGCAAGCCGGGCTGCCTCACGATAGGCGGCTATAAGTCCGGGTGTGCCAAGCTTGATGCCTCCGAAATAACGCACCACAACTACCAGCACATCTGTCAGCTCTTTGCTGTTGATCTGACCAAGGATTGGTTTCCCGGCAGTCCCTGAGGGTTCGCCATTGTCATTAAGCTGCCATTCTTTTCGGTCGGGTCCGAGCATATATGCCCAGCACACATGACGCGCATCGTGGTATTCGTTTTGGAAACTCTTCACAATATTTTTAGCCTCTTCCGCATCATTCACCTTGCGGGCAAACGATAGAAAGCGGCTCATTTTCTCCTTATATTGTGATTCTGCCTCTTTTTCTATAGTATAATATAGGTCACTCATTTATTATCCGAAATAATTCTCCACATCGACGTCGGTCTTCGGATAGAGCAGCATTCCGTTTGCCACCTGTGTAGCCACTGTGGAACCCTTTGCCTCTGCCACTATAGCGAGTGCCCACGCAAGCGCATTGGAAGGACCATTGCCAAGCACAAACTTCCTGTCAACCACTACCGGCGCATTAACTACCTCTGCTCCCTTCAGCATACCTTCAAATCCCGGATAGCAGGTAGCCTTATGACCCTCAAGCAATCCAAGTTGCCCAAGCACAACGGCAGGGGCAGCACAGATGGCAGCAATTTTTCCCTTAGATGAAGTTGCCTGGCGACGAAGCAAACCCTGAAGGCGTGCAAAATTATACAGATTGGTCGCACCCGGCATCCCCCCGGGAAGAATAAGCCATTCCGCATTGGTGAAAAGTGTATTGTCAAACAAAACGTCGGCTGTGACGGTGATGCCATGTGCACCCTTCACCTGCAACGCTGACGTGATTGATACGGTCTTTACCGGAATCTCCGCACGGCGCAGAACATCTACAGCTGTCAGCGCCTCTATTTCTTCAAAACCTTCTGCAAGGAATAAAAATGATTCGTTCATAATCTGTGATATTATATGGGTTAGGTGTAAATCTTTCCCAAAATTAGTCATTTTTATCGGTTTTTACTAACTTTGCGCCATAAAATTAACATTATTTACCCCAAAAGTATGAAAAAAACTTTTTTTTCTTCCATAATTCTACTTCTTCCGACAATTTTAACCTCATGTGCAAGCTCCTCCTACGAAAAGGTGGAGGGAATGATCTGGAATACTTTTTATCATATCACCTATCAGGGACATCCCTCTTTGGCTGATTCTATTCAGCCGGTGCTCAGCGAGGTGAGCAGAAGTCTCTCTGTCTTCGATAAGTCTTCTCTTGTAAGCAGGGTTAATGAATCAATTGCCACTCCGGTTGACCGTCATTTCAGCGCAGTATATACCACTTCCCTTCTCCTTAACAGCGTCAGCAAGGGTATGTTCGACCCTACCCTATCCCCTCTCATTACAGCCTGGGGGTTCGGACCGGGGCATAAGATTACTAATGACACCACACGTATTGACAGTATTCTGGCTTTTACCGGAATCGCCAAGACCCATATCGTGGCAGACACATTAATTAAGGAGGACATTCGCACACAGTTTAATTTCTCTGCCGTGGCTAAAGGATATGGCTGTGACATGGTGGCAGAGATGTTCCGCCGAAATGGCGTGGATAATTATTTGATTGAGATAGGAGGCGAGATTACGGCTGCCGGAATCAGCCCTTCCGGAGAATCCTGGAAGATATCCATAGACACCCCGGAGGAATCAGAAACAAAAGTCAGCCACGATTCGTATGCAGTATTAAATGTCACCGATGCCGGACTCGCCACATCTGGCAATTACCGTAACTTCCATAAGGTAGGAAGTGAATCTCTCGGGCATACCATATCCCCCCTCACTGGCAGACCGGTGACAACCGACGTAATCAGTGCAACAGTAATAGCTCCTTCATGCATGGAGGCTGATGCCGCTGCCACGGCATGTATGGCTGCAGGTTCGGAGGTCGCCAAGGAAATGCTGGCAAACCTCCGATTTGAAGGGATGCTTATTCTCTCCGACACCACCACATTCATGACACCCGGGTTCAAAGAGTTACTAAGTAATCCCTGATTACACACCTATTTACGATTATCTCAACAGCTTTGGTGCCTGAAAATACAGACCGAAATTAATGCCGAAGTTCCAGTTGTGCTTTGGTGAACTGAGATAATTGACATAAAGAGACAGACTCGCAAAGGGGAAATTATATACCCCTGCCACCTCGCCGATAAACTGAGGCTTGCTAAACCAACTGCCATATCGGGCTACCCCCGTGGTGGTCGGCTCTACGATGCGTATGGGGCAGTAACCGTAGAAGTCACCTCTTAGCTGAAGACGTGTCATCGGAGTCCATACCGGACACACTCCGATTGCTCCGTAGTTGTTTGAGCGGAATGCCGGGTTAAAATAGTTGCGTGTGGATGGTGTGGGGGCAAATGCTGAAGAATGTATAAGGGTGGCAGTGTAATCCTGATTCAGATGCTCTATTGTGGCAATGCCGTTGACCACTGCTCCTATCTTGAAATTCTTATGTGCATTGAAATAATGTTTCCATAGCAATTCTGCCGACCCGCGCACATGGTTCTTCCAAGGCTCCTCACTCATTTTATCAGCTCCCGGAAGGAATTGGCTGCGCTCATGGCTTATGAGTACGTTTAGACGCCACTCTTTTCCTGTGCTCGGATAGAGTTGGTCATTAAGAGTATTAAGCTCCACTCCCGCACGGAATGCACCTATCTTATATTTCATCTTGTCTTTTTTCTGCCCGGAGAATGATCCCTCATTATAGGGGAAATAATTATCGGTGGTGCCCCCATAGGAGACATTGGCAAAACCTTTTGCCATGCGCCCGAGTGCAAAGCAATAATTCAGGCGCAAGAAGCCTTCAAATTCAGTGATGAATGAAGGAGTGGTGCTTTGATAGAATAAAAGCTCGGAGTCATAATATTTCTGACGGCTCACCACTGCGTCAAGCTGCATGTAAGACGGAAGAGAGGAACGCAGCGCAAACTTTGCACTTAGCTGCCCGGCATAATATGATTGTCCCACCCATGCACCAAGGTCTATGTCAAGGCTGTTCAGGCTGAGTGTATGATAACCGAAAGTAAGATACAGCATGCTATTGGTGGAGGAAGTGATCCATCCTCCCATGCCTACGCTCCAGGGATTTTTAACATTGGCTTTCAGAAGTAATGTGTTGTTGCCATCCTTCCCCAATATCGCCTGTGGGAGAAGATCTGATAGTTTTCCATCTGTCACGGCGCGGTAATACGCATCTTGCACTTGCTCCATGCCGAATTTTTTATCTTTTACAGGACCCTGGAAAAGATATTCCAGATAACGCGCCTGACTCGGAGTGGCACCTGTCACCTTTACTGAGTCGAACTCTATCACCGGAGTCTCTGAAGCAAATTGTCTGCGTCGCTCTGCCACCACTTCCGGAGTCTCACGCGCCGACACCCGCTTCATTATTGAATCCACCATGGCAAGCCCGGTCTTATAGCCTATGTCGTAGATCTCCTGCGCTGCAGGGAAATCAAGCACACCGAAATTTAATACGGGGACCTGAATCTTTATCCCGTTTTTTGAGGGCACGCTATAGTTGTTGTTCTGAATAATCATGTCTTCAAGCTGACTGTAGATGTCGCCTCTTATAGGCTTTTGGTCAGCTGAAGAAACAGACACTCCTATTATAAAGTCAGGATTGAAATCCTCCTGCATCACGTCTACCGGGAAATTATCATATATGCCACCGTCATACACTAAAACTCCATCCATTTCTATGGGTTTGAAGACAAGCGGAAAACTCATAGATGCCCTGACCGCATCACCCAATGACCCTGATTTACACACTATTTTGTGCTTGTGATAAATATCACTCGTAACACACCGGAATGGCACAAAAAGGTTATTGAAGTTCTGTTTGCATTGTTCTGTATATGGAGAATAAAGACGCAGGAACTCCATATTCATAGGAAGCGGGCTTATAAGGCACGATGGGATTATCTGGTTGGCTATATTTTTTGTACTGTCTTTAAAACTTATATTAAGCGACACCCATTTGGGAGTTGGCTCGGGAGTAGTAAAATAATATACGAGGTCACGGTTGATGGTACCCGTGCTCCAGTAAGAGAAATCTTTGGAGGTAAACATCTTCATCATCTGCTCCGGACTCCAGCCGCAACTGTAAAGGCTGCCCACTATGGCACCCATAGAGGTACCGGTGACATAATCAACAGGTATGCCATGCTCCTCCAGTGCCTTGATCACACCTACATGGGCAATCCCCTTCGCGCCACCACCGCTCAATACAAGCCCAACTGTTTGCCGATTGTTTTTGACGGGTTGTGACGATGAGGGTTCATCGTTTCCATTAGCATACATTAAAGCACACCCCAGAATACTCAGAGCTACTAAAAATATTAACGACCTGCGTGTCATCATACCTACGGAAGATTTTAAGATGTTGTTTTAATTAAAGATTAGTTACGAAATGAGCTTGCCCGATCTGCTTTTACTCTTGACATGAACGCATAAATAGGATGCTCAGATGTTAATATAACACAACAAATCTTAATTTTATTGTAGATAGCACTCCCATAATAATATAGTATGCACAAAAAGTATTTATGAATTTATAGGGACGTAATTTTTTGTGCCTACCCAAGCATCCAAAATAATAATGTAGTTTTACTTTTGCCCCCAGTATTTACTGAGTATACTATAAAACTTGGTGAACTAATATCTATTTCTTACGTTATAATGATAAAACATATTAAAATTATCAATTTATGAAAACGTTTAAAGAAGTCATTTCAGGCACAGTGCCTTCATTAGTAGTATTCATTCATGCAGGACAGCAGAATGCCGTCGATATTAAATACGACATGGAGGAGCTTCGCAAAAAATATGGTGATCGCATCAACATTCTTCGCGTCGACAGTTCTTATGACCAGCGCGTGGCTCGTGAATACAATCTCAGCCACTTCCCAACATACGTTCTCATCAAAGAAGGTCAGGAACTTATGCGTGAAAGCGGAAGCAAAACCGTAGGAGAACTCTCTGAAATGATAGAACGCGCTTTCTGATAGCGGAACCTTACCCGTAACTCAAAAGGCGAATAAATAAAAGAAAAAATAGCACAAAAAAGAATAGTCCATTCATTAGGCTGGTTTAATACCAGTCTTTTTTCATATCCGGTTATACATATTAAAGTAACATTCCCCTCCCTGTGTCCTTAATTCTTCCCAACTAAATCGTTTGAATACCCAGTACCCAATCAAGCCCCCTCTCTAATCCCTATCCATTTTAATAAAAGCATACTCTTTACTGACACCACACATCTTTTACATGGGATGACCTATACCTTTATATCTGGTTATAATGATGCTGAAACTCCAAGTTATTTTAAGTCATCCAAATCTCTCGGTAAGAGAGTGTGAAAATTCCGAGGGAAAACTCTCCCACAGGCTTCCTTTTCCTGTTCTGAATGCAAAGTTACTAATTGCTATTGAATTATGCAAATAAATTTTCAATCCAATTATAACTCCGGAAGCTACCCGTAGTAACCAAATTTATCCCCCTGATTTACATCATTCGCACAACTTGTTTTAAAATTACCAATTTTTATATATCCTAAGTACGTGATTCTTAATTATTTGTAAGTCATCCAAATCTCTTACCGAGAGATATTGAAGTTTTCACCTATACCCCTGTATAAAAAGCGGTGCCGAACACCAGAAGACATACCCAAATAAACCCTCTGCCAGAGTATAAAAACCTAAGACAGAGGGAAATAAAATATTAATGGGAATCTATATTCGGTTCGCACATATAATTTTACAAACATCTTATTACCAACGTATTTGCAAACGTCATTCAGGTTATTTGTTGCAATAAGGCTTGAGCAAGCATCTCCATCCTCTACAGCCGTTAAAGCAATGAGGTCATTCCTTGAATCAATGCAAGATAATGTCGCTACTACTCCGGAACAGATGTTCTCAAATTGGGTGGCGACAATGATCGACCGTAAACTGTCTGATGCCAGTCGAAGGAGGTACTTCGGCGTACTTTCTGCATTATATAAGGAGTATTTATCATCTCAAAATGATACTCCAGACTCCGAATTCCTTACCAATCTCCGGAATTTCATGGTAGATACGGAGGGACCGATACATGCAACTCGCATGGTTGAGCGACTGAGAAAGGTATTCGGAATGGTAATCAACGATGCACGCCATCAGCCGGAACTTGCCTTGTTCCTTTACATGCTTTTAAATGCCTCATCAGATCTGACAGGTGCCATCTCTCTTACTGTCGAAAACTATCAACCCGAATTTCCTCAGTTGGATAGTGTAATTGATATAAATACATTCCACCACCGTCGACGCTATGTTTTCGACCTTGGGCAGAGTCGTAAAAGGATGCCTCAGCTATACCGTGAGACCCTCGTAACCATAGAGTCATACCTCATGACACGAGGAATACGGTTCCCTCAGGGATTCTCAGTGGTATCAATCCTATCACTTTGGGTGGCAATGGCTCGCAAGGTGGGTATACCGCTCTCCGAAATCCGCACAGCTATCTCAGAAGTACCAGACGACTTTTCTTACCTCTCCCTCGTACCACCCACTGCAAGTAATCCGGACAACAGCGACCCTCTCACCCAAAGCAACACAGATATAGTAAAACGAACCGTAGCAGAGGCATTCTCTCCTTCCTGCGACCACTGGCATGCCATGAAGCTACGTCGCGGCACCTCATTTGCCGATATCTCCGAGAAACTAACCGAAGTCCTCCCCGATGTCTACCGGGCAACCTCTTTCTTCTATCCGGAGCGCGAATATGTAAAGAAAACCGGCAAGAAAATAGTAAGGGAAATGGTCCCCGTTCTGCCGGACATTGTTTTCTTCCGCGTACAAGCACGCTATGTCGCCGATATTGACCGTACCCTCCGATACGCCAACATGGCATGGGTGTTTCGCACAGTCAATACCCCCGACAGCGATTACTCCATGATTGACAATGCCTCAATGCTCACCTTTGAACGCGCAATCGGTCAACTCACTCCCGACATGAAAGTCGAACTCACCGATAAAAGACCTATCGCAATCGGTAGGGAAGTTCGTATTACGGGTGGTGTCCTTACGGGCTATCGTGGCATAGTCTACGACATAAAACCCTCTAATCAAAACCCTACAATCTCAACACCTATCAACCAAATCTTCATTCGTCTATCCTCCTCCGATTTCATGAAAATCGAAGTCGCAATCCCCGAAGAATTCATTGAGGAAGTAGATAGTGAAAAAATAATGAATGCACGGTGAAAACGAAGAGTAGATTGTGAAAAAGCTTACTTTGAAAGAGCAAAATTGAAAACCGAAAATCTAAATATACCAGAGCTTATGGCAGCCCATCTGCTGCTTCTAAAGCAATACGAAACCGAAGGTGCCCTAAACTCTCCACGCACAAACTCCCTGACAGTCAAATCTATTGACCGCGAGGCAGAAACTTGGCTCAAAAACGTAGAAAACCTCCTCCTCCCAAAAACACCGGCACCCACAATAACCTCTCCAAAAACATCAATCCCCTCTCCATCTTGTCCAAAGCTCCCCACCTGTCCAACAGCCTCTGTCCCCTCTCTCCTGTCTGCCTACGACCTCATTCACCGCGCTTGCCGCCAGACACCACCCTCAACAGAATTCCTTAACTCCGTCCGCAAAGCAACTGCCGACAGATGGCTCGCCGGTGACAAATCCCTCTCCCAAACACAGCTCATGCTCCTCCTCTGGCACATGATGGACCAAGACCGCCACTACCGCGATTTCTGCCTCACCCTCAACGACAGCTGGATTCGCGAACTCCTAAAATACGGACGCTTCCGCGGAATCACACCCGAGGAAGCCACCCTCCGCCTCAACCATATCCTCTCCCAAGACCTCACCCTCTACCTCGGCACCTCCCCAACAACCCAATCCGCACACCGCCGCCGCTGGTCCCGCTCCCTCGCCGCCAAATCTCTCCCCCTCCCAGTTCAGTAAATTCCACCCCCTCCTCTTAGTTCGGTAAATTCCACCCCCTCCTCTTAGTTCGGTAAATTCCACCCCCTCTTAGTTCCGTGAGTGAGCCTTCAGGCTCACTTCCTCACCCTCTCATTACCCCTTAGGCGAAACACCTATAAACCCCAACCCCATGAAAGGCATCGTCCTCGCCGGTGGCTCCGGCACACGTCTGTACCCCATCACAAAAGGCGTCAGCAAGCAACTGCTCCCCATCTTCGACAAACCGATGGTATACTACCCAATCTCAACACTCATGCTTGCCGGAATTAGGGACATCCTCATTATCTCAACCCCACAGGATCTCCCCGCCTTCAGGCGACTCCTCGGGGACGGCTCAGACTACGGCATCAAACTCACATACGCCGAGCAGCCATCACCCGACGGGCTTGCACAGGCTTTTATCATCGGTAAGGAATTTATCGGCGATGACTCCGCCTGTCTCGTACTCGGTGACAACATATTCCACGGCGCAGGATTCTCAAAAGTTCTCAGAGACGCCGTAAGAACCGCAGATGAAGAGAGTAAGGCAACAGTCTTCGGCTACTGGGTCGAGGATCCTGAAAGATACGGAGTGGCAGAGTTCGACAAGGACGGGAACTGCCTCTCAATCGAGGAGAAACCCGAGCATCCCAAGTCAAACTATGCTGTCGTTGGTCTCTACTTCTACCCCAACAAGGTAGTCAGCGTAGCCGAGACAATCAAGCCCTCGGCGCGCGGCGAACTCGAGATCACAACCGTAAACCAGGAGTTCCTTAAGGATGGCGAACTGAAAGTAAAGACCCTCCCACGCGGGTTCGCATGGCTCGACACCGGCACGCACGACTCCCTCGCCGAGGCATCAATATACGTTGAAGTCCTCGAGAAAAGACAGGGACTTAAAATCGCCTGCCTCGAGGGGATAGCCTACCGACAAGGCTGGATCCGCAAGGAAAAGATGCTCGAACTCGCACAGCCAATGCTCAAGAACCAATACGGGCAATATCTCCTCAAGGTAGTAGATGAGGTGGAACGCACCGGCGACAAAAACATCGACTGAAATAGGCAGTATAATCATGGTAACAAGGATATGATTCTTCACGTCCTCCGAGTCAAACCAACTTTAACCGATCACAGACCGGGAACAATAGAATCTATTCCACACATAAATGATAATTTTCCCGGTCTGTACCTTTTCCAAATACCCCTCTCTCCCCTCTCAATTCCTTCCCCTCTCAATCTTTATCCAACTCCAGTCACTCCTCCATCCTCGTCTTAACCAACCAATCCCCGTCTTGGTTCCGTGAGTAAGCCGTCAGGCTCACTTCTCCCCTGTAGTCCAATACCTCATGAACATAATCACAACTGAAATAGAAGGCGTAGTAATCATAGAGCCACGTATCTTCACCGACTCCCGTGGATACTTTTTCGAAAGCTACTCAAAGCGAGAGTTCGACGAAAAGATCCGCCCGGTCAACTTTGTCCAGGACAACGAGTCAATGTCCACCTACGGCGTAATGCGCGGTCTCCACTTCCAGCGTCCTCCCTTCACACAGGCGAAGCTCGTACGCTGTGTAAAGGGCAGAGTCCTCGACGTGGCAGTCGATATCCGCAAAGACTCACCGACATACGGCAAACACATAGCCGTCGAGCTGTCTGAGGATAACCACCGCCAGTTATTTGTCCCGCGTGGTTTCGCCCACGGCTTCGCCGTACTGAACGACGTCGCCATCTTCCAGTACAAGTGCGACAACTACTATCACCCCGAAGCCGACAGTGGCATCTCAATCGCCGACAATTCTCTCGGTATCGACTGGCAGATAGATCCCTCCCAAGCCATCCTCTCCGAAAAAGACCTACGCCACCCCCTCCTCAAAGACTTCGACTCACCCTTCGACATCGATTCATAATTGAATTATCATTACAAGATGCCAAGCGAAGATAATAAAAGAATAGCAAAGAATACTTTATTCCTATATTTTCGTATGGGAATAATAATGCTGGTTAAATTATATACTTCGCGTGTTCTTCTTGATGTGCTTGGAATAGATGATTATGGTGTTTGGAACGCCGTGGCTGCCTTTGTAATAGCTTTTTCATTTATTAGCTCTCCATTAGTTACCGCTACGCAGAGATTTCTTAATTATGATATGGGTAAAGGAGGCAAACGATTAAATGATCTGTTTGTAACCAGTATAATTCTATTCATAGTAATTTCTTTTATAATAATAATTGCATTAGAATCTATTGGAATATGGTTTCTTAATAATAAGATGAGTTTTTCTTCTGAAAAACTCATTTATGTAAATATACTGTTTCAATTATCCATCTTTACCTTGGTAATTAATCTAATAAGAATGCCTTATGAGTCAACTATAATAGCAGAGGAACGAATGTCTTTTTATGCAATCATATGTATAATCGAATCCCTTCTTATGTTAGGAATAGCCCTGATAATCCAAATAAATTTCGGTTATAATAAATTAGTTGTATATGGAATATTGAATTTATTGTCTACTTTACTCATAGCAATTACTTATAAAATATATAGTAATAGGAAGTTTGGATATACACAAATTAAACAGATTAAATTTGATAAGAATATTATCAAGGAAGTAGCTTCTTTTTCCGGATGGAATCTTTTTGGAGCTTGTGCATCTATGTCAGCCACTCAAGGAATCAGTACTTTAATAAATATTTTTTTTGGAGTAACTATGAATGCTGCCTATGGGGTAGCAACACAAGTACAAGGGGCTGTAAGGAATATAGTACAAAATTTTCAAAAAGCATCTAATCCTCAAATTGTAAAAAGTTATTCGGAAGATAATATTTCACGCACTCGTTCTTTAGTTATCAATGTATGTAAATATTCCTATCTCTTATCTCTATTGTTGGTTGTGCCAATGATATTTAATATAGATTTTATTCTTCATATATGGTTAGGAATAAATACTCCGCCAATGGCAAATATATTTTCTTGTTTAATTCTTATACTTATCCTTTTAGTAAGTTTCTCAGGTCCAATGGACACAGCTATTTTTTCAACTGGCAATATAAAATCATTTCAGATTACTTACAGTATAATTATTTTTTCAAATATTATTTTTACATATCTTTTCTTTCGATTAGGTGCGCTTGCATATTGGGCTTTAGTAATCAAATGTATTATAGAAATATTTATTATTATTACAAGAATAATATTTCTAAGACAAAAAATTCAATTAAAAGTATCAGAAATACTTCTTTCTACTTTTATTCCGTGTGGTGTAATTACTATATTAACCATCTCACCCCTATACTTTATTAGTTGTTTTATTACTTTTGATGGCTGGAAACAACTCTTTATGTCATGTGCTCTGTTTATATGCCTCTTTATACCATCAGTATGGTTTATTGCATTAAATCGTAATCAAAGAAATAAATTTAAAGTTCTCTTATGTAATCGATTTAATATAAATAAGAAATCAGAAACAAGAAGGTAAAACTAATCTCTACTATATAACTATGCTACCGTACTTACTTCCATTTATATTACTTTGCTATGGAATTATAAAATATGATATCAATAATGAAAAAAGAGGTAAAATTTCAATGTGGATAGGCATCTTATTGTATTTTACCTTATTAATAGGATTAAGATATAAAGTCGGTGGAGATACAATAAATTATATGGGAGATTATTATTGGAGAGTACCTTTAAGCCAATGGAAGTATAGTGTATTGGATAAATTTCAGCCAGGATATACCCTCCTATGTGCACTCGGGAAGTCCATATCACCAGATTTTTATGTATTACAACTCCTACACTCATTAATTCTTAATTGTGCTATTGGAATATGGATATATAAAAATACCAAATATATTTTTACTTCTTTTATGGCTTTCTATTTATCAAGTTACCTATATTTCTCTACTGAAATTCTAAGGGAAGCGTTAGCAATAATGGTTTTTCTATTTAATTATAAAAATATAGAAAAAAAGAGTTGGATCAAATATTACCTTGGAGTAATCATAAGTTGTTGTTTTCATTTATCAGCGGTAATATTATTCATTCTCCCCTTTTTGAAAAAAGTACAATTCAATAAAACATATATACTATTAATGATATGCGCACTTATTGGATCAATATTATCCATTCGGGTCATTCAATCCTTATCAACCATAATAGTACTAGCAGAAAAGGCAGAAGGCTACGTAGGTGTTACAACTGGAATGATGGCTGGAGGATATAAATTAATGATAACTACAATTTTCCCAATTTGTTTTGGATACATAGCCACTTATAAACGAACGAGAGAAATTAAATTTGAATGGATGATAGGAATAATGGGTCTATTGGGAATAATGGCATTATTTAATTCTATTATTTTTGGAAGATTTAGTAATTATTTCATTCTATTTTTCTGTGTTTCTTTTGGGACTACAATAATTCAATGGTTTAAAACCCAATCTCAAATATTAAGAAATAATGCATTTATTTTCTCACTATGCTTTATTATTCTATTTGGAATTGGATTCAAAATGTATAATAAATATACTTTATGGGTACCTTATTATTCTATTTATAATCCTACAGATATTAATAGAGAATATGCAGATAAAATGTTACTAAACAGATAATATACTTAATTAATAATTATCTAATCTGGTATTATTAATCAAGACTATACTAATGGATTTAGTTCAGGTAAAAATACGAATCTGATAATTATACTTTTTGATCCAAGTAATTTGAAACCACCATTATAAATGAATAAAGAGATTAGCATTCTAATTTTAACATACAATGCACCTGAGTATGTTAAAAAAACAATTGAATCCCTTAACAATGTAACTGATAAAGAACTATTAAAAAAGTGTGAAATAATTGTTTGGGATAATTGTTCTGATTCTACTACTAAGAATCTTCTAAATGAATTTAAAAATAATGGATTAATTGATAAACTCCATTTTTCATCTGAAAATCTTCTGTTTGCTGGAGGTAATAATTCTGCTGCAAGATTAGCAAACTCCTCATCAAAATATTATCTTCTCCTAAATTCAGATATTTTAATTAAAGATAAGCATTGGCTAAATTATTTATTATACTATATTAAAAAAGATAATATAGCGGGAGTATCTTATGGATTCTGTAAGTATCCAGATCGATGTGACGGTTATTGTCTTCTAATCGATAGGGCACTTTATGATAAATATGAGTTAGATACACAGTATCAATGGTGGTGGGGAGTTACAAAACTACAAGCAGAAATTCTTAAAGAAGGATATTCTCTAATTGCAATTTATCATCACAATCATATATTGTATCATTATGGAGGTAAATCTGGGAATGCTTTTAAAAATGCAAAAGGGATGAATACAACAGTTCAAGAAGTTATCAAATGGTTCAAATTTTCAAAGGGTCAAATCCTAACAAAAAGTGCTATTAGATTTGGAAATATATTCAAATATTTTATGAAATAAATATATGAAAAATAAACTTCTTGGAGTAAATACTCCTCATTTTATAAATATTGGAGACTATATCCAAGCTCTTGCTTCTGCGCAATTCTATCCTTCTATTGATGGATTTATTCAAAGAGAAGGATTAAAAGAATATAATGACGAAGATTCAAAAATAATTATGAATGGCTGGTATATGCATAATGCAGCTCATTGGCCTCCAAGTAAAAAAATCCATCCACTCTTTATCGCTTTTCATATTAACATATCTCAAAGGGAAAAGATGCTATCATCAGAAAGCATATCCTACCTTAAAAAATATGAACCTATAGGTTGTCGTGATATAAATACCCGTGATATGCTTCTTGAACAAGGAGTCAATGCATACTTTTCGGGATGTATGACATTAACCTTAGGTTATAAATATAAATCGACTAGTAGGAATAATAAAATTTACTTTGCAGATCCTTATGTTTTTGTATCTAAAAAATTATCCTATTACTTACCTAAAATACCATTTTTCTTATATAAATTTAGAAAAATTGCAAAAATTTCAAAGAAATGGTATGGAGGACTTACCCTGCAAGGATTAATAAAATCAACTCTATTTTTACAAACTTATTCCCAATTATTTGATGAAGATATTTTAATTAATAGTGAATTTGTTTCCCAAGCGGGAACAAAAGGTTGGCCTGATAAGGATACTGAATTACTTAAACTTGCAGAAACACTCGTTACTCAATATGCTCAAGCTCCACTCGTAATTACATCTAGAATTCACTGTGCTCTACCATGTTTAGGATTAGAAACACCTGTTTTATTCACAATGGCGAAAGATACATCTGTCTTTTCGGGGTGTAGACTTGGAGGATTAAAAGAACTCTTCAATATTATTGAATGGAATGATGGTAAACTCATACCTAAATTCCCTCTTAAAGGTAAATTATCTATTAATAATCATCCTAAAAATAAAAGAGATTGGGTTCCGTTGGCACAAAATCTAATCAAGAGAGCTAAACAGTTTTTTGAAAACTAAGAAAGTCAATACGAGTAATCTATTGATAGGGAAAATAGATATAATAGCATGGATTAGAAATCAGTCATTAGACAATATTTAAAATTAGCTATGGAAAATATATTATACAAAATAAGAAATTATGAAGAAATTAGTTCTATTTTGTGAAGCATTAAAAAATCGTGCAGGTATTGAACGCATGACAGTAGAACTTGCCAACTTACTGAAAGATATTTATAAGGTTACAATTATTACAATTGATCCATTTTCTTACGACGAGTGTCCATATAAAATTGATCAAGAAGTAAACGTTATTACACTTAATTCCCAATTTAATAAATCACTTATTTCTTTAAATATCCATAATATACGATTACTAAGAAAAAATCTCCTAACAATAAGACCCTCTGCAATAATTGCTGTGGCAACTCCCATGGTAAGAATTGCAGTACCTGCGGCTTTAGGTCTAAGCATTAAGACTATTGGTTGGGAGCATTTTAATATTTTTGCTGGCTCAACAATAGGTGCGATGTATAAGGCGATAGCATCTTGGATAGTAAAAGACACTGTAGTTCTTACTGAGGCTGACGCAGTGGATTACAGAAAGTTTCATGCACCTAATATTTCAGTAATCCCAAATTTCACATCAATAGGTAATCATAAACCATCGAAATGCTCATCTAACATTCTTTTGGCAGTAGGAAGACATGCTTCTCAAAAAGGCTTTGATCTCCTATTAAAAGCCTGGGCAAAAACCGAAGCTCCTGATTGGAAGCTAAGAATCGTAGGATCAGGAGAAGATAAACAAAAAAATGAAAATCTCACTAAAAGGCTTAAAATAGAACATCGTGTTGAATTTAAAGAAGCTACCCCAGATATTGTCAGTGAGTTTCAATCAGCTTCATGCTTTGTTCTTTCATCACGATTTGAAGGCTTAGTTTTAGTGCTTATCGAAGCAAAGATGATGGGTCTGCCATGTATCAGTTTTGATTGTCCCAATTCACCTAAAGAAGTAATACAAAATGGCATTGATGGGTGGCTTGTACCACCAGAGGACATTGATGCGTTAGCTCAAGAACTCTCAGTCAGATTATCGAATCATGATGAATTATGCAGAGCTGGTTATGAGGGAAGAATTGATGCATTAAAGCGTTACAGCCCCCAATCCATTAAATCCAAATGGATTAATCTGATTGAACAGTAAATTCCTTCTATACTGACATTTAATTTTAAATATAGCATTTTATATGAAAATTCTTCATGTTGCCAAGGGAGTAGGATCCGGTGGTGTTGGTCAAGTAGTATATGATTTAGCCTATACACAAAAAAATGAGGGCAACGAAGTAACAGTATTAACCATCCTCAAACCCACACAGAAAGATAATCCCCAATTATTTATCGAAAAAGGTATTAATATAAAAGTATTGCGTATACATGGATCTTTAGATATTACCATAATACCTAAACTAAAAAAATTGTTTAAACAATTTGATATAGTACATGTACATCTATTCCCAAACCAATTATATTCAGCAATAGCTTGGAGATTATTGTCAATCAAAAGTCGTCCTATTCTTATTACAACTGAACATAATACATGGAATAATCGTAGGAAATACAATGTATTTAAGTACATCGACCGTTGGTTCTATAAATATTATCACTCTATAGTTTCCATAAGTCCTGAAACAGAATATCAATTAAATAATTGGCTACACTCTGATCTCTTATCTAAAAAAATAATTACTATATATAATGGTATAGACATTAACAAATATCAAAACCCTATTGTCACATCAAATTTACGCAGAGAATTAAACATAAAATCTGACACAAAGATTATTGTTATGGTCGCACGTATGACTCATCCTAAAGATCCAATCACATTAGTAAAAGCAATTCCAAATATACCTAATGTTGAAATTATATTTGTAGGTAATGGAGAACTGACAAATGATATTAAGCAGACCGCGAAAGATTTAAATATTGAAGATAGAATACATATACTTGGATTAAGAAAAGATGTTCCAAATATTTTAGCTATTTCTGATATTGGATGTCTCTCTACAAAATGGGATGGATTTGGTTTAGTAGCAGTTGAGTATATGGCTGCTGGATTACCTGTTCTAGTGACTGATGTTCCCGGATTAAGAGAAGTAGTAGGAGATTCTGACTCTCTTTTTCCTTATCAAGATTATCTCCAATTAGAGAAGAAGATTAAAGAAATTATAACTAATGATGAAAAATATCATGAAAAGAAGATATATTCTCTTCTTAGATGTAAAAATTTTAGTGTCAAAAAAATGACTGATGGATATAAGAAATTGTATGAGTCTTTATACACATCATATCATTAAATAAATTATTACCTTACCTCTTATCCTAATGAAAATAACCATAACAGGCGATTTTTGTCCAATGGAACGAATCAAAACATTGATTTCTTCCTTAAACTCTGAAGAAATACTATCTGATTTTAAAGATATTTTCCAAAAATCTGACTTAACACTCACAAATTTAGAGACCTCAATAATAAACAATTATTGTAAACCAGCTAAAAAAATTGGAATTAATATTGGAAATTATCCAGAAATTCTATCTTTTTTAAAACAAAATGGTTTTAATTTGGTAACACTTGCTAATAACCATTTTATGGATTATGGAAATGAGAGTGCTGAATATGCACTTCATTGTCTTAATGAGATTGGGTTAGAGTATATTGGGGCAGGAAGGGACACTACTGAAGTACAAAAGGTTAAAATAATTGAGAAAATAATATTAGAGTAGCCATTATTAATGCTTGTGAAAGACAGTTTACAGGATATGAAGAGTCATTTCACTGTAATACTATGGATCTGATTTCTATAATACAACAACTAAGAATTGCAAAGAAAAAAGCTGATCATATTGTAATGATTTTTCATGCAGGTGATGAACATTTCCAAAATCCACGTCCTAATCTTGTAAAATTATATCGATTTTTAATAGATGAGGGAGCTACTATAATAGTTAATCATCACCAACATTGTATTAATGGATATGAAGAATACAATGGGGGATTAATATTCTATGGATTAGGTAATTTTTGTTTTGATAAAATAAATAAACGTAATTCACCATGGAATAAAGGATATTTCGTTGAATTAGACTTTTCCGAAAAAACATTTTCATATACTATTCATCCGTATATACAATGTGATGTAAAACCTTTAGTTCGGAGATTAACTTCAATAGAAACTGAGGATTTTAATAACGAAATACATTATCTTAATAGTATCATTAAAGATCCAATAGCTTTAAAAAATAAATATGACCAATGGATAAATGAAAATAAAGATAGATATAAATCTTATTTGTCTCCATATAGTAGTAAGTACATTAGATTTTTAGTTAGAAAAAAATTATTACCATCCTTTATAAAAGGTATTCATTCACGTATTCTATATCTTATGATATCTTGTGAGTCACATCGTGAATCAATTATTAAGATTCTTGAAAAAATAAAATAAATTTATCATTGATTAATGAATAATCTATTTAATATATGAAGGCAGCTACTGATAAAATGTGGCTATTATGGAAAGTTAATAACTGGTTATGGAATCATAAACTTTCATTATTGGCAAATTTAGGTAGGTTTATAATCCGTGTGATCTGTTCCGCTGATATACCACCACAAATGACTATCGGGAAAGGTACAAAATTTCCACATATGGCTCTTGGTTCTCTGTTTCATCCAGGCGTGGTAATAGGAAACAATTGTGTTATCCTTCACGGAGTTACAATAGGGGGTAAAGCCGGACATAAACAATTACCGATTATAGGTAATGGAGTATGGATTGGAGCACACGCAACTATTATTGGAAGTATTAATATCGGAAATAATGCCGTTATTGGGGCTGGAGCTGTTGTAACTAAAGATATCCCTGACAATGCAATAGTAGCAGGAAATCCCGCAAGAATATTAAAATATAAACATCTCCCTCCTAATTTATAAATAAACTATTGATTATAAACAATTTACATCAGAGCAATATAGTAGTGTGCTGATAGTTTATTACGTGCATACTTTTATTATATAATATCATGGCTGGAAAATATAGGAATTTATATTATAATTTAAATAAATATGTATTTAGTATTTTACCTGACACGCTTTATCATAATATATTAGGGTGGATTATGCATAAACGGTTTAGAGTAAAATACCATTGGATGAATATAAAACAGCCGAAGACTTTCAGTGAAAAATTACAATGGCTCAAGAAGAACGGACCGAGAGAGCTTAAAACTCGTTTAGCAGATAAATACGAAGTAAGGGAGTGGGTGAAAGAAAAAATAGGTAAAGAATATCTTGTTGACCTCTTACCTTTATCAAAAGATGGGGAGAAGGCTATTACAAAAATAGAAGATATAGATTTTGATCAGTTGCCAAATGAATTTGTTCTAAAACTTACTAAAGGATCCGGTTTTAATATAATATGTAATAATAAAGATAAATTAGATATTACTAAAACTAAAAAAACTTTAGCTGACTGGCTTAAAATAAATAACTATTATCTATCTCGTGAACCCCAATATAAAGGAGAAAATAAGATTATTTGCGAGAAGATGTTAGAATATAATATTACTGACTATAAATTCTTTTGTTTTAATGGTCAGCCAACCTTTGTAGAACTATATATTGATCGATTTGGATGTCATAGAAAGGTATTCTATGATATGGACTGGCAGAAAGTAGGTTTTACTACTGCGAATGACTCAATGGAAGGAACAGCCATAAAACCAAAAGAATTTGATGAAATGGTCTCAGTTGCAAAGGAACTTTCTAAAGGATGGACTTTTGTAAGAGTAGATCTATATGTTCATGATGGCAAAGTCTATTTTGGAGAGATGACATTTCATCCTGCTGGAGGCTATACTCCAATTACTCCAAGAGAGTGGGAATATAAACTCGGTGAAAAGATACTGTTATAAATAGTTTCACTTGTTTGGGGATAAAATCTATTATTATGAAAGACTTCGGACTTGTATCTATTATTACACCATCTTATAATTGTGAGAAGTATATTGGAGAAACCATAGAATCTATAATTGCACAAACCTATACTAACTGGGAACTTTTAATTACTGATGATTATTCCTCAGACAGTTCTATTGAAATTATTCAGCAGTATGTTGCTAAGGATAGCCGAATCAAATTATTCAAGCTTAATAAAAACTCAGGCGCCGGTATAGCGCGTAATATATCTATAGAAAACGCAACCGGTCGTTACATAGCCTTTTGTGATAGTGATGACAAATGGTTTCCTGACAAATTAGCAAAACAATTAAATTATATGGAAGCTAAAGGTTGTGCAATGAGCCATACCTCTTATTTGACTTGCGACGAATCCAATAAGATCACAGGTATTGTAGTGTGTCGTAGAAAAGAAAATCTTTCATCTATGTGCAAAGACGATAAAATGGGATTCCTGACAGTAATGTACGATACACAAAAGATTGGTAAAGTATTTATGCCTGACTTACGTAAGCGTCAGGATTGGGCTTTAAAGTTAAAGATACTACAATTATGTCAATATGCTTATGGAATGAAAGAACCATTAGCTTATTATCGTAAACGTAATGGTTCTGTATCGAGCAATAAACGCTCTTTAATAAAATACAATATTGCTGTTTATACAGATGTACTAAGATGGTCTAAATTTAAAGCTTATTTATTTTTTTATAGTATTTTTATTCCAACTCATCTATTCAAACTAATGTATCTTAAGTATCTTAATCACTGATAGGTGGGATAAATTATATAAAACTGTGATTCTTATGAAAAAATATAAAATTACTGTGGCAGGAACTGGGTATGTAGGTCTTAGTATTGCCACATTATTAGCACAGCATAATCTTGTTATTGCAATTGATGTAATTCCGGAAAAAGTTGAGAAAATAAATAATAGAATTTCTCCTATTCAAGACGAGTATATAGAGAAATACCTCGCTCAAAAAGATCTGGATTTAACAGCGACTCTTGATAGCACTTTAGCATATACAGACGCAGACTTCGTTGTAATTGCGGCTCCGACAAATTATGATCCGGTAAAGAATTATTTTGATACCCATTGCATTGAAGAAGTCATAGATTTAGTGCTGAGTGTAAATCCCGACGCAGTAATAGTTATCAAATCAACTATTCCGGTAGGATACTGTCGGAATCTCTACGTAAAATACGCGGCAAAAGGCATAAAGCAGTTCAACCTTCTTTTCTTCCCTGAATTCTTGCGCGAAAGCAAGGCTCTCTATGACAATCTTTATCCTTCCCGTATAATAGCAGGCATCCCGAAAATTATTAATAAACAAGAGTTTGAAGAAGAAAATCATGCTATTTGTGCAGTCACCAATATAGATCAACTTGAAAAATCTGCTCATATATTTGCTGACTTATTGAAACAGGGAGCTATAAAACAGAATATTCCTGTACTGTATATGGGTATGAAAGAGGCTGAGGCAGTAAAACTATTTGCAAATACATATCTCGCACTTCGTGTAAGTTATTTTAATGAACTTGACACATACTCGGAGGTAAAAGGTCTCGATTCAAAGGCAATAATAGATGGAATAGGGCTTGACCCACGTATCGGTACTCACTATAATAATCCCTCTTTTGGATATGGTGGTTACTGTTTACCAAAAGATACGAAACAACTTCTTGCTAACTATGCAGATATTCCTCAAAATATGATGTCTGCAATTGTTGAAAGCAACCGTACTCGTAAAGACTTTATAGCAGACCAAGTCTTGAAAATGACAGGGTGGTATGATTATTCGTCCAATAGTGGTTATGAGTCTATTTTATCACCTATAAATCCTAATGTTTCCCCTATCAATCTCAATACTCCTCCCACAATTGGAATATATCGATTGACAATGAAATCAAACAGTGATAATTTCCGCCAGTCATCGATTCAAGGAGTGATGAAGCGTATAAAAGCTAAAGGTGCAACAATAATTATATATGAACCCACACTTAAAGATGGATCTATGTTCTTTGGAAGCAAGGTTGTAAATGATTTGCATGAATTCAAACATCTTTCGGATTCTATTCTTGCCAATCGCACAAGTGAAGAATTGTATGATGTCAGGCATAAGGTTTATACAAGAGACATTTTTTCAAGAGATTAATAGTATCTCTTACATAACACCTACCAATAGTATCTTATTACACCTACCCATATATTGTACTAATAGTATCAAAATAATGCTGTCTCGATAGTTTCTGGTTCTATCTTTGTAACATAAACCAAAAAAGCAAGAATCCATGAAGCAATTCGAACTCAAATTCTATAAGGAATGGTATGATGCTCTCTCGGAACTTTCAACTGAAGACCGTGCAGCGGCTGCTATTGCCCTCCTGGAGTATGTCTATGATGACAAACTTCCTGAAGACCAATTCATCCGCATTGTCACAACACTGATGCGCAATAAAATAGACCGAGAAAAAGCCATCCATGACCGTCGTAACAACCATTCTGCAAGCTTTAGTTCTGTGAGTGAATCCACGGGTTCACTGCTCACGAGTTCACCTACCCAGGATTCCTCCGAAGCAAGCTCTATTGTTGAACCCTTGGACGAGTCCCTACCCTCTCACCCTAAGTCTACCCAAGTCCTACTCTCCGATGAAGAAGCAGCTGCAGCGAGTATAACCGACCCACAGCCTATCAATAAGATCCTGCGTACCCACTATAATCTCCAGAACAAGGCTCTCTCCGAATTTGCCCAAAAGCACAATGTCAACCCCCGTCTCATCGCCGAGGCTGCCAAAGAGATAATCATCAGAACCCACAACTCTTCTCCTTCTACCCCCGTGCCTGACGCTTCCAATTTTAAACGTGACAAGCTTGACGCGCTTGCCCTTGCCAAAATCAAAATATTATAACCGCACAATTCCCAAACCTCATAACCCCATGAATTCCTGGATTATAAATTGTATGGCAGTATTCCTGTTATGCATATTCTGTGCCGGTATCGTAATACCGCAGATTCTCCTTATCGCCTTCCGTAAGCAACTGATGGATGTCCCCGATGAGCGTAAGATCCACCGGAGCCTTGTGCCAAGACTCGGTGGCATTGCTTTTAAGCCGGTAATCTTTTTCTCATTGGTGTTTATTCTCGGCATAAACCTTGCATTAGGGCACCCCTCAATTATGATTGAGCCACTCGCTGATGCACGCGCAATACTCTTCGGATTCTGCGCCGTCATGGTGCTCTACCTCGTTGGAATAGCTGATGACCTTGTTGGGGTTAGATATCGAGCCAAGTTTGTCATACAGATACTCTGCGCAATAATGGTGGTGACCGGGGGAATTTGGATAAATAATCTCAACGGTGTGTTATGGCTCAATGAATTACCACAATGGGTAGGATTCCCGCTTACTGTGCTTGTTGTGGTGTTCATAACGAATGCCATAAATCTTATTGACGGTATCGACGGACTCGCCTCCGGACTCTGCGGAATTGCCTTCCTATTCTATGGTATCATTTTCTTTATACTCGGTCACTATTTCTATGCGATGATATCATTCGCTACACTCGGCGTACTGGTACCGTTCTTCTACTACAACGTGTTCGGAAACGCCGAGCGTCAGCAGAAGATATTCATGGGCGACACGGGAAGTCTCACCATCGGCATGATTCTGAGCTTTATAAGCATAAAACTGGTGATGTGTGTGCCTGAAGATGCTCCGTTCTCCCCTAATACAATGGTGCTCGCCTTTGCCCCCATGCTTGTACCAGGGTTTGACGTGGTGCGCGTCTACCTCCATAGGATCCGTACCGGGCATAACCCTTTCCTGCCAGACAAGAACCACATTCACCATAAGCTGCTTGCCCTCGGTATGCATCAGCGAATCGCAATGGTAAGTATAATATCCTTCTCCCTACTCCTTATTCTTGCCAATGTTGTTCTATCGGTATATCTGAACGTCAACCTTATATTGCTTCTTGATGCTCTCGTGTGGACAATTGGTAATATCTGGATTTCCCGAAAAATAAAAAACAGAATTTCAATGCAATCCCTTGACCGTGTCCCCGGTCAGGATAAGACACTCTCCCCTGCTGCCACCGCAGTCTCCCTTACAAACCAAGAATCAGAGACAGGTGAAACAAATTACGCAGCCCTTGACAGCAAAAAGATGACAGACTATGTGCGTAGTCGCGGTGGTGAATGCTCCGTGCAGGATATAATTGAGAAATCGGGTGCTGACCGCTTCCGGGTCTACCCTATGATCTGCCGACTCTCCCTCGCCGGCAAACTAAAAGTAACCAAAACCGATTCCTGGGGTTCTCCCCTATTCGTCGCCCTCACCTAATTCCCACAATAAATTTTATATATTTCTGAAGAGGGGATGTATCAAAATTTGGAATTTTGATACATCCCCTCTTTTGTAAATAAAAAATTTCCTTGCTTCACAAATATGTTACGTTTATTCACGCCTCACTTATGTTAATTCTGTATATTCATTACATTGATTAATAAACGATTTCATAACATTCATATAATGAATTCACTATATTAAGTATGGTTTATTAAATAGTTAATACAATGAAATCCATTTTCAAACGTTATTGTCTTACACATACTTATCTCTCTATATATGTCAAGACAAGCAACGAAAATAAGTATCACAGAGGCGCAAAGAGCTGCCTTGGAAAATGGATACCGGAATGGATCGACCCATTCATTCCGGATGCGATGCCTTATGGTATTGGGCAAGGCAGATGGTATGAGCAACGCCGCAGCCGGAGAACGGGCAGGACAAACGTACCAGCGGGTAATGCATTGGGTCAAAAGATTCCAGGCCGAGGGTATAGCCGGTCTGAGAAACAAGCCCGGGAATGGCCGCAGGCGCATCATCAGCACCAAGGAAGACAGGGAGGCTGTAAGGGAAGCGATCAGACAGCATCG
>JAAVCP010000018.1 GCA_014802265.1 Bacteroides sp. | reverse complement strand
CTCTACAAGCTGGAGAAACTGACCGTCGAACTGATTAAGGTCAACAGCGAGATTGTCGCTCTCGCTCAGAAATTCGACGGTCAGTGGTCGCAAAAATATCAATAGGAAACTCCCTCTACGGTGCATTGACCTACAACGGCGAGAAGATTAACAAGGAGCGCGGTCGTCTGCTTGACACCAACAAGATCTACAATGACGGCAGCGGAACGGTCGATATTCACCGTGCATACGAGGACTTCATGCGCTGGATACCCACATCATCGCGCACCGAGCGACCGATGATGCACATCTCGCTCAATCCGCATCCCGATGACAAGCTCAGTGACACGGACTTCACACGTCTGGCGCACGACTATATGGAGATGATGGGGTTTGCCGATATGCCCTACATGATCTACAAGCATGAGGACATTGACCGCCACCACGTCCATATCGTGGCACTCCGCGTCGGAACCGACGGACGCTGCATATCAGACCGCAACAACTTCTACAAAAACAAGAAGGTATGCCGTGAGCTGGAGCAGAAGTACGGGCTGAAGGTTGCCGAGCGAGAGAAGATCACACCTGACATGCCTATCAGGAAGATTGACCCCGATGGCGACATAAAGCGACAGGTTGCCAACACGGTCAAGATGGTGGGTATGCGCTACAAGTTCCAGACCATAGGAGAATACAATGCCGTGCTGTCATTGTTCAACGTGCGCTGTGATGTGGCTGACGGCAGGGTGAACGGCAGGGAGTATCACGGACTTGTCTATTTCGCCACCGATGCCGACGGCAATACTATCGCTACTCCTTTCAAGGCTTCAAGGCTGGGCAAGTTTGCCGGAAGGGAAGCCATAGAGGGACGCTTTGAGCGTGCGAAGGACAGCATTAATGTCGCTCCAACCAGACAAAGGGTTGCCGATGCACTTGCCCAATCAGCAGGCAAGGATGATTTCGTTGAGAAACTCAGGGAGCGGAACATCGACGTTGTTTTCCGCTACACCGATGAGGGTCGTATCTACGGAGCGACATTCGTTGACCACGACACCATGACGGTGCTCAACGGTTCCAGACTCGGCAAGGAGTATTCCGCCAATGCCCTCAATGCAAGGTTCAATCAGGGTCAGCAGACAGATCCGCAGCAGTCACAGACACCTGTTCAGCCCATTGTCCCCGTATCCTCTACCACCGGCAGTACATCGCAAGGACAGTCCTCATCTGCCTCAGGCACGGGCAATGCCACTTCCGCTTCTTCCACCTCCGCTACTCAGCAGACACAGCAGAGTCAACAGACCCGACAGGGCGGCAACTCCAACAATGGCGGAGATTATGACTTCAGGCTTCCCGGTCTCGACCTTTTCCAGCCGGGTCAGTCCTTCAATCCCGACGAGGAGGAGTTCCGCCGCCGTATGCAGCGTAAGAAGAAAAAAGGTCACAGACCGAAATTCTAACCACTAAATCCCGATTTTATTATGAGCCAACAGGAAGATGACCTCAGGGCGTTGGCAAAGATTATGGACTTCCTTCGGGCTGTCAGCATAGTCCTTGTAGTCGCCAATCGCTACTGGTTTACCCGTGTGGAAACGGTTGAAAGCGGCTGGTTCTACAACACCGTCTATAAGATATGCGCCAATTTCAACCGCACCTGCGGACTTTTCTCCACTACCTTCAATTCAAAGCTGTTCGCCCTCATGCTCCTTGCCCTGTCTTGCTTCGGTACAAAGGGAGTGAAGAATGAGAAGATTACATGGAGGCATATAATCATCGCCGTTGTCGCCGGACTTGTGCTATTCCTGCTCAACTGGTGGATGCCCGGTTGCAGTATGGGGTATGTCTATATCGCCACGACTATTTCTGGCTATGTCTGCCTGCTGATGGGCGGTATATGGATAAGCCGAAGGCTGAAGAACAACATGATGGACGACCGTTTCAACGATGAGAACGAGAGCTTCATGCAGGAGACACGCCGCCTTGAAACGAGTATTCGGTAAACCTGCCCACAAAATTCTACTATGAGAAGAAATGTCACAAGGGCTGGGTAAATGTCGTTAACCCATTTCGCGCAAGCATCGTGCTCGGCACTCCTGGTTCAGGCAAGTCCTACGCCGTCATAAATTCCTTTATCAAGCAGCAGATTGAGAAAGGATTTGCGGCATACATCTACGATTTCAAGTTTCCCGACCTGACGACCATCGCCTACAACCACATGCTGACGCATCAGGACGGTTACGGCAAGGTAAAGCCGAAGTTCTATGTGATAAACTTTGATGATCCGGAGCACTCGCACCGCTGCAACCCCATCTGTCCGGATTTCATGTCGGATATTGCCGACGCCTACGAGAGCGCGTACACCATCATGCTCAACCTTAACAGGACGTGGGTGCAGAAGCAGGGGGATTTCTTCGTGGAGTCGCCGATTGTGCTGTTCGCGGCTATAATCTGGTTCCTCCGCATATACAAGGGTGGCGAGTTCTGCACTTTCCCCCATGCGATTGAATTGCTCAACCGCCGTTATGAGGATCTGTTCCCGATACTCACATCTTATCCCGAACTTGAAAACTACCTGTCGCCTTTTATGGACGCATGGCAGGGAGGGGCACAGGAGCAGTTGCAGGGTCAGATAGCATCGGCGAAAATCCCGCTGTCGCGTATGATTTCCCCTCAACTTTACTGGGTGATGACGGGCAATGATTTTTCGCTTGACATCAACAATCCCGATGAGCCGAAGATCCTCTGTGTCGGCAACAATCCCGACCGTCAGAACATCTACGGCGCGGCTCTCGGTCTTTANAACTCNCGNATCGTCAAGATNATNAACAAGAAGGGTAAGCTGAAAAGCGGTGTGCTGATAGACGAGCTCCCGACTATATATTTCAAGGGTCTTGACAATCTCATCGCCACAGCCCGAAGCAACAAGGTTGCGGTGTGCCTCGGCTTTCAGGANTTCTCCNAGCTCAAACGCGANTACGGCGACAAGGAGGCTNCCGTGGTGATGAANACNGTNGGCAATATCTTCTCCGGGCAGGTTGTNGGTGAGACNGCAAAGACNCTNTCGGAGCGNTTCGGNAANGTTCTCCAGAAGCGTCAGTCAATATCCATCAACCGTCAGGACATCAGCCATTCGTTCAACACGCAGATGGACAGTCTCATTCCTCCGAGCAAGATTTCCACTCTCACGCAGGGTATGTTTGTCGGGGCTGTGTGCGACAATATNGANGAGCGCATAGACCAGAAGATNTTNCATGCCGAGATTGTAATCGACAGCAAGCAGGTAAGCGCGGAGACGGCACGCTACAAGCCGATCCCGGTGCTTACCGACTTTCAGGACACAACACCCGATCGCAGTCAGATGAAAGCGATTATCCAGCGTAACTACGAGAAGGTCAAGAAAGATGCCGTTCAGATCATCGACGACGAGAAGCAGCGCATCATGTCAGACCCGGCACTGCGTCATCTGTTTATGCCAAAGTAAATTTCATAAACCACCACTAAATCCACAACCATTATGTCATACAATTTCAAAGGTCTTGCAGACCTCAACTACTTTTATTTCTATCTTCTCAACTATCTTCAGGAAAACCGCTTTCAGGTGGAGACCGATCATCCGCAGATTGTCGCCAACGCATCCGCTGCCCTTGACATCTTCGAGGAGGCTCGCCGCAACGATTCAGACATCACTCAGGCGGAGGAGAGTGGAGCAAATCGGACATTGATCTGTTTGCTCCTACTGTTGAATTGCGTCGGCTCATTCATGACTACTCAAAGGATGACAGTGAATTTGTACAGTATATGGACTCGCTGAAAACATCTGTTCTTTCAGCGTTCTATACTCCCTCTCCAGTAGTTGATGCCATTGCCGACAGTTTCAAGGACAAGGGTATCAGGATAAACAGGTTTCTTGAACCCTCTGCCGGATAGGGCGCGTTTGTTGACTCTTTCCTGCATTTTTTATCCCGGTGCTGAGACGCTTGCCTTTGAGAAAGACCTGATTACAGGCAAGATTCTTGCAGCATTACACCCGTCAATCACCACAGAGATTTCCGGATTTGAGAAAATAGATGAAGATTACAACGGCTATTTCGATGTAGCCTGCTCAAACATTCCTTTCGGAGATTTCGCTGTCGCTGACCCGAAGTTTGCCACAAGCAAGGAGATTGCCTACCGCCAATCCATAAAGGCGATAAATTATTTCTTTCTGAAGGCACTCGACCAAGTGCGTGAAGAAGGATTGGTTGCCTTTATCGCCTCACAGGGTGTCATGAACTCCGCTTCGCCATTCGTGCGTATGGAGTTGGTGAAACGCTCTGACCTTGTGGCCGCACTGTGTCTGTCGAACAATACCTTCTCCGACAACGCCGGGACTGATGCAGGGAGCGACCTTATCATATTGCAGAAGCATACGGGTAAGAAAGCATTGTCAGCCGACGAGGAATTTTTCATTCAGTCCGTTGTTGACCGCCAGACCAATGTGTCGGGCAACAAGTTCTTTCAGGCGTTTCCGCAGAATGTGATTTGTACCGACGCCAAACTCGGAACAGACCAGTACGGCAAACCTGCTCTCATCTACACCCACAAAGATGGTGTCACCGGCATTGCCCATGACCTCCGTGAGGTGCTTGACGAATCATTGCGTCTGCGCCTCAATATGGAACTGTATAATTCCAACGGCATCAAACCACCTACACCAGATCCGGTAAAGCCTACACCGAAACCGACACCCCAAAAATCGAAAGTCGCTCAGACTCCGCTGATGAAGCAGTATGAGGAGATGAAAAAGAAACATCCCGATGCTATTCTACTTTTCAGAGTCGGCGATTTCTATGAGATGTTCGGCAAGGATGCGGTTGAAGCTTCCGAGGTGTTGGGCATTACGCTTACCAGACGTATGAACGGCAAAGCAGACCCGATAGAACTTACCGGCTTTCCGCATCATGCCCTCGACACATACCTGCCAAAATTTGTCCGGGCCGGAAAGCGTGTGGCTATCTGTGAGCAACTCGAAGACCCGAAGCAGACGATGAAAGTCGTTGAGAAGGTTGAACCTGCCTCAACGGTAAAGGCTGAGCCAATGGAGCAATCCAAGCCGGAGCCAATTCCCGAGCCTCAGCCGGAGGTAAAGCATGAAACTCCCGTTGCTACGCCGAGTGTTGAGCCTACGAAAGAACAGGAGATAGGCACAAGCGGTACGCCGGATTACTCCGACAATCCCGACCCACGTCTGTTCGCCTATAACCTTTTCGGTGAACTGGAGCCAAGAGAGGCACCCGGCCGTCAGCGTCAGCCCATATCCAAGCCGACGCCGAAAAAGGCATCTTTAGAAACCACTCCGAGACCCAAGAGAGAAGTAAAGGTCATCAAGCATACAGGCTACCGCAAGCTAACGGATCAGGAGCTGGAGTTATACGGCTCATTGAACTGGGAGGACAATCCACCCATCAACGGCTTCTATGAGGCGATGATGAACATCGCCTACGCCCAGCTTACAGAACGGGAGGCGGAAAGGCAGGCGGCAAAGACTGAACTGATTGAGGAAGACGGTGTGATGATTGAGAAGCAGGTAGGCGATTTCGTTCCCGACGGTCGTTCATCTGTCAAATCCGTACCCAAAGAGCAGGAACAGCAGGTGGATATGTCGCCCCGTCCGTTCTCGGAGGACATTCAGTTCTTCCACCACAACGGCAGCATTGTCATTCAGGACGGTCAAGTAGGCTTTCTCTCGGAAGTCAGAAAGTCAGGGGCGACTTTCACGCCGTTGGCTCTCAAACCGGAACAGACAAAACGGGCGATGCTGTATATTACATTGTCCGAAACGTACCAGCAACTCTACCACTATGAGGCAGAGACGCATGAGCCATCGGAGCATCTGCGCGAACACCTCAACCAGTATTATGATGAGTTCGTGGAGAAGTATGGCAACCTCAATGAGAAACAGAATGTCAAGTTTATATTGATGGATGCGAACGGTCGTGACGCATTGGCTCTGGAGCGTGGTGAGAACGGTCAGTTCGTCAAGGCTGACATCTTCGACCATCCCGTCTCTTTCGCTATTGATGAAGTGACGAGTGTTGATACTCCGTTGGAGGCTCTGACCGCATCGCTCAACAAATACGGCGAGGTCAACCTCGAATACATGGGTTCACTGGTGGATATGGAGGAAGATACCCTTATCGAAAATCTTGAAGGTCATATATTTTATAATCCGTTGGTGAATAATTATGAGATTAAAGACCGCTTTATCGCAGGAAACGTGGTTGCCAAAGCCGAGTCTGTCAAGGCGTGGATTGACCGTGAGGAGGAACGTATCAGTAACTTCCCCGGCTATGACGGCATCGAGCCTTACATCGCGCTGTCGAAAGACTCCCTCAAAGCGTTGGAGGAGGCACGTCCCCGCCGTATCGAGTTCGACGAGTTGGATTTTAACTTCGGCGAGAGATGGATACCCACAGACATTTACTCCGCCTATATGTCGCATCTCTATGAGACCGACATCAAGATTGCCTATTCATCAAGTATGGATGAATATTCGGCGACAAACAGCCGTGGCAACATGAAGATATGGGAGGAGTTCTGCGTAAGGGGTTACTACCGTACTTATGACGGCATGAGCCTTCTGAAACACGCCCTGCACAACACCGTGCCGGACATAAAGAAGTCAATCGGCAAGGACAAGAATGACCGTGACATAAAAGTGCCCGACACCGAGGCGATACAACTTGCCAACACTAAGATTGACGAGATCCGTAACGGCTTTTCCGATTGGTTGGGTGAGCAGTCGCCGGAGTTCAAGGAACGTCTTGTAAATCTCTATAATGACAAGTTCAAC
>JAAVCP010000017.1 GCA_014802265.1 Bacteroides sp. | reverse complement strand
CTACACTTACGGAATATTACGAGAAACTGCATTCGCGTTAAGAACCGCCGTATGCCGAACGGCACGTACGGTGGTGTGTGAGGTCGGTAAACACGAAAGTAGGAGATAAACACCCTATGATTAGTGTTTACCTCCTACTCGATTGCCCGTAAGCGACTGTCAGCCAACAGTTATTAATTTTGTAAGTTTCAGTCTTAGAACGATTTAGCAAGAATTACATTTCAGTCCGTTAGCCAAAGTTAGCATTTGTTAGTTCCGATTTAGCACATTATCTTTGGTACAGATTTCGTGGATGTACCACAAAATTGTACCACAAAATGTACCAAGTTTCACGACACACAATCAAGGCTGAGTCATCCCTCCCCCATATCCCGGGTCCGGGGGCGGTCATAGCACTCAACTCTCTGATATTTGCTATTTTGTGCTAATATCTCCCAAAAGAGAAACGGCANGCAACAGCAACCGTGGGAATCAGTTATTTTTGTATGCGGTACACGCGTGGTACATTTTTCAGAGAATGTGGTACACGGTTTCGGAGTGTACCACAACGAAGTCCGTAATAAGTTTAATCCCTAACACTCAAACAACTATGGCTGGAATANCCCAAANCAAGATNATTTACGACCGCCGCAAGAAGGCTTCGGCTGTCACCACCGGTACCGTCGAGGTCGAGGTATCGTACAACCGCGAGCGCGTGCGCCTGTCCACGGGCGTTGCCGTTCTCAAACAGCAATGGCAGGGCAATCGGGTGGTGAACCACCCTGATGCGGTGAAACTAAACGAGTAGATACGCCGCGTGGCCTACGGAATAAGCGAGACGATGTCCTCCAACGCTTCCAGAAGCGGAGAATAGTTTAATCATCTGTTAAACAGCTAAACTGACTTTCATATTTTAGAAATTTTTAGTAACTTTGCCCCTATGAAACGACACTTCAACACGCATCTTGAAGGACTTGACCTTCAATTCTGGCATGACTTGATAGAAAGTCGTGGCAAGCTCATGTCGTTGAAAAAAGGCGAGTATCTTTGCCGTAAGGGTGAACCAACAAATGTTTTCGGCTATGTGAAGTCCGGTTACCTAATTTATACATTTACTGATCTGAATAGAATAGGAGGATTTGCTTTTAAGGATGCTCTCTGGGGAGATTATCCGAATTGCCTTTATAATTTACCAGCTGTATTGGATATTGTTGCCGGACAAAAATCTGAAGTCTGGGTTATGGATGCCACTGTTCTTCCAGAACTATATAAAAAGGATATCCAAGCATGTCAACAGGGCAGGATTTTAATGGAAAGTGCTTACAGTTCTTTGCTAAATCGTTACTGTACCCTGTATTCAAAGACAGCAAGGGAACGTTACCTTGACCTCATCCATGAGCATCCGCAGATTGAGCAGGACGTACCTCAGAAAGAGATTGCGGAGTATCTACAAATAGATCCGATTACGCTTTGCCGCCTCAAAAAGTCATTGTTGAAGCAGTAAATCCTCTCAAAATATAAATCCAAGTTTATAATTCGCCTTCTTCGAGGCGATTTCTTTATAAAAACCTAAGTCAAGCCATAATTTATTCCTAACTTTGAGTCTGATTATCTTTAATCAGATAGAAAATGTCGTGCCTATCCATGAATGGCTAAGGCATAGTCGGCTCACGTTTTCTTTATAATCACTAATTCTCAATCGATTCATAGTGAACCTATACAAATATGAAATTAATTCAAAAGTCAATATTTTATTTATGTTTGGCTTGTGTGTCTTCCTGTTCTGCTGAAGTCACCTCCGACATAACTCCACTCCCTGATATAACTATCAACAGTTTCCCGGTTATTGATGGCTCAGACTCAACAGACCCTCTGAGGGATCTTCTGATGTGCAAGATTCTTGGTTTTGAATACAAATGGGAACGTCGACCTTTTACTCAGGATCCACAGGCTGACATTAAAGAGATAATTCCGGAATATACTTGTTCAGAAGCCGATTGGAGGTATCTGGAGACTACTTGTCTGAAACATTCCAATACTCACCAGTCATTCATAAACCTGATTGATGATAAGGTCGAGCTTGTAATTGCAGCACGTTCTATTTCAAGAGATGAGAAGGCATATGCAGAGGAAACTGGGGTAACACTTATTGAAAAGCCAATTGCCAAGGATGCCTTGACCTTTATGGTCAATCCCTCAAACCCTGTGAGCAATCTTTCCATCAGTCAGCTGCAGCAGATATATACCGGAGAAATAACAAACTGGAAGGAAGTCGGAGGAAACGATGAGGAAATCCGACCTTATGTAAGAAACCGTAATTCCGGAAGTCAGGAAAAGTTCGAGACCCTGGTTATGGAAGGTCTGAAGATTGCAGAGTTTCCTGAGCTTCAGGTTGGTCTTACCATGATGTCACCCTATTACCAGCTTGAAGAAGACAAGCAAGGCATAGGCTTTTCTCCATTCTATTATTACAGTGTGATAGTGGACAACGGAAGCACTAAAGCCATAGGATTGGATGGAGTGCCGATGACTAAGGATAACGTGCAGAATAACACCTATCCATATACTACATATGTCTATGCTGCAGTCCGCTCTGATATAGACCGCAACAGCACTGCATATGAGTTGTTTGAGTTCCTTACTACTCCCGCAGGACAGGACATTGTTAATGAAAGTGGTTATGTGCCGTTAAATCAAAATTCCGCTATTGGAGGAATTCATGATGACAGTGAGATAATTGTGTCAACTAAATATACTGATCTTAAAGGTGTATTACACAAAAAGCCACGAAAAGGAATAATGCTAAAGACCGATGTATACAAGAATGGGAAAAGCAAAATTTCAAAAATCTTAGTAGAGTAGCACCAATCTTGAAATGAAAAAACATATACTGATTCTTTTTATACCATTATTGTTTCTGACTTCGTGCAGTCAGTCAGATGATCCTTTTCCTGAAGAAGTGATCAATGAGAAGACCTTATTGATGTATATGCCATGGTCTTCCAACCTTACGGGCTACTTCTATCAGAACATCAAGGATATGGAATCTTGTATAGAAGAGATGGGAGGATTGCATAACGAAAGAGTCATCGTTTTTATCTCAAAGACGTCTACGGAAGCGTCACTGTTTGAGATCAAATATGAGAATGGAGAATGTCAACGGATAGATATAAAGCCATATTCATATCCGGCGTTCACCACGGAAGCCGGAATTACTCAGATTCTTGAAGATGTTATCTCCTATGCTCCTGCAAAAAGGTATTCAATGATTATAGGCTGTCATGGCATGGGCTGGCTTCCGGTCAAGACAAGTAGAGCCTTGCGTTCACAGGAAAAACTACATTGGGATTATCCTAATAGACCACTCACACGATATTTCGGAGGAACCACATCGGAATTTCAGACCGACATATCAACATTGTCGGCAGCTATTGAAAACACAGGCGTGAAGATGGAGTATATTCTGTTTGATGACTGTTATATGTCCTCCATTGAAGTAGCTTATGAGTTAAAGGATGCAGCTGATTATCTGATAGCTTCAACCTGCGAAGTCATGGCATACGGTATGCCTTACGCGACTATGGGGAAACATCTGCTTGGTACGCCTGACTATAAGGCAGTATGTGATGATTTCCATGAATTTTATTCAAATTATTCTGTTCCTTGCGGTACTCTTTCTGTTACCGATCTTTCCCAAATTGATGAGATGGCGAGTTTCATGAGGTATGTTAATAGCATGTATACCTTTGATGATTATCAGCGTGGACAACTACAGAATTTGGATGGTTACTCACCTACAATTTTCTATGATTTCGGTGACTACATAAATTTGATGCTTGAACAGAATGAAGCTCCCGAAAGCATTAGAAATGAATTTGAGATAAGGTTGAATGAACTTGTTCCCTATAAGACAAATACTGCTCAATTCTATACGGCTACACGTGGTCCTATAACAATCAACAGTTATTCCGGGATAACAACGTCTGATCCCAGTGTAAGTCAAAGAGCGGCAGATAAGAACAATACTAAATGGTATTACGTCACACATTAAATATATAAATCTCCAGAATATGAAAAATCTTTTTACTCTGATTGTTTCACTAATCGTATGTTTGAGTGGGTTTTCCAGTTTAAGTATGTATGCTCAAACATCTAATGATAGTTTAGTGCGGGCTGCCGCAATAGTAGATGGCTTATTTTTTGACAAATCCGTGCCTACTAAATCACTTATTCCGGGAGAATCTACCATAGCTATTCTTAAAGATCCGGAGGGAAAAAAGGTTATGGCAGTTTATCTGCCACAAGGCTATATTATGGAGGAATCTATCGTCAATAAGGCTATCCCGGTAGAGAGTGTCATGTATTCCCAAAAGTTGCTTCGCGACTACGAAGGTCGCAAACCTCAAACTACTTACGGATATTCCGGCATAGGAGTTACTGTTGGAGAACCATTTATAGATTTTGAATATTGTGATACCGAGAATATTCTCTGGAACAATGAAAAACTGAAAGATAAAATTTACGTAATCAATTTGTGGCAAACTGAGTGTGGACCTTGCCGACGAGAAATGCCTATACTCTCTACGTGGAAAGAAAAGTTTCCCAATGTGGTTTTTCTTTCAGCATCTCGTCACAATGCAAAAGAAATACTTCCTATCATAAAGCAGCATAATTTTACATGGACTCATCTTCAGGAAGCGACGGACTTAGTAGCCCTTGTAGGGCAACAAGGGTTTCCACTGACGATCGTTGTCGATAAAAATGGAATCGTGCGTTTTGCGAAAGTAGGAGCTTCCGAAGAAAACCAAGCTGAAGCAATTTATGTAATCGAAGAATTATCACAAAATTGATGTCATAGACCTCTTCGTACGGAGACATTGCCTCGTACTTCAATATCTCGTGCCGTCAGCTTCAGAGAATCAGATAAATCTAACCAGTAAAATGAAATTCATATTCAACCAATAGGTAAGAACCTTATCATGAAAACATCTGCAAATTATACGTACTCCTTATTAATGGCTATATTTTTGATATCTCCGTCAATTATGAGGGCAGAAGATACCGGGAACGCCATAAAAAGAAGCCGTATATCGTGGGCTCTCATGCCTCAGTTTAATCTAAATATTCCAGGCAATTGGAAAACATTTAAGCCATATGATAAAACCAATATAAGTTATGGTGGTGGCATTGGATGCGCATGTAGGATTCAGTTAAAAGGTAACTGGTTTATTGACGGGGATGTATCAATCTGTTATGATAACCTACACATATCAGCTTCAAAGGTCATCCCTCATGCTATTAGTCTTGAAAGATTGTCGGTCCCCATATCCATCTCTATTGAACATTCATTCGGTATTTCCGATGAAATGGATATATTGCCTCTTACAGGGATTGAAGGTTCCTACTGTTTCAGCAATAAAGTAAGTGACAGTATCGATATGCCTGACTTCAATTGGAATCATCTCAATCTTTCATGGGGAATAGGATGTGGACTCTGCTTTTACGATAAATATGAAATAGACATTATCGGATACTTCGGATTGCTGCACATGATAAGTCAATCAGATATAGACCTATATGCCAATAAGATCCGGATGTCATTTAAATATTTCTTCTGATTTTTCCGTCGTTGATTTTCTATTCTAATTATGCACAGAATAATTGCATCAATAATAATATGCTTTGTTATTGCAGGTTGTTCTTCCATGCACCGAGTTAATGGCTGGTATTTGGTTGCGGACATTCCAGAGAACAGAATCGAGGGTAAAGCAATTGTTACGACAAAAGATTTTGCCGCAATTTCTCTTGATACCACATCATTTTCAGATATGGCAGTTATTAATGGGAGGCTGAAAGCGAAGATGATTCAGAAATGGGCTGACGCCACTGAAGGAAGAATCGGTAAACGCATAGGTTTTGTATTCAACGACTCTGTGATAATGGCTCCGACCGTCAACTGCCGTATAGAAAGTGGTGGTTTTACAATCAATAGCCCGGATAAAGCATTGATATTCGAGATATATAATTCATTGAAAGAGCACTTATAAAGGCATCATTTGAGTAAAATATAAATCCAAGTTTATAATTCGCCTTCTCCGAGACGATTTTGGGGTATTGTCATACCCATTTTCATTTCTTGTGCGTAATTTTGTAAGACGTACTTTATTTTTCGCACCATGAGTGATAGTAGAGTGAAAGACTTTTTCTATTCTGGTAACGCTGTGTATGGCGAACCCGATTACGGGCTTGCTAAAACTGTGTTAGTATTTTAAACTGATTATCGCAAATGAAAAGAATCGTAACCTATCTGCTCTTTTCTTCTGTTGTGACTGTTGCCGTGGCACAAATCAATGTGTCTGGAAGAGTCATTGATATAGATAATAATGAGTCTTATTCTTATGAGAATACAACGAGAAAGAAATTTCTTGAGCTTTGTCGGTACCGGTATGATAATATTCAAGGAATTAGCGACTGGTATTTCGGAGGTAATGGTCCACGTCTTTCACAATAAAAAATTGAGTATGAAAGTAGAAAAGAAGGGTTCGACCTTATTGAAACGGATTACAGGTAGGAGAACTAATATAGTATACCAAAACTATGTGTTATCCTTAATAATAACTCTCAAACATAACGATAGTATGAAAAAAATCATCATTTCTTTTCTTTTTGTCCTCAGTCTTATAGGGAACAGTCCATATGCAAAGGCTGATACTACAACCGAGGATAAGGTTTATATTCTTTCAACAGTCTGGAGAAATGTGCGTGATAACTTTGCATTTCCGCAACACTTTGAGCACGCCAATCCGGACAGTTTATATAAGGTTTTCTTGCCGAAAGTGATGAATGCCGAAAGTGAACAAGCTTTTTCACTCTTAATGACTGAATTTCTAGCTAAATTCGGTGACGGGCATACTCGCTTTTTTGCCGATACCCCCACAGCAACCGTTCCGATTCAATTTATTGGTCTCGACAATAAGGTATATGTCAAGAATATTGGGAAACAATTTGCAAAAAAAATACCTATCGGCAGTCAACTCATTAAGATTGATGGTGTGCAGCTAACTGATTTCCTTGAATCAAATGTCTTTCCTTATGTTGCCGCCCCCAACGATGATTGGAAGTTTCGTAAGTCGTTAGACACATTTCTAAATGGAGAGGATGGCACGGAAGTTAGTCTTGAATTTCTCACCCCTAAAAACAAGGTTGAGATACTTACCTTCAATCGCATGGATTCGCAGAGTATGGATTCCTACGAATGGTATACCCCGATAGATAGGAGAGCTGCCTATGTTGAAAAGCTCCCCGGAAATATCGCATATATGCGAATGTCTGATTTCACTAAGCCTGATGAAGTCAATAGGGTATTTAATGATAATTTACCATTATTCCGTGAGGCGAAGGGTATTATCTTTGATATCAGAGGAAACCGAGGAGGTACCGATGAAAGTTGGAATCCTACTGTATTGGATTATATAGCACCAGCTGATAAAGACCAAAATTCTGCTCTTATTTATAAATGTCGTGTAGCCAATGATGCTTTTCAAGAATATGGCAGTCAAATTCCTCAGCTCAAAGATTTCGCCAACGAAACAGCAATGGAAGTTGTGCGCATAGGCGGCAGTCGATTCAGCCAAACGCCCGACTCCCTGAAAATCAAAAGTCCTGTAGTTGTTCTGACTAATGGATATACCGGATCTGCTGCAGAAGATTTTGCTATAACAATGAAAAATCTTGGCTTGGCTACATTAGTAGGCTCTCATACGATCGGAGTTATTTCGCACCCACGATATTTTAATCTGCCAAATGGATACCGATATGGACTATCGACATGGGCTTATTTCAACCCTGACGGCACAGGCATCATTGAAACAGGTATAATTCCTGATATAGAATTTGAGTATACTGTCGATGATTTAATCAATGGAAAAGATTCCCAGTTAGATAACGCAGTTGAGTTCTTGAAGTCACATTGACTTATGGATAGGAAAAGATTGTGTTACATTATGGTATCCTGTTATGCTACCAAATGTCTGAGCAACTGTATGATCAGATCTCGGAATTTCGTAGCTATACTCCGGCACAGCGCTATCTTCGATTACTTGACCACAATCCTTATATAGCGGAGATTGCATCATACGGAGATGTTGCCTCCTATCTCAATATCTCACGCCGTGTATTTTCCAGCTTCAGAGAATCAGAGGGATACAATCAAAACTAATAAATTTAAACCATATGTGAATGAAAACCTTTTTAATTCCATTTATTCTCATCGTCTGTCTTTTCATGACAGCGTGTATCAATGAAGATGAGCCCAAAGATAAAGTAGAGGAAATTAGAATAGATATCTCTGCAGAAACGGGCGTTACATACGTCTGGTCAGATGGCAATAAGGAGCATCCCATCGAATGTATGCTTGTCAAGTTGCCTAATGACCCCGACACATGGCAGCCCATGATGTTCGGGGAAATCGAGGGTTTTACTTACGAGCGAGGACATGAGTATTATCTTAGTGTCATAAGAACAACACTTGCAAATCCCCCTGCCGATACTTATTGCTACACTTATTCACTTATAAAAATATTGTCGGACAGGCTTGTGGAAGAGCCCGAAGTCCCGGTAGATAAGGATGTGACTTCTATAGATGATATAGAATATCAAGAACGTTGTCCTTTCAAAAAATATGCCATTGAGTCGCTGTACAATGTAAATGGCGACGGGATACTCTCCTATTCCGATGGCTGTCAAGCTCCAAGCTATAAGAATGTCAGAATATATATTGAAGATGTCCTGCCAATGGATGATCCCAACTGGACAACATTCCAGCATATTCCATATCAGGCAACCTACTCTTATGTTTTCTCACCTTTGACTACTAAAGTCAGGCTCGTTCGAAATGAATCATCAGGGCCCATGTTCAAGAATGTCGTGCCGGAAGATGAGTTCAATGATATAGTGAAAAACTTGAAAGCAAATGAAGAATTAAAGTATACCATTGTTCTTGCCAATGTATATAAACTTGGGCTTCAAAAACTGAATTTCACTATTCGAAAAAACTAAAACCCGCATCTATGAAATAACCTCGGACTTTTTCTACCCCGGTAAGCGACTCCCCTCGGTTAGGGAAGGTACTATAAGTATTAAACATATTGTCTTGTAAAACCGCTTTATATCTATAACTCACGCCGTAAGATTCAAAAAATTGAAATGTTTAAAAACAAAGAATCAACAAAACAATAACATATGAAATACTTAATATCAATACTCTTTTTTATCCTTCCTCTGTGTATGTGGGGAGCGATTATCAAAGGAAAAGTTGTAGATACATATAACGAACCTGTAATGTTCGCAAATATCATTTTATTAAATGACAGCGTTTTCATTAAGGGCACAACAACTGATGAAAGTGGAATCTTTTATATTGAAAATAATCATAATGCAAATACTCTAAAAATTAGTATTATAGGATATGATGATTATATCAGTCCTATCCTCGACTCAGGAGATATGGGAATCATTGTTTTACAGGAAGCCTACACTACACTCAATGAAGTTGTGGTAAAAGCAAATCTACCCCAAACACAACTTAAAGGTAATACTATGGTTACCTCCGTGCAAAACACGGTACTTGCCAAAATAGGTAATGCCTATGATGTGCTATCGCATATTCCTATGGTAACAGGCATAAACGGAGAATTAAATGTGTTCGGTCGTGGAACTCCCGTAGTATATATAAATGGACGTGAGATAAGAAACCAGTCTGACTTACAACAACTCAAATCAGAGGAAATACGGTCTGTTGAATTGATTTCCAACCCCGGTGCAGCTTATGCCTCAAATATTGCTGCAGTCATAAAGATTAAAACTATCCCACCCAAAGGAGATGGTTTTGGAATAGATATAACTGATGCTCTTGGCTTTTGGTCATATACTCGAAACAACACTGATGTAAATATGCGTTACCGTCACAATAGATTTGAAGTGTTTGGCAACTTCAACATCTATGAAGGTAAGCGTAAAATAAAGGATATTAGCGAAATGACAACCTTTGGTTCTGACAATTTCATTCAGTCGATATATAATGAAGGTTCAGGCACAACACACAACCTATTCGGTAAAGTGGGTTTTAGTTATTTGATTACTCCAAATCATTCCATTGGTGCATATTATAAATTTGGCAGATCTAAAGTGGAGGGAGAGGGAAATCTGGATACAAAAAGTATAATGACTGGTAATCAAAATACCTATCCAATGGATCATACGATAGCTTCTTATGATGATATGACTAAGAATTATCCCTCACAGGAAGCCAACCTATATTATAATGGCAGTATTGACAACCTGTCAATGGATTTCAATGCAGACTTCCTGCAAAGCCGTTCAAACAGCAATGATTTGCAAAAGGAATACCAGACCGGTCAAGACATTCACACTTCTGTTATAGATGCGACCGGACTGTCAACCAACAGACTTATAGCCGAGAAATTCATAGTGTCTTATCCTGTGTGGGAAGGTGAGCTTGAAGTTGGAGAGGAATATACTAATTCCCGTCTTTCGTATAACTATGACTATACCGGAACACCAATAGACAACTCGCTCACCGACATTCATGAAAATAATTTTGCCGGTTTTGCTACATTGTCACAAACTTTTGGGAAATGGAATGTTGCATTAGGTCTTAGATACGAATTTGCAAAATACAGATATTTTGAAGGTAATATACTTGATGAATCTTTATCAAGAGAATATAACAACCTGTTCCCTTCCATGTCGGTAAGCACAAAAATTGGGAAAGTAAGATTGTCACTTGACTTTACTAATAAAATGAAAAGACCGTCATATCATAAACTTGACGGAGGTACCTCTTACATAAACAAGTATGTCTATCAAAGCGGTAACCCTATGTTAAAGCCAACAAAAATTTACAATGTTCAGACTATGGGTATGTGGAGATATTTCTATGCTGTTTTTATGTATAACCACGATATAGATGCCGTATTTAACACAACACGCAATTACGGAGATGATCCGTTAGTAAAAGTCCTGACGTTCATGAATGTGCCGCATTACCAAAATTTACAATTTACACTGGGTGCACAACTCACATTCGGTTGCTGGCAACCGACACCCGAAGTAGGTGTGCTTAAACAGTTCTGCTCTCTTGAATACAAAGGAAAAGAAACATCCTTTAATAAGCCGATGTATTCTTTCACTTTGGATAATGTGTTCACGCTGCCAAATAATTGGCAGATAGGTGCAGACCTATGGATCTACAGTGCTGCGAATAGTCAAAACTGTTATATTAAACCGACCCAGCAGATCAGGCTGAGTGTTAGAAAGTCATTTTTCAATGATAATTTAATCTTGCAGTTGAAGGCTGTTGATATCCTTGATAGGGCAACGGATAAAGTTACAATATACAGCGGTGACATACAGACCTATATGTATAACCACCACGAACCCAGAAACATTACTATTACTGTAAGATATATTTTCAATAAAGCTCGTTCCCAATATAAGGGTACTGGAGCCGGTAAAACAGAGAAGCGAAGAATGTGAATGTATTATCTATCATTATGGATTCAATATTGATATATAAACTTAGCCATCACTGATAAGCGTGAATTGCACGCTATTTTACCTATTTTAGTCAATACACACATTTTATTGGATAAAAACAATATTATTTTATCCAGTACAAGGTATTTATTGGATAAAATTGATTATCTTTGCAATCTAATACGACTGCGAAATGAAAAATATAATCCTCAATCAAAGGGCTGAGCGTGATGAGCTGATGGCTCGTCCCTATCAGTAGCGGGATATCAGATATAATTTTGATGAGTTACTCTCTAATCCGCTGATCAAATTGATTACGGGACCCCGCCGCGTCGGTAAGTCAGTATTCGCACTGCTCATGTTACAGGGTAAGAACTTCGCATATCTCAATTTTGATGATAGCCTTCTGCTTGAAAACTGGGATGAAGATTTGGTAATGCAGATGCTTGAGGATGTCTATCCGGACTATGAATACCTGCTGCTTGATGAGATACAGAATCTGCCTGATTGGGATTTGTGGGTCAATAAACTATACCGTCGAGGCAAAAATCTGATTATTACCGGTAGTAACGCCAAGATGTTGAGCAGTGAGATGGCGACGGTTTTGACCGGGCGGTATCTACAGATCGAGATGCTACCTTTCAGTTTGAGGAAACGATGCGTTGGAAAAATGTCAATCCTGATCTTGAAGAACAATCTGCACAGGCTATTGTCGTTGCTGATGATTATATGCGTAACGGAGGTTATCCCGAAACTATTCAGGCTCGCAACATCACCAAAAGCTATCTATCTACTTTGTTCGACTCCATCTTGTTAAAAGACGTTGCCAAACGCCACAAGGTCAGGAATACGACCGATCTATATAATCTTGCCACTTACCTACTCTCCAACTTCTGCAATCCAATTTCTGCGAATGATCTTGCCACGGAATTGGGACTGTCAAGCGTGACCACGACAAAAAAATTCTGCGACTATCTTGCAGAACCCTATTTGTTCTTCTATCTTCCGCGCTTCAACAACAAGATGAAGCTGATGAAGAAAGCCCCAAACAAGGTTTATGTGGTAGACAACGGTTTTGTGCAAAGCACGGCTTTCAACCTGAGTGAGAACCTCGGCAGACTGTTGGAGAACCAAGTGTTTGTGGAGCTATTACGTCGCGGGTATATTCCCGGCAAGACACTATTCTACTATCGCACACGCAACGATAAGGAGATTGATTTCGTCACACGAAAAGGCTCGAAAGTCGAGCAACTCATCCAAGTGTGCTATGATATGTCATCCGAGAAAACCCGAAAACGCGAACTCGATGCCCTCGTAGAAGCCGCTGAAGAACTCCACTGCGACAACCTCCTCGTGATCACCAACTCTCAGGAAGAAAAAATCGAGTGGAAACAAGCTAAAATATTGGTAAAAACAATGAAAAAATTCTGATATTAAACCAGCTATATATAAGAATGTGCCACAAAGTTGTGGTACTTTCAACCATAAACATTATTTATAAGATATCGATTCTTAACGACATATAATAACAAACACTGAAGGGTCACAAATTTAACAAGGATTTGTGATCCTTTTTTCGTGCTCATAAGGAGATCCCCACGTTTTTTCAGATACTCTCCACACACCTTATCTACCACACTAATCAAAGAATTCGAAAAGCTGATGTAGCTAAAACTTAACTGAACGACAGTAATTTTGAATGCTTGAGAAAGAAAACGGTCAATCACCTCTTAATGCAATACTGGCTCTCGTCAACCAGACAGGATAACTTATATTACCATTGGCTTTTGCTAAATAGTTACGGTAACTATTTTAATAGTTAATAAAACTTAAATTCAGCAGAAACGTTTGCAACTACAAAAATAGTTATTACCTTTGCACCCGTAACTACAAAAATAGTTAAGCAACTTAAGATTTTGGATTAAATAAATTGACTATGAGGAAAGCGATAAAAGGAGAACTGACTCCGAAGGAAGAGGAGGTGATGCAGCTGCTATGGGAGCATGGTCCGATACAGATCAGTAGACTTGTGGAGCTTTATCCCGATCCGAAGCCGCATTTTAATACGGTCTCCACCGTGGTGCGCCGGCTGGAGGGTAAGGGGTTTGTAGACCATAACGAGGTCGCCGGTTCTTACCATTATTTCGCCACTGTGCCGAAGGAGAATTTCCGTGACCGCAGTTTCGGTAATTTCATCAAGAACTATTTTGGCGGCAGCTATTACGGTGCGGTGTCCACTTTGGTGCAGGATGAAAAGATTTCTGTCGAGGAATTAAAGGAACTGCTACGCTTGGTGGAGCGTAAAGGTAAATGATATGGGTGTCTTACTTTCCTATTCTATAGTCAGCGGGCTAATAATGCTTGCACTTTATCTTACCTTCCGTCTTTGCATGGCAAACGATAAACAATACAGCTTCAACCGTTGTGTGCTTATGCTGATATATTTTGTATCATTCATGGCTATACCCTTAGCGCTCCATATCGCAAGCCACGTACCATCGGTGGTTCCAACCGCTATGGTATTAGAAAATGTGGAAGTTACGGTTGAAGATATAGCGACCCCCTTAAAACCTATCTGGGGCACAATCTTGATCTGGATATTTATGGTCGGAATGACTGTTGTCACTGTCAAGACCATAATCACCTGGGCACGGCTCACGAAGGTAATCAGATTAAGTGAAAAGTTCAAGCGCGATGGACATACTCTTGTAGTCACCGACAACGAGCGGTATACGCCGTTCAGCTGGATGCGTTATGTGGTGGTGAGCCGCAGTGACTACAACAACGACTGCTCTGCGATTGAGACCCACGAACTGAAGCACATCAACTCTCTGCATTGGGTCGATCTGTTGATAGCGCAGTGTGTCTGCATCATCAACTGGTTCAACCCCGCCGCGTGGTTTATGCGCGATGAACTCATGCTCATCCATGAATATCAGGCTGATATGGCTGTGATCAGCAGTGGTCATGACGCGCATGCCTATCAGATGTTATTGATTAAAAAAGCTGTTGGTGCCAGATTCCCGTCCTTAGCCAACAGCTTAAATCATAGTAAACTTAAAAAACGTATCACCATGATGCACAAAGAAAAAAGTGGTGCAGGGCGTAAATTCAAAGCCCTTGCATTTGTGCCAATGCTCGCGTTGGCACTTGGAGTGGTCTCAGTGCCGTCAGTCAGTGCCGCAATGTCTACAATCAGCGGCAGCAATGTTTCACTCAGCAAAGGTAGTGAATCTCCGGCTCAATCCAAAATCGGAAGCCAAAATTTTAAGGTGAAAAGATTTAACAACAACGGTAATGAGACCACGATAGTGATTAAGGGTGAAAACCTCGGTAACACCCTGACTGTCTCAGGAGGCACATTCATCACAATGGGCAAGACCTATCATGCCAAAGCACTAAACTGCGACATGACAGATGGGTCGGCAATCATTACCGCCGTCTTTCCCTTCACTAACGAGTATGAGAATTCCAGCCTTACATTCAATATTAACGGGGAAGAAGTGACTCTCGATATCGAAGGCTTTTTAAATAATCCCAAAGCGATAGCGTTGGAAGTAGATGGCAATGATACACTTGACAACGTAAAGGTAATAGCGTAAAAAGGCTAACTCCTCATTTGAGAATATAAAAGTGGTAGGTCAAACATAGAGTACAGTCAAGATGAAGCTGTTGAAGAAAGAGTAATGATAACGATTTAGTGCAAAGCACACCATTCAATCTAAGCGAGAACCTCGGCAGACTGTTGGAAAACCAAGTGTTTGTTGATCTACTGAGACGCAGATATGATCCCGGTCAAACATTATTCTATTATCGCCCTCTCAACGATTTCCGAGCCTTTTCGTATACGAAAAGGCTCGGAAATCAAACAGCTTATCCAAAATGCAACAATCCAATAGAGTAATGTGTTATTATACTATAATCATTAGAATTTACCGATATGAATTTTATAACAGAAACCGACCGTATCTATGCAACTGACAATACGGGCAAGATAATAGCGGAAGTAACATTCCCGACCAAAGACGGGATTTCGACAATCGATCATACCTATGTGGATAACTCCCTGAGAGGACAAGGAATAGCCGGAGAGTTGGTCAAGCTCGTAGCTGACAAGATCCTTGCCGAGGGCAATAAAATCGGAGCGACATGCGCTTATGCCGTTGCATGGTTCAAGCGTCATCCCGAGTATAATGTGGTCTATTTCGGTCCTGCAGCTTGCCGAATTAATAAATGAGCTTTACGGCAAACACATTAAGAAGAGGGCGTATCAAAAATGAGGTGATTAACCATTCTCTTTGCAGATTGACAAGTACGGTCAGTCTGCAAGCCACTAAAGTTGCTTTCTTATGATCACCTCATTGACGACCAGCTACTGAATACTGCTTTTATCTGACTAATCTATTTAGAAATTATTATGAAATTTTTTAAATTACCATCTGTAATTTTGGGTACGGCTGCCTGGCTATCTGCGGGTGCCTGGAATATTACTCCTGAAAGTAATAAAACCAACATTGATTTTGCTGATCTTATTGTCGGTCATCCGTCACCTTATACCATTGAGAAGGCATCAGGGAAATGGAGTGCCTATTCTAAAATCGGTCAAACCAGTGACGGTCATTTTACCGATAAAAGTAATGAAACTCCGTCAGGTGCCTATTATCGGATTATTGACGCCACAGGCGTGGCTATCGACACGATCTCCTTTGACCGCCAGCTATTCGGAGATAAGGTTCTACTGTTTTCACCCTCCGACAATATGGACTCCGTAGCTGCGAGTCTGCGTGAGATTGACCGTAAGCTGTTTGGTCATGAAATGGATCCTGACCGTTATGCCCTGATGTTCAAGCCGGGTAATTATCAGGAGGCAGGGCTTATAAACGTCCCCTTCTATGTGCATATTGCCGGACTTGGTGCCACTCCCTATGACGTGGAAGTCTCAAATATCCATACGCCGCCACATCTGAGAGATGGGAACGGCACTTGTACGTTCTGGCGTTCTGTTGAAAATCTGGCTGTTATAGGTCCGGAGACCTACGATGAACCGGAGACTTTCAAATGGGCAGTGTCGCAAGCGGCTCCAATACGCCGTGTGTTTTCCAACCGTATCCTGCGCACTCAGTGGGGCAACGGCTGGGTGAGCGGAGGATATGCTGCCGACTGCTTCTTTAATGCACCCGCTGGCTCCGATCACCAGCAACAGTGGTATTACCGCAATTCAATCCTGAACAAAGGACGAGGCAATTTCCGTGAGGAAAAATACAATTACTGTTTTCAGGGCGTGGAGTTCGGTCCGGAAACCGACATGGCAACCTACCGTAATAACTGGGATGAGGGGGGAAATGTGACTATTGTGGAAACCACTCCCCTTATTGCTGAGAAACCATTCTTGTGCCTCGGACCCGATGGCAGATACAAAGTATTCCGTCCCGCCTTCCGTAAAGAGGCAAAGGGTATATCTTACGCCCCCGGGAATCCTGGCGTAGGGGAATATCTTGACTTACTGGATACTTTCGAGGTAATTAAGCCAGGTGCGACGTCTACCGAGATGAACCATGCTCTTGCTTCAGGTAAAAATCTCCTGATTACTCCCGGTATGTATACTCTTGACGCTCCCCTTCATATCTCACACCCCGGGACAGTGGTTTTAGGTATCGGCTGGGCTACCTTGATTCCCGGTAAAAACAACCATGAGGGTGCGATAGTTATCGATGATGTGGATAATGTAGCAGTTGCATCACTACTTTTCGATGCCCATTACAGTTCTGACACTCTGCTGAAAGTTGGGAAGGAGAAGACAGCCGCCGACCACAGTGCCAACCCGGTGCTCCTGTCTGATCTCTTTTTCCGCATAGGCGGTTTCCGTCCCAACCCTGTGCATGTAGACCGTGCCGTAGAAATTAACAGCAACAATGTTGTGGGCGACCATTTCTGGATCTGGCGTGCTGACCACGGCGTGCGCGGCAGTGTGGGCTGGGATGTGAATACCGCTCCAAACGGACTGGTTGTGAACGGTGACAATGTGACGGTCTATGGTCTTTTTAACGAACACTTCCAGGAATATCAGACGCTGTGGAACGGTGAAAACGGACGTATGTACTTTTATCAATGTGAAACGCCATACGACTCCCCCTCTCAGGCACACTACATGAGTGAAAACGGCACTCGTCCGGGTTATGCAGCCTATAAAGTAAGCGATGGGGTGAAGAATCATTATGCGGCAGCACTTGGCATATATGACGTGCTGGTGAATGAAATCAAAATCGAAAACTCCATCGAGATTCCTGACGCAGATGGGGTCAACGTATATCATGCCTGTAACAATTCACTCTCCAACGGCGGCAAGCGGGGCTTCGGCTATGTGATAAACGGTCTTGGTAAGAGTACGTACGACACTTTCCGCGACAATCGTGTGGTGGTGAATAATTATCGTGAAGGAAAATAATCCGCCATATAACATGAGGAATACTGACAATAGGCAGGATTTCAGATAATTCGATGAACCATAATCCCTCCATGTTTGTTAAAATTTAGATATTACATTCTATTCCGCATAATGCGGATATTTATCCACTAAAGAATAGATGTTACTAAACTTCTATATCTACTAAACAATTCATATTTATGGGGTTTGCTGAGATACTGAGACATACGCCTGCCTTGGCGGTGTTCCTCACCATCGGACTGGGCTTTCTGCTCGGGAAATTAAAAATAAAAGGCATATCTCTCGGCACAGTTACTTCCGTGCTTATAATCGGAGTGCTTGTCGGGCAGATGGACATCAACGTTGACGGACCCCTTAAATCGGTTTCGTTTCTACTGTTCCTGTTCTGCATTGGCTACAGCGTAGGACCTCAGTTCTTTCGTTCCCTACGTGGTGATGGCTTGCGACAAGTGCTCTTCGCTGTGGTTGTGTGCGTCCTGATTCTTGCTACATCTCTCGGTGTGGCATACTGGTTTGGACTTAATCCGGGACAGGCTGCCGGAATGATGGCAGGAGCCTCCACAGCTTCACCGGTGGTAGGAGCAGCGGAAGACACTATCAATTCACTCCCCGGTGATGCCTCAGCCATAAAAGATATGGTAGATGCAATCCCGGTGTGCTATGCCATGACCTATGTGTTTGGCACATTAGGTGCCGTGTGGCTTCTCGGATATGTGGGACCTGCCCTAATGGGAGGCATAGACAAAGTAAAGGCTATGACCCATGAACTTGAGAAAAGCATGAGTCCCGCTTCAGGCAACGACCCGGCAAGCTTTAACGCCTGCCGTCCTGTGGCTTTCAGGGCTTTTGTGGCAGATGGCAGCCGTATGAAGCAGCCCCAAAGCGTAGCGGATATTGAAAAGGAGTTTGAGAGACTTGATCGCCGCATTACCGTAGAACGTATCCAACGCTTCGAAAACTCTGAGAAAATCAACTCTGTAACGCCTGACACCATGATAAATCCGGGCGATATTGTGGTCTTGGCAGGCAGACGCGAAATGATTGTTGCAGACAACGACTGGTTCGGTCATGAAGTACCCGGCGTTGAATTGCTCAATATCAAATTGCACGATGTGGATGTGACCGTATCGAAAAACTGTAAGATAAAGACCATTAGGGAACTGTTTGACCAAGAATGGATGGAGGGCGTAGATATAAAAAGTCTTAAGCGTAATGAGATTCCTCTAAACCCGATGGAGGTGACTGAAATAAAATCCGGGGATATCCTTGAGCTTGTGGGAGTCAAAAAGAAACTTGACAAGGCTGCAAAGGAGATTGGTTATGCTGACCCTGCCACACTTGCCACTGACTTTGTGTTTGTTGGGCTTGGAATACTGTTGGGCGGTCTACTGGGTGCCCTTGCCTTTAAAATCGGGAATATATCTGTCAGCCTTGGTGCAAGCGGCGGGGCTTTGGTTTCTGGTCTTGTGCTTGGCTGGCTTCGTGCAAAGCATCCTACTTATGGTGCAATCCCTAAGGCATCGTTGTGGGTGTTCAACAATTTGGGGCTAAATATGTATATCGCTGTGATTGGCATAGCCTCCGGTCCATCTTTCGTAAACTCTTTTGCACAAGTGGGTCCGAAGATTTTCATAGCTGGTATTATTGTCACTCTTGTACCTATGTTCCTTGCTATCATAATCGGTCATAAGCTATTCAAGTTTCACCCGGCGGTTACACTCGGGTGCTGCGCCGGCGCACGTAAGACCACAGCCGGGCTCGGAGCCGTGCAAGAGCGCCTTGGAAGTACTGTCCCGGCATTGGGATACACAATCACCTATGCAGTGTCAAATACCCTGTTGATAATTTTCGGCATAGTACTTGTACTAATAACGGCATAGAGACACCTCACAGTGGTAACTCAACGTTTACTGATTCTGCATGGTTGAATTTCGGTATAAAAACAATAATGTAATCTTAAATGTCTAATCTGATTTTTGATTTCCTGCGTGAATTGAAGCAGAACAATACCCGTGAGTGGATGGCTGAGCATACAGAAGAGTATAAAGCGGTCAGAAAATTGCGCGATGAAACGGCTCAACTATTTATAGATACTGTCGCTTCGGTCGACCCGGCTGCTACGGGCTATCCACTCGAACAGAGCACATACCGCATTGCCCGTGACACTCGTTTTTCTGATGACAAATCGCCATACAAAACCCATATTGGCATTTTTGTCTGCCCACCATTAGGTAAAAAATCGCTCTTGTCGGGCTATTACCTCCACCTTGAACCGGGCAAATCCTCCTTGTGGGGTGGAAACTACTGTCTGCCGAACCGTTACCTCACCGCCATCCGCAAAGATATTCGCGACAATATTGATGAATACATATCCATAATCGAGTCGCCTGAATTCAAGAAATTCTTCCCCTCAGTTGGCTTTGATCTGCTGAAGACTGCCCCCAAAGGATTCTTACGTGACTGGGAATATATCAACTATGTCCGTCCACGCGAATTTGCTGTAGATTATGCCCTTGACGACAAATTTTTTGATAAAAAAGACTATATGAAACGCCTCGTCCCCATACTCGAACAGGTCAAACGCCTCAACGATTTCTATAACTTTACCCTCACCGAATCGGGATTACCCCTGATGAGGGAAGAGCGGATAAGAAATTAACAATTAGGATTCTTCCAATAATAAGCATTCTGGCTTCAGGCTACTATCATAGCCCCAATCTGTCATAATTCCTGCGCATAATCCCACCCCTCTCATAGTGCCCTCTTGCGTTCTGTGAGTGAACCCATGGGTCCACTGCCCTACCCTCATAATCAGACGGGCATCTAAGCTTTGAATATGCGCTAAGATATACTACCTGAAATTAAACTAATGGAGCATATCAAAATTTTGATATGCTCCATTAGTTTAATTTCAATATTATAATCTTATTGCCACGGACTAATTCTTCGACTGATTAAACAGCCAGTCACATACTGGGGAAAGTCGGTATGCAAAATTGAATGAAGCCATGTGCACCATTCCCTCGCCATCCTTTGGCAGCACGGTGTTACCTTCAAACGTGATGAAATTTCGTGGCTCACCTTTGGCGAGTAACGCAGCAGCCAGGGAGTCTTGCTCAGCCTCCGGCAGTCTGGCGCTCCAAGTAGCCTCAGCAAATGGCGCTTTCTCCTTCCTTAACAAAGCTTTCAGCTGATCTGCTCCTCCGGTCGCTTCTTTGTCTCCGCCTGCGGTAATGTAAACAAATTTCTTATCCTTGAAACCGTCCATCTTAGCAACGTCCCATTGACAGCTGACAAACATTGACGCAGCAAAAATATCAGGATACTTTATATTGAAATACAAAGACATCATGCCTCCCATCGATTGCCCGGTGGTGTAAAGGCGATTTGTATCTACTTGCTGTTTGCTTACTATATCTTTTAGAAGTTCAATAGTTTCGTCCACTTCCGGCATAGTCTGCCACTTGTTATCGACTGTGATATATGAATACTGTGGGACAAGCACATAGGAAGGATGCTTCGCCTGAAACTCAGGAGCTGCCCAAACAAGTCCGCCATAACCTTGGGTAAGTGGGATCAAAGGATCCGGACCAGGGGTGCTGGCATCTGCCATAAACAAAACAAGTGGATACTTCTTTCCCGGTTCAATATTTTTAGGGGTGAACAGGTTGTATTGCAGAGAATCTCCTTTATCATTCACATACACATATTGTTTGAACGACGGCACTGTCTCATCTATAAGTGCTTGCAACTCTGGAGAAGGCGTAGGACGATGACCACCACCCATTCCGGGACCGCCGATCTGTGGTCCTCCCGTAGGAAGATTATCGGCATTTTTTTCAGATTTAGACGCGCAGCCACCAAGGATCAATGCAATCACTGAGAATATTAAAGCTATTTTTTTCATAATTATAACGAGTATTTTTATTTTAAAACCATCCTCCATACCCCTATTCACTTTTTTTAACATAATTATATTCTACCCGTAGCTATTCAGCGTAGTATAGTCATCATATAAGTTGATAGGCAAAAATCGCATCCTACTATTGTTTTGTTTAACTTACTTATTTTGGAAAGTGTTAACAGTCAATTTAAACCATAATGAGACAAGACAACTCTTATAGATATTCACTTTTATGATTTCTTAATAAATAGTATTAAATCGGTTTCTTTATCCCGATTAAGCAAGTTCATCACAATCTCTTGGTAAGAGAGTATTAACTTTTTAGCTTCCACTCTCCTCAGAAATGATACTTATTTTCACTTTCCAAATGCAAAGTTACTAATATCTATTCAATTTCGCAAATGAAAAATGGTTAAAATAGTGGTTTTGTTTTGGATTTGAGCTTTTACAATTTGCCTATAATTTAGCCAAAGATACATGAATTGTTTTACAATTAGCCTAATACCATAAATATAAATATCAGATTAACAATAATATATCTCTGATCCAAATCTCTTACCAAGAGAAATGAATGATTTTAGTCTTTTCATTTATCTAAACCGGTGAAAACCGTTAATACATATCCTTATCCCGCATCCCTGTCCCGATATAATATCAGTAGATAGGGAGTCGGGAAGAATTGTGTCTGAATTTACCGTTTATCCCTTCCCGTAATACCATTCAAATGCCTGACGGCAAGGAAAATAACCCACAAACTCCTCTCGACTTTTTTCGAGTCAAATCTGCTGAGGCAAACTCCAGTACCACGGTTGCTAACTTGCGCCGTGCAGTTGATTCTTTTTCTTCTTTCACGAAAGATGCTGAAATAAGATTTGAAGATTTTAATGAGTCTCTTCTCGGTGAATGGGTGGCAACCCAATTATTTCAGGGTTATTCGGTATCTACTGTCTCCTATAATGTAAAAAAACTCGCCTCTCTCTACAATAAGGCTGTCGAAGCTGACCTTGCTCCCCCCACCGATGCTTTCACTCTTCTTCAGGCAAAACTTAACGATCCTTCTTCCTCACGGTTCGACAATGCCGCCGACAAAGAAACATTCAACAAACTCCGAAAAATAATCAGCACTGACTTCAGTGCTGTTCCAACTCGACAACTCGCCAAAGATATTCTCCTCTTCTCTATCTACTGCGGTGGACTCTCCTTTGAACAGATTGCCTCCTTCAAAAAGGATTCCTACACCGGCGATAATGAGTATATTCTTCAGATTATAGAGCGTTACTCCAAACCAAAAAATAAATACCTCTTCCCTCTCAATCAGATTCGGTCAACGAAGAAACAACTTAATCAGACCCTTACATCTATCTTTGAAGGAATTCTCCGATATGCAGGACTATGTCTCTCCCCTAACCCCTCTGACACTCCTCTTATGCTATGGTGTCAGATAGCCATGAGCAGTGGTTTCACTCCATCGGAGATTGCAGCGTGTGCCGCGCCGCGCTGCAACGTCACTCCAATAACTGCATTCGTTGTCCCGGCAAAAATAGACAGTGAAGATATAGATCTTATACGCACTGACACGATCGAGACTCTCGCCGACAATCCCGTGCGTTGGTATGCTATGCACTTCCGTCCGCATGTTGATTATCAAATGATTACCGACCGCCTGCGCGAAAGAGGTATTCCCCTCCCCGACATCTATTACCCTATGGAGGAAATCACACGCCGCGTCGGTAATAAAAAAATATTCGAGACACGTCCGGTAATCTCTTGGCTGCTATTCTTCCGTGAACGTGTTACCGAACTTAACCGACTTTACCATAACATCGGTGACCTCGCATGGGGCTATCGCCAATCACGCACTGTCGGCAGTCCTTACGCCTCAATAAGCATCAAAGATCTCACTCAATACCAGATGGCTATCGGTACTCTTACCCCTGATGTACAATTTCTCTCTGACGACGATGTGCAGATCAACAAAGGCGATTACCTCGTCCTCCTCGGCGGTGCATTCAACGGCAGACCGGCAATATTTGATTCAATTGTCAAACCACAAAAAGACGCCGATCCCAATAAAATTATCTACCGCCTAATAATGAGCGGTGGCAACAACATAAATTGGACAGTAAACTGGGATTCCCACCTTGTCAAAAAAATCTCTGAACAACAATTCCTATCCCTCCTCAACTCCTGATCTCCCATCATTTCTATATCCCATTTTCCCTTATCTCTCTCTCCTGCTTATATCCCCTCTGTCACCTCCTTATAAATAAATATACCTGACCCTTATTCATGACCCTCTCCGATCTTCATTCTTCACTCTCCACACTTATCACACGCTATGAGCAAGCCGGAGGCTTCACCTATCCCCGGATCACCAATCCCGAAATACGGCAAATCCAAACAGAAGGCAAAATCCAGCTACGTGAAGCAAAATATCTCATCACCCATCTCCTCAACATCCCCCTCCACACCACTCCTCAACCCACTAATTCTTCCTCCCTCTCCAGTACTTCTCTCTCTCATCTTCCCCAACTCCTCTCCGTTTACGATCTACTCTACCGCATCTGCTACGGCAAGCCCAACGCCGACTTCGTCACAAGCTCCCGTTTAGCAGCAGTAGACCGTTGGATAAAAGGTGACAAAACCCTCACCCAAACTGACATAGTAATAATGCTTGCCGAAGAAATTGACCGAGACATACGCGGCATCGACCCCAAATACGTCCGCTACTGCCTCACCACTCAAGAAAAATGGCTTAAAGAATTCACCCTCCGCGGTCGCTTCCTAAATACCCCCTCCCCCGAAGCACAACGCCGCCTCCGCTTCCTCTCCTACCGCATCCCCTCCCTCTTCAATATACACAACGCTTACTAATCTCCAAAGTATATCATTCTGTGAATGAATCTAAGGGGTTCTGACTCACTCGTATTTTATAATTATGATCCAAAATAAAATAAAGACAATTGTTGTATATCCCATTTCAATCAAACGAAAGGGATTACGACAAAGCGAGGAAATCTCTTATTGAAATACTTTATGAGTTAGGCTATAGAGATAGCGATGACGAGTCTACCAAGATACATCATCAATTTATATCTGACAATATAGTCCAGTATATAAACTATCTGTGTAATACACATATAAAGTTCTAAACTGCTAATTAAGTCTACAATACAATCCTTATCAAAGTAAATTAGAAACCAGTCCCTCCATAATCAGGTACTGTTACTATGATACTCGTATACTCAACTAATTTTTATAGTTAATAATATATATATCTTATAATAGTTATTAAGATGATTTTGTAAGTAATTCTTATTTTCTATGAAATTTAATTATTCTGATATTAAGGCATTAATCGGACGGGAAGAGATTCAAATTTCGGTTAATAATATTAAAGCTTATCTTAAAGGGAAAAATGTATTGGTAACTGGAGCGGCTGGCTCGATTGGCTCTGAATTATGCCGTCAACTTGTTAAATTGGAAATTAAAAATTTAATAATGTTTGATAATGCAGAAACTCCTCTTCATAATATTAGAATGGAATTTGAAGATAGTTATCCTAATTTTCATTTTTCACCAATCATAGGGGATGTCAGACAAATTGAGCGTCTGGATTATGTATTTAGGACTTTTCACCCCGATATAGTTTTTCATGCAGCTGCCTATAAACATGTACCGTTGATGGAAGAAAACCCTTGTGAATCAGTTTTAGTTAACGTTATAGGCTCACGTAATGTTGCTGATAAATGTGTTGAATACGGGGTAAGTAAGATGATCATGATTTCGACAGATAAGGCAGTAAATCCTACAAATATAATGGGGTGTACAAAACGGTTAGCAGAAATATATGTACAATCGTTAGGACTTTTAATTGAAGGCAATGAAAGATTAGGTAAGACACAATTCATTACTACAAGATTTGGAAATGTATTAGGTTCTACTGGATCTGTTATCCCACGATTTATTGAACAGATTAAAAAAGGAGGACCCGTAACTGTGACAGACCCGAAAATATGTCGTTATTTTATGACAATTCCAGAAGCTTGCAGATTAGTATTAGAGTCAACAGTTCTGATTGATGGGACTCATATATTTGTATTTGATATGGGAAAACCAATTAAAATTTCAGATTTAGCATACAAAATGATTGCACATGCAGGCTATGAGGTAGGAAAAGATATATGCATACAATATACTGGTCTACGACCTGGTGAAAAACTTTGTGAAGAAGTATTGGCAACCAAGGAAAATACAATTTCCATTGAACATGAACGGATATTTGTAGCTAAAGTAAGGAAATATGATTATTATGAAATAAATAGAGTTATTTCATCCCTAGAAAAATTATCTAGAGCTGTGGAAATTCCGGAAACGGTTAAGCTTATGAAGCAAACAGTACCTGAATTTAAGTCAAAACATTCAGTTTTTGAAATTTATGATGCTTAAGGATACTTTCAATACCTGTAAATTTTATTAGATTATTCGTTCATAGAACAGCAGAGACAAGCTATTGTTACTAACCACTATGATACATCTCTCAACGACGTATGAAAAAGACTTATACGCGTGATATCTTCAATAAAGATTGATTTATAAAACATAGTGTTTCATGTCTGAATCTCGAACTAAAAAAAGTTTAAAAAATAGTCTTGTGGCATTAATGATGTATTTAGTCAATTTAGTGCTACAATTTATTTCTCGAAAAATATTTCTTGATTATCTTGGAACAGAAATACTGGGTCTAAACACTACAGTAAACAATATTCTACAGTTTCTCAATTTAGCAGAACTTGGCATTGGAGTAGCGGTATCATTTTCTCTATACTTGCCATTAGCTAAAAATGATTACGAAAAGATTAAAGATATATGCATAGTTCAGGGTATCTTATATCGCAAAATAGGTTTTTTAATAATAATAAGTTCATTAATATTAATGTGTTTTTTCCCATTAATATTTAAAAAGATGAGCCTTCCATTATGGTATGCTTACGCTTCCTTTCTCGTTTTACTTTTTTCATCTTTATTAAGCTATTTTATTAATTATAAGCAAATTGTTCTATCTGCCAATCAACAAAACTATAAGATTATTTATAGCAGTAAAGCCATTATGGCATTAAAAGTTGTCTTTCAGGTAATTTTTATACGATATTTTCCCGATGGCTATATTTGGTGGTTAATCTGGGAGGTGATTTTTGCAATAATCAGTTGCTATTGTCTAAATAAAACAATCTATAAAGAATTTCCCTATCTAAAAAATCTAAATTTACATAGTAAGGAACTTTTAGATAAATATCCTGAAATTGTTAAAAAAACTAAAGAAGTCTTTGTTCATAAAATCAGTGGTTTCGCTCTAACTCAAATCTCTCCCATAATAATTTATGGGATAATATCAATGACTATGGTGGCAATCTATGGAAACTACATGCTAATTGTCACTGGAATATACTCACTATTAAATGCCATATTTAATGGCATGACAGCAAGTGTTGGAAATCTCATATCTGGGAATGACACTCTTAAGTCGTTAAGAGTATTTAGGGAATTGTTTTCATCAAGGTTTTTAATAAGTACAACGATCTGCTCCGTATTAGTAGTTTTTGCTAATCCATTCATTTCCTTATGGATTGGTTCAGAGTATTTATTAGGTGAAAGTTCAATTTTTTTAATTATCGGAATTCTATTTATAAATACCACTCGTTCAGTTGTTGACTCATATATTTATGCTTATGGATTATTCCATGATATTTGGGCTGCTATCTTGGAGACGATCCTAAATATAGGATTATCTATAATATGGGGATTCCAATTTGGACTAAATGGTATCTTATCAGGTGTCATTACCAGTTTATTTATAATATATGTAATTTGGAAGCCATTCTTTCTTTTCAAATCAGCCTTAAAAATTAATTACTTTATTTATCTCAAACTATATTCTAAACATATAATCATTAGTGTATGCTTGATTCTGACAAATTATCTAATGTGCAAATTATACTTATCGGATATTCATTTTTCGTGGCTCAAACTTATTAGTTTTACCCTCATCGATGCTACAATAATATTCTCCATAGCAGGATGTATTTTATATCTGACTGATTCAGGAATAAGAATATTTGCCACTAGATGTTACGATCTTATTTTTCTAAGGAGAAACTAATCAGAATATGAGTATAATCGAAGTGATAAAGAGAGATTACAACTCATTCTTGACAGCGATTGTCATTTTCTTATATGGCCTTGCTAACATTGCTGCCAAAGGGCATTTTACTCAAATTGCTATTGTTATTCTTTCAGCATGTGTAGTTACACCTTCCCTCCTTAAGCACATAGTTATCCTAAATATAAAAATGATACTTATTTTCATTAGTGGACTTATAATTCTAATATCTCAACTATTTTTATATCCTGAGAACAGTATTGGAATTATTGCTACTATCACGAGTTTCTGCTCAATCGGTTTTATCGGTCTATATTCTGGCTCACTATACTTTAACATTAGAAATGTACTATACTTTAGTAAAAATTTAGCATATCTAAATTTCTTTATAAATCTTATATATATATGTTTAGCCAGTGATGATATTGATACGCTTAGTATGAGGTTTGGATATGGAATTTTACCATCTGCCCTATACTTTTTTTTAGATTACTGCATTAATAAATCAAAAGTATCCTTATCACTTGCTATTTTAATCTCCTGTTTAATATTTATATGGGGATCAAGGGGTTGCCTTTTAGTAATAGCACTTTTTTGGATAGTATACGGCTGTAAAAAGCATCCTCTAAAGACATTTATATATATTGGCTTAATTTTATTGTGTAGTAGCTTTTTAATAAGTAATCTATCAAGCCTTATTGATATTCTGCCAGTTGAAAGCTACAAATTACGAAAAATGTCTATGACTCTTAATGAAGGTCTGATTGCAGCATCATCTGGTAGGGATGTTTTATACGAATTTTATTGGAATAAATTTATGACAAATTTATGGGGATTTGGTGCAGGATGCATGTATCAATTTGATATGAATTATCCCCATAATTTATTTATTCAAATCGCGGTTGAATTTGGTGTTATTGGTTTGATATTATTATGTTTTTATATAATATATGTTTGGCGAGTGATATTTAGGCAACATGGGAATTTAGCTTTCTATATGATTATGATTTTCGCTCTTACCTTCGGACGATTATTAGTAAGTTCAAATTTTTGGGATAGGCCTGAGTTTTGGTTCTTGATGTCACTTGTCTTCACAAATCCCACATTAAAAAATAGAAAAAAGATAATAACATGTTAAAAATTCATTTCGCGACTCTCAGATTCAAGGATTTTTAGTTTATCAAACAATTCTAAAATCAATATCGAATTTACTGTATCACCAATTAAATTATATAAGATGAACAATAAATTCATATGATTGAAAATTGTCAAAACCAAAAGCTTAAGCTTATCCCGAGAGCACTAACTTCATGATCGGAAAACTTCGGAACAATCCCGCAACGAAATGCCTTCCCGAGTTTATAATCCTTACAGATTCCGAGGATACTGACGAAATTTACTATGAAGTTGTGATCAAGTAGAATAATAGTAGTTAACGGTGTGTTTACCATTAATTTACTAATAATTCGGACTTTGAATAACTTTTTAATTTATAAATATTTAGTAGTTTAATTCAACCGACGAATAACTATAATATCACATGTCTATTTTTAAAGATAAAACCCTGTTGATTACAGGTGGGACCGGCTCATTTGGCAATATGGTTCTAAAACGTTTCCTTCAAAGTGACATTAAGGAAATACGTATATTCAGCCGTGATGAGAAAAAACAAGACGACATGCGTCATCGTATTCAGGACACCTACTCCCCGCAGATAGCGAATAAAGTCAAGTTCTATATTGGTGATGTTCGTGATCCTCAAAGTATAGATGTTGCTATGCGCGGAGGTGTAGATTACATATTCTCAGCGGCTGCTCTTAAGCAGGTGCCATCGTGTGAATTTTTTCCTATGCAAGCCGTTGAAACGAATGTAATCGGTACCAACAATGTTTTGGAATCAGCCATTAAGCATGGTGTAAAGAATGTAGTGGTACTTTCAACCGATAAGGCCGCTTATCCAATCAATGCAATGGGCATCTCGAAAGCATTGATGGAAAAAATCGCCACAGCCAAAGGTCGTCAACTGGGTGAGAATGCAACTACGACCATATGCTGTACACGCTACGGTAATGTAATGGCATCAAGAGGTTCAGTCATCCCACTTTGGGTTGACCAGATGTTAGAGGGTAAACCTATAACCATCACTGATCCCAATATGACAAGGTATATGATGACATTGGATGATGCCGTAGATCTAGTAATGTTTGCTTTCGAACACGGACAAAATGGGGACTTATTCGTACAAAAGGCACCAGCTTGTACATTGGACGTACTTGCACAGGCTCTTATAGAGACCTATTCCGAATTAGATCCAAAATTCCTTGATACAGAGATAAAAATTATTGGTACTCGGCATGGAGAAAAGGTATACGAAACTTTAGTGACACGGGAAGAGATGGCACGGGCCATTGATTGTGGGGAATACTATCGTATACCATGTGATGGCAGAAATCTCAACTACGATAAAGTTGAGGGTGGGAACCCTGAAGTTGAAAAAATGGAAGAATACCATAGTCATAACACTCGTCGCCTTAACGTAGAAGAGATGAAGGAACTACTCCACAGATTGACTTTTATTCGTGAGGAGTTAGGGTTACAACCCCGAACCAAATCAAAAGAGATTAAATCTGAATAGAGGATTCGTCCAAAATGATTAAGCAACTCAGATATTAGGATTGTAGCTCTAGTTACGTAAAATACCTCCAAATAATTTAGCAAAATAGTTGACAAATCCTATAAAATTGTATTATCGGTAGTTACATCGTCATTGGATGTATGAGAATCCTTACTTATACCAAATATTCTTAAACATGATCTGGCTATTCATGAATAGTCACCGACGCTATAATTAATGATCTATCAAATTTGCTTAAACATTTATAGATGGCATATTAGCTTATGATAAAGATAGGAATTACGGGTCAATCTGGATTTATTGGAACAAATCTATTCAATAGACTTCAAAGATATCCTGACATTTTTCAGATTATTCCATTTTCTGACTCTTTTTTTGAAAGAGAAGAGGATTTGAGGAAATTTGTTAGTCAGTGCGATGCAATTGTACATTTAGCCGCTATGATGAGAAGTCCCAAAGAAGGTGAGGTATATGCTACAAATATGTCCTTAATCAACTCTCTGATATCGGCTGTAGAGACCGAAAAAGTTTACCCGGATCTTTTTTTTGCTTCTTCAATTCAAGAAAATAACGGAAGCGAATACGGAAGGTGCAAATTGGATGGCAAAAAATTGCTATGTGATTGGGCTATTAAACATGGGAGTGGATTTGGCTGCATGGTATTTCCTAATCTATTTGGTCCCTATGCCAAGCCAAATTCTCATTCATTTATTGCAACCTTCTGTTATAAGTTAATTCATAACGACACCCCGGTTGTCATAAATGACAATTTAATTCCATTAAAGTATATCGATTCGGTGCTTGATGAATTAGTTCCATTCTTCCAACATATTATGTCTTCTAAGAGTATAGAGGAATTAAAACTGAAACCAGACTACGAACTTAAAGTGACCGAAGTTCTATCTATTTTAAAGTCATTCTGTGATTCTGAGAAAAAAGGGAGTATTCCAATTATTAGGAATCAGGTCGATATGGACTTATACACAACATATAATTCTTATAAAGACAAATAACTGACAAAACAATGGAACCTCAAAAGCTAGTTCTATTTGTCCTATCTTGTGATGCATATCAAGATTTGTGGGATGATTTCTTTTCTTTAAGAGATAAATATTGGGCGGATTGTCCATTTAAATGGTATTTGGTTACTGAGACCGCAGACTTTTGCCATAATAACGTAACTGTTATAAAATGTGGTGACAATTTGAACTGGGCTGGAAGATTAAAACACGCCATCAAATCTGTTGATAGCCACTATTACGGTATATTCCTCGAGGATTACTTCATTTATGAAAAAATTCAAAATGAGATTATTATTGATCTTATAGAGATCATGGAGAAACATGGTGTTACTTTTCTTAATACTTCAGATGTATTTCGTAATTGTATCGGCATGAAGAATAAATCATACTTCCGTGATAATCTAATCTTAATCCCGAACAATAAGCGTTACGGAGTTTCTACAGAAGCAGGTATTTGGCAAAGAGAATATCTTTTAGAAAAATTAGGAGACAGTGATTACAGCGCATGGCAATTTGAAGTGGATAGAGTTAACGAGGCAAAATCAGAAGCAGGATTAGGTGGATTTAATCTTTGTGATGATAGGATGCCATTCCATGCAAGTATAATTCCTGTCGTAATACAAGGGAAGGTTTATCCCCCATCAAGAAGGTTTTTCAATAAGCAAGGTTATACCTTTAAGACACAGAGGGAAAATATGAGTCTCAAACAGGTGCTTTTATATCGTTTAAAAGTGAAGGCAGCCAGAATAAAATATGGAAGGAGATTAATTAAATGGATAGCAATTAAATGTTTAGGAATGAAATTCTTTTCTTAGAAATGCTGCTATATAATTTGAACTTGGTATAGCCGTCACTTTGACAATGATTTACAATATATCCTTCTAAGTTTGGACACTCATAACACTAACAATATTTTTTATGAAAATAGCAGTTGCCGGGACCGGGTACGTCGGTCTCAGTATTGCCACTCTCTTGGCTCAACACAATCACGTCACCACTGTTGATGTGATCCCAGAAAAGGTTAATAAGATAAACAATAGGATTTCTCCGATTCAAGACGATTATATTGAAAAATATCTTGCCGAGAAAAATCTCGATTTGACTGCGACTCTAAACGGAGCGGCGGCATATAAGGATGCCGATTTTGTGGTTATCGCAGCTCCGACCAACTATGATCCCGTTAAGAATTTCTTCGACACGCATTGCATTGAAGATGTCATAGACCTTGTGCTGAGCGTCAACCCCAATGCAGTCATGGTAATCAAATCAACAATTCCTGTCGGTTATTGTCGTAACCTGTATGTGAAATATGCCGCAAAAGGTGTCAGTCAGTTCAATCTGCTATTCTTTCCCGAGTTCCTGCGCGAGAGCAAGGCCCTGTATGACAATCTCTATCCATCGCGTATCATCGCCGGTGTGCCCAAGATAATCAACCAACCCCATTTTGCAGAGGAAAATGCGGCAATCCAGGCAGTAACCAATATTGAGAAACTGGATGAAGCAGCCCATGCGTTTGCTGAACTACTTAAACAAGGTGCAATAAAGGAAGAGATCCCTGTGCTGTATATGGGGATGAAAGAGGCAGAGGCTGTCAAGCTATTTGCTAATACTTACCTTGCTTTGCGCGTAAGCTATTTCAATGAGCTTGACACATATGCAGAAGTTAAGGGTCTTGACTCACAGGCAATAATTAATGGCATAGGTCTTGACCCGCGTATTGGATCTCATTATAACAATCCCTCTTTTGGATATGGTGGCTATTGTCTTCCCAAAGACACCAAGCAACTTCTTGCTAACTATGCAGATGTACCACAGAATATGATGTCAGCAATAGTGGAAAGCAACCGCACGCGTAAGGATTTCATCGCTGATCAAGTTCTCAAGATGGCTGACTGGTATGACTATTCAACCAACACGGATTACACATCAACACAAAACGTAAAACGGGATACGCAAAGCGCACCAACCATCGGTGTCTACCGCCTGACGATGAAGTCTAACTCTGATAACTTCCGTCAGTCATCCATACAGGGTGTAATGAAGAGGATAAAGGCAAAGGGTGCGCAAGTAATCATATATGAGCCGACACTTGAGGACGACTCAACATTCTTCGGAAGCCGTGTTGTCAACGATCTGAATGAGTTTAAAACCCAGTCACAAGCCATTATTGCCAATCGCTATGACCCTTCATTAGATGATGTAAGTGGGAAGGTTTACACAAGAGATATTTTTAAACGGGACTAAAAGCTTATTTCAAATGAAGATTCTGTATATTCATCAATATTTCCACACACCGTCTGAACCCGGGGGGACCCGGAGCTATTGGATAAGCAGGGAGCTGATAAGAAGGGGACATGACGTTGTAATGGTCACGTCTACCAATAAGTTTCATCCTCAGCCCGGTGTGGAGATGGTTGAGGGGATTAAAGTGATATATATAAAAAACGAGTATAGTAATTATATGTCCAAGCTACAGAAGGTAAAATCTTTTTGCAGCTTTTTAAATAAGGCTATAGGCGAGGCTAAAAAGGAAGATAACGTTGATATTGTATATGCCACATCAACTCCCCTCACGGTCGGAGCCGTGGCGATGCGGCTGAAGTCTGCCAAAGGCTGGCCATATGTCTTTGAGGTACGTGACCTTTGGCCCGAGTTCCCCATACAGATCGGTGCCATACGCAATAAGTTCATAATTGGGATACTCAGAAAGTTAGAAAAGGACATATATCAAAAGGCAAATCACATTGTTGCGCTTTCCCCGGGCATGAGAGATGGTGTCGTGGCTGCCGGGATTCCAGCAGACAAAGTATCAATGATTCCCAATATGTCAAAACCCGATGAGTTTTATCCACGCCCTCATAACCACAAGATAGCTGAGGAGTTCGGAGTGGACCTCAGCAAGTTCAATATTATACATTTCGGATCAATGGGTGTGGCAAATGGGTTGGATTATATACTCAACACCGCTGAGATTTGTCAACATATGGATATAAATGACGTTGAATTTCTTTTTTTGGGAGATGGTGCCACATTGCCTGAATTACAGAAAATGTCAGAGGGAAAGAATCTCAGGAATGTGAAATTCCTGGGAAATCATGAAATGAAGACGGTTTCAGAGATTGTCAACCTGTGTGACCTCTCCATAACATCTTTTAAAAATCTGCCAATTCTTCAGACAAATTCCCCAAATAAGCTGTTCGACTCCCTTTCAGCAGGGAAACCTATAGTTGTTAACTCTGCGGGGTGGACAAAAGATTTAGTAGAAAAAGAGAACTGTGGCTTCTTTGTTAACCCAGACTCACCCCAAGATTTTGTAGATAAGATAAAATTATACAAGGGTAATACGGAGATTTTAAAAACTTGGGCAGAAAATGCCCGGAATCTCTCAGAAAGTGTCTATGACAAGTCTATACTTTCTCGCCAGGTAGCAGAGGTCATTGAGAGACATTATACTAATGAAAGCGACTAACATTATTAAATATGAGGCTGTATCGTAGTTTCCTCAAGCGGGCAATCGACGTGACTGCCTCAGGTGCGGCATTGCTTGTCTTGTCTGTGCCCTTGGCTGCCGTGACAGCATGGCTTCACTTTGCCAACAAGGGAGCCGGGGCTTTTTTCTTTCAGGAAAGACCCGGTAAAGACGGCAAGATTTTCAAGGTGGTTAAGTTCAAGACAATGACCGACGAGCGTGATTCTGCCGGGAAACTTTTACCTGATGCACAAAGACTGACCAAGGTCGGTAAATTAGTACGCTCAACTTCCATTGATGAATTGCCTCAACTTTGGAATGTATTTAAGGGTGATATGTCACTGATTGGCCCCAGACCACTTCTTGTTAAATATCTTCCCCTCTATTCTCCTGAACAGGCACGGCGACATGAGGTGCGTCCGGGAATAACAGGCTGGGCACAATGTCACGGACGTAACGCAATATCATGGTCAAAGAAATTTGAACTCGATGTCTGGTACGTTGACAACGTATCTTTCATCACAGACTGCAAGGTAATTCTTACAACAATTCAAAAAGTACTCAAGCGTGACGGGATATCCGCAGAAGGTCAAGCCACAACGCAACCCTTTAACGGTCATAACTGAAATGAGAGACATTGCAATATATGGGGCGGGAGGCTTCGGAAGGGAAGTCGCCTGCATGATCAACAAAATAAACAATACTGCACAACCCATCTGGAAGCTGATAGGATTCTTTGATGACGGCAAGGAGCCTGATGCTGCCGTCTCTCATTTTGGCAAGGTCCTTGGTGGGTTAGAGACACTTAATAACTGGTCCTCCCCCTTATGCGTGGCATTATGCTTTGGGAACCCCAACACAGTGAGAAATGTCAGGGACAGGCTTACTAACCCGAACCTTGAGTTCCCAAACCTGATTGACCCCTCATTCTCAATTGCTGACCCCGAGACATTCTCAATAGGACTGGGTAACATCATCAAGGGGGACTGCCATGTGACCACCAACGTAAAAATTGGGAATTTTAACTTGCTAAACGGATATGTGGCAATCGGGCATGACGTAAGTATAGGTGACTTTAATGCCATAATGCCCGGTGCAAGAATCTCGGGGGAGGTAAAAATCGGGAATCAAAACCTGCTGGGGGCTGATTGTTTCATAAAACAATTAATTAAGATTGGCAGCCATGTAACCATCTCCCCACTCTCGGCACTGTTGACAAAACCTAAAGACGGGATGACCTACATAGGCAACCCTGCTAAAATATTCAAATTTTAATCAGACAACTGTAAATACATTTTATATGGAACTCAAAGAATTCGTAGAAAAAATCAGTTTGATGACACTGACCCCTCTGAAATCACACCCTCTACAAACTTCCGTGAACTCGATGAGTGGTCATCCCTTATTGGGCTATCCGTCATCGCCATGGTGGATGAGGAATATGACGTGACCCTACGTGGAGAGGACATGCGTAAAGCCAACACCGTTGAGGAGCTGTTCGAAATCGTAAAGTCAAAACAGTGATGCATAATCCTTTGTCTATAAAAGGAAAGGTCATTCTGGTAACCGGAGCTGCCTCGGGCATAGGACGGCAATGTGCAATTGACTTTGCCAATGCCGGTGCCGACCTGATTCTTCTTGACCTTAATGCCGAGGCACTCAAATCTGTGAGAGAAGAGTGCGAGGCTACTGGCAGGAGATGTTTTATAAAGGGATGTGACCTGACTGCCTCATCTGCCTTACCCAACATAATAGATGAGGCAGTCAGTCAGATCGGGCCTGTAAACGGGCTCCTGCATGCCGCAGGGATTGAGAAGACTCTCCCGTTCAACAAATTTACCCCAGCCGATTATGAGAAAATATTCGCTGTCAATGTGGTGGGCGCCATGACCCTTGTCTCAATCCTTACAAAGAAAAAATACAGGGCAGCAAGCGCGAGGTATGTCCTGATTGCCTCAATCACTGCAATGGTCGGTCGCCCCGGCGTCAACGCATATGCCGCCTCCAAGGGGGCACTCGTATCCTCTGTAAAGACCTTGGCACTTGAACTTGCCCCTAAGGGCATCACAATCAACTGTATATCACCGGGCACAATACTTACCCCACTAATGGAGAACATGCTGAAGGCCCTCTCGGAGGAACAGAGGGCTGAGCGAGTTGCCGGGTTTCCCCTTGGACTTGGAAGACCATCCGATATATCCTCCACAGCCATATTCCTTATGAGTGAGGGGGCAAGATGGATAACCGGACAAAATATTGTGGTTGACGGGGGCTACACATCCAGATAAAAATATGTCTTATAATCCCTTTAACCTTCATGGAAAGACGGTACTGGTCACCGGCGCATCGTCTGGGATCGGCAAGGCGGCTGCCATAGAATGCAGCAGGGCGGGGGCGACAGTCATAATTACCGCACGAAATGAAAGCAGGTTGCGGGAAGTGCACTCCATGCTTGAAAGACCGGAGTCGCAGCCTCCCTTTATCGTGGCTGACATGAGAAGTGACCGGGACGTTGACCTCCTGGTCTCATCATGTCCCAGGCTTGACGGGGCATTCATAAATGCCGGCATCTCCATAAACGTGCCCGTGCAGTTCATAAACCGTGAAAAGTTGCTTGATATTTTTGAGGTCAATACATTTGCCCCGATCCTTCTTACAAGATCCCTGATTAAAAGCAAGAGACTCAACAAGGGTTCATCCCTGGTGTATACTGCCAGTGTATCGGGCAATAACACCGTCACGGTCGCTCATGAGATGTACTCGGCTACGAAAACCGCCATCACAGGGTTCATGAGAAATGTCGCCCTTGATCTTGCCCACAAGAAAATCAGGGCAAATGCAGTAAACCCGGGAATGATAAACACCCCGATGGTACATGGAGGGAAGTACAGTGAGGAGCAACTGCAGAGGGACATGGAGAACTATCCCCTCGGACGTTTCGGAAACCCTGAGGAGGTGGCCTATGCGGTTGTCTACCTGCTTTCTGATGCCGCCGCATGGGTCACGGGGCAGTCGCTTGTGATTGACGGCGGCCTGACTTTAAAATAAATACTATGCCTTTTTTTAAATTTGACAACATAAAGATATCCGCAGTCAGCGCAGCCGTGCCGACTGAGGTGGTCACCGTCGACTCTTTTGCCGACCGGTTTGGTGAAGAGTACGTGGCCAAGTTTCAGGAATCAACCGGGGTGCGTGAGTTCCGCAGAACCATGGAACATCAGACAGCCTCCGATCTATGCTTTGCCGCGGCGGAAAACATCATCAAGAAAAAGAACGTCCCCCGGGAAGGAATCGGGCTCCTGATATTCGTAGCCCACTCAACCGATTACCGCCGTCCGGCTACAGCCTGCGTGCTCCACAAGCGTCTTGGCCTGAACAAGGACTGCGCTGCATTCGACATTGCCTTGGGGTGTTCTGCTTTTGTATATGGCCTCCAGACAGCCTGCTCTATGATGGCTTCCTCCAACATTGGGAAGGCGCTCCTGCTTGTTGGCGAGACCCTCACAAAAATGGTCAACCCCATGGATAAGTCAGTCACAATGCTTTTTGGGGACGGGGGTGCCGCCATACTGTTGGAGAAGACAGCTGAGGCCTCAAACATCTACGGTCTGCTGAAGACTGACGGAAGCGGCTACAGGGCAATCATAGCCCCTGCCGGGGGATTCAGAAACCTGAATGCCCCAACCGAGCCAATGACCTGGGGGGATGGCAATGTCAGGACCCTGTACAACACCACGATGCAGGGTGAGGATGTGTTCGCCTTCACAATCTCAGCGGTCCCAAAGACCATAAAAGAATTCCTCAGCCTGACAGGGACGGGCGTCAATGACTATGACTGTCTGGCTTTCCACCAGGCAAATCAGTTCATCCATAGGATGATGTGCAGGAAACTGAAAGTCGACACGTCCAGAATGCCCCTTTGCCTTGACCGCTTCGGAAACACATCGGCACCTGCAATCCCCATGGTAATGTGTGACACATTCGGTGATGATGACGACGACAAGGAACTTAACTTCCTGATGTGTGGATTCGGTGTCGGGCTCTCATGGGGTGTCTGCTCCGCAAGAATAAATGTCAGCGATATCCTGCCTATTATTGAGACCGATGAGATATTTGAAGAGGGCATAATCAATTCACCTGAGGATTTTAACAAATGACCTTATCTTCCCTATTTCATAATTTATCGAAGAATACTGACTCTCACCCCATATTGACGAAAACGGTAATCGTCTGAACTACTTACGAGATTTTGAATCTGGTAATAAAATTTGGGTAGGTACAAAATGTACGATCCTGAAAGGTATAAGAATAGTAGACGGTTGTATAGAGGCAAGTAATAGTTTGCTGACAAAATCATTGGATGTACCAAATTCCATCTATACATCTACTCGGTTACTTAAATCTAATGTTAAATGGGTGGGGAGAATTGTATAATCGAATATAATAAAGTCACTCTAAAATGGATATTACAAGATTAAAATGGGACAGCTCTAAAATTACAGCTAAATAAGTCGAACACGTCTGTAGGAAGGTGAATCCTAACAAATCCACAGTATCTTTATGTCTTTATGTAGTCATGTCCTGAAACCTTCTTTCATCGCTAAACCTAAACAGTCAACCAAAAATCAGCCTGGCACACAAAAGAAATATTTGCCAATTTGATTTATAAGCGTTATCTTTGCGGAAGAAAAGACAGTCATTCAGTAAGGATTAACGATATGGTAACCGGCAGGGAAATTATAAAAGATTTGAAGTATCTTGCCCACAGAATGTTTATGGAGGGTGGAGGTGACGTATATCTGTATGGGTCTCGGGCAAGAGGAGATGCCACGACAAATTCAGACTGGGATATCCTTATTATAATTGAGGACAGCCTATCTTCCGCAGATGACTTCTTAAGCTTTGCCTTCCCGTATGCTGAGATTGGCTGGAAATATGGTCAGCAGGTAACCCCTGTCCACTTTACACGCAGTCAATGGGATGCCCAGAAGAACACTTCCTTTTATAATAACGTACTGTCTGACTGTATTCGCTTATGAGCCTGTCTGCTGAAAATAGGATTGCTATCATCAAATTGCTTATCGAAAAGTCAAAACGAAATTTTGAACAGGCAGTTCATAATGTTGACATGGGATATTGGGATCTTGTAGCCAACAGACTTTATTATTCAGTTTTTCATGCCGTAAATGCCTTAATGGTTAATGACGGCATCAAAACAGGAACTCATAAAGGGACAGCCGCAATGTTTGGGAAACACTATGTCCTAACAGGTAGGTTTGACAGAAATGATGGCATACTCTACAGCCGCCTTCAAACAATGCGTGAAAAGGCTGATTACCAGAATGTATTTTGTATTACTGAGGAAGAAGGTCAAGCCCTCGTCAATAACACTGAGACACTTAATCGTAAAATATACGAATTTTTAGAAGGGTATCTGAGTAATTAATGAGGCTTCCAATCCGTTCTCTCCAGATTCAGCCTTATTGATATCTTTACACGACGAAATTACGTGACGGACGCGAATAATCGCGTCCCTACTTTTTATTTGCACCTCAATCATACCGATCCCCTCATTCTCCACCCAAACTATAAACCTTTAACAAAATATGCGAAACAGGATATACCTCTGCCTGGCTCACATGAGCGGCAGGGAACAGGACTTCATAAAGGAAGCCTTTGACACAAACTGGGTTGTCCCGATGGGTCCTAACGTAAACGGATTCGAGAAAGATCTCGAGGAGTTCGTTAACAGTTCTACGGCTGCACAACTTCACAAGAAGGTTGTCTGCCTCTCAGCCGGGACTGCCGCCGTACATCTTGCCCTCATTGCCTGCGGCGTTACGGCGGGTGACGAGGTACTGGTGCAGTCGTTCACTTTCTGTGCCTCTTCTCACCCGATAACATACCTTGGCGCAACACCGGTGTTCATCGACTCAGAGCCGGAATCGTGGAATATGGACCCGGACTTGCTTGAGGAAGCTATCAAGGACCGAATCACAAAGACCGGCAGGAAACCCAAGGCTATTATCCCGGTTGCACTCTATGGTATGCCGTACAGGATTGACCGAATAATGGAGATTGCCAACCGCTATGAAATACCCGTCATCGAGGACGCCGCCGAGGGGTTCGGATCACGCTTCAACTGTCAGATGCTCGGTACATTCGGCGAGTATGGGGTACTGTCATTCAACGGCAACAAGATGATAACGACCTCCGGTGGTGGCGCACTCATCTGTCCCGACGAGGAGAAGGCACGTCGCATACTGTGGTACGCGACACAGGCGCGTGAGTCATATCCATATTACCAGCATGAGGCAATCGGGTTCAACTATCGCATGAGCAATATCTGTGCCGGTATCGGCAGAGGGCAGATGACAATAGTCAATGAGCACATCGCCCATCACAGGCACGTACAGCAGCTCTACTGCGATCAGCTAAGGGATGTAAAGGGTATCACCATGCACGGGAACCCGTGGCGTGAATCAGATTCTAACTTCTGGCTGTGCACGGCAACGCTTGACCCGGGGCTGCACATAAGGGGTCAGGAGAACGCCTACAGGGAAGTTATAACCGGTGCTGTCGGAGGTGCAGCGGGTGTTACACATGCAGCCACGACAGCTGTCACGGACTGTCAGCCTAATGACAATGTTGAGGCATTGCGCATGATCCTTGACACAGCCAACGTTGAGGCGCGCCCTCTGTGGAAGCCGATGCACCGTCAGCCGGTGTACCGCAATGCGCCGGCATACGTCAACGGCGTGAGCGAGGGACTGTTCCATGTGGGGATATGCCTTCCGGCAGGACCCTATGTCACCGATGACGATGTGCGGTACATCACCGATACCATTAAGGATGCCATAGTAAACTAAGACTAATCACATTACACATTTTCTGAATATGCCCCTTACTATTTAGTCAGGAATCAAATAATTGGTTATATAAAAATCCGATGTCGAGATCTTTGAATGATTTCGGCATCGGATTTTTAGTACTCCGTTATTTTGACAGATATTAAACCAAAGAGAGGCAATAGATACACTTCTCTTTGATAGCGTCCCAGTCTTGAGCTGCAATAACATCTTTTGGGAAAAGCTTGCTACCCATACCTACACAATAAACCCCTGCCTTAAACCATGAAGAGAGGTTTTCCTCAGTAGGCTCTACCCCACCCGTCACCATAAGTTTAGACCAAGGCATCGGAGCAAGAAGACCTTTGACAAATTTAGGACCAAGCACATCACCCGGGAACACCTTTATCAGCTCGCACCCTACTTCCTGGGCAGCCCCAACTTCGGATATGCTTCCGCAGCCGGGAGTGTAAGGCACCTGGCGACGGTTACAAATTTTGGCAACCTCTGGATTAAAAAGAGGACCCACCACGAAGCATGCACCAAGCTGCATGTAAAGAGCTGCCGTGGCAGGATCTACTATAGATCCTACCCCAAGAGCCAGCTCAGGACATTCTACAGCTGCAAACTTTACAAGTTCACCAAAAATCTCATGTGCAAAATCGCCACGATTGGTAAACTCAAAAGCACGTACCCCCCCTTCATAACATGCCTTAACCACAGCTTTAGCCACCTCAAGATCTTTATGATAGAACACCGGCACCATCGGGGCTACCCCGATTTTAGCCATCACTTGAAATTTATCGAAACGTGCCATTATCTCTGTACTCTTCCGTTAGCGCTTCCACCGGCAAGGGCATGAACCTCTTCAGCAGAAACAAGATTAAAATCACCGTTAATTGTCTGTTTGAGAGCAGATGCAGCCACAGCAAACTCAAGGGCATCACCCATAGTAGGCATGGTGAGCAAACCGTGGATCAGACCGCCGGAGAAGCTGTCGCCACCACCTACACGGTCAATAATCGGGTTGATGTCATAGCGTTTACTCTGATAATACTCCTTGCCGTCATAGATCATAGCCTTCCAACCATTATGAGTGGCTGAATAAGATTCACGGAGTGTAGAAGCCACATATCTGAATCCAAATTCTTTCATCATAGCGGCAAAGATTCCCTTATAGCCTTCAGCATCGGTGTTGCCACCTTCAACATCAGCATCCGGTTTGAACCCAAGGCAAAGCTCCGCGTCTTCCTCATTGCCAATGCATACATCCACATATTGCATAAGTGGACGCATCACAGACTGAGCTTTCTCCTTAGTCCATAATTTTTTACGGAAATTAAGGTCAACGCTTACAGTCACCCCATGACGTTTGGCAGCCTGACAGGCAAGACGAGTCAGCTCGGCAGCCTTGTCAGAAATGGCAGGAGTAATTCCGCTCCAATGAAACCAGTCGGCATCTTTCATGATAGCGTCAAAGTCAAAATCCTCGGGGTCAGCCTCAGCAATGGCAGAATGCGCACGGTCATAGATAACTTTTGAGGGACGCATTGAGGCTCCTGTCTCACAGTAGTATATGCCGACACGGTCACCACCCCTTGCTATGAAGCGGGTGTCAACCCCATAACGGCGGAGAGCATTGAAAGCAGCCTGACCAATCTCATGCTTAGGGAGCTTAGTCACGAAATAAGCCTCGTGACCATAATTGGCACAACTGACAGCCACATTAGCTTCTCCCCCACCCCAGATTACATCAAAGGAATCGACTTGCACAAAGCAGTGGCAAGCTGCGGGTGAAAGACGAAGCATAATTTCGCCTAATGTTACAATTTTACTCATTATATTTCTTTGAATTTAGTTTTTAGAGTTAATAGCAGAGGAGAGAAAAGGTAAGCTCTACCAAGCTTATTTCATGTCAAGATATTGGATCTTATCCATATCACCATAATCAAGGTTCTCACCACCCATGCCCCAGATGAACATATAGTTGGAAGTGCCGGCAGCAGCGTGTACTGACCATTCGGGCGACATTACAGCCTGCTCGTTATGAAGCCACATCATTCTGTTTTCCTGTGGCTCACCCATTATATGGCAAATGGCGTTTCCTTCCGGAAGATTGAAATAATAGTAGCATTCTACACGACGGTCATGTGTATGAGCAGGCATAGTGTTCCAAACACTACCCGGCATAAGCTCTGTAAGACCCATCTGCAACTGACACGGACCCTCCTCAAGAACATTATTTACAATAAGCTGATTGATTATGCGGTCGTTGCTTTCCTCCATCTTACCGGCTTTAATCTGGTTAGCCTTTATTGAACCCTTTCTACCGTCGATAGTGATAAGCTGAGTTTTATAATGCTTATGAGCAGTTGTAGAATTAAGATAGAACTTAGCGGGGTTAGAATCATCTTTAGAACGGAAAGAGACCTCCTTATTTCCACAGCCAACGTAAAGGGCATCTTTGAAATGAAGCTCATATTCCTTGCCATCGACAGTCACTACACCGTCGCCACCGGTGTTGATCACACCTAATTCCCTGCGCTCAAGAAAATAATTAGCCTTCAGGGGATCAATAGTCTCCAGTTTAATCGTCTTTCCTACAGGCACAACGCCACCATAGACTAAACGGTCATACATGGCGTAGGTCAGATTGATCTTATTGACCTCCATCACCACAGGCATCATGAAATGGCTGCGAAGCTGCTCAGTGTCATAATGCTTCACATCATCAGGATGACAGGCACGGAGAACCTTATATTCAGTTTGGGCAGATGCACCAAATGCAGCTAAAGCCACTGCCACACTTAAAAATATCTTCTTCATTATTCGGTTGTTTGAATTTTAGTGGAATTTTTCTCAATCATAGCTTTCTGGTTGCGGAGGATATGCACTCGATTCCACCACATCATTCCGCAAGTGATAAGCACAAGTAGTCCGGCACCAATATATTTAAGGTTGACCGTACATTGATAAAGCACCCAAGCCAATGGCGATGAGGCAAAGTCAAGCGATCCACCCTCGAACCCCTCAGGGATAGCCACGGCGGCGTCGTTGGTCACCGCAAACACATCATGGGCGGCAAGAGTGAACGCAGGAGCAATGTTAGTAACCATGTAAAGCCCCATCACTATCACTACCACACCGATAATAAATGTCTTGAACACATTTCCCTTGGTGAAAGGAAGCACCAACGGGAAAATATAGAACATACCGGCGAGAGAAGCCAAAGGAAGAAACTGATTGCCCGGGAGCACAACGGCAAGGAAAAGAGTGACCGGAATCAGCAGAAGCGACACCACGAGAGTGGTGGGGTGTCCGATTACAAGAGCCGGAGACATACCGATATTCAAACCGTCAGCACCCTTAAACTTACGTGCGATAAGAGAACGGGTAGCATCGGAGATAGGTTTCAGACCTTCAATAAAGAGGACTGTGACACGAGGAATCAACTCCATCACGGCACCCATCTTAATTCCAAGACCGAGAATGTAAGGGATCTTATCTACTATCTCCCCCCATGAAGTACATGTGAGGCATCCGATAGCCACTCCAACCACCACTCCAAGGAAAAGAGGCTCACCAAGAAGACCAAATTTCTTCTTAAGACCCTCGGCATCAATTTCAAGTTTCTGCATACCGGGAATTTTGTCAAGCCCCTTATTGATTGCCCATGCGAAAGGCACAAAACCGGCACAGAAAGGTTGTGGAATAGAAATTCCGTCCATATCCTTGTAAAAATGCTGGAATTTCTTAGCAGTCATATCTGCTAAGATAAGGGTTATAATGTAGCAGACAATGGCGCCGAAGAAGCCCCATGACAGCGAATCGGTTGCAAAATAAATCACCGCACCAATGAAAGCGAAATGCCAGTAGTTCCAAAGGTCGATGTTGACGGTACGTGTAGTCTTTGTAAGCAGCATCAGAATATTGACACCAAGACACACCGGAATGATGAAAGCACCGACAGCTGTGTTATAAGCCACAGCGGCAGCGGCGGGCCAACCCATATCAAACACTCTGAGCTGAAGGTTGTAGATGTCAACCACAGTGTTCAAAGCAGGACCAAGGGCTGAAGTAAGCAATGCAGTTACGATTGAGAGACCGATAAAGCCGACACCGACCTTAAGACCGCTCTTGAGCGCATCGCCAAATTTAATTCCAATGCAGACACCAAGCACAGTGAAGATTACAGGCATCATCACAGCTGCTCCGAGTCCGATTATATAAGAGAATACTTGTTCCATAACGTTAGAAATAACGATAAGTGATAAAAGATCATGGATGAACGAATACAGTGATGCCGCTTATCTTATTACAATTGACCGTTTTAATCTTTTACCATTAATCATTGGTAAGATAGAATGGGAAAGCAGAGGATTATCCCTCTACAATCCACATTCCATCATATAATCCAAAACAAATCATTTAGGCTGCTTGCCAATGTAGGCGAGGATACCGCCGTCAACATAAAGCACGTGACCGTTAACAAAATTAGAAGCGTCAGAAGCAAGGAACACAGCAGGACCCATTAGATCTTCAGGAGTGCCCCAGCGGGCTGCCGGAGTTTTGGCGATAATAAACTGATCAAATGGGTGACGGCTACCGTCAGGCTGAATCTCACGGAGAGGAGCCGTCTGAGGAGTAGCAATATAGCCCGGACCAATGGCATTACACTGAATGTTATACTCGCCATATTCAGAACAGATGTTGCGGGTCAGCATCTTCAAGCCACCTTTAGCAGCGGCATACGCGCTGACAGTCTCTCTGCCAAGCTCGCTCATCATGGAGCAAATATTGATAATCTTGCCATGACCTTTCTTAATCATGCCGGGGATAACAGCCTTTGCACAGATGAAGGGAGCCACGAGATCGATATCTACTACAAGTCGGAAATCCTCAACAGCCATTTCATGCATCGGGATACGCTTGATGATACCGGCATTGTTTACAAGGATGTCTACCCCACCATAGTTTTTATCAATATCAGCAATCATTTCCTGCACTGCCTTCTCGTCGGTCACATCACATAGATAACCTTTTGCATCGATGCCAGCCTCCTTATAATTTTCGGCACCCATGTCAAGTCCACTCTGCGTGTTGTTGTTGTAGATAATCTTGGCTCCGGCTTCATGAAAAGCCTTTGCAATAGCGAAGCCTATTCCATAGACAGCGCCGGTGATGAGGGCAACCTTACCCTCGAGTGAAAAATTAACCATAATGTTATTATTTTTGTGATTTAACAAAATCAAACCATTTATTCTCGTCTTTAAAACCATCCCTCTCTCTAAGTCCACAAGCCAACACCCGGTAACGTATTTTACCTTCCCTGTCAGGTTTTACCAGCACCAGATAGTTGGCATCATCTTCAATAACCTTGACAATATTCTCAGGAGCCACCACAATGCCGAGTCCGACAGTCTCCACTAATTCCGGATGATTCTTGTCAGGGATATTACTGCCCCATGACCCGGCTATCCCGTCAGGATAAAGAAAGCCTTGATTGTCAGTCTCGAGTTTCTGTATTCCCGTGCAGAACAGGTCGTCCGGAGCATATCCATCAAGAGTTATCTCCACATTCAAATCGCGTTGGTCAGGAACCATTGAATATTTCTGAACCATCTGGATTGGATGTCCGTTAAAAATCCAGTCTTTATCCGTAAGAAGAATCTCTCTGTTTGAAAGCACCGTCTGTGTTCTTGCAGCCACAGTATCAATAGTGACAGGCACACTGTTCTGCCATCCTCTGAAAGAACCGGCGCCAATTGACTTGCCCGCCCAAAGCACATCGCATCCATAGCCCTCCTGAAGCTGCTCGGGAGTGGTATAGAAACCTGTGATGTCAAGTTCAAGTTGAGGAGACTGCTTCACATAGAGATCAAGGCTCTGGCGATTATCCATATAGACACGATAAGCTACCCATGGATTCTCAATCACGGCACCGTGACCATAAATACTGTTATACATATCAAGCGAGTTGGCATCACCCGGATATGTCACAGACATAATACGGGGGTGCTTCCCAGCCTTGTCATACAGCTTTATGTAGGCGTCACACTGAGCATTCATTGTTAGGTTACACACACAAACGAACAAAATAAAAATGAGTTTCTTCATGTATGAATCAAATTTTAATGCAAAATTACACATTTACATCATTTGATATTAGTAAAATCGTACATAATATTTGTAAAAATGTACTTATTCTAATCCAACCAGACCTAATGCATTGAAATATAGCCTACCATACATCACGCCTGCCCTATCTCTAATGTTTCACATTTACAGCCTTACCATTTGCATCAAGACTGAACAAAGGCATGTCGGCTTCAGGATCAACAGTGTAATAATGTACGGCACTGTCATTGACATACGGATAGTATTTATTAAGCAGCTTTATCATCTCAGCACCTGCCCAAATTGTGGGACCATAGCCATGAGCAGCCTTCACGCTTACGGGACGATAGGCATAATAAGCCGGTTCGAAACCCATACCGGTTCCAACACACACATCTTCCACTTCCCCACCCTTGTTGATCTTTGAGGAAACCGCTTCCCACGCAAGCTGCGCTACCGGACCATAAGTGACGGCATCAATCCAACCCTGATTTATTCCGTGGGCAAGAGCATACGCAAAGATAGCCGTGGCAGAGGTTTCCTCATACGTTTCCGGACGATCGAGCAACTGATGCCAAAAACCGTCAATCCCCTGCAGAGACGCGAGACCCTCTGCATGACGACGGTAAATATCAAGTAACTCTACACGGCGTGGATGATTCTCCGGAAGATAGTCAAGAAGCTGACAGAGGGTCAGGATTGCCCAGCCATTGGCACGCCCCCAAGCCATCGAAGGCTGATGTGAGGCTCCCTCGATATAACCGTGACGAAAAATATTCTTTTCCGGAATCCACATACGTTTAATAAATCCGGAAGCTATCTTGGCAGCATTGTCAAGCTGCTTCGGGTCATTGGCATAGCGGCTTCTCACAGCCATAGAGGGAAGAGCCATAAACATATCATCGAGCCACACGGCATTATAATGAGGTCTGTTGCGTGCGATTGTGCCATCGGCAAGATGCACGGGGGTTGTCTCCACAATGTTCCAATATTGCTCAATGTAAGGAGAAATCTTAAGAGTGGAGTCTGCCATGGCAGCTCTCATCCAAGCCCCTGCCATAGCGCCTGCATCATCAAGGGTGGCAGGTGCCTTTACTTGTCGCATCTGACCATCTTCAGAAGGGTCTCCCTTATAATTGTCAGCCTCACGGGCAAGGAAGCCTATCCGCTCAGTCACATAATCGGAATATTTCTTATCGCCGGTAATGGCAGCCGCATCAAGAAGCGCGTCATACATAACTGCCCACTCATAGCTCGTGAGACGATAGGTGCCTTGATTCACTTTCCCGTCAGTCATTTTTGCCGGTGTGACCTCATTTATATAGGTAAAAACACGGTCAATATCTTTCTTCACAGAATCGACAGACAATTGACCGTAGGGAGTCTTATAGTCAGGCTTCAGCAGATGTAAAGGTGTGGTCGAGTCATTAATTTCATCAGCACCATTGCTTTCTACCTGTTTACCACAGGCAGAAAGCAACAACGCTACCAAAAGAGAAATATGAGTTTTTCTCATGACACCTTACTTGGGAAGGTTAAACACATTGGAAATTTCCAACATCTGATGCTCACTCATTCCGTCGGGCATGAATCCCATTGAACGGGCACACATATAGATATTAGCACTCTTGTTAAGCACGTCGATTTGGTCAAAAGCAGACATAATGTCGTTGTCAACAGCAAACACACCATGTTTTTCCCACATCACCACATCAAAGTTCTTATCAATAGCCTTGATTGTCTCGTCGGCGAGTTCCTTAGAAGAGGGAAGCATATAAGGCACGATGCCAAGTCCACGGGGAGCGAAAGCCTTGGTCTCCGGAATCATTGACCATAACAGTCTGGATATGATATCCTCATTCAGGAATTCACGATTATGACTCATAGCCACCAGTTCAATTGGGTGAGTATGTAAAGAAGCCTTATAGGAAGATCCCTTACCAATCAGATAATTATGGACGGCAAGATGAGAGGGAATCTCGGAAGTGGGTTTCACCGGCTTGTCGGCAACAATCTCATAATGGGCGCAGTCATCGAGGATTCTGATGATAGAACCGTTATCCATGGGACGACGTGCAAGGTCGCGCATTCTCATCTGGGTTCCTTTACAGTAGAAATAGCATCCCTTGAGATTAGGAAGTGTAAGCCCTATGGCAATAGGTTCACTTATTGCGGTCATCTTGCGGACTTCATCATCAATATGCTCAGTGACATTTACAGTGATATTACCACCGTTACGTTCAGCCCAGCCTTTCTGCCACAGATATCCGGCAGTCTCGGCAATATCCTCCACCACTTTTGCGAGAGCAGGACGATTATCTAATATTGAAGCCATAATACTTAAGTTTCATTTATTATATGTGTTAGATTTTTGTAATCGGATTATCCTATCAATTGAGGAAGAAAGCAAGACACTATCAAGACCACAATACCGGTGATCAAGACAGCAATGGTCTTTTTTGAACATCCTTTCCATTCATTCAGAATTATTCCCCAAAGATTTGAGAAAACAACATTCAATGCCATGAGGATACAAAAAGAGAGAGTCATAAGCGTTGGTGAGTCTGTAAGGAAACCCTTACCTAAAGCGAGTCCGAAGAACTGGCTATACCATAAAGCACCAGCCAACAGACAGAACACTGCATTATTAAGCCATACTTCCCCTTTGGTATAATCACCCCATGTGCCGTTTTTCTGATTTTGACAGAAGCAATAGATGGCATTAGTCACAAAGCCACCCAGCGTGACAAGGAAAGTTGCAGGAAGAGTCTTATATATATCCGGAGTAAGGTCTCCGAAATTTATTCCGCTGCCAAACTCAAGTCCGACATTGAAACAGCCGCTCATGAAACCGCACAGCAGGGCAATTGCAAGCCCCTTTGGGAAATTGAAGTCCTTGACTGCCTTTTTCTTCACCTCCTCACTTAGAGAAGAAGCCTTCATTGAGCCTGCCACCCCGATAATGGCTATGCCGATAAGAGTGACCACAACACCTATGATCACAGCAAAAGTAAGCTGCGAAAGAGGATCATTCTCCGGGAAGAAGACATTAAGTAGCACGGGACCCATTATTGTGCCGAGTCCGGCACATGTGCCAAGAGCAATCGATTGCCCTAAAGCTACTCCTAAATAACGCATAGACAGACCGAAAGTCAGTCCGCCCACACCCCACAATACTCCGAAGAGGATTGTCATCCAGATATTAAATGACTGCCCCGAAGTGAAAAGCTCACAAAGCGAGTGACCTTCCGGAACAGCCAGTAAAGCACCGAGGAAAGGGAGCAAAAGCCATGCAAACACACCCTGCACAATCCAATAGCTTTCCCAACTCCATGACTTTATTTTATTGATGGGTACATAGCAACTCGACTGGCAGAAGGCACCGATGGCTATTATGAGAAGTCCAATTATAGCAGTCATTTCTATAAAAGATATAAAAAATTGGGGAAGTCGTCATAAGACGACAACCCCAAAATTAACATTATCGTTTAGAAGTGACATCAGCCTCATATTTCTCAACTTCCCCGATGAAGCTTTCACCTACGGGGACATTGTTGCGTAGGCAGAACATATCATAGACAGCATTCCAAGGAAGATTCTTGCATTCTTCAAGGAGGGCAAGACGCTGGAATTTACGATCATTAAGTTCATACTCGCGAAGCTTTTCGGTTGGTTCAAGGAGAGCGCGGAGCATACACTTCTGAGCAGCACGGCTACCGATTACGTAAGCACCGATTCGGTTGAGAGTGCCGTCAAAGTAATCAAGTCCGTAGTGAACACGGTTGAGAGCACCTGCCCTAACAATTTCACTGAAAAGATCGAGAGTGGGGTCGTCCATTATTGTCACATGATCAGAGTCCCAACGTATCGGACGGGAAACATGGAGCATCAGTTCAGGTACGAAAAGAAGCATGGCAGACACTTTATCGGCAACACTCTCTGTAGGATGGAAGTGACCTGTGTCAAGAGTGATCATCATGTCATTCTTAGAAGCGTAGGCAGTGTAGAAATCGTTAGAACCCACTGTATAGCTTTCCAGACCGATGCCAAATACCTTAGACTCAACGCTATCTTTCATCCAGTCATACCTATGCTCAAAAATCTGATCAAGAGAATCTTTAAGAAGCTCACGATAGAGGTAACGGTTAACTGTAATATCTTTGCTGCCGTCATGCACCCAAGTATTCATGATACAGGGGTCTTGCTGAGCTTCACCAATGGCTTGTGCAATGGCACGACAACGCTTGGAATGTTCAATCCAAAAATCACGGATACTCTTGTCAGGGTTAGAAAGAGAGAGGTCGCCACTCTTAGCATGAGAGAATGAAGTGGAATTGAAGTCAAGCTTGATATCATTAGCTTTGCCCCAATCAATCCAACTTTGGAAATGCTCCACTGTACACTCGTCACGATCAACAAATTTACCTCCGAAATCACCATATATTTCATGAAGATTAAGGCGATGCTTGCCGGGAATAAGGCTCATGGCATATAAAATATCAGCGCGGAGTTCCTCCATGTTGCGTGCCTTCCCGGGATAATTACCGTTTACCTGAATACCACCGGTAAGCGAGCCGCCCTGATTCTCAAAACCTGCAACGTCATCAGCCTGCCAGCAGTGCATGCTGAGGTGGAAATCCTGCATTTTGTCGAGCACCTTATCTGTATCTACTCCCAGAGCTGCATAACGCTCACGGGCAATTTCATACGCCTTTTTAATGAGTTCTTCTTTCATTTTTAGATTAAGTTAGTTAAGTAGCCGTCTTAATTTATAACGCTATTATTATTTTTTTATTTGACAGGACTACTTGTTGGGTTTATATGTTTTAGTCTCCGTAGAATTTATAGCCACCTTTCTCATTTCAGCCAAAGAGTCAACCTTACTGCAAGTCCTCAGTTGGACCAGCACATTACCAAGTGCGGTAGACTCCGTAGGACCTGCGATAACCGTCATGCCGGCTTCATCTGCAGTGAGCTGCATAAGATATTGATTCTGTGAGCCTCCACCGATTACGTGAAGCCTTTCAATTTCCACCGGTGAAAACTCATGAAGCCATTCGAGCACTTGCTTGTATCGCTTTGCCAAACTACGGAAAATCACCCTGATATAATCAGCCGGAGAAGCAGGAACTGATTGTCCGGTCTCCTTACAATAAGCATCGATAGCCTTAGTCATGCTTTCAGGGTGGGCAAACATCGGGTCATCAGGATTGATAATGCTGTTGCAGTCAGAATCAAGGTATAAAGCACACAACTCACCTACATTATCAGGAACATTTCTAAACTCCTCACGACAACGCTCGAAAAGCCACAGACCGCAAATATTTTTCAGAAAGCGTGTGGTGCCGTCAATACCACCCTCATTCGTAAGATTGTATTCGCGGCTCTTATCATTAATAATAGGTGTCTGCGATTCGATACCAAGCAATGACCATGTTCCACAGCTTAGATATGCGTAGCTTTTATCAGGAGAAGGAACGCCAATCACAGCGGAAGCGGTATCATGACCTGCCACAGCTACAACAGGTACGTCGCCAAGCCCCGTATAGTCTTGAACCTGCTTTGACAGGGAACCAATTATATAACCCGGATGAACCATCTTTCCGAATTTATCCCGGCTAATACCCAATACATTCAGAAGTGTCACGTCGAGATCGCCGGTATTAGGATTAAGCATCTGGGAAGTGGAAGCCACAGTGTATTCAGTGACGGCATTTCCGGTCAGCATATATGCCAAGGCATCAGGAATAAAGAGAATTTTATCAGCAGATTCAATCACTTCAGGAGAATGACCCTTTATAGTGTCAAGCTGGAAAAGTGTGTTAAAGTCCATGAATTGAATGCCTGTTGTAGCATACACTTCATCTTTCGACATACGTTCACAAAACTTATCAACAGCCCCGTCAGTATGACTGTCACGATAGCAGTAAGGGAGCGACGACATCGAACCGTTTTTGTGGAAGAAAGCCACATCGCAACCCCAGCTGTCAATTCCAATAGAGGAAAGTATCTTACCACCAAGTATTTCCTTACACTTTTTCAATCCTTGAAGCACCTCATGGTAGATGAGAGGCAGATTCCAATGAAGATGTCCGTTGATAGGCAACATAGGATATTTAAATCGAGACACCTCTTGCATCTGCACTTTCTCACCATCAAACGTAGCAAGAATTGTGCGTCCTGAGGTTGCCCCTAAGTCCACGGCAAAGTGGAATGATTTTTCGTTAGACATAACAGATGATTATTTTACATTAGTACCACGAAATTTCCTGCCCTTAAGATCTGATCCAAAGTAAAATCCCGGTTCGGCAGGCTGATTATAAGCCACATTCTCATTAGCCACACTCACACGGTAAACGGGATCTTCCATAAAAGTATGGAAACGGTATTCGGTAGGTATCGGCGTAACATATAGGCGTAAAGCAGTGTTATCATCAGTTCGAAGGAGTACCTCTTCTCTCCAATCACCCACGATATCAGCTTGTAAGCAAGGATTACGCTTTGTGCCATTGTTCCAGGCACAGTCAGAGAACACCGCTATCTCATCAAGAGACATTGTATCACTATTAAATTTGCTGATTACGTTTCCATCAAGAATCTCATAATTGAGGTCGCCGTCCCAAAGCACTATGAAATTGGCAGGAACAGCACTCGCAATTTCACTTATAAATTCCTTTTGAGGAGCAATTATATTACCTTCGAAATCAAGCACACCACCAGTGTTGGGCGACCATAACTCTACACCTTTATGTGTGGGGTCAATATCGGCAGCACAGCAACGTCCTATATCCTTATCGCTGGGGATTTGGAAAATCACCTTTCCCGTGGCTGCGTCGCGTAGTGATGAGCCATCTTTCTTATTCTCATGACAACACCACACATAATATTTATCATTATCTACGTCAGACAGTAAATGGATAGCGTCACCATGATACATACCGGTAGAATACAATCCTTTCCCATCGTTGTCAACAGTCATCTGTCCATAGATAATCTCATCGCAGCCGTCACCATCTACATCAGCCACACGGAGGTTATGGTTGCCCTGTCCTGCATAAGCGCCGTTACCTGGATCATCTGAATCAAATACCCACTGCTGCTTAAGTTCCTTACCGTCCCACTGATAGGCAGCAAGAACAGAACGGGTATAATAGCCTCTACACATCACAACAGAGGGATGCTGACCGTCAAGATATGCGATGGCAGCCAAGAAGCGGTCACAACGGTTGGCATAACCGTCGCCCCATGCTTTCATGTCACCCCGTGGAGGAGTGTAATCAATGGTGGCGAGAGCTTCACCGTTCTTACCGCTAAAGACGGTGAGATATTCCGGACCTGCCATTACCCTGCCATTGATGGAACGAAAATCAGCACGATGGTCGCCTATAACCCTTCTGGTGCCGTCGACTGTGCCGTCAGCTGTCTTTACCACTAATTCAGCAGATCCATCGCCATCAAGATCATAGACCATCATCTGTGTGTAATGGGCACCAGAGCGGATATTATAACCAAGATCAATTCTCCAAAGATGTGATCCATCAAGCTTATAACAGTCAATAAGAGTGGGACCGGTCATTCCGTCATGAGAGTTATCATGAGAGTTTGTAGGATCCCATTTTAGGATTATTTCATACTCACCGTCGCCGTCAACGTCTCCAACAGAGGCATCATTGGCATTATAAGTATACTCCTTCCCAAACACGTCCACCCCACGCTCCGGCACATTCAGAGGGATATTGATATAACCTGAGGAAGTATCTGATGGAAGAGTATAAGAGCCGGTTTTTTCACCTGTTGAGGGTTTGACTGTGTAAGTAGCAGCCTCATTACCTGCATAAGAATCTACATAGAAAGTAGAATTTTTCACAGGCTTATTGTTAATTTTCTTACCGTCACGAAAAATATCAAAAGTAATATTCTCTGGATCCGCAGAGAGGTACCGCCATGACACAACCACACTTTTCGGATTATCACGAATAGCTACCACTCCCCTGCCGAGGTTCTCCATTTTTAATTTGGAGAAGTCATATTTGCCCTGTGCTAAGGCAGTCCCCCCCAGGACACTGACAAACATAAACAAAGCGAGTCTCTTCATACGGGGAATCAGTCAAGATGGAACACTTCTTTTATGGGTATTGTGACGGGTGAGTTATCAGGATTCACTTCCATTATGTCTGCCATGTAATCCCACCATTTACGAGTTATTTCATCGGCAGCTTCTGCATCTTGTGAATTTGAATCACCTTCCACTTCCTGATAGCCGAAAAGGATGTTAGTATCTCTATCCCAATAGATGGAATAATTTTTCACGCCGGAAGCAGTGATTTTTTCTTTGAGTTCGGGCCACAGTTCACTGTGGCGTTTTTCGTATTCAGCCTCAAATCCGGGCTTGAGATACATCTTGAATGCAAATCTTTTCATGGGTATTTTGTTAACCGTTAGTCAATGATGTCGAAGTTATATCGACGAAACTGTTGCAAATTTACGAAACTCTTATAAAATATGAGTGGTAATTATGTACATGTTTATTGTATTTTTCTACTTATAATGCAATATTACAATAATTTCACATTATGCAAAGGATTAAATCAGCATGACGCAATGATACTCATAATACTTGTTTTACCTATACTCATAAAGAATAATCCAAGTATTGTCAATAAAATTTCTTAAATTTAGAAAAAAATTATATATCTTTGCATTAAACTACACCAAGAAACATCATCTTGAAATGATATTTTTAAGGCAACAGTTTTTATAACCTAAATTCTAATCAACTTATCGAAATTGATGACCCCACGTCGATCTTCATATATTCATATACTTACTCTCCTCATCCTTATTTTTATCTCATCTCACGCGGCAAGTGGAAGCTATGGACATAACTCTACGGTCTATAATACTCAGACAGGACTATCAGACAACCGTGTCAGGTCAATTCATCAAGATTCCACAGGTTACCTATGGTTTGGCACACTTAACGGTCTGACACGCTACGATGGATTCACCATGACCCATATCCCTTTCCGTGATTCCTCAGGAAAGCAACTTTATGAACCGAAAGTGAGAGGTGTGCATCCGGATTCCTTCGGTAATCTGTGGGTTATCAGCAGCAACGACGGAGTGAGCTGTATTGACAAGAACAGTTTTCAATTCAAAGAGTTTCTTCCCAAGACCGGGTCAATTTATTTCCGATATTTTTATGAAGCTCCTGACAAGACAATATGGCTTTACGGAGAAAAGGGGGCATTGAGGGTAGAAAATAAAAACAACCAACTCATATCAACGGGATTTTCAAAGAATAACGGTAAACTCCCCTCCGACAATATATATCAAGTGATAGGCGACANTCATGGCAATATATTTCTCTCCACCGATAAAGGAATTGTAAGATACCATGACGGTATCACTGAAGTGATCGACCCAACGCGACAATTGCAATGGTTTGCCCCCAATAATGATATGACATTGGCGGTTGCCACTAATGGAGATATTGTTAGTATTGATAGAAATGGGAAAATATCACTTAAAGAAACCATACCCGGAATCAAAAGACGTCTTGATCTTCCGGGAGAATTTATTGTGGGTAATAAGTGGTATATCACGACTGCCACAGGAATTTATACCTTTGACCAGAAGAATGGAAGTGTGACATTGGCTGATTTGCCCCACATATCTAATGCAAAAGTGATTAGAGACAACCGTAAAGGGATATGGCTTCACAACGAGACAGGACAGCTTTGGCATATTGACACACTGGCATGGACCGCAACTCCTTTCAATGTCATGCCTGAGGATAAAATCAAGCTGATTGATATGGAAAGGTATTACGTGGTGCAGCTTCAGTCGGGCAACACCATAATAACCACTAACGGCAATGGCTTTTATATAATAGACAAAGATAAAAAGAACATTGAACACTTCTCTACAAAGGATTATCCTGATGACGTGGTCCCATCAGACAACTTGCTGGCAGTGATGCAAGACAGATCGGGTGCTATATGGCTTGGAACTGAAGACATAGGAGCAGTAAAAATCATCACCTCCCCCCACACAGTGATAAATCTGAATGATAAACATAAGAAAAATAGCACTATAAGAATGGTGAAACGTCTCTCTGATGACAAGATTGCAATTTCATATTATGACGGTACACTTGATACCTATGATTCTTCGCTTCGTTTTCTGTCAAGCCGACAATTTCCCAAAGTGGTCTACGACATGGTAGAAGATGACTATGGCAATACCTGGTATGCTACTCGAGGTGGGAAAGGTATATATATTGAAGATTCAATCGGAAAAAATGTGGGGGAAGACTTTTTCTATCCAAGCTACGAGAATGTGTTCTCCCTGCTCAAAGATTCGAAAGGACGTATTTGGTCAGCAACCTTCGGCGGAGGACTCGATGTGGCAATCCCACGTAAAGATAAGAAAGAATATGACAAGCGTAACTTCCTGAACGACACCTATGGACATCAACGGGTAAGGTATGTTTTTGAAGATTCACACCATAATATCTGGGCAGGTACAAATGAAGGAGTAGTGACATTCAATCCTGATAGCCTATTCTCGGGTATATCACTTCCGCATATGTATAATGTAGCCAATAACTCACTCAACAACAACGAGGTGTATTGTATAACGGAAGACTCACACGGCAGATTTTGGGTTGGGCAAGGGGGTGGTGGCATATCGGTATTGGATTTAAAAACCTCACAACCGTCAATTATTAATATCGGAAAAGAAAACGGTCTTCCCAACACCAATATCCAATCGTTTGTAAAAGAAAATGACCATTATATCTGGGCATTTACCTATCTTGGGGCTGCCAGAATCAATGTAGAAACACTCTGCGTTGAGTCTTACTTGTTTCAACCAAATACACGTGGCAACGTCTATAATCCCAACAGCGCATTACTTATGTATGGTGGCAATATCCTGCTCGGCAGTTCTGAAGGAGGATATATGGTAAATATCAATAATCTGAAAAACAGCGCAAAGCCAATTTTACCACAAGTAACCTCCCTGCGAGTCAACGGAGAACTAATGTCTGACGGACATATCAAAAATATTCTTTGGGAAGACCTTACTACCCAAGGGAAACTATTGCTCAAGCACAATGAAAACTCACTTGATCTGTGGTTTTCCACTTTCAATTTCGATGCAAAAATACCGGATAAATTCCGCTATAAGCTTATCCCCTCTGATAGAAATTGGAGCGATTTCTCAGACGATAATCATGTATCGTTCAGAAATCTTGTTCCCGGCACATATCATCTCTATATTCAAGCTCAGAATAAATCAGGGGAATGGAGCGACATTAGGGAGCTTACTCTGAAAATACAACCCCTATTTTGGGCTACTTGGTGGGCAAAGACAATATACGTACTTCTGATTTTAGTGGCAGTTGCACTCTTTGTGTATGCATTAGACCGCATACGTACACTTAGAGGGAAAGTGAAACAGGAAAAAGAATTGACTGAGTTCAAGCTGGAATTCTACACTAATATCTCACATGAATTTCGTACTCCTCTCACCCTTATTCAAGCCTCATTGGAGAAAGCTTCCGACCATATATCTGACATAAAAACAGATTATCCAGAAGTACCCCTTTCCCCTCTCCGTTCCTCAATGATGACTCTTGACAAAAATGCCAAGAGAATGTTACGGCTGATAGAGGAGCTTCTCACATTTCGAAAAATTGAGCGTAATAAATTAGTGTTGACATGCGAGCGCACAGAAATAGTGGGTTTCATAAGAGATCTTTTCAATAATTTTATAGATGAGGCTCGTTCAAAAGAGATTAATTTTACTTTCTATTCTAATGAGCGAGAGTATTACATGAACGTTGATCGCAATTCGCTTGATAAAATTGTGACCAACCTCATTTCCAATGCCATTAAATACACTTATGAGAAAGGACAAGTAGAAGTAAACCTTGACATACAACGGACAAACAACAAGATGCAGCTACAGGTAAAAGACAATGGTATAGGTATTCCGGCTGATAAGAAATCAATTCTTTTCACTCGGTTTATGCATACCGGACTTTCACGTAGCAGCATAGGTGTAGGGCTTCATCTAACCAATGCACTCGTGAAACTTCATGAAGGACAGCTGATGCATGATGACAATGTTGGAGGCGGCTCGATTTTTACAGTTATTCTACCCCTAAATCTTCCGGAATCACTTGAAAAAGTCAATGATACCTTAGGCAGACCTCAATTTACCCTTCTGAAAGAAAACATAACTGAAACTGAAGAACAAGCATCCGAAATTAACACCATAGAAGACAATACGCAAACCGATCAGAAACAGCGTACCATTCTGATTATTGATGATGACAATGAAATCAGGAAAGTGCTTTCCGATGAGTTCCTACCCTATTTTAATGTATTAACCGCCGGCAACGGACGTACAGGACTTGACATGGCACGTCAAAATGATGTGAACCTTGTAATATGTGACGTAATGATGCCTGATATTTCCGGTTTTAAAGTGACCCGTATGCTTAAGGAAGATTTCGCTACAAGCCATATCCCGGTGATTCAACTCACTGCGCTCAATAACGACGATTCACAATATGAAGGAATGGAATGTGGCGCGGATGCATACGTCACCAAGCCATTCACTCTAAAATATATGAGAATGCTTGTGGTTAAGATTTTGGAAAGATATGAGGGTATGATTTCAAAGTTTTCTGCAAATCCCACATTATCCAAGCCTCAAATTCCACTCAATAACCGAGATGCGGAGTTTGCCGAGAAACTTGCCGAAGTAGTGGCTCAAAATATGGATAAGGCTGAATTCTCAGTGGATGATTTCAGCACACAGATGGCACTCGGAAGGACTGTCTTTTTCAAAAAGGTAAAAGGAGTGACGGGCTATTCTCCTAAAGAGTATATAAGAGTGATACGCATGAAGCATGCCGCAGAACTGCTCCTCACATCTAACTACACCATAACCGAAATCGCATTCATGGTTGGAATAAACGACCCAAGCTATTTTAATAAATGTTTCAAGTCACAATTTGGAAAAGCTCCGAGCGTATATAAGAAAGAAAATGTGCGTGAGGTAAATGAAGTGTAAGAAATAAGCATAACCGTTCATATTGCTTGTAAGAACAGTATATATACTGTAAACGTATATTTTTCCAAGGTTGCCGTACAAACTTACAACTCATGAACGTGTTCTGTTTGTAATTTTGCATGTGAAAGACAATCTCCCACTAATACTTCCTTATTATTTTCAACCCATGAAACACAACCGGGAACCCTTTTGGAAGTCATCCGATTTTCCAGTAGGCTCCATCATAAAAATCATTGTCACCGCAACGCTTCTGATGCTGTTAGGAGTGTTGGGGTTGAGTGCTCACCCTAAGAGTGATACCTCACAAGAAGAAAATAATGAAAATATATTCTTAAAGCAAAATAACAATACCAGATGGAAAAAACATGGCGTTGGTTTGGACCCAACGATACAATAACCCTCCCAATGCTCAGGCAAATCGGCGTGGAAGGTATAGTGACATCTCTTCACCATATTCCCAATGGTGAGGTGTGGACACTTGAGGAAGTCAACAAGATGAAAGACTTCATCGAGCAGCATGGTTTGCGCTGGTCAGTGGTAGAGAGTCTTCCTGTTAGCGAATCAATCAAATATGGGGGGCATGACCGAGATGAATTGATAGAGAAATACAAAATCAGTCTTGCTAATCTTGGTAAAGCCGGAGTAAAGACCATTTGTTATAATTTTATGCCCGTTCTTGACTGGGCACGTACTGACCTTGATTATCCCAACCCCGACGGAACAACCAATCTCTATTTCAATCGTGCAGAGTTTGCATATTTCGATATCAATATCCTCAAGCGTCATGATGCAAAAAAAGATTATGATGAAGAAACTCTCCGTAGAATGCGTGAAGAAGTGGCTCCCCGCATGGACAAAGAGGGAGAAAAACGGCTTGTGGAAAACATAATTGTTAAAACCCAGGGATTCGTCAATGGCAATATCTCCGAAAACGATCTTAATCCGGTGGAAAAATTCCGTAGCTTGCTTAATCTCTATGAAGGAATCGATGCTGAGAAACTACGTGAAAACATGACTTATTTCTTAAACGCCATAATGCCGGTGTGTGAAGAATATGACATCAACATGTGTGTTCATCCCGATGATCCGCCAATGCCAATTCTCGGGCTGCCGCGTATCGTGACATGCGACTCCGACATTCAGGCTTTTCTCGACGCTGTGCCTAATCCTCACAACGGACTCACTTTCTGTGCTGGCTCACTAAGCGCAGGTGCTCATAACGATATAGTTGCCCTTGCAAAAAAATATGCTGACCGCACACATTTTGTCCATGCTCGTATTTGCAATGTTCAGCCAAACGGAGACTTTAAGGAATCAACTCATCTTGATCCAAGGCTGATTGAGGTGGTACGCACGTTTGAAAACCTTCGCCCTGAACTCCCTATGCGTGTTGACCACGCCCCATTGATGTTGGGTGATGAAAAGAAGGGATATAATGCCGGGTATTCTTTCCATGGCAGAATGCTCGCCCTCGGAATGGTGAGTGGAATTATGGCAACTGTAAATTCTGAAAAATAATGAGAAATCTGTTTGATATTAAAGATAATGTGACTGTAATCACCGGAGGCACCGGAGTACTCGGTCGAACCATAGCTAAATATTTGGCTATAAATGGAGCAAAAGTTATAATTCTTGGACGCAAGGAGGAAACAGGTAAAGAAATAGTAGTAGAAGTGGAGAAAGAAAATCCATGTGGCAGTATTGAATTCATGAAAACCGATGTAATGGATCGTGCTGCCGTGCAAGCCAATTGCGATGCCATATTAGCAAAATATGGAAAGATAGACACTTTGCTTAACGCTGCAGGGGGCAATATGCCTGGCGCAACAATCGCACCCGATAAAAATTTCTTTGACCTTGATCCGGAACAATTCCAGAAAGTTCTGAATCTTAATCTCACGGGTACTGTCATTCCCACTCAGATTTTCCTTCAGCCAATGGCAACCCAAGGGAAAGGAGCCATAATCAATTTCTCATCGATGGCAGCTTTCCGTCCTATGACACGTGTATGTGGTTATGCAGCTGCAAAGGCAGGCATCTCAAACTTCACTGCTTACATGGCAACCGAATGCGCAAAAAAATTCGGAGGAGGAATACGAGTGAATGCAATTGCCCCCGGATTCTTCCTGACAGAGCAAAATCGCACACTACTGACAAATCCTGATGGCAGTTACACTCAGAGAGGTGAAGACGTGATCCGCCAGACTCCCTTCGGACGCATGGGTAAACCGGAAGAGCTGTGTGGCACTATCCATTACCTAATGTCAGATGCTTCTAAATTTGTGACAGGAACTGTAGCGGTGGTTGACGGCGGTTTCAACATTTATACAATGTAAAAATAAGACAGAATAATATGAAAGAATTTATGGATAAGGATTTTTTGCTTGATACGGAAACTGCAAAAGACCTCTATCACAATCATGCTGCAAAAATGCCCATCATTGACTATCATTGTCATCTTAACCCTGAAATGATAGCCAACGATCATCGTTTCAGTTCAATAACTGAACTATGGCTCGGTGGCGATCATTATAAATGGCGTGCAATGCGTTCAAACGGAGTCCCCGAAAAGTATTGTACAGGGAAAGATACCTCTGATTGGGAAAAGTTTGAAAAATGGGCTGCGACAATGCCTTATTGCTTTCGTAATCCTCTCTATCATTGGACACAGCTTGAGCTTAAAACTGCATTCGGCATAGATAAACCACTCAACCCTGAGACAGCTCGCGAAATTTTTGATGAATGCAACAGGCAGCTACGTGAAAATCCCGACATGACAGCACGCGGACTTATGCGGAAATATGGTGTGGAAGTGGTGTGCACCACCGATGATCCCGCTGACACTTTGGAGCATCACAAACGCATAAAAGATAGTGGGTTTGAAATAAAGGTACTTCCCACATGGCGTCCGGATAAGGCTATGGCTGTAGAAAATGCGGAGGCATTTAACCAATATGTCAAAAAGCTCGCTGACATCGCAGAAATAAATATTAATTCTTTCTCCTCATTCCTTGAGGCTCTCCGTAAACGTCACGATTTCTTCGGAGAAATGGGATGCAGACTGAGTGATCATGGCATTGACGAATTTTATGCTGAAGACTACACTGAAGAGGAGATAATTGACATATTTAATAAGGTAACTTCCGGCGAAAGACTCACCGATGAGGAAGTCAAGAAATTCAAGAGCAATATGCTTGAAGTGTTTGGTGAGATGGATGCTGATTCTGGCTGGACGCAACAGTTCCACTACGGAGCTATCCGTAACACCAATTCGAAAATGATGGCTCAACTTGGACCCGACACAGGTTTCGATTCTATCGGAGAATTTAACACGGCAAAGGCATGTGCCAAACTCCTTGACCGACTTAACACCAAAGGGAAGCTCGCAAAAACCATTCTTTATAATCTTAACCCGTCTGCCAACGAAGTTATGGCAACTATGCTTGGAAATTTTCAAGACGGAAGCGTACCGGGCAAAATTCAACTTGGCTCAGGGTGGTGGTTTAATGATCAACTCGACGGTATGACCCGACAAATGAATGCTCTGTCACTCCTCGGGCTTCTGAGCCGCTTCGTAGGCATGCTGACAGATTCACGCTCATTCCTGTCATATCCCCGCCATGAGTATTTTCGTCGATGCCTTTGCAATATTGTCGGTAACGACGTGGAAAACGGACTTATTCCGTTCTCCGGATATGAAGAGAAACGCGTGCGCCAGATGATTGAAGATATTTCCTACAACAATGCAAAATCGTTTTTTCAATTTTAATACACATTAGCAATTAGTAATTATCAATTAGTAAATTACGATGAGATTATTAGATAATCTAAAAAGGTGATAATAAAGTAATCAGGATTGAGTGTTATTATTTTCAAATTTATTATTCACCCTATTTACTAATTCCTAATTACTAATTACTTATTTAATCAGCTACTAATATCATGGATATAACTTCAAATATGGGCATGACTGCAAAGAAAACCAACTGGAGATGGGTGATCTGCTCACTCTTGTTTTTTGCCACGACTATCAACTATCTTGACCGACAGGTCCTCTCCATGACCTGGAAGGACTTTATAGCTCCGGAATTCCATTGGACAGATGCCGACTATGGCACCATCACCGGTTTCTTTTCACTCTTTTATGCGGCTATCAGCCTTTTTGCAGGTAAGTTTATCGATTGGATGGGTTCCAAGAAAGGTTATCTGTGGGCAATCTTTATATGGTCGTTGGCTGCCTGCCTCCACGCAGGTTGTGGCTGGGCGACAATGAAAATAGAGGGATTGTCGTCGGTTGAAGCTCTTTACAACATTCAGGCAGGATCAGCTATGGCAATTGCGGTGGCATCTGTTAGCGTCTGGCTTTTTTTAGGATGCCGCGCACTCCTCGCAATGGGTGAATCCGGTAACTTCCCTGCAGCCATTAAGGTGACTGCCCTATACTTCCCAAAGAAAGACCGTGCGTTTGCCACGTCAATATTCAATGCCGGCTCGTCGGTTGGTGCTCTTGCTGCCCCTCTTTGTATCCCTGTGCTTGCAAAAATGTGGGGCTGGGAAATGGCATTTATAATTATCGGTGCCTTTGGTTTCGTATGGATGGGCTTTTGGAACTGGCTTTATTCAGCCCCCCAGGATTCACGTTTTGTCAACAAAGCAGAACTTGATTACATACAACAAGACGAGGCAGGTGAAACTCAGGAAGAAATCAACAAAGAGGAAACTAATACAATTCCTTTCTGGCACTGTTTCCGTTATCGTCAGACATGGGCGTTTATTGTCGGAAAAGCTTTCACCGACGGCGTATGGTGGTTTTTCCTATTCTGGATCCCGGCTTACTTTTCAGAACAATTCGGGTATGCCTCCTATACGCCAATGGGGCAGGCTCTTATATTTACGCTCTATTTTATTGTGACAGTTCTTTCAATCGGGGGTGGCTATCTCCCTAAGCTCTTTGTTGAGAAACGAGGTATGAATCCCTATGCAGGACGCATGCGCTCTATGCTGATTTTTGCATTCTTTCCGATAGTAGCTCTTCTTGCACAGCCACTCGGCACTTATTCAGCATGGTGGCCCGCAATACTTATCGGTCTTGCCAGTGCAGGGCATCAAGCATGGAGTGCCAACCTCTATTCAACAATCGGAGATATGTTCCCCACCTCAACCGTGGCTACTATCGTTGGTATCGGTACAATGGCAGGCGGTCTGGGTTCTTATATAATCAATCAGGGTTCCGGTATATTATTTGACTATTCGGCAAATCTTGGAGAAGCATTTACCTTCTTTACATTCACAGGTAAGCCCGCAGGATATATGATTGTGTTCAGTATATGCGCAGTGTCTTATCTGGTGGCATGGTGCATCATGAAACTCCTTGTTCCAAAATATAAAAAGATAGAAATATGAACCTTATAAGTCAGTTAAGGCTCCCATTGATAAGTGCATTTTGCCTCGCTACGTGTCTTTCGGCACGCGGCGATGCAAAATTGCGTAATGACAATGGGGTACGCACATTTGTTCCAATGAATTTTGGATGGCAATTCAGCTATGGCGAAGAACTACCAAAGGACACTGACCAATGGATTGATGTCAATCTTCCCCATGATTTCCAGATACATCAGGAATGGGTGGAGCCTTCCCCCGATGAACGTCCTGACGATAACAATCCTATGGCAAACATACGCAGCCGCCTCAGTTCTCGTGGCTTCAAAGAGATGGGTGCCGGTTGGTATCGAAAGACATTTACCCCTGAGTCCGCATGGAAAGATAAACGTGTGTTGCTTGACTTTGAGGGAATCATGCTTGTGGGAGATGTTTATCTTAATGGGGAACGCATCGATGGCACAGATTACGGTTATCTCGGTTTCGACACTGACATAAGCGACAAGTTGAAATACGGAGAACTTAATGTAATTGAGGTAAAAGCCGACACAGGCACCCCCGACAACTCAAGATGGTACACAGGTGGCGGTCTTTACCGTGATGTAAATATAATTGTCACTGATCCTATGCACTATTTTACTCGTCATACACTCAAAATCACTACCCCAATTGCAACTCCTGAGAAATCAGTGATGATAATCGATGGCGAGATTGCAACCTATCTTAAAGCAGATTCACTAAATGTGAAAGTGCGGGTGGTTGATCAGAAAGGGAACGAGGTTTATAGTAACCTTAAAAAACTACGCAACAACCAAAAGCAGAAAATCAGGGAATTTCGTATTGATTCAGTAGGACTTGACAATGTTTTGCTTTGGGATACTGAAAATCCAAATCTTTACACGGCAGAAGTGTCATTGATAGACAATGACGGAAATGTATACGACCGTGTACGTGAGCGTTTCGGATTCCGCACTATAGAATTTTCACCGGAATTCGGCATGAAACTAAATGGGAAGAAGGTATTGCTGAAAGGTATAGCTAATCATCATACACTCGGCGCACTCGGTGCTGCCGCATATCCGAAGGCAATTGAAAAACGTATCAAAATGCTGAAAGATTTCGGATTTAATCATATCCGCAGTTCTCATAATCCTTACAGCGAATCGATGCTTGACCTTTGCGACGAGAACGGTATATTAGTAGTTGACGAACTTTACGACAAATGGACTACAAATTATGCCGGAGGTCGGCGCGACTGGAATGAGTTGTGGCTTGAAAATGTGCCTGAGTGGACTCGCCGTGACCGCAACCACCCTTCAATCGTATTCTGGAGTCTCGGCAATGAACTTCAACTTATACCTGATCTTCCATATAATGACTGGGGTGTTACGCCATATAAACTCCAAAAAGCATTACTTAACCGCTACGATACCACAAGACCTGTGACCGTAGCCATGCATCCTCGCGGAAGAAATGAATTTACCGATAGTCTGCCCGCCCCTCTCGTAATGGAGACAGACATAGCTGCCTATAATTACCGCTATATGTATTTCCCCGGCGACAGCAGAAGATTCCCCTGGATGATGTTCTATCAGAGTGAGGCAAATACCTCAAATATGGGTCCGAATTTCTTTGAAATGGATCTTGACAAGGTAATAGGTCTGGCTTACTGGGGAATGATTGACTATCTCGGGGAGTCTAAAGGTTGGCCTGTCAAAGGTTGGAATGAAGGTGTGTTTGACATATCCCTTGAGCCAAAACCCAATGCTTATTTCCTGAAAAGCTATTTCAAACCGGAGGAACCGGTAGTGAGAATCGCTGTGATTGATGGTGAAAACAGCGTAATGTGGAATGATGTGCTTATAGGCGGGAAAACCCAATCTTCACACTGGAACCGTAAACCGGGCAGCTCTTTGGAATTATACACCTACACTAACGCTGATGAAGTGGAACTGATTCTTAATGGCAAGAGTCTCGGACGTCGCCTCAACAACATAGCCAATCCTAAGGAACGTAACAGGATAAAATGGGATAATGTGCCTTATGAGAAAGGTTATCTGGAAGCAGTTGCCTATAATTCCGGAAATAATAAGCCTGTAAGTCGTCACAGAATAGAGACTTCAGATAATGCAGTGAGATTGACAGCGCAAGGTGATAATGCTGAATGGAAAGCAGACGGCATGGATCTGCAGCATGTTGTGATAAAGGCTCTTGACTCCAAAGGAAGACGTGATTTCGGTGCCCGCCAACCATTGAAATTCAAAGTTGACGGTCCTGCTGAGATTGTGGGGGTTATTAACGGAGACCTCAACAGCGAAGAGTTGACTGTGGGAGACTCTCGCCGCTTATTTAATGGGTCTGCTGTAGTCATTCTACGCTCCAAACAAAATGGCGGCACAGTGACCCTAAATGTCACCTCTGACCAACTCAAACCTGTAACACTTAAGTTTGAAACAAAATGATCAACGGTAATACACAACGTCCCATAAGAGTTCTTCAGTTTGGAGAAGGTAATTTTCTACGTGCCTTCGTTGACTGGATTATTGATATTGCCAACGAAAAAGGCATAGTCAACACAGGAGTGGCAATTGTAAAACCACGCACCGGCAACAGTGTGATTATTGACACCCTTAGCAAACAAGATTATAATTATCATGTGTGCCTTGAGGGTATAGAAAACGGAGAGCCTAAACAAGAATCACGACTTATAACTTGTGTGGAAGACGCTTTCACGCCTGCCGACATAGAAAAATATGAGAAATATATTCTTTCTCCTGATTTACGTTTTGTAGTCTCTAATACCACTGAGGCAGGAATCCGTTACAGCAAAGACAATGTAAAAGACTTAATACCTATTACTTTCCCTGGAAAAGTGACCTCTCTTCTATGGCGTAGGTTCAAGTATTTTAACGGTGATTCTTCAAAGGGACTTTTCTTTATTCCCTGTGAGCTTATCGAAGACAATGGCACGACACTGCGCGAATATGTTATTCGCCATGCACAGGAGGCAGCCCTTGGGGAAGATTTTATAAAATGGATAGACAACTCCTGCGTATTTGTGGATACTTTAGTTGACCGCATCGTGTCAGGTGCTCCGTCTGATCCTGAAGAAATTAAGACCCGTCTTGGTAACGATGATAATGCCATAGTAATGTGTGAACTTTATCATTTTTGGGCAATAGGAGGCAATGAGGCAGACAGACTCCGGAAGGAATTGCCCCTTGATGCAGCAGGGCTTAATGTTAGGTTTATGCCCTCAATTAAAGATTTCCGCGACCGTAAAGTCAGGATTCTCAACGGGTCGCATACCGGAATGGTGGCAATGTCGCTGTTGGCAGGATGTGAAACCGTGCGAGATGCCTTTGCCAATGAGGAAATAAATTCGTTTATCAGTTCTATGGTAAATGAGGAGGTACTTCCCGTTATTGATGGTGACCAAGAAGAACTTAAATCTTTTGCAAACGGAATCTTAGAACGTTTTCTTAATCCGTATATCCGCCACATGCTTAAGTCGATAGCCCTTAATTCTCTGTCTAAATGGGAGACACGCAACTACCCTACAGTAAGAGACTATTATCGCAAATTCGGCAAACTTCCGCAACGCGAACTTTTCACCCTGGCTGCCTTGTTAGCACTCTATGGTCCCAATTCAGGATTTGCTCCTGAAGACAGCAAGGAAGCTGTCAATTTCATTCATACCCGTTGGGACGACACTGATTATGAAGCTACAGTAAAAGCGATTATAAGTGGATCTGAAATCTTTGAGAATGATTTTGAAGCAGAAGTGCCCGGACTGATTAAAGCAGTTGCCAAACATCTTGGCAGGATTCGTAAGGAAGGAGTCAGAGATGCCCTTCAGGAATGTGAAAAAATTTACTCAAACAGCTAATCGCAGGCTTGATTCATAAACATATTTTTGAATGAAAAGATATTTTAGGATAAATTATGCCGATAATGTTGCCGTGGTGCTTGATCCGGAAGGACTAAAAAAAGGAGAGACTGTTGAACTTGACGGTATTCCTCTATTTAAACTGACCGAAGATGTCCCTTACGGTCACAAGTTTGCCCTTCTGCCTGTGGCATCAGGAGAAAAGATAATCAAATATGGCAATCCTATCGGCATAGCAAAGAAAGATATTGTGCGTGGTGCATGGATTCACTCGCATAACCTCTCCACAGGCTTGGAGAATGACCCCTCATATACCTACTCCCCTACTCCGGTTTCAGTAAAAAGTGAGAATCATGATGACATAACCGTCAACGGGTATCTGCGCAAAAATGGAGAGATGGGTATCCGAAACGAACTGTGGATTATCCCGACAGTAGGTTGCGTGAATGCCCAGGCAAATGCCATTGCAGAAAAGCTGCGTTATCAATGCCAGCTGACCAATGTAGATGATGTTCGGGCATTTACCCACAATTATGGTTGCTCTCAATTAGGAGATGACCACGTAAACACACGCACTGTGCTTGCTGATCTTGCTTGTCACCCGAATGCAGGAGGTGTACTGATATTAGGTCTTGGTTGCGAAAATAACCAACTCTCAGCTTTACGTGATGTAATGGGAAATTATGATCATGAGCGGGTGAGATTTCTCGTTTCACAAGATGTGGAAGATGAGGTTGAGGAAGGAGTCAGATTATGTAAGGAACTGCTTGAGCACATGAGCCGAGATCAGAGACAGCCACTTCCTCTCTCCAAATTGCGTGTAGGATTAAAATGCGGCGGTTCAGACGGACTTTCCGGTATCACAGCCAATCCATTAGTAGGTCTGTTTTCTGACTGGCTCGTGTCTCAGGGTGGAACCACAGTACTCACCGAAGTGCCTGAGATGTTTGGGGCAGAAACCCTATTGATGAATCGGGCTGTAAATAAAGAAATATTTTATAAGACAGTAGCCTTGATAAATAACTTTAAAGAATATTTTCGATCTTACGGTCAGCCTGTCTATGAAAATCCTTCCCCGGGGAATAAAGCTGGCGGTATTACTACATTGGAAGAAAAATCCTTAGGGTGTGTGCAAAAGGCAGGGAATGCACAGGTAGCCGACGTGCTTCAATATGGAGAACGCTTAAGCCATACCGGATTAAATCTTCTGCAAGCTCCCGGGAATGACCTTGTCGCTTCCTCAGCACTCGGATTTGCCGGCTGTCAGTTAATATTGTTTACAACCGGACGTGGCACCCCTTTCGGTACCTTTGTACCTACCTTGAAAATATCCACCAACTCCACCTTAACATCTCATAAACCTAAATGGATTGACTTCAATGCCGGTGAACTCATTAACAAAGATACTCCCTCCGAAGCACTCCATCGGCTTATCAATAAAGTAATTGCTACAGCTAACGGAGAGACTGCCCGTAATGAAGATGCCAATGCCAAAGAAATCGCCATTTTCAAATCAGGTGTAACACTCTGATAAATTTTCAATTTGCAATTACAGACATTGTTTATAAAAATAAAGTGGGTGCACTTCACTGAAATACACCCACTTTTATCATGATCTTTCGTATATTTAATTATCTCATCCCATATTATGTGTGTCAACCAAAAAGGAGACTACTATAGCAGTTGTTTTATCCTTGGAAATCCTGATAGCGCAATGCAAGACTTAAGTATGAACGTTCTGCCGAAGATGCCCTGAAACAGATAGAGGAGAAGAAATATGCACGGCCATATAATACATACCATCACAGGCTCTTCAAAATAGGAGTTAACTTCTCATCAAAGATAGGTTGCCTTGAAAATTGGATAATTGCTGAGGGTTGCAAGAGGGTTGCCTACGAATGATACTGAAATTACGGGAATCGGTAAAAATGGTAACAGAATAGGGAATTTGTATAAGGATTTTAGAAAAATTATTATTACTTTTGCAACTGAAATGATTTTCAGGTAGTATCTGGCGACTCCTCTTGAGCTGCCAACAGTCAAAAACAACAATAAAACGATGTCTTTACAAAAAATTAGAATCACATTGGCTGTCATATTTCTGATAGCAATCACCCTGCTTTTCCTTGACTTTACCGGCACAGTGCAGACATGGTTCGGTTGGATGGCAAAAATTCAGTTTCTTCCCGCATTGCTTGCCTTGAATGTCGGGGTAATAATCGGACTCATAGTGCTCACCCTTCTGTTCGGAAGAGTCTACTGCTCAGTAATCTGTCCATTAGGCGTTATGCAGGATATATTCGGATGGGCAGGGAAAAAAGCCAAAAAGAACCGCTATAGTTATTCCCCTGCCAAAAACATATTACGATATGGGATGCTTGGAGTGGTTGTGTTAGCATTTATACTTGGATTAGGAAGCATCGTCGCCTTGTTTGCGCCTTACAGTTCGTATGGTCGCATAGCTCAGAGTCTGCTGGCTCCTGTGTGGCAATGGGGTAATAATCTCTTGGCATCATGGGCTGAAAGCCGTGAAAGCTATACATTCTACACAGTAGACACCTGGGTTATGAACAGCGTAACTTTCTCTGTGGCAACAGTCACCCTTATTGTCCTTGCTGTCCTTGCCTGGAGAAACGGCAGAACATACTGCAACACTATCTGTCCGGTCGGGACTATACTCGGCTTCTTTTCACGATTCTCACTGTTCCGTCCTATAATCGACACAACCAAATGCAACAGTTGCGGACTTTGTGCCCGTAACTGCAAAGCATCATGTATCAACAGTAAAGCCCATCAGATTGACTACTCCCGTTGTGTATCCTGCATGGACTGCATAGGGAAATGCCATAAGGGTGCAATATCATTTGCAATGCGTACAAAACATTCCGAATCTATGAGCATGACTGACAACACAAACCAACCCGACAGCTCCCGCCGCCAGTTTCTTACAGCTGGAGCCGTAATTGCTGCTACCTCTGTAATCAAGGCGCAGGAAAAGGTAGTAGACGGAGGTCTTGCCGTGATCGAAGACAAGAAAATCCCAAAGCGCTCCACCCGTATTGTGCCTCCCGGGGCTATAAGCCTGCGTAACCTGACACAACATTGCACAGCCTGTCAGCTATGTGTGGCAAACTGCCCTAACGGAGTGCTGCGTCCTTCCACCGACATCGAATCACTGATGCAACCCGAATCTTCCTACGAGCGTGGATATTGCCGTCCGGAATGTACGAAATGCTCGGAAGTCTGTCCGGCAGGTGCAATTGTCAAGATCACAACTGCCGATAAATCATCTATTCAGATTGGTCATGCCGTTTGGATAAAAGATAACTGTGTGCCACTCACGGATGGCGTGGAATGTGGCAATTGCGCACGTCACTGTCCGGTCGGTGCAATTCAGATGGTCCCCTCTGACGCAGAAAATCCCGAGTCACCCAAGATACCAGTCGTAAACGAAGAGGTATGCATAGGATGTGGTGCATGTGAGAATCTTTGTCCGGCACGTCCTTTCAGTGCGATATATGTGGAAGGTCACAAAGTACACAGAACTATTTAAAATTGCATTCCAATGAGAAAAAATAATAATATCAACAGACGTGAGTTTCTGAAACGCCTCGGACTGGGCACTGCCGCTGTGTCGGCTACAACACTTGTGGGGTGCAATTCCAAACAAAATTCTGTGGTCAGTGATGTTACTGCCCAATCGGAAATCCCGATTGACAAGATGACTTACCGCACAAATCCAAAGACGGGTGAAAAAGTCTCTATCCTCGGCTATGGCTGTATGCGCTGGCCTACCCTACCCTCCGATGAACTTGACCAAGACTCTATCAACGAACTTGTGGACTATGCCATTGCCCACGGTGTCAATTATTTTGACACGTCGCCGGCTTACTGCAAAGGACGCTCGGAAGCTGCCACAGGCATAGCCCTTAGCCGCCACCCGCGTGACAAATATTTCATAGCCACTAAACTCTCGAATTTTGCACCTCAGACCTGGAGCCGGGAAGCATCGTTGAAAATGTATCATGATTCATTTAAGAATCTCCAAGTTGACAAAATCGACTATATGCTCCTTCATGGCGTTGGAATGGGTGAGGACGGCATGGAGGTATTTGAAAACCGCTACATTAAAAACGGCGTTCTTGATTTCCTCATGAAAGAGAGGGAGGCAGGTAGAATCGGCAACTTAGGTTTTTCTTATCACGGTGATATCAAGGTGTTTGATTACCTGTTGGAAAACCACGATAAATATAAGTGGGACTTTGTGCAGATTCAATTAAATTATCTTGATTGGAATCATGCCAAAGACAATAACCCGCGTAACACAGATGCCGAATATCTGTATAATGAACTGGCAAAACGCAATATTCCCGCTGTGATAATGGAACCTCTCTTGGGTGGTCGCCTGTCAAATGTCCCTGATCATATCGTGGCACGACTGAAGCAGCAGGAACCGGAACGCAGTGTGGCTTCCTGGGCATTCAGATACGCCGGAAGTTTCCCTGACGTATTGACTGTATTAAGCGGCATGACATATCAGGAACACCTTGAGGATAATTTGCGCTCTTATTGTCCGCTGAAGCCTCTCACAGACGAAGAGAACAAATTCCTGTATGACACTGCCAACCTTATGGTGCAATATCCCACTGTTGCATGCAACGACTGTAAGTATTGTATGCCATGCCCCTACGGTATAGATATACCTGCCATCTTATTGCATTACAACAAATGTGTCAACCAAGGTAATGTGCCGGAAAGCCGTCAGGCTCCAAACTATCGGAAAGCCCGTCAGGCATTCCTCGTGGGATATGACCGCAGTGTGCCAAAACTCCGCCAGGCAAATCATTGCATAGGGTGTAACCAATGTGCGCCACATTGCCCTCAGAATATCAGGATTCCACAAGAACTTCACAGAATCGATAAATTTGTGGAACAACTAAAACAAGAAACTCTTGATGCATAAGTTAATCGAAATCCTTCACAGTGGGAATCACTCATTAGTAGTGGCAAACGGTGAAATCCGCACTTTCAACAAGAAAGGAGTTGCCGATCTTTATCACCTTTACACTTCAGATCCGTTATTTCTGAATGGGTCTGAAGTGGCTGATAAAGTCATAGGGAAAGGGGCGGCGGCACTTATGGTAATGGGAAAGGTTAGAAACGTGTATGCCGATGTGATAAGTGAGCCGGCATTAGCTTTACTTCACGACAATCACCTGTCCGTCACCTACAGCCGGAAGGTTGAAAATATTATTAACCGTCAAGGCACCGGCATCTGCCCTGTTGAAACGTTATGCTTAAATTGTAAGTCGGCTGCAGAATGCTTACCGCTTATTGATAATTTTATGAAATCAAAAATTAAGAACTAAAGTTTGATATGTGTTCACTTCTTTTTATTGGTGGTCTCGGAATGTCTGAAATTCTCTTGATAGCCTTGGTTGTGCTCCTATTCTTCGGAGGGAAGAAGATTCCGGAGCTGATGAAAGGACTTGGCAAGGGGGTGAAATCATTTAAAGACGGCATGAACGAAATAGAGAAGGATATTAAGGAAATGCCCGAAAATAAAACTGACTCTTCTGAGAAGAAGTCTGATTCCTCGGAGAATAAATAAAGCAATTGCAATTAGATGAGCAATAGCGAGTCAGCCTCAATGTCTTTCTGGGATCACCTTGACGCCCTGCGCGGAGTGATTGTCAAAGGGATTGTAGTAATTATTGTGTTTGGCATCGTCGCATTCCTTTTTAAGGAGGAACTGTTTGACATTGTTCTCGCTCCCAAGGAGAATAATTTTGTGACTTATAGATGGCTCCGCTATCTTGAAAGCCTGGTCTCTGATCAGCAGATGGCAGACTTCTCTGTAAGCCTTATCAACACAAGGCTTGCCGAGCAATTTATGATTCACATGAAGACAGCCCTCTGTGCCGGTGTGTTATGTGCATCTCCGTATATTTTATATGAGCTTTTCCGCTTTGTCTCCCCTGCCCTGTATGAAAATGAACGAAAATACGCCACACGCTTTGTCATAAGCGGTTATCTTATGTTCATTATCGGGGTTCTTCTAAGCTACTATCTGATTTTCCCTCTTACCTTCCGATTTTTAGGCACCTATCAGGTTACCTCAGACGTTACCAATATGATTTCTTTGGAATCATATATGTCAACCCTCATACTCCTTTGCCTCTCAATGGGTTTGGTGTTTGAAATGCCCATACTCGTATGGCTGTTTGGTAAAATGGGCTTCCTGTCAGACCCTTTTATGCGTAAGTATAGAAGACACGCCGTAGTCCTTATCCTTATTATAGCTGCCATCATCACTCCTACTACTGACATCTTTACCCTTCTGATCGTATCCCTCCCGATGTGGCTCCTATACGAAGGCAGTATCTTCCTACTCCCTAAACCTACCAAATCCACCACTTAATCTGTTTTTTGTATATACAATATAAAATATCCCGGAGATACACTTTTAAAGCATTATCTCCGGGATATTTTATATTTCAATATATGAATATAGTAACAATGGTTCGGTAAAAAATACCGAAGTTATTGAAAATTAAGTTAATATATTGATTTTGCAGATACAAATGAATCGCCAAAGCGTTCATTATAAAAACATTAAGAATATGAACGTATTGGCGATTCTCAAAGACTTCACCA
>JAAVCP010000016.1 GCA_014802265.1 Bacteroides sp. | reverse complement strand
TTTATACCATGAAGGGAATTTAAGGAAACACAATACCTCAGTATTGGTTATCTTATCTGCATCTACTGCAAAATTCCTTTCAAGAATGCTGTCATATAGCGTCTTATCCCATACACCATGATTGGGAGTGTCGACATAATTATCACAGCCATCCTTATAGAAATCTTCAAATTTGAAATCATAGATACTTCCAGTAGGACAATATTCTACGCAGCGTACCAATTCGTCAAGCTGTATTTGACGTATCTTAAACACCGCCTGTTCCATAAATACAGGTGGGTTCTTGATATATTGTGCTTTGTTATCAATTCCTGCAATAATCTTAAGCACCGAGGTGTAGCATAATCCNGTNTTCTCNCTTATTTCTTCGATGAGATCATGAGGATTAAATTTTGCTCGTGCAGTATAAGACTCTTCACCATTATATTCCGCGTTCTGAATATTACTAATGTCAGAAATCCGCATACTTTGAACATCAATTGTATAGTCACTAATACGTATTTCATTCAAAGCGGCGATACTTTTGCAGATTAACTCATCCTCATCCATGTGGATGCGATAAGTGGTTTTCTTGGCTACAGTATTCCAAAATCGACGGAACATACCCCTGAATGTTTCATCTTTCCTGATTTTGAATGTTACGCGGTTTATCCTTTTGCCTTTATGTGTACGTTTGGGATTCGGAACTCTCGCACCAGTTCCATACAATTCCTCATACTCTTGTTGGTAACTGCGGGCAAAAGTTTCGTAAGTCTCATTAGGGACAATAGTGAGTTGGTTTATCTGTTCATCATCAGGAGTCTCATCAGCATCATAGATTCGCTCACCATCTTGGTTTACACATATGCGTAACCCTCTACCTATTTCCTGCCGTTTCTTATTTTCTGAGTAACTTTCATTAAGAGTGGCAATACCGAATACATTAGGGTTGTCCCAACCGACACCTAACGCCGAATGGGAAAAGATGAATTCAATAGGACTCTCAAAAGAAAGTAGCCTCTGTTTATTATGCAGAATTTCATCAAAGATTTCCTTATTCTTTCTGCACACATCTTCCTTGTCGGTGTATTCTCCTTGTGTGGTCTTGGCGAAATAAAAGCCTTGCACAGCCTCAACCGCAGAATCTGAAGGTTGTTTACCATCATTAAATTCAGCAAACACCTGACGATATTTTTGCTCAAAAAGCTGCTTAATTATAGGTCGGTCAGAACTCATATAATTTGCAACCCTATCAATAAATATTAATGACAGGTTTTTGATTCCCTGAGGTTTTAGCCGATTTTTGTTCTCAAAATGACGTCGTATCAGCCATTCAAGCTGCAACGACCACACCTGTTCCTTATTGGCAGACAAAGAACCCTCAATGATTTCTGTACCGTTTGTAAATACTACATGCCATTTGCGGTCAGTCATTGATTTATAAATACGGTTTATGGTAAAATCACGGTATGACTCGTTACCTGATTTGTCCGCAAGATTTTCGTCTTTTTTCAACCAGCCCGATTCTTTGAATTCAAAGCGCCCTTTGGTTTTATTAAGTTTCCACAGCTTTAGTTTAGCCTTAACTTGTGAGGGCGTGGATTGCACCTGACTAATCTCTAATTTCAATGTAGCTTCATCATTGCTCTCGGAGACAGTCAGAACTTCAAGTTTTTTTACTAATCCAAGTCGATAACTTTCAGCGGGTGTCAGTTGGTAAAGAACATTCTTTTTAACAGCGTGAGTAGCAGAATAGCGGAATTTGAACAAGGGTTTCAATTTCCCAATCCATTGTTTTGAATTATCCGTGTCCATACCCTCCTGAGGCTCGTCCATAAAGATTATTGGATGAGTCTGAGCTATGGCTTCAAGATGAGGTAGATTGTTAAACAAGCCCTCTCGTTCAACCTGATTTAATATATTATTCTCAGAGTTAAATGATGCTAACGTTAGCACCATAATCTGAAGATTGTCGGACGTTATGAAATCGTGAAGTCTGCTTAATTTAGAACTATCATATACAAATACATCCGGGGATACATCATACTTCTCCGCTAACTGATCTTTGAAATTTTCAAAAGTATCAATAACGCCTTGCCTTATCGGAACAGAAGGAACAATAACAATATACTTGCTTAGTCCGTATTGCTTGAATAACTCATATGCCGTTTGGATATAAGTCAAAGTCTTGCCTGTGCCCGTTTCCATCTCAATACAGGCATCATTTTCGTCAATTAGGAATGCTTGGTTAACAGATATTCCGTTCTCAGAGCTTATGCGTTGGATGTTATCAGTAATCTCTTGAGCCGACAAAGAGCAGACGTTAGAATGAATATCCTCCACATGAGCATTATCGTATGTATTACGTTCCATACCACGAAATACCTCTACCACACTTTGTATGGCAGTGGATTGATGCGGTGGATTTTCGAGTTTAAATCTCATCACTAATNCTTTTTAACGCAGCTTCATAATGACTCAACAAATTCCTTGTTTATCAGCTCCTCTAATTCAACATCTAGCAATTTTGAAATTCGCAATAACAGTGTAATATCTGGCTGAGATGAATTGGTACACCATTTAGAAACAGTAGAAGGGTTAATGTCTAGCTCATTGGCCAGCCATTTATTTGTTCGTTGTTTTTCTGCCAATACAACTTTGAGGCGATTAATCCGTTCAGTCATAATATAAATTATTTATCTGCAAATTTAATGAAAATTTTTCACATGGCAATAATTGGGGAGTCTTTTTCTGTATTGCAGATTTGGTATTATCTTAATTATTAAGTTGTCTAACGGGGAGTAGAATAGGTCGGTTTTGTGCGTGTATAGATGCTCTATGGTCTGTTGAAACTGTCTTATCTTTGGGAGTGAGCATTGTCTATTGTAATTTGAGTGATGCTTTAAGTGATTAGGGCGCTTATCAGGTAGATGACCAACATGTATTATATGGAGAAGCAGACAAAGATAGACATAAGCCATTGGGGGGATTAGGGATTATAACAATAAAAGAATTAAATACCGGTTAAAAGGAAAGAGTCCGGTGCAATACCGAACTCTTTCTATAACCAGGACAATGTTTGATCTGTCCAACTTTTGGGGTCACTTCAAATAGGCACAGCCTTATTTTATGGAGTGAGGGATGGAAATTAATCGATTTCCTCATCAGCCTCGTAGCCGCCCATCTCACGGATAGCATTCTTGAGCATCACATACTGCTGGAAGAGATGGTTTACAGGTACCTCACCCTTGGTGTAGTCATGCATCGGGCTCTTAAGGAAGAAGCTGAGGAAGCGTTGTGTGCCGTAACGGCCCGCACGCTGAGCGAGGTCGCTCAGAAGCACGAGGTCAAGGCAGAGAGGTGCGGCAAGAATAGAGTCGCGGCAGAGGAAGTTGATCTTAATCTGCATCGGATAGCCCATCCAGCCGAAGATATCGATGTTGTCCCAGCCTTCCTTGTTGTCATTGCGTGGAGGATAGTAGTTGATGCGCACCTTGTGGTAATACTGAGTGTCTTCATCATTGCCATGACCATAGAGATCGGGCTGATCCTCAGGCACGAGAATACTTTCAAGAGTAGAAAGCTTGCTGACCTCTTTTGTGCGGAAGTTAGCAGGTTCGTCAAGCACGAGACCGTCGCGGTTGCCAAGGATATTTGTAGAGAACCAACCGTGGAGACCGAGGCAGCGAGTACCGATAATCGGGGCAAAACCTGATTTCACGAGAGTCTGACCTGTCTTGAAGTCCTTGCCGGCAATAGGCATCTTGGTCTTCTCTGCGAGTTCCCACATAGCAGGAATGTCTACGGTAGTGTTGGGAGCACCCATTATGAAGGGGCAACCTTCTGAAAGTGCTGCATAAGCATAGCACATTGAGGGGGCGATATGCTCTTTGTCATCAGCCTTCATTGCAGCCTCAAGAGCCTCAAGTGAGCCATGGATTTTCTCATCAACCGGCACATAAACCTCAGTTGAAGCAGCCCAAAGCACAACAACACGGTCAACACCTGTCTCCTTCTTGAAATTACGGATATCCTCACGGAGTTGCTCTACCATATCCCAACGGTCTTTCACATCCTTTACGTTGTCACCGTCAAGACGCTTTGCATAGTTCTTGTCGAAAGCAGCCTTCATGGGTTTGATAGCCTCAAGCTCTTCCTTAAGGGGGAGAATATCTTTTGCCTTGAGCACCTCAGCATTTACGGCAGACTCAAAAGCATTGGCGGGATAGACGTCCCATGCGCCGAACACGATATCATCAAGTTCTGCCAGGGGAACGATGTCTTTATAGTGGAGATATTTCTTGTCCTCACCTTTGCCGATGCGGATTTTGTCATATTGAGTCATTGAGCCTACCGGCTTTGCAAGCCCCTTGCGAGTTGCAAGCACACCTGCCATAAATGTTGTGGTCACGGCACCGAGACCAACTACAAGCACACCGAGTTTCCCCTTGGGTGCTTCTGCTTTTTGTGTTGACATAAGTTTGTTATCAGTTTTAATTGTTTTCTATTTCAGTTTTAGGGTCGCTCCCCCTCAGCCACAGGGATAATGAGCGAAATACGGTGTAAAATTACTGCCATTTTCGCATATTACAAATTTTTTTAACAAAAATCTACATATACAATTATTAAATAATATTAACACACCCTTATTTTAGTTAATAAATCATAAATTATAGCATATATTTTTATAGAATGTGAATTTATGTTAATTGGGCATTTGTTCTATTTTACGTTTTAATCCATTTTTACATCGCTATTCCGACACTTCACATCAATACTAATACGGAGTGACAATCGAATTTTCTTTTCATTCCGCAAAGGCATATAAAATCTTGAGATTTCTCTATTGCCAAACCCAAGATAAAGATACCTTTTTCTTTAGTGGAAAGACACAGCAAAAATCTTAAATTATTACACTACTAATCTAAATTTTTTGTAACTTTGTGCCACTCATCAGAGGGTCTTTAGTCGCAACTATATGGCTGGATAAGATGTCGGGTGCGCCCGGTTTCACATCTTATCCAGCCATATTTCATGTAATAACAATTCATATCTCTAAAAATATGCAGACACAAAAAACGACATCACGTCTTGACTACGAAAACGGCAACATACCTTCTTTGTTCCGTAAAGTCTTTTTCCCAACTTTGTTGGGCATGATATTTAATGCACTCATTACCATAGTTGACGGAGTATTCGTGGGACAGGGAGTAGGACCGCAAGGCATTGCAGCAGTCAATATAATTGCTCCCTTGTTTATGGTCACCACAGGCATAGGATTGATGTTTGGCATAGGTGCGTCTGTCAGTGCCGGAATAGCATTGGCATCAAAAGATCATGCAAGGGCTAACAGCATCACCACTTCGGCATTCCTTTTTTCTACATGTATAATCCTACTATTGGTGTTGGCAGGCGCACTGTTCCCCTACCATATTGCAGGAATGCTTGGCAGCTCTGATCTTCTCATGGAGAAAGCCACTGATTACCTGCTGTTTCTTCTTATAGGCTTGATTCCACTTATGTGGCAAAGCATCGGCATGATGGTGATAAGGCTTGACGGTTCTCCGAAATATGCCATGATGTGTAACGTGGTTCCCTCAGTCATAAATATCGTGCTTGACTGGTGGTTTGTCTTTCCTCTCGGCATGGGGGTGAAAGGCGCGGCACTTGCCACTTCCATTGCATGCGTGATAGGTGGCTGTATGGCAATCATCTATTTTAAATTCTCCTATATTCTGAAATTTACGCGAAAAATAAATGATTTTTGGCATTCTATCCGGACTCAGGTACAAATTGGGTCATCAGCATTCGTAACGGAGATAGCCATGTCAGTAATGATGTTTACCGGAAACATCGTGTTTATGAAATCATTCGGTGAAAACGGAGTGGCAGCTTATTCCATTGCCTGTTACCTTTTCCCGTTAATTTTCATGATTAATAACGCCGTGGCACAATCGGCACAGCCAATCATCAGTGTAAATTACGGCATAGGCAACCGGCAGCGTGTGCATCAGACACTGAAAGTGAGTCTATGCGTAGCTGCTATCTGTGGATCGTTGGCTACAATAGGTATTGCCTTAGGTGCTTCCGGAATTGTCAGTATGTTTATCTCTCCTGACTCAGAGGCTGCCCATATAGCCATTTCAGGTTTACCGATTTTTGCTCTTACCGGCATATTCTTTGCCCTCAACATAGCCTTCATCGGTTTTTACCAAAGCATTGAGAAATCGCTGACTGCCCTAATCTTCACTCTCCTTAGAGGCATGATACTCCTTGTTCCCCTGTTCTTCCTTCTTACCGCACTCTTCCCCACCTGGGGAATGTGGGGAGCTATCCCCACCTCAGAATTTATTACCCTTATAATAATCCTTCTCACCTTCCGCAAGTAATCCGGTCTCTAAATCTCTGTCACACATGGTAGCTGAAATGATATAAATTATTGTGATTATGAGAATTTATTATTAAATTTGCATAATCACCACAAAACTTGATCAAATGGGAAAACTGAATTACCCTATCAGCACTGCCGATTTCGAGAGAATAAGGAAAGAAAACTTTGTCTATGTTGACAAGACGCAATACTTGTATTCTCTTGTCAGCACATCAGGTTTCTACTTCTTAAGTCGTCCGCGACGTTTTGGGAAGAGCTTATTGCTCTCTACTCTGGAGGCTTATTTTCTCGGTAAAAAAGAACTTTTCAAAGGTTTGGAAATATACAGTCTGCAACCTTCTGAATGGACTCAGTATCCTGTGTTGCATCTTGATCTGAGTGGCAAAGCGTATGTCGGCAAGGATAGCCTCACAAGTCTTCTCGACATGCACCTCCACGCCTGGGAAATGGAGTATGGAATTGACAAGCCAAGGCAAGCGGTTGATGAGCGGTTTAATGTGGTGATTGAGACAGTAGCGGCAAAGAGCGGGGAAAAAGTTGTAGTCTTAGTCGATGAGTATGACAGTCCGCTCTCTGACTCAATCGGAAACGAAGAACTGCTGGAATATTTTCGCACTCAACTCCACGGTTTTTATTCCGTGCTTAAGAAAACTGAGAAACATATTCAATTTTGCATGCTCACCGGCGTAACAAAATTTGGCAAAGTATCAGTGTTCAGCGGACTAAATAATCTGCGCGACATCTCTCTTAATAATAAATATGCAGGAATCTGCGGTATCACTGAAGATGAACTGCATAAATATTTTATGCCCGGGGTAGAGGAGTTAGCAGACACTGAAGGCTGGAGCATCGAAGATGCCTTCAATCAATTGAAATTCTATTATGACGGCTACCATTTCTCCAAGAGTCTACTCGATGTATATAATCCCTATAGCGTAATAAATGCTCTCGCCGAACTGGAAATTGCCAATTACTGGTGTGCCTCAGGCATACCTACACTTCTCTCCAAATCACTGAAAAACATTGATTATAATCTGGAGAAACTTAACGGCACAATGGTTTCCGCAGAGATGCTTAGTAATCTCTCCGCATATCAGACAGACCCCGTCGCCCTCTTCTATCAAACCGGCTACCTTACAATAAAAGGCTATGACCGTCCTACAAACCTGTTTATTCTCGGTTATCCTAACAGAGAGGTAGAGCGTGGCATTTTAGGTAACATTCTTAGACTATATGTGCCTAATTCTGATTACACTGACGTTAATGTAGTAGTTACATTTCTACGCGAAAGTTTAAAAAGAGGGGAGCCGGAAAAATTTATAAGTCAATTAAAAACATTTTTGTCAGGTATTCCATCAAAATTGCGTACAAGAATATCTAAATATGAAAACTATTACCATACTATTTTTTATTGCATCGCATCTTTGATAGGGCTTGATGTCAATGTGGAGTATAACACCTCAGAGGGATTCATTGACATGCTGATTAAGACCTCTGGCTATATATACATAATTGAATTAAAAATCAATGGCAATGCGGAGTCAGCAATACATCAGATTGAAGACAAACATTATGCGGAGCAGTTTACCACGGATCACAGAAAACTCTATAAAATTGGCATCGGTTTCTCAAAGAAAACTCATAATATCAATTCCTTTATTATAATCTAATTCACCGGGGATCCCTATTCCCATATTATTGGAAATTCATTCTTAGTATCAACAACTACGACAGATGACAATTGGTCAGGTCGTTGTCTTCAAATAGACAGAGTATACTCATAATATAAATTTAAATGGATATAATCCGAGACAGTCCACACACGACTGTCTCGGAAATATTTTATAATCAAACGCTTATTCAGTCAACTTTCTCAGCTACCCATTCCCCGTCCTTCTCATAGATATGGTAGCGGTAAGTATGAAGAATTTCATCTTCACCAAAATCTTTCACATTCAGCTCCACAATTGCCTCCGGTCCTGTGTAAGGATATTCCTCGATAGTACGTCCGGAATCAGGATTAAGGATAAGAGCAAGCGCAGCACAAGTCTTCTCCATGATACCATAACCGAATTCAATATCCCCACATCCTTCCGGATATGCCACCATATAATAACCACGACCAAGCATGGAGTCGCAGGCATCTTCATCTTCATTATAGAACTCATTCAGACAGGAGGAAGCACTGTTTTCGTATGTGAGGAAACCTGACTTGTCAAGAGGATAACCCGACTGATCTGCCGATTTGCTCTCCCAGGCTACACATTCCCCATAGTAACCGTCATTATCAAGAAACTCTGAGGCATTATCATACCAATTCTTCTTAAAGAAAATCTGGTCAACAGTCATTTTAAGTAATGGAAGCCCGGTCTCGGTTTTCTCTACTGTTGCCAATTCTACAAAATCGCCCTTATATCCCGGAGTATTTGCAAAAGCATCCGGAAATACCAACGGGGTCCCCTCTATATTTACTGTAGTCAGCTTCGGACAGTCTGCAAATGCCTTTGCTTCAATTCTCTTTACGGAAGCCGGGATAGTAACCTCAGTGAGAAGTTCATTCCCTTGGAATGATCCTTCACCTATAACCTCTACCCCATTAGGAATATAAAGTTTTTTTAAATACATATTACTTCCCCAGTTCCCAGAAGCACATGAGCGAGGAATAGTGGTGCAGTTTACAGGAATACTCAATTCCTCAAGAGCGGTACACCCGGAGAAAGAGCCGGAAGATAGTTCACACAAGTTTACAGGAAGATCACATCTCACAAGCTTCGGACATTTATCCAAATCAAGAGTAATGAGTGACGAAGGCAGCTGCAATTCAGTCAATTCAGGCATATCATTAATATGGACCTCAGTTACCCCCTCAGGGATAGAAAGAGTTGCAATAGGTGCTTGTGAAATATAGAATATCTTTGCTGATGCCGGCCAGTTAAATTCCCGGAGTGATGCCTTACGCTGTAAATCAATTCTTTCCAGAGAGTCAGGGAATCTGACTTTCCTAACATTTATAGGAATAGATGGATATTTATCAGCAATAGAATCGGGTATATATAACTCCGTGATCCCTGCAAAATCATCAAGTTCGGGATATGCTTTGGCTCCCTCCTTTATCAATAGAGGACCACAGTAATATTCGGGAACAGAGATAAGCTCAAAGCTGACATCAGTAACCTCATCGCGCCAATTCTTTTTTTCTACCTCGCCATACACCTCTTCACCTTGACCAAACGTCTCGTCACCAAGTGGTCTGCTCTCATATATAGCCTCCACATTCTCCAACTTATCACAATTGTCAAAGGCACTCGGCATAACCTTAGTGTCTGGTGAAAGGAAAGTCACTTTCTTCAGATCACTATTATTTATGAAAGCTTCGGAGAATATTACCTTTACACTTGTCGGAATCACCACCTCTTCAAGGTTGCAGCAATCAAATGCATTAGGAAGTATGAATTCGAGTCCGGAAGGAAGGGTGACGCTCTTTAAGCTTCCGTTTTTAAAACATTCTGATGGAATAACAGATATACCCTGTGGCAGCTCAATATTTTCCATCTTTAAGCAATAGAATGCCTCACTCGGGAGCTTCATACCCGGCGCAAGGCGCAATGCCTTAAGATTTTCACAATAATTGCAATTGAGCCATCCCTTCATTTCCTTGACACTGTCGGGCATAATGATAGCTGTCATCCCTTCTATGCGGTCATTGATGTCGAATACCACTATCTCAACTCCCTCAGGGACTACCAACGGACCTTCAAGAGAGTCACTTATCCCATACATTTTCTTCCCATCCTCCGAGATTTTATAACGGTTACCTTTGGGACCAACCGGATATTTAGCTACACATTCAGCGTATGTGGGATAAGAGTCCTGAAGTGCCTCCGTCTTTTCCACTTCTTTTTCTGCTTTCGGATTTACATTAGGGAGTTCTCCAGTCTGGGCAAATTTGACAAGGATTGACCCGAAACGTTGTGTGTTCCAACCGTAATCATTCGGTTCCGGATAAGGAAACTTCAATTCCTTTGCTACTTCCCGGAGTCCCTGCTTAGCGTTACTATAAGTGCGAATCACATTGATGCGGTTATTGTCTTCGCGCTCTATGTCATACTCACCAATAGTGCCTTTACGCTCACCTGCACAGAATTCCTTAAGCACATTACGACCCCAATCCTGCGTGTTCCAATCCTTTTCAGGCAGAGGTTTGCCGGCATTTGTCCAAATCCCCTTGAGCACTCCTTTGGTTGATTTGTAGATGCGACTTACCTCAACGGAGTTATTGTCGTTGATAGTGATGATAAACTCACCAATAATTTCCGATTTTTTTGCCATTAATTCTAAAGTTTTAATTGGTAATTACAAGGTATTCTTCATTACAATGAATGAAAAATACCTTTTATATATACAAAATTTATATTGAAAATTTAGTACATGACAAACATATGCCCCATATTTATGGGCTGTGATGCAAGATAAATTGAAATATTTATATATAGGCACCCCCATTTGCATACAAAATTTTAGCAACCCATATCCTTAAAGCTACAGGCGATGTTTAAAATCTTTTGCGACGGGAGGCAAAAGGTATATGGCTTTATCTTTCAAACAACGCTTTAGCGTCTTGGAAGAAGGGGTGAAGAGCCGTGCCACAATTTTCAGATATACTTTCTCGAAAGAACTGTCCGAATTGCCAAGATTGTGTAATCACCCGCTCAAAAAGAATCATAAGACTACAATATCTTTGAGTTGCACCGCAAAATTAAGAATTTTTAGTTTAAAAACCAAATCAAAATTCCTAATTACTTTTCAATGTCAGCTATTTGTCACCCTCATAATAATCCTCACCTTCCGTAAGCAATCCGGTCTCTAAATCTCTGTCACACATACTATCTGAAATAATATCGGTTATTGTGATTATGAGAATTTATTATTAAATTTACATACTCACCATAAATACAACTGAATGGGAAAACCGGACACCCTCTCAGCACTGCCGATTTCGAGAGAATAAGGATACTTTCAACCAATTGAAATTCTATTATGATGGCTACCATTTCCCCAAGAGTCTCCTTGATGTGTGTAATTTTCATCAGTATTCCCATATTTCTTGATTATGCGCCTGTTACGGATTGTCAGTATCAGACATATTAGGAAGACTGTCAAAAATAAGGTTGCTGCGCAAATCCCTAATATAAGTATGAGTGTCGGTGAAATATGCATGGTGAAGAGTGTTTCTAAAGTCAAAAACAAGAAATGGATTTAAAGTTTTATTGGCTTACGGGTTGCTTGAAGACGTGGCGGAATCCTGCCGTCAATATACTTCTGCCACCCTGCTGTCAGGATAATCAGTACTAAGTAAATCCATGACGGATTAGAAAGGAACAGCAGTGACAACGTGACGTTTACTGCTATGTTCAGTCCTATCCATCCCCACAGACCTGCCTTCCTGAAATCGAGAGTATAGAGGGAAGATGACACTGCCGTCTTGAGCGTTTCCAGACCGCTCTCACAAAGGTAGGCACAATATGCCACCAAGGTGGAAAACAGCAACGCCTTGCTTTTCGTAAAATCCGGTGAAAGATGGAAGAATGCAGCAAAACTCAATGCGGCTATCCACAGCAACGCATGGTCAATAGCCATCATATATTTATGGATAAAGGCATTCTGACGTAATGCCCTTTCCACCTTATCCGGTATATTGGAAGATTGTGTAGTCATATAAATCCAACAACCATCAGCTCCCAATTGTTAGTTTGAAACTATCTTATCCAATACATTTAATGAAGTCATCGGCAAAAGGGTTCCTTTTGCCGATGACTTCATTGCTTAGATCCAAACTAATTATTTTTGTACTGTTGTAATTGTTATCGAAGCATTTTCCGAAAGCGGTGGGAAATAGAAAGTGCCGCTACCGCCTAATTCCTCCCCATTATAAGTGACTGAAGTAATTTCCCAGCCATCATTCTGCTCCACATACAAATAATCAAAGGATTCATAATACTTCAAATTATTAATACCATCTGTGAGTTGCACAGGTTTTGAATCTAAATAAAGTGTAACTGCATCGGCATTATCCACCTCTACTGTGAAATCATATTGAGGTCTGTCAACCACAGTAAAAGTAAGCAAAGTATCTTCCTCAATATTGCCATACCAGTAACCCCACCAAGACTCTTCTACACCATTAATTTGGAACTCAGTACAAATATATTTTGAATTGTCTCCATAAACCACCAACATATCACCTTTCTCGATACTAACCCCATCTTTCCAATTTTCAACAGGTGTCATATCTGTACCCACACATACCTGAGAGATAAAGGCTTCATAACCTTGTGTAACATTAAAATTAACCATTACATATTCCTTATCGGGAGTCACCGGGTCATCAGGAATTGGAGAATCTGTGAATTCATACACATACTCTGCTGTCTCCGGTTTATACCATCTTGACGGTGGATTGGCAATATCAAATGTAGACCATACCTTGATTTGAGTTACAGGGTTATCCTCACAGCCGAAATCCGTAAGACTATTTTGTGAACAACCCGTAAGATCAATGCGCTCAAGATTATTTGAATATAATGAAAGAAGCCAAATGGACTCACACCCTTCCACATTTATTGATTCAAGATGATTGGAAAATGCATTTACCATCTCCAACTTACTGAGTCCACTTAAATCAAGTTCCTTTAGATTATTCTGATAGCAATGAAGTTCCTGTAGGTTTATCAAAGAAGATACGTCGAGGCTACTTATACCGGTATTTTCACAGCGAAGACGGGTCAGCTTAGTACAGCCATTAAAATCCGGAGTAGTGGTAAAAGAATTTTGTTCACATTCCAGTTCCTCGAGAGCTACACAACCACTAAGATCAAGTTCAGTCAATCCCGTCGCGCTCACATTAAGTTCACGAAGAGTAGCACGCACATGATTAAAATCTACCTGACCAAGATATGGATTTTGATGACAATAAAGCGATGTAATAGGAGCATCACCAAGATTAAGTGTAATCAGACCACAGAACGAGCATACCAATTCCTCAAGATTAGTACATCCTGACACATCAAGACCACTCATTTGAGTATTCTGTGAGCAAGATATCTTCTTGATTACAGGACTTGATAGGGTTATATCACCTGCAAATTTACAGCCTGCGAAATTTACTGACTCAAGAGCCGGATAAAGTTCCATTATATCAAATGTTTCCATAGCCGTATATGAGCAGTTGAAATATATAAGGTGCTCAAGAGCCGGAAGTGTAGAAGAATCTATTCCGGAGCAATTTTCTAATACGAGCGAAGTAAGATTGGTAAAAAACTCAAGACCCTTAAGACTGCGTATGGTTTTTTCATTAGCCAGGTTAAGCTCACCCCTATATTCTTCAGCCTGAACATTAGTAAATACACCTGAGCCATCTGCAAGCTTGTTGTTGAGCCATTCTCTGAATGTATAATCAGGCACATATTGCTCAGTGAGGATATTAAATTCCCCTATATTCTCATCCGAATATTGAATGTATTCAATTTTAGATGCATCATATTGAAGAGCACCTCCGTCTTTAAACTTTATAGTAACGCTTTGAGCCGCTGATTGCAATGAGGCGGCACACAATGCCATCAATAGCAGACTTTTTAAATTTTTCATTTCTTTATGATTTTAGTAGTTAGTTTTTCAGTTTTCACCACATATACCCCGGCTTTCCATGATTCAACCGAAGTGGTCCAGCCTCCCAGAGTATCAGCGTGTCCCTCTGCAACGAGAGTACCACTCATGTCATATACCCACACATAGTCATCAGTATTCAGACCCTCGATTGACAGTATGTCGTCAGCATACCTGACAAGTATCTGTGACTCTTTAAGATCACTGAGCTTAGACACCTCTTTCTTCACGATTTCAAACTTGGGACGCGCTTCAAACTCAAAAAGAAGTGCCTCATTGTCAGTTGCCACTTTCACCTGCTGCGCCTCAACAGTGATACAAGGTCTGTCCGACAGCAGCACAAATACTTCCGAATCCGTTTCGGTAGTGATCTGCACATAGTCCTGAACATCATCTGCAAGCACCGTCAGTGAGGATGCCATCATGACAGCAGTCAGCGCAAGACTTCGTAAACGTAGTTTCATGATTAATAAGAGTGAGGTTCAAAAAATTAATATTTTCATCTTGCCTGAGCCGTGAACCTCTATTTATTACTCAGCACAAGACAACCTTTATTTCGAGATTAGTAAATCAAACTTTCTGAAACTCTCTTTAAGAGCATCGAAAGTGACAGGCAGTTTAAGATAGTCAACTATGTTAAGATTCCTTAGGTAGTCTTCCTCACAGTCATATCCTGAATAGAAAACTACAGGAACAGTAAGGTTATACTCAAGAAAGAAATCTATAGTCTCTCCATCACACACCGTAGTGTCTGCAATAACAAGATCGATATTTTCATGTTCAAAGACTTCACATGCCTCCTGAATGCTCTCCGATATCAATATCCTGTCACTTTCCGGACGTATCTTCCTGACATGCTCTGCCACATCGCAACGCGTGTAGTAAGAATCCTCAAGAATCAAAAAGTTGAATCTTCTGTCTGCCATCTTTTTTGTTTTTTCTCTATGGCAAAATTAAGATATATAATTTGGCAAGACAATAAAAAAGGTGTGAAGTGAAATATAAATAGAGTGAAATGGAATGAATAAGAAGTGAAATGGACATCACACATAGCCGAGCCATTCCAGAAACTGTTCTCTTCTGGCAGCCGACACGAGTTCCTCACGCTGGAGTTCACCTGCATGAAGATCAATTTTTAAGCGACCTTTGAAATATTTTGAAACTTTCCTTATCGACCCTATTGAGGCTATCACTCCCCTTGAAACCTGAAAGAAATTATCCGGGTCAAGCACCATTGCCACATCGCCAAGCGACTTTATGTCGGTAAGGGTTATATTACCATTTATAGTGACTATCGACACATATTTATCTTCTGCCTCTATCCATGCAATGTCAGTTGTAGAGATATAAGAATAGCCATTGGAATTGCTCACAAGTAGACGCTTACGCGGACCCCGAGTTGCCCCCTCCAGGTTAATATTGCGGTAAATCTGCGGATCCACACGTTCCTGACGACTCCGTTTCTGAAATTTCTCAATCGCCCGTTGTAAGTCGTCATCATCAATAGGCTTCAACAGATAATCTATACTGTTTACCTTAAATGCCTTTATGGCATATTCTGAATAAGATGTTGTGAAGATAACAGGGATGTCTATCTCCACAGTTTCAAAAATATCAAAACAAGTACCGTCATCAAGCTCAATATCCATGAAAATGAGCTGAACATCATTACTCTTACTAAAGAAACGGACACTGTCTTCAACCGTCTCAGCAGTAAACACACATTCTGAGTCAGGACAAATAGAACTGATGGTCAGCCGAAGATTCTCACGCAGATATTCTTCATTTTCTATAATAGCATATTTCATAAGTCGCTTGTTTTAAAGGAGTAATTGTTAATATAGGGTATCGTGGCAATAAAGTTCTCACCATCGTTAATCACCCGGAACTCTTTTCCATGGGATGCATAAAGACCTTTCAGATAGCGCAGACCGATTCCGGAAGTGTTTTTAGTAGGACGCGGCAACACAGGATTGCAGATCGTGATCTGATCATGAGAGAAGGTTACGGTGACTTCCATTGGGGATTTGGAAGAAATTACATTATGTTTGGTGACATTTTCAATCAATAATTGCATGGTATATGGCACAATACAGGCACCCCCGGGGGCTTCCCCATAGAATACCACCTTGAATTTATTATTATACCTCATCTCAAGCACCTGAAGGTATGACTGAAGAAACTCCATTTCATTATCCACAGTGGTAAGCTCACTCCCCTCATGAGCCATAATATACCTATACATATTGGCAAGCTCTATTATAAATTTCTTTGCCTTTTTTGGCTCTATGGACACGAGTGACGATAACAGGCTCAACGAATTGAAAAGGAAATGCGGATTTATCTGGGCTTTCAATGCGTCATACTTGTATTGGATTATTTTCCTGCCGGCTTCCTCGGCAATCTTCTGCGACTCCTTGTAGCTTTGGAAATAATAGACTGCCTCTGCCATCAACAGGATAATTATATTGTTAAGCACTGTGCCTGTCCAATCAATATGAGTAGGGCGAAACAAACCGTGAATCAGAAGATATGCCCAATTGACAATCACCAATCCTACAAAAGAGAGTATTACATCAAGGAATACCTTGACTCTCATATTCTTGCATCTGTTGATCTTAAATACTATCAACAGATTCATCACAAAGATAACTGCAATAGCAACAAAATTATATGATATAAAAAGGACTGCGTCTTTAGGAGTAACATAAGGATATATGGTGCCGTGATGTATATTATTATATAGGGCTTGAAACCAACAGTAGTAACCCACTATGGCTATTGCCCATAACAGGATACGGCGTGCCTTAGACCCTTTAAGATGACCGGTAGTTTCCAAACTATTCAAAATAATATTTTGCTCCATTTTACCCGCTATAACGAATCAACAGATTATTGACTCGCGAATTTACAAAAAATAATCAATATAGTTATGCATCTTTTCTATCTGAACAAAAAGTTTTTTATTCCTAAGTTATATTTTATTTGCCGGTATAACAACCTCAGAATTGTTATATAAAATAATTATGATATGGCAATGACAATCGGCTGTCCAACGGTTTTCACCAAAGAATATACACTTATTTCTTATAATGAAAGACAGGATTCTAATTATTTTTAGGCTTCTTTGGCTTAGGGAATGGCAACTCTTCCCATAAAGTCTCTATTACTTTCAACACCTTACGCCGATCAGTTAAATCAAGGATGTATGCCTCTTTCGCACCCTCATACGGATGACCGCATTCAGGATCAGCCATCAGTTTGGTAATGCAAGGTAACTTCTTCACGTATGCATTATCGTCACAGGCTGTAATCACGCACTTCTCATTAACATAAATGAGGTAATCACCCATCATCTTTCTACTCCGTACTTCTCCCAAAGGTGACAATACATCGCACACAAACTCTATAAATTCATTTGAACATGCCATAATTTCAAAATTAAGTTACTAATCCATCTGCAAATTTAATTAAAAATAGTTGCTACTCACCAATAAAACCAAGATAGTTACTTGTCTTAATAATACTTTCCCCAAGATTTAATTTTTGTAATACTTACCATAAAATCTTTTGTCACTTTATAACTACCACTTGTCACTTATTTCTAAGCCCACTAAAATTAATAAACTACCTTTGCTAAAAAAAGATATGAATAACGTCATCAGCTCCATAATGCTATTTGGATTCTGACACTCCCCTACACCTTACCCGTACTTTCCGACCTATCCTCCTGCAAACTATCTCCAAATCTAATTCATAATCTTAATATTTTAATCCACCAAATATAGAATTCTCAAGATTTATACATATCTTTACAAGCAAGTATAAAATAGTTTTAATCAACAATTCTACATCATATCATGAAATTTAGAACTGAATACGACGCTCGCCCTTGCGACCGTCTCCTAAATCCGGAGCAATCGGTAGTGCTCATCGGATCATGCTTCACAGATTATATCGGTGAACGCATGAGACGCTGCCGATGGAGAGCATTCCCAAATATCAGCGGCACACTTTATAATCCAAGCTCCATCGCAAATATCCTCAAGGTTGTCTGTACATGGGATTCCATATTTGATATCATAAAGGACTCAATCGCTGAGAGAGACCAACTCCGGGTGTCGTGGCTCACCGATTCCTCATGCACCACTTATAGCCAACAAGATACTACGCATTATGTTTTTAACCGACTGCTCACCCTGCGCAAACGACTGGCTGATGCCCACACACTGATAGTAACTTTTGGCACAGCGTGGGTGTATGAACTGCGCGAGCATCCGGGTTATGTAGTCTCTAATTGCCATAAGTTTCCCGCCGACACTTTCCTGCGCCGTAGGCTTTCCATAACAGAAATTGTCTCCGAATGGCAAGACCTAATAACGTTGCTTACTCAAACCTATCCCAATCTTAGGATTATCTTTACAGTAAGCCCCGTACGCCATCTCAAAGATGGATTTGAGGGAAACAGCCGTTCCAAAGCTATTCTCCAGCTCGCATGTGAAGAACTCTGCCGTGACAATGACCGTGTTGATTATTTCCCGGCTTTTGAAATTGTCAATGATGACCTACGCGACTATCGCTTCTACGCGTCCGACATGGTTCATCCCTCCCCGGAGGCTGTTGATTATATCTGGGGAAAATTTCAAGACCGTTATCTCTCCAAGGCTTCCCGTGCATTATTAACAGAAGGGGAGAAAGTGACAAAAAGACTGAACCACCGTCCCATAATATATGGAGGAAGCGAATTGGCTGAGTATGTAGCACATCTTGAAAGATCGGAAGCCTCGGAATACTACAACAAATTCATGGATGCCCATCCCGACATGCTTTACATCGACGAGTAATTGATAAAATAATAGGTAAAAGGCAAAGGAGTGGTGGCATAACAAATACTCACTTATGCCATCGCTCCTTTTTATTTAATTATGTCGTTTGAATTAAAATTGAATCAATAATATCCAAGACGTTAGCGAGTCAGCATTACCTTACGGGTAGTACCATTATCAAGACGTTCAATGCAGACGGAGCCGGCTCTTGGATCAGCAATCTTCACACCCTGTAGGTTATAGTAGGTGGCATCAGCTGATGCAGCCTCTATTTCTGCAACACCGGTGGTGCCCAAAATAGTAAAGACAGGTGAAAGAGTCTGCTCCTGATAGTTACCTGAATCATCGGTCAAAGTGATACGCACATCGTAGGCAGTGTCATAAGACGGAATTGGCAGTGATTCGAGAGCTATCTCCCAGTAATAACCCCAGCCCGGCATCATGAAACGGTCAGGATTCTCAATACATTCCATCTCCTGCCACTCCTCAGTGCCTCTTACCGAGCACTCCACCTTAATATAACAATCCTGCATGTCAAACCACTCTTTACCTGTATAACCATCATATTGTGCCACAAAATCACCTCCGGCAATCACCAGGCGTCCATCATTAGGAGAGGTAAACACATCAGTTACGTTGTCATTAGAATCAAGAGTCTGAAGCATCTGCACAGTCGGGGCACATACGTCATAACCTTTATCATTGAAATGTATCTTGGTTGTGTTCAAACCCTTCTCACCGTTTACGTAGCAATTGTTGTTGATAAACTCAATATCCCAGATTCCATAACGGTCTTCCGGAGCAATTCGCAACAGATGTATAGAGGGAATTTGAGACATATCCTGCTCAACCTCATTAATACTGATTTTAACTGTCTCATCAAGAAAATCAACTGTACGACCTTCACCATTACGCCCCTTATAGTTATGATACAACACGCTTCTGATTCCATACATCTCTGCCACCTCCTGTGAATACCAGCATTGTTCTGCAACCAATACCGGAACTGAATTGCCATCAGCGATCTTTCTCTGATCAGCAGAAACACTAAACCACATATTTGCTCCCCAATATCTATAGCCTTCCCAATTACTAAAGGAATTATACGAATCAAGTGAGGTGACTGAATCAAATGTATTCTGAGTAGCCAAAACCTCAATATTACCATTTCTGTTTACTATAGGGTCAGACAAAATACTTAAGGCGGAATCGTCTCCACTCGCAAAACAGTACCCATATCCACCTATGACAACAGGAGATGGATAAAATTCTATACCCAAGTTCACAAGTGCGTCATTAGAACCAACCCAATAATAATCAGTCTGGGGATAAGGGTTATAAGTGTTCCAATTAGAAGTCATATATATTGGCTGCCCATTATATATAGTCTGGTAATAAAAAGCTGCACTACCTCTCCCTTCATTCTCATCGCTATTATTTAGGACAATTGGATTAGAGACTAACGCATAGTCAGAAGTTTCATTTGTATAGACACCCCCACGTGCAGGAATAGCAGCTATTGACGAATANTACATTCCTTGCTCTTCTTCATCACCCAGCAACTCACGATATTGTACTAATGATAAGGAACTCAATCCTTCATTGACGAAAATATCTCCGCTAAGTTCATTGTCAAATGACCATCCATCATCAAACACTCCTCTCTCCATGAAGCCATATATCCAATCAATGAGCATATTATCAACAAACACATATAAAGTGTATACGCCCATATTGAGGTTCCCTTCCTCCACTATCTCGCCTGTGTCATAATTCTCCAAAGGCATTTGTCCACGTGATCCATCGGGAAGCGTGGATTCGAACTTTACCATCTCGGTACATTGCGCAAAATCTACCACATAATTTCTATCTTCGCTTACTTCCACATCCTCATCGCCAAACATACAGTAGAAGTAAGGCTCCTCTTCCATTTCTCCCCAAAAAAGGAAGTCATACGTTCCCACAGGTATTTCTGCATCACCCCATGAATTAGCATCAGCATAATATACGCATGCACCGGTCTTCTTATCTATAGCCACTGCCAATTTTATAGAATAGACATCCGGATTGGCAAGTGAGAAATTAACCGTGACAGTATTCCCCGCCGGGGCTTTAGCCACAGAAGAAAGGAGAGGTTGTGCCAGTCTCTGCTCATTTACTACGTTACCTGAGTTTTGCATGATACGCGCTTTACGTGCCTGCGCCTCTTCCTTTGTGAGATTTGTAGTAGCGGTTGCACTGAATAATGTGCCTGCTGCCAACAAGGTCGTGATGAAGATGTGTTTCATTTGCTATTAATATTTATAGATTTATCTGTTTGTGAAATTTATTTTTCACATCGCAAAATTATGAAAAGTATAATCAATCAATGCCCGAAAATGACACTATTTGGCGCGATTTTAAAACTAAAATAAGATAATCGCGCACGAAAACATAATAATCGCGCATTTTGGGCAATGAAATCTTCCACAATTTTGATTAATGCGCAATATTGATTACTTTTGCAAAAATAGAATTCCACCCATTTCATATTGAATGAATATTAAATTAATATACAATCATATCCTCTTTTCAGTAATCATCGGAATAATCTGTGGGCTGCTGAATGCTGTATGCACTCCCTGTGCTTACGCTGTACAACGCCTTCCGGAGTTAGCATCCAAAACCCCACAGGAGCTGTTTGACCGTGCGCACGACTATCTTGAAAATAAGCATACGCCCGACAGCGCGTTGCTGTGTCTGACTGCATTGACCTCACTTGCCGAGACTGACCCTTCAATTGATATATCTGCCCCGATATATACAATAGCCTATAATGCAATGGGAGGAATCTATGCATCGGTTTATGGAAATTACTCTGAAGCGGCGGTAAATCTTTTAAAGGCTCTTGACCTTGCCGAGCAAAATGGATTCACTGATTTGAAAAACAGAATTGTATTCAATCTTAATGCCATGGAATATGAGCAAGGGAAACTTATGGGTACCGACTCAATCTCAAACATAGCAATCAATAACTTCACAGATATTTTGAAATCGTTAAACGTAGAGACTGACCATGATCTGTTGATGCCTTTGGTGACAAGTATTGTCGAAATTGGAATCCGGGAAAACACGGTCAATGAGGTTATCAGAGCATTTGATTCCATATCAAACAAAGACCACTTAAACGTCAGCCTTAAAAATCTTAACCAAGCCATAATTCATTTAAATAACCGTCAAAATGATATGGCATTACAAAATATGGAGCTGGCAATTGATTCACTTGAAGAATCCGACAGCGTAATATGGGCAGGATGCAACTTAGGACTTCACATCATCAAGGCACACATCCTCCTTAACATCGGGCAGGAGCAACAAGCCCTAAATTATTATGAAAAGATTGTGAGGCGATGTGAAAATGACGGTGACAATTTCGCCGTGTTTGAGATATACAGGCATTTGAAAGAGTATTTTGAAATAAAAGGTGATCAAAAACGTGCCATAGATTATGAACTAAGAGAGCTGAAGGCTAAAGACCGCCTTATAAACCGAAGCCGGTCACTATCCTTAGAAGGGTCAAGAGCCTTATATAATGAAGAGAAATTGAAACGTGAGATTATGACAGAGGTAGCACGCAGCCATACTTATAAAATTGTATTCTGGATCTCTCTTGGATTCCTTATAATTGTGATTACCTTGCTTACACTTCTTTATCGTAAATTCCGACAATTGAAAGAGAGCCGTAATATAATTGTACGCAACGATATTGACTATTTCCGACCCGAACCGCCCCTGCAATCACAGGCAACTGACAGTGCTGAGCCGGATACTGATGATAACTCCCGGATATTTGACAAAGTAACCACTGCTATAAAAGATACAGGGGAAATCTATGACGAGGAATTCAGCACAGGACGACTTGCTGAACTCATTGGGGAAAAGCCCACAACCGTGTCAGCAGCTATNCTCTCCATGACTGGCGACACCACTACGCAATTCATCGCCCGTGCCAGAATACGTGAGGCGTGCCGACGCATAAACGACAAAGCCAACTATGGCGACTACACCATTGAGGCTATCGGGCAAAGCGTGGGCTACCGTTCCCGCTCTCATTTCGGCTCTGTCTTCAAAAAGATTGTAGGCATGACCCCTTCCGAATACACTGCCAAAATCCGCAATAAATAATCGAAATAACTCACAATTCGGTGCGATTTTTATGCGGCAGGTGCGATTTTTTGACAATCCGCACCTGTCTGTATAATTTTTGAACGTTGATTCTCATATTTTTATAGAACTTTGCACCAGTTAACCGCCGCATCTTGTTTGTGGCATTGTCAAACCCTAAAAACAATACCTCAGATGAAAAAGAACCTACTCATCTCTATCGCCGCTATGGTTTGCTCAGGACCGGCTATCGCAGCTCCTTCTACCCCTACTCCACTCACTCCGACACTACAATCCGGCACTGACGCAATCATGCGCACAATAGCTCCCGATGGCTCTATAAAAACAGAAATGTTTAGTGAGCCGGAACCCCCTGCCATGGCTACGGCAAAAGCAAAGGCTATGGCTGATGCAGAGACTTTCACAGTGACAGTAATCTCCGATCCTAATGAAGATGGAAAAGTAACCTCATTCTCCGGAGTATATTTCATCAAGTCTAAAATGGTAAAATGGCCTGGAGCCTCTTACAAAGAGTCTGGAACCTATAATTTACCCGCTGGCGAATACCTGATGCAAGCAGAATATATGTCGGGAGAAGTAATCTTCATGGAAGTAAACATTTCCGAAGATATGGAGATTCACCTTAATCCCTCAATGGCTGATAAGGAAATTACTGCAATATTCCTAATGCCTGACGGTAGCGAAGTCATGTTGCCCGGATCTCCCGATGGAATGAACATAGCAGATGGAGGTATTCACTACGATCTTAACTACAAAGGTCTTGGTGCTACAGGTAACTATATTTTAGATCTGAAAGGAGATCGGCTTAGAGAACAATCAACAATCCGTACTAATGTATGCGACGAGGATCTGACAGTAAACTACTTCTTCTCTGGTTATTCTATGGATTATCAGATGATAAATATTGTGATTTCTGAAAACGGTGGTAATATAATCAATGGCATAGTTACTAACTCTACAGACAACTACGCCTCTTATTCAACTGAATTTACACATACTCCGGCATATAAAGATTTTGGGGAAGACAATACTGAACAGAATATCCTTGTACAGTTACTTAACACGGATGGTGAAGTAATGGCAGGAATGGGATATCTTTTCGATTTCCCTTTTGAAGTTTTAGTTTGCACCAGACCGGCTGAGATATATGGCTATAACACATGCGTCCTTTTTGGAGACACTGACCTATTTGATTACGGTTATGGTGTTACTGCACCTTATATGCTCAAAGACAACGAGGGTTTACGCTACTTGGCTACAAATAATGGAAGTCCATACTCTGCTCCCGATGAGCCACGCTATTACTACTATCCTGAAAACCCTGCATTCTCTTTCTACCAGGCACCCGGTCAGGTGATGGGATCTACCGCTCCGGTATGTGTAACGTATTCTAATGGCTATAACTATCCTGTGGAATTCACATATCTTGCCCCGGCAATGTATTACGGTAATTTCGGTGAACGTCGTGATGTTGATATTCCACTTGTGTCAACAGTTGTAAAATATAATGGTGAAGATGTCTATACAGGTGAGATAGACATACGACAATGGGCATCTGAATGGGCTGTCGATGGTCATGAGCCTGGTGATATGACTTATATTATGACCAATACCAATGCAGAAGTAGATGGTTTAGCTGCCTTAAATTTATGTGAACTGAAATATAATGAAGCTAAGACTGACTGCGTTCCGCCTACAATACAGCGAGTAATGATGAGAAACATCGATGGCACCGTAACCAATAGGTTTGCCACATCAACCGAAGGGGTGATAACACTTGCAGGTGGTGATTTTATCAAAAAGACTGCTCCGGTAGATTTAGGCTCTTATGTATCAGACTTTGAATATTACACATTTGAACCGGCTACTGTAGAAGTATCTTACGCACCTTACGGTGAAAATGAATTCTCACCCATAGAAGTTGTTGAAGATCCTGAGAAATTCTTTATGCCCGGTTTCGGTGCCTACTATGAAGGTTCATTGGAATGTGTAAACCGCGAAAGCGCAACCGGCTGGTATGACCTTAAAGTGGTTATGACCGATGAGGCAGGCAACACTCAGAGTCAAGTAATCTCACCGGCTTTCCATATCGACAGCACCGTAGGAATCAGCTCTGCAAGCGTCGCAAAGGCAACCTTCTCTGTAAAGGGAGGAAAAATCACTACAACCGGCAACAACAAGGTGGAGGTCTACAACTTATCAGGTAGCCACATCGCCAACAGCAACCTCCAACCCGGAATCTATGTGGTTCGCTCAGGTGCAAATGTAGCTAAGATACAGGTAAAATAATTGATTATTTGTTATAGGGCAAGTCGTGCCTGACGTATATAATCCGAAGGTGACATTCCGGTGATTTTCTTAAATACCGAAGTAAAATGTGAGCGCGACTTATAGCCGACACTGAAAGCTATGGCTTCTACCGTGTAGTTGCCATAGTTTTCTTTATCCAGAATTCTCCTGCATGCCTCCTTAACCCTCACCTCAGCAAGCAGGCTATTAAAACTCCCTCCCGTACAGGTCTGAATGGCATTAGAGATATTTGCCTGGCGTTCATGAAGCTTTGCGGCAAGTGCCACCGCTGAAAAATCTTCTTCAAAAACAGCTTCATCATGGTTCATTACCTCTTCTACACGTTTAAATAATTGATAAGTCTTATCATTCTCCGTCTGCTCAATCATATCAGATTCAGAAACCGAATCATCTTCAGCAGTATGCCCGGACTTTAATTCCGGTATAGGGGATGAAGGCTCTGCAAGCAATTCCTTGTCGCGCATCACAATCATTCTGTGAGTGCGTCTGAGCTGACGGTGTTTGACGAATAAAGCCACCAACAAACCCAAAAGCACAACCATAAACCCACCAACTAACCAAAGAGTTTGCCTTAGTGAGCTTATTCGCCGGGTGTCAGCAATAAGTGACTCCCCGAGATTCTCTATCTCATATTGCATCTTACCTTCTGCAATCGCACCCAGCACATCTGTATGTTGGGTTGACAGACGCGCCCGCATCATTTCAAGCTCATAGGTATGTGCTAATTGCGTCTCGCCCTGTTTCTTTGCATCTTTCCACAGTAAGCGATAAACCTCGTATGCAGTTTCAGCATCCCCCTCACCTAATGTAATCTCCACAATTTGATTTCCTAAACTTCTTGCCTCTACCCTTTCTCCTGACATAAGAAGCATTTGCAATCTGATCTTGTCATTTTGCAAACGGTAACGTGCCTCTTTCCCCGAAGTGCCCAAAGAATCTTTGCTTTGTTTTACCAATTGCAATGCCTCGCTACTATTCCCCTTATTCCATGAAAGTAAAGCCCGGCATAAAAGTCTTTGCCAACCTGCAACACGCTGATCGGAAGCAGCCTTATTTAAAGTATCTGCTACTCTATTAAGATTTTGCGTGTCAAACCCTAATAACCCCAAATTTACAGCTGCAAACCCCATAAGATTCCCATCGCCGGCATCAGAGGCAATTCTAAAAGCATTTTCATACCTTTCCATTGACTCAGCAATGAGACCCTTTAATCTATCCGACCCTGCATCTTCATAGTTTAGTGAGGCAAGATTTAAGGTTGCAAGTGCCACTTCCGATTCTGCCAAACGTAATTGACAGTTATATTTAGTTGCCACAGACTGTGCCTCAAGAACTGCCATGACAGCACGTGCATAATCATGATACTCATTAATATAAAGTCCACCCAATACCGTTAACCCCCGGCTTATAACGTCTGCCTCTTCAGTAGTCAATGAAGATTTATGTGACCGACTCCCAAGCACTTTCAAATAAAGTAGCGCACTGTCCGGTTGGTGCGTCTCCTTAATATATCGGTTACTTCTTTCAAGCAACTCTGCCGACGGCATCTTCTCTATCGTAATCCTCTCCATATTTGAGACCCCATAAGTCGCCACAGAACTTACTACACACATTACCACCCCCATGACCATTGCCATAAGCCGTCTGACAATATACTGCCTATCTATAATTTTATCCGACATCTGATTTCACTTTAAGCCTCAAAATTAACGAGTTTATTTAAATCCCGCAAATTTCAGTCAAAAATTCTATGTTGAGTGATATATACAAGCCTAAAAAAGAAGCAACCCGAAACGAGTTACTTCTTTTCCTATCTTTTTAAACTTTCAAAGGTGATTGGCAGATTATTGATAATCTATTTTCTCATGCTCCTTCGATGAAATCAAGAGCTTCGTCAAGGCTTTCGATTATATTGGGGTGAAGGGTATCGTCTTCTTCCTTAGTCCACCCTTTACCTTTAAGCCACATCACCTGGCAACCTGCCTTTTCAGCCGGTATTATATCTTTGGAATAGCTGTCACCGATAACCAATACTTCTTCAGGTTTTAGTCCAAGAGCCTCAACCCCAAGGGTAAAGATTTTCGGATCAGGTTTACGCACACCCACAACTGCACTCTCTATAACCTTCTTGAAATACTTGTCAATGCCGAAATCTTTGAGCACTGTCTCCACATTGCCATAAAAGTTTGACACAAGCACCAGCGGATATTTCTCCGACAAGGCATTGAGAACCGGCTTGGCATTCTCTACTGATGCCTTAGCCGAATCATAGCATATCTGGGCTACTTCCTTAGCCTTAGGTTCAATCTCCTGCGGGGCAAAATGACCCATCTCAGTAAGATGCTGAAGCTCTATCTGCATCTTTATGTCGAGAAGGTCATGGAAATTATGTTGAGGAAGGATATGGAGAGTGCGCGCAAGCTCTCGCTCTGCATACACATATGCCTCCCTGAACTCTGCCTTATCAGCTGCAACGCCCGCTTTCTGCCATGCGTCCCAAATCACCTCGCTCCAATGGTCGCCACCCGTGTCGAGAGTGCCGCCGTAATCAAAAATAATACCTTTGATTTTACTGAAGTCTACATTCATAACTTATATGTTTTAATATTGATTCATGCAGCCTGCCCCGAAAGTTCACTTACAAAACCCTTGCAGATCTTCTCGTGGCGCCACATCATATATATTAAAACGATATTAAGCACCGTGAGTTCGAAAGCAAAATAGAGCCACGGCATTCTGAAAATCAGGATGGCAGCGAAAAGGGCAAAACTGCGGGTATTGAATGAGAGTATATTGGTGTATTTCATCAGAGGCTTACTCTTAGCCCTGAAAGCATCGCGGAAACTCTGAGGAATATCATTGCCATATTTCTCTTTCAGCACCCTGCGCAGCTTCTGCATCCAAGGGGTACGCTTTTCCTGCCCCACAGTGTAGTTGGTATAAAACATCAGTGTAAGCTTACTCCAGAAATTCTTCTTCCAGCTAAGCTGATGATATTTTTCCCACAAAACGGAAGCAGAGTCAAGTTCACTCCCTTCTTTCCCCTTGAGGAAAAACAGATGAAACTGCCGGTAATAGTCAGCCATGGCAGCCTGGGTGGCATGACACAGACCTGTGACCACAGCTACTACCCAGATCACCCAATGATGCGCACTGAAGAAATCGCTCGTGACATTCTCGCGCAGACATATTGCCACATAGATGGCAAAAAACCAAATGTCGCCACTCACGCCGTCGAGGATTCTTCCAATGCGAGAATACTGCTTTGTCATACGTGCCAACTGCCCGTCGGCACTATCAAATGAATCTGCCCACATGAGCAGCACCACTCCGAGTATATTAATCCATATATTATCAAAATAGAACGCCACTCCCGCGCCTACTCCCAGGAAAATGGAAGCGATGGTGATGGCATTAGGGGTAATCCCAAGCTTTTTGGCGAGGAGTGCCCAGCCATAGCCGATCGGACGATAGAAAATCAGGTCGAAGGTCTCCTCCGTATCCATCGACTTCAACGAATCCTTATAGCTTGGCTTTTTTTCTTTTTCTTCAGACATTTTTAATTTTTCATTTTAATAATCCTTGCCACTGTTTTTAATTTGACTTCTTGCGCCATGCCTTTACGGCACTTAACACACACTTCGCAATGTAGGGAGCAGCCTCATTGCGGCAAGGAGCAAAGCTTGGCCAGTCATTGAAATCAATAATCCTCACAGTGCCATCGACATCTACGATGCAGTCACCACCATAGATCTTTACATCAAGAATGTCAGAAGCCTCCTGACACATCTTTTTAAGCCCATCTTCATCAAAATAAAGCCCCTGGCTCTTTCCGTTTACAGCCTCATAGCCATACTTGCTGTGACCCTCGTCAAAAGGATAAAACCAGAAAAAGAAGGGTTGACCGCTTATGCCATAGAATTTAATCAGGTCGCCGACAAGATGACGGTTGATGACTGCCCTCTTTATGCCCCGGTAGAAATACTCATGAAGCATCTCCTGCGCCTCTTCCGGATGACGGCAATAGCTTACGTCTTCCTTATGCATGGCATGGAAGTCGCCCCTTTTTATCCAACAAGAAGTGAACCCTGCATTCTTCAAGTCTTCAATCACAGATTCGTTAGTGTTGACAAGAAGGCTGTCAGGATAAGGGATATGATGCCCCAGCAATATACGGGTCATTCTTTCACGGGTGCAGTTTTCAATGCCATAACCGGAATTAATCACCAGTTTCCCTTTGTCTTCCAGATTTTGCAGCTTGGCTATAGATTCCTGTTCGCGACACATGTTGAGAATCACGTCTTCCTTAATATCGGTGTTGCGAAATTGTTCTTCACTATAGACATTTACTTCACACCCTCGCTTGCGCAACTGCTCGGCGGCGGCATTGAAAATAGCCGCATCATTACCTATATGATTGGGGGAATAGGCTCCTGCCCTCATCACCCCGGCAATTTTTATATCTGCCATAGTCAATTTAAAAATTCTTCTGCTTTCTCTATGTCGGAAGCATGGTCCACATCAAGTATTTTGTTCATGTCATACGCCTTCAGTGTCAGCCCGGCAGCCACCAGTGCCCGCTGATAGTTACGCATTCGCCCTACACCCTCCTCAATGCAACGGCGTAATACGGGAATGGACTTATCCGACAGTCCATAAATTCCACCGCTGATATATTTTATCCCCGGCTCCGGTTTATCAAGAAAGGCGGTGATATTGTTGTCGGCATCCGTTGCCACATAAAGTGGCTTTTCATCATCAATGAAAGTAGTGACAGCCATCATCCCGTCCACGCTCTCCGGGGCAGCCATAAATGACTCAACATATTTCCTGAAGTCATCTTCCCGGAAAATGGTGTCTACTGTGGTAAGTATGAATCTCCCCTTCCCTTCCATCAGGCTCGACAGTTCATAGAAACTGTGCATAGATGTCGGGGTAGACTTAACAATGAGGTTAAATGTGCAAGGGAGAGAGTCTGACATATTACGCAGGAAATCAGCCACCTCAGTCATCTGCTGATTAACTATGACACTCACCGACTCGGCACCGCATGACACGAAAATATCAATCAATCGGGAAATCATCGGTTTCCCGTCGATTCTAACTAAAGGCTTCGGGTATTTTACTCCCTCCTGCACAAGACGCGAGCCTTCCCCTGCCGCTATTATTCCAAAATTCATGACTCCTGATTCTCTAATTGTTCATCTTTGGGTTCCTTCTGCTGCCCCTCTTGAGATTTAGGAGCATTAGACTGCTTCTCTTTTTTCCCATAACGATCCTGACGCTCACCCCTGTCGGGACGGTCGGTGGTGTGTTTCTTCAAAGGATTTGCCATGGCAGAAGCATAAATCTGACGGCGGCGGAAAATATCAATTGCCTTATATATCGCCTCCCTCATTGAAGTCTCGTCAGCAATCCCCTTCCATGCAATCCCGAAAGCTGTCCCGTGGTCAGGCGATGTACGTACATACGGCAATCCGGCAGTGAAATTCACTCCGCGCTCTCCGGCAAGCACCTTAAACGGAGCAAGCCCCTGATCGTGATACATAGCCACAACGCCGTCAAACTTACGGTAGTCTCCCATTCCGAAAAATCCGTCAGCTGCAAATGGACCGAATGCAAGTATCCCACTGTCTCTCATCTCTTTTATAACCGGTTCTATTATCTCCTTCTCCTCGTTGCCCAGCACTCCGCCGTCGCCGGCATGAGGATTGAGGGAGAGAACTGCAATACACGGACGTTCAAACCCGAAATCACTTTTCAGAGAATCGTTAAGCGACACCACGGCAGCCTCCACACTTTCTTTTGTGACAGCCGCTGCCACTTGCGAAAGAGGAAGATGAGTGCTGACAAGCGCAACCCTTACATAGTCATCAAAAAGAATCATTCGGGCTTTTGCTCCATCTCCGATTGCCTCCTCCAGAAACTCAGTATGACCCGGAAACCTAAATTCATCTCCCTGCACAGCTTCCTTAGAAATCGGAGCCGTGACAAGCACATCAATATCATTCTGCCTCAATGCCTCCACCGCCATGTGCAGCGCATCTACAGCGGCTTTCCCGGAGACAGGCGTACCCTCCCCGGGAGTCAGCTCAGGCACTTCATCACCGATTTCCACAATATTAACCCTGCCATCCTGAGCCTCCGCTGCAGAGGGAGAGGCATGGAGTTTCATATCTTCCAGTTCCAATCCGAGACGACATTTCTCGGCTATCTCCTGATAGCCGAATATCACCGGGGTGCAAAGCTCGGTCATGGTCTCGTCGGAAAGTGCCTTCAGAATGACCTCATACCCTACACCATTTATATCACCGTGGGTGATACCCACTCTTATAGGTTGTGTCATCACTATTTGTTTTTATCGTTTTTCTTCCCTGCCAACATGCCGCACGCAGCCATTATATCCTCACCGCGTGAACTGCGGATCGTGGCAGTGATACCTTTTGAATTAAGATAATTGCGAAACATTATCATCCTCTCGTCGCTTGCCGGGTGAAGCTCCACGTCGGGCACCTTATGGAAGCGTATCAGGTTCACCCTGCAATCAAGCCCTTTTATCAACTTTACCAGCATGTCGGCATGAGCGATATCGTCGTTTACACCACGCCACATTATATATTCAAACGATAACCGGCGCTGATGGCTGAAATCGTATGGGGCAAGCATCTTGATCACGCTTGATATGGGGAACGCCTTCTGAGCGGGCATCAACTGTTCGCGCTCACGTGAGTCTGCCGTGTGCAGGCTGACAGCCACATGCACCTGCGTTTTCTCCAACAGATCTTTAAGCTGAGGAAGCTTCCCAACGGTGGAGACAGTTATTCTCTTCGGACTCCACGCCATTCCCCAGGGGGCAGTCAGAATCTCTATCACAGGGAGCACCGCCTCCAGATTGTCAAGAGGCTCACCCATGCCCATGAATACCACGTTGGTCAAGTCCATGGCTGGGGTTTCCCCTTTCTGCGCTCTGGGTGGGATACTAAGAATCTGGTTGATGATCTGCGCCGGAGTCAGATTTGCCTTAAATCCAAGTCTACCGGTGGCACAGAAATAGCAGTTCATCTTACACCCTGCCTGCGATGACACGCAGAGGGTGGCACGGTCTTTGTCAGGAATATAGACACTCTCTATGTTTTTTCCGCCACCAAGGTTAAATACATATTTCACGGTGCCGTCTGTCGATTTCTGGCGTGACTCAGGTGCCTGACGTCCGATTACATAATTGGCACTGAGCCATTCACGGTTTTTCTTCGAGATATTGACCATCTCATCGAAGGCGACAGCCTTCTTCTTATATAGCCATTCGGCAAGCTGCTTACCCACAAACTTAGGCATCCCTCCGGAGAGAGCTACCTTCGTAAGCTGGTCAAGAGTCATGCCAATCAATGGCGGCAATTGTGTGGTTACTTGCATCTTATTATTTTTTATGGCGAAGGGTCGGCGCCGGGAAACGGCACCGACCCTTCGCGATGTTATCGTTCAGTTGGCATTGAAGCATCAATCGCCTGCTTCAAACTTGTAGATATTATTTTTCACATTCTTTGCCCCTTTCAGCATCTCGCCCATATTGGGATTGACAAGCTGGAAGTATTGCTGCTCATATTGCTGCTCGCTGTAAGGGAAGTTCTGAGTGGAAGTGCCGGTTACCTGATAAGCATACACACCGTTGTCACCCTTTACGAGAACCACCTTGCCGGGTTTGCTACCTGCAATCTGTCCCACCACAGCTGCGTCACGCACGGTAGTGCTGCGACCAAAGCGGAAGGTGCTGTCGTTGCGTGCTTCCACACCCATTGCCTCAGCTGCCGAAGCCATGCTGCCAGCCTTAGGCTGATACTGCTTCATGAGTTCGTCTCCAACTTTTGACTTGCGTGCCATGTCAGTCACATAGTTGCTTACACCTGAATTTGAAAGCGGAGCATACTCATCATATTCATTTACCACAGCCACTGCATAGAGAGCGGGGGTAAGTGCGTCTTTCGACTCGTAGATATGGCTCACCTGACCGGGCTTGCCGTCCATCATCACCCAACGCACCACCTGGCGGCTGTCCGGATAATATATCTGTGCATTAGCCATTCGGGGCACAGCAGGAGCGGAAGACGTAAGGCTGAGATCCTGAATCGAGTAACCAGCCTTTGCTGCATTAGCAACAAAANCTTTAGCGGTCTTATTTTCATCAAGGAACTTCTCAAATTTCGTACGCTCTTCGTTAAGAGTCTTTGTGCTGGGTTTAAGATCGTAAGTCACCTCTTCATATTCATAAATCTCAACAGGGGCTTTTCTTGCCGTAACCTTTGCAAGCACCGCACCCTGGTCACTCTTCATAAGGGCTATATATTTGCTGCCTGCCTTCAAGAGAGAGTCAAGCTGACCTGACTCCAGGGCATTTGTACGTCCTTGAGCATTGAAGAGGGTGATCCACATCTCTTTCTGCGCCATAACACTGTCGGAAGAGAACTTGCCGGCAAGAGAATCCACAGGAAGCCCGCTGTTAAGGCTTGCAAGCACTTTGTCGGGGAGACCGGTGCCGATAACCTGTACGAGGTTAAGCTGGATTGAGTCAATCGCAGTGGTGCGCTTGCCCATCTTTACGAGAGTGAAGCCCTTGATTGTCTCTGACACAAGGCTCACAGAGTCACGACGTGCCGAGAGCACATAATCCTTCACCTTACCGTTAGGAAGGTCTTTGGCACGACGCTCATTGCGGGTAAGCACAATGCCCTCTTTCTTGAGGTCTTTGCTGAGTTGAGCGGCGCTGTCACGAAGCTCATCAGCCGTCCTCTGGGCAAGAAGTTTCGCAGCCTGACGGTCAGCAGCAGAAGGAGAAATAGACACTGCTACGAAAGCCACGTCCTTGGTAGGCTCGTTAACCTTGAAGCGTTTCTTCACTTCCTCATATTCTGCCTTCTTGGCAGCGTCATCAACAGGATATTTCTCTGCGTCAATATGTCCGTAGGGGTGATAAGCCACGTCTACGGTGCTTGTAGAGATATAATCGTTGTAGAGAGCCTTCTTGTCAAGCTCGTTTGCCTTTATTGTTCCGTAGAGAAGTTTCTGATAGGTCTGCTGGCGGATCATCTCTTTTGTCTCTTCCTCCATAGCCACCCATGCTCTCTGGAAAGGAGCCATCTGAGCCTCAGTGAAGCCATTGCGCTTGGGATTAAAAATCACCTCATACGCCTGCTGAGGAGTTGATATAGCCAAACCTGAAGAGTTGAGCTGCTGCACAATCTCCTGAAGGTGGGGGTTGACCGGATTCTGAAGAACATAGAAACTAAGCTGGGAGGCAGAAGTTTCGATTCCTGCTTTTGAAGCTGCCTCGCTGAGGAGTGACTCGCTGACGAGCTGGTCAAGTGCCATCTGTGAAAGAAGCTGGGCGTCGAAATTAGCATACTGTGCAGGGTTCTGACGACGTGCCTGTTCAAGCTGACCGTTGAGTTCTTCACGCTTACGAATGTAGTCGGTATAGTCTATCTTCTTCCCTCCTACCTTTGCCACGGTCGTGTGGTCTCCGAAGAGATTACGGCTGTTGGTGATCGCATCTCCAACGATGAAGGCAAGCAGTGCCACGCCGATCACGACGATCAGAAACACTGACTTGCTTCTAATTTTCTCTAATGTTGCCATTCTTTGCTATAGCTGATATTTATGTTTAATTAATTCTTTGATGAAGGTTAGTCCACAAAAATCTGCTGCGCCGACATGCCCGGAGACACACTCGACGCTACAGACATTGCGTCCTGATTCATTTCAGAACGCAAAGGTAACACTTTTGGCTTAAATCCACAATTTTAACTGTAAAATCTTAATGATTTTTCACCATAATATAGGGGAATCCACCCTCAAAGCCATCTTTACACGAGATTGAAAGCTTTCTTTATGTTGTCTACCATATCGGTTTTCTCCCATGTGAAAAGCTCCACTTCACGACTGATTGGTGCCTGGTCATAACGAGAACTAAAAGTTTTCACCACCGTCTCAGGCACCCTTCCCATGTGACCGTAAGAAGCTGTCTCCCGATAGATGGGATTGCGGAGTTTCAAGGCTGCTTCTATGGCACCCGGACGCAGGTCAAACAGTTCCTTTATCTTGTCAGCGATTTGAGCATCGGTGATCCCTTCGGCGGCTGTACCGAAAGTATTGACAAATATATTGACCGGATCAGCCACACCGATGGCATAACTTACCTGAACGAGCATTTCACGGGCAACGCCTGCTGCCACCATGTTTTTGGCAATCCAACGACATGCATATGCTGCCGAGCGGTCAACCTTCGAAGGATCTTTACCTGAGAAAGCGCCGCCGCCGTGGGCACCCCTGCCGCCATAGGTATCTACAATGATCTTTCTGCCGGTCAGACCCGTATCGGCATGAGGACCGCCAAGTACAAATTTTCCTGTTGGGTTGACGTGAAGTTTGTAGCCACCCTGAAACAGCTTCTGTATATCTTCCGGAAGTTTGGCTATCACTCTTGGCAAAAGCACTTTCTCCACGTCCTCACGGATAGTGTTAAGCATCTCCTGGTCAGCCCGCTCCCGTGCCTTGTCTGTGTCATTGAGAGGCTCGATAAACTCATCATGCTGTGTGGATATGACAATTGTGTCTACACGCAGAGGTTTACGGTCATCGGAATACTCCACAGTGACCTGACTCTTGGCATCAGGGCGCAGATAAGTTTTCAGTTTCCCTTTACGGTAGTATGCCATCTCCTTTCCTTCTTTTCTTATTTCGTCAAGTTCGCGGAGAAGCATGTGGGAAAGGTCAAGGGTCAAAGGCATAAGGTTTTCTGTCTCATCTACGGCATATCCGAACATCATACCCTGATCGCCGGCACCTTGTGCAAGCTGATCGCCACGGCTCACGCCACGGTTGATGTCGCCGCTCTGTTCGTGAATAGCAGAGAGGATCCCTAATGAATCACCATCGAAGCGGTATGCACCACGGTTATAACCTATTTCCTTTATTAATTCGCGCACACTCGCATGAAGGTCAACGTATGCCTCACTGCTCACCTCGCCTGCCACCACCACCTGACCGGTGGTGCAGAGAGTCTCTATCGCCACGTGGCTTTGCGGATCACGGGCAAGAAATTCGTCAAGGAGTGTGTCGCTGATTTGGTCGGCAACCTTGTCAGGGTGACCTGCCGACACTGATTCTGATGTGAATAAGTAGCTCATTTTAAATTTCTTTTTTAGTTTTTAGCGGTTTTGACTGCCAATACAACAAAAAAGCATTCGGACGCTGTTGCCTCCAAATGCTCTGCTTCTTAGCCTTCGCGCCATTTTGCAGGCTTGAAGGCAGGTCAATCCCCCAATGTGCAGTTTTAGCATTTTTTCAAGTGGTCGCAAGCAGCCAAATTTTTCCACTTTCCGAATGCAAAATTACAACATTCCTTTTGCTCCCACAAATATTAACCCATAATTTCTTATGTTTATTTCATAAGAATCAAATTTCTTATTACTTTTGCAATCATATTTTTCACTCTATCAACCACGACTATGCATTCAACCTCTCTATTCTCCGGACTGCTTCGCCGCACATATCTATTCTGGTTTCCAATATTGCTTATTGTTATCATATCTATGTCAGGCTGTCGCGACAATGCCAACAGGCAATTCCTTGACGATGCTGAGACCGGAATAGCCATAAACCCCGACTCTGTCCTTAACCTCCTTCAAAATGCCGATACCACACGCTTTGCCTCTATCCCTGACAAGGCGCGCTTCCACCTCCTCATGGCTGAGGCACGCTATAAGGTGGGCATCGATGACACCATCACCGACCACGTAGCCTCCGCAATGGCGTACTATAAAGATCACGGTTCCCGCCACGACGCTGCACGCGCTTACTTCTACTCCGGTCTTGTAAAATCCAACCTCGGGCAATATACGGCTGCCGCTATCGATCTTATCCGCGCCGAGAAAATAGCTGCTGCTGATAATGACACTATGCGCCTCGCTTTGGTCTACCGTTCCATTGGTGACACATTCACAAAAATATATAATTGGGAGAATGCCCTCTCCTATTATAAAAAATCACAGAAAAATTTCGAGGCAGTGAAGGCGTACAATTATAGCTATAATGCCTGCTACGATATGGCGCGCAGCTATCTTGCCATAAGAAATTACCCACTTGCCATCAAATATGCTCAGCTTGCATATGAATATGCAAAGGATATTAATGATGTGTCCCTAATGAAATATAGTTTGACTATAATCGCAGATTCATATTGGTACCTTAATAAGTATGATAATGCATATAAACTCTACTCTGAGATTTATGAATTAGGCGAAAATCTCATGATAGCCAAAGATTATTATCGACTCGGTATACTCCACCTACATTTTGGAGAGATTAATAAAGCCCGGGAAATGGAGAAAAAATTAGTTGTCCTTGATCCGGATGACAAGGAACTGTATGTCAGTCTTATGATACATGATAAAAAATACGTAGAGGCCATCAACGGTCTATATAATACCATTGATCAGCAAAACAATGCACTGCATGAAACATGGTCCAGCAACCTCGCCGCAGAGATAATCAAATTTGAGCAGAGTGAAGAACAGATTATTCTGGCAGCCCATAAAAGAGAAAAGATTCTGTGGATTGGGATTATAATACTGGCAATCATAACCTCAGCTCTCGCAATTCTATTGCTTATGCGTAAGAACAAGATCCTGTCTATGAATAGAGACGCTGATATGGAGGCAATCAACCGACTCAATGAGACAGTTAAAACTGTCACCTACCAAAACGGCGTACTGAGCCGAGACAAGGATGCTGACACGAAAACTATAAGTACCCTTCATGATATGGTTAGGGAACTAACAAACAATAGGGATAAAGCCGACAAACACTACGCCACTGAAATTGAAAACCTAAAGACTGCTGTCTCTGATTCCCGGATTATAATACGCGATCTGATGGCTAACCAATTCACAGAGTTCAGCGAGCTCTGTCAGACTTATTTCCAGCATGAAGGTCATAAGAATTCGCAGGCAAAAATCTATAGTAAGGTGAAAACCCTTATGTCCCGCCTCAGTTCCGACAATAAGGCCATGGCAACGATTGAAACAAAAATCAATACCTCTTTCAACAATCTTATGAAGAATTTTAGGGAAGATTTCCCTGCTCTCAACGAGTGGGAATATCCCTTGTTTATATATACCATCTGTGGACTCGAGCCTAAGATCATCGCCCTTTTCCTCAACCTTAAGCCCGAACTTATACATAAAAGGAAAGCTAACCTCAAACGAAAAATTTCCACCTCTGACTCCCCCCTTAAAGATGAATATCTCTCCTTCTTTAACTGAAAAACACCCCTTTTCAGTACCCTCTTTATATGTGAGGCAGATTTGCCCAAAATGCCTGTATTTATATCACTGATTTTATGTAGTTTACAAATTTAACGAGGCAGATCGGTATTTTGGTTTTTCAAGGGTTATTATCTAATTTTGCAGCATCAAATTTTAGTAAAAATCAACCCATATAAAACCAATTTATCATGGACAAATTTAAACTAACCATCACCTCAATTTTGGCATTTGCAGGAGCCTCTTTATTCCCTGCTTCAATAAGTGCCACAGAGCCCGGCATCTCTTCCATAGATACGAAGACTACTGAATTGAATAAAGAAGTTGTAGAAGATATGGTATTGTATGATGATTATGAAAGGAACGAAAATAATCTACCTAAATCGAATAATACTAATACCTACAGTATACCAAATAATTTTAGATAAGTATTAGGTATATAATACTTCTGGGCATAAACTCGGAAGTTACACTAATCTGACTGATCTAAGTTCTATATCACAGAAAGGTGTTTTAATCGTTAGACATACTCGTAACAATCGTATTATAAATGTAACTAAAATCATAAGACAATGAATTCACTGAGAATAATTACACTGTTGCTCTGCTTAAAGTGCGTCATAATAAGTGCATTTGGCATAAAGGCAGAAGAGCTGATTTCACGTAGGATTGAACAAAACTCAACATTCCACAACGCAGATAGCATATTCAATTCACCCGATCAATTAGTGTTTTATCTATCCGACCCCACTATCAAAGGAGAATGGTCAATTAAAATTTTGCAAAATTCAGGAGGTTATAATATATTTACCCTTGAAGATTCAACAGATTCTTTTCTCACTGTCAATTTATCAGAGCTTGATTTCTGGGTCGCATGGAATGATGCTTTCAGATTATATGACGAAAATTTAAATCGTGATCTTTTTGAAATGATGATTTCATTTAAGGCTGCCGATGGTAGAGAAGACTCATTCCCAATCAAGTTGGGCGTGCTTCCGAACAGACCGGTTATAGATAATATCAAATTTACATATTCATATGATTGGGAAAATGATATGATCTATCCAAATGGATCTTTAACCTTTGATCTGCATTTTAATGATGCATCTGAAGCTCATTTTTTAACCTCACAGGATCATCAGTTCGTGCCGTTTTACTTCTTCAATTATTGTGAAGATATTGAAATTACAGGGAATGATATGACTTGGATATACGATGCAGCCGACTGGGGTGAGTATTTCACAGTAACTGCCGGTAATTTATTCGGCTGGGTCTCGGCTGATATATTATTCACCACCGACTACATTTATGATGAAGATATCCTGGAACGTCTGAAGGAGCTTAATAACAACGCTGGAATCAAAGATATATCTGAGAACAGCCCTATCAATTTCAATTTGAATGGTTATTCCATTAATTTCAATGCATTAGTCAACGATATACGTATATTCGATATCAACGGCAGATCAGTTTATTATTCAGCTTGTGGTGATCGTATAAACTTAAATAACATTAATACCGGCTTATACATCCTAACATATAAATACAATTCCAAATTATATAAAAATAAAATAAGGCTATGAAAAATTTAATATGTCGTTTCTGCCTTATACTCAACTAACAAAAGTGTTATGGCTAATGGGCTGAAAGTTCACTAGCCATAACACTTTTCTCCATTTTTGAACACAAAATTTGATTTTGAACACTTTTCAAAAATCATAAACGGGTCATAATTTTTTATTCTGAACACTTCACGACAGCCATCACCATCTCCATAAATCCCCCTAAAAGCACTCGAAAATAACAAAAGAGTAAATCATCTTAGTCAATTATTCTGCAATCTGATTATTTTAGTGTATCTTTGCAGATTATTAACACATCATTTTTAGACTTAATGCACCTAAAATAAGATAAAAATCAATCTGCAATGATTCCTAAATCATTAATATTTGGTACTGTGCTCCGCAATAATTGCGTAGATACCGTCTTAATTTAGCTGCATCAACATTTAGATTATATGGGACTATCTAAAGACTTTTGGAAAATATTAGGAAATGACCGCGACAATGCCAACACCTGTAAAAAGGCTTTGAAACTGGTCATGGATGCTCCGGAAGGTCCGGAGCGCGACGGACTGTTGGCATTTATCTACCATCAAGGAATCGGAGTAGAATTCGACTTAGACAAAGCTTTTGAGTATGCTGAGAAAGCGGCTAACGAAAAAGAAGGGATAGCCCTCTATCTTTTGGGAATTATGTGTGAACACGGCGAAACCCCGGATCAACTCCATAGTGGACCACGCCAGAAATATGACCACTACGATGCCGAAAGATTTATGGAGAGATGCGCTGCCACCGATAGCTCATGGGCGGAAGATGCCCACCTTTGGCTCGGTGACTTCTTTTGGGACAGTGCAAGAGGAGGCGATCGCGAAATAGCCATTGAGCACTATGAAATAATCGGCAAACACAATAAAGAGGCAGCTGCAAAACTGAGTGACTACTACTATGATTATGCCGAATATAAAGAGTTCAAAGACCCCGAATTAAACGAAAAGGCATTGCGCTGGACCGAGATAGCCGCCACCGACGACCCTGCCGGATACGCCTACCGTGCCGGATCCATGCTTGCTGAAGGAATAGGCTGCAAAGAACCAGCTTTCCGTTTGGCAAGGAAATATCTTGAAGATGCCTACTATTGTGGGCAGTGGGAAGCAGCAGAGATGATTGCCATGATGTTTCAAGAGCGTGCTGATTCCGATACCCGTCCCGATAGTGAGAAAGAACGATGCCGCAAGGAAGCCGACTCATGGCGAAAATCAGCCGAAAAGTTGCGTCTCGCACAAATCGCCAACCACCCCGACCCTTCCCAAGAAGAAGACTAAATGTTAAATAACAGAAAAAGTTCTATTATTACTTGCAAATAATAGAACTTTTTCCTATTTTTGCAGTATAAAATGATAACAATATAAAATATCGTAACTATTCAGCGAAAGTCAAAGACATAATGAGTCGTCCCGTCATTTTAGACGAGAGCCAATATAGCGTCAAGTGGAGATTGACCGTTTTTCCAAGCAGTATCAGCGATGGAATGTAG
>JAAVCP010000015.1 GCA_014802265.1 Bacteroides sp. | reverse complement strand
CTTGTGCCTGATTGTGGCGGTAGAGGTCTGAGTTTACAAAGACGATGTCGCGCTTCGACGCGCTGTATTGCAGGTCGGCGGTGAATTTCGCGCCGTTGGGGAGTTCTATGTGCTGCTCCCTGATGAGTCCTCCGTTTTTGAGGATGCCTATTGACTTCATGTCGAGGTCGATGTTTGCGACCTTGGGCTTGATGTATATCTTGTTGACCGGGATCGCCTCAATCTCGTTGGTGAGCTTGTCGATGCTCACGAGGCTCTTCTGCAATTCCCCGGTCTTGGGATCGGCAAGCTCTACCACCTTGCCGAGGTTGCCGGTCTTGCGGAGTTCCGCCTTGTCCTCCTTCGTGAATGTGTACCCCTTGAATTCCTGATCAAGCTGCGGCTCATTGCGGATGAAGTGTGGCACAAGTGAGTATGAGCCGTCGGGGTTGGTGCGGAAAGAGAGCTTCGCCTGAAGCGAGAACTTCTCGTCTCCGAACTGGGGCGTCACGGTGAACAGCTGCGGCGACTTGTGGTTATATACCATCTGTTCCAATGCCCCTGACTTCTCAAGGTCGTCGCGCTTTATGCCCCACTGCTGTTCTATCTTCGCCCAGTCAATGCGGTTGGGGTCGATGGGCTCCGTCTTCGCAGATTGCGTAGGAGCCTGTTCTGTATTCTTTTCCGGCTTCTGCTCTGGTGTCTGCTCCTGAGTCTGACTTGCGGACTGTCCGGGAGCCTTGATCTCAACCTCGTAGGGCTTGAGCATGTCGGCATTTTCGCCGGGCTTCTGGATAAGGTCTGCCATTGCCGGACCGACAAGCTGGTAATTCTCGTCCTTCAACTTGAAGAAGCTGAACTGTGTGGGGTTCTTGGCCTGCCGGATGAAGTTTGACATGAACGCTTCGAGGGGGTTCTGCCCTTTGGTGAACTTTACAAGTTCGCTGAACGGCGTTGACTTGGGGTCTGCCATCTTGGGAGTGCCGTCGGGGTTCTGACCGACAACCGCTCCCACCTGCCCGGTCTCGTTGTTTCGGGCAATCAGCACTTCTGGCTGATCTGGAGTCTGGTCCATAATTTATAAAGGATTTAGTGGTGGTGTTTGGCGTTTCCGCCGGATTTAGGATTTTCGCTTCACGGTTCTGTATTCTGGATGGGAAGAACTTATGAAGGATTGTTCGAGAAACCTGTCGAGGTCGCTTTGAAGGACGAACTTGATATTGCCTTCGATGCTCTCATATACTTCGAGCTTTCCTGAGTCACGGTATCGCTTTACTGTTTTCTCGCTGACATTCAGCCCTGAAACAATATCGTCGAGAAGTATGATAGGCTCACCGCGAAATAAAAGCTGCGGACGGTTTCCCGTGTGCTGTCGGCAGGGACTACGTGCGCGGACATCTGAAAGCGATACTCCTGCCTGAGTGGATTGATTGAAACCCTCGATATGTGTCTGTGTCATCGGCTCAGTCGTTTTTTACGGATGTTGACTGTGGTTCAAGAGTGGTGAGACCGATGAAGGGTGCGAGGATTTTTGCCGCAGCCATGAGGAATAAAGAGCCGTAGAGCCATGCGGTCACGTCGGAGGGCATTGCCGCCGTCGGATTGAAACCGCCCTTTCTTTTGCCTGACTTGCGGTTGGACTTTCTGTTTTTTGACTTGGGCTTCCTGTCGAAGCCTGTGGTGTTCGAGGGAGTTGTTGCTTCCATACGGTTATTTGTTTTTGGGTTTAACTTACTGAGGTTTTGCGCCTCGTTTGGTATTATAACCTTATGGTTGCCTGAAACGTCGATTTAGCGAGTGTTAAAATTGTAAGTATCTAAGTCAGTGGAAAATAAAACACACGAGTTGGTAAATTGTTAAAAATAGAGACTCGCATAATGGTAAGGAAAGCGGAAGAAATTTCCGAAAAATGAAGGATTTTTGAGGGATAGATTAAGGTTTGGTAAAGGTAGAAAAATAGCGTGCAGGTCACGCTAACTCTCTTGACGGCTCTGGAATGCCTTGAACGATTTAGTGTGTATGCACGCTATGCGATAAGCATAGCATAATCTACACGCCAAGCTCGTTCTTTGAAATTTTCCAGATTTACAAGAGAACCTAAGCGGAAGTTATGTTATCCTATATTTTCAATATGACCGACGCTTCGGTCACGATAATTGCTGTTTTGCGACTGCAAAGTTAGCAAATTTTTTGGCTCATGTCAAGACTCTACCTGCCCTTTCTTGTTTATGCCGTGCCTCTTACGCTGTTCAAGCAGAGCTCGTTCCGATATTCCAAGCAACTTTGCAGCTGCTGTCCACGATCCACCTCGGCGGTAAGCCTCGATGATGCGGTCACGGTCTTTATTCGGGTCTTTAAGCAACAGGCTCGTTTCAGGAGTCGGAGCTGACTCGCTTATGTCAAGGTCACTTTCNGAGATTGTATCTCCTTCGGTGNTGTANGCGGCAAGGATTATGACGTTGTGCAGCTCCCTGATGTTGCCGGGCCACGGGTGGAGCTTGAGAGCTTTCAAGGCTGACGCGTCAAGATGCTTTTTAGGCTCGTCGTTGTCCTTCGCATGGCGTGTCAGGAAGAAGTCGGCAAGTCCGGGTATATCCTCGGTAACATCGCGTAAGGGAAGTATGCGTATGTCAGTCGCACGGAGAAGGTAGAACAGGTTTGCCCGAAACTCCTTGTCCTTCACCATCTGAAGAATGAGAGGGTCCGCAGTACATATGAGTCTTACATTTGGATGCTCAGTTTCAAGGATGTGGAGCAATACCGATTGCTTGTCGAAAGTCAGCAACTCCAAATTCTTCAGGATGATTGTCCCGCCATCGGCATTGGTGAAGTAGCCCTTTATTCGGTTGTATGTCTCGCTACGGTCAGACTTTGGGTCATGCTTACCGATGTGTGGCGCACCGCCGGCCTCAATCACTATGATCGGTTTCTGTGTCCGTGAGCTGTGTTCGTATATCTCACGGGCAACCTGCTCCCTGCCCATGCCGATTTCTCCGAAGATGATGGTGTTGGCGTTTGTAGCCGCTATCTTCTCGATGGATTGCTCAATACCACGAAAGTCTGCACTCTTTCGACGTATGAGAGTATTGTCAAGAAAGAACATGACGTTCTCGCTGCTGGCATACTTGTTCACCATCTCGACGAGTTGCTTGTCGATGGCCGGACGCTGGATTATGTTCACCGCGCCCCAGTCACACATCACGTCGATGATCTCCATCGGAACCAGATTATCCACTACGGCCAAGACGGGGAACTTATATCCCTCCTCCTTCAGCCAATTAATTAACTCCTTTGCAGTGCCGTGCCGGAACTTCATTGCCGTGACAATCACTGCACCCGGTGACAGTTTCGTCACCTCCTGCTTCGCCGCCTCCATGTACTCAGCGATGATAGGATCATACCCGGCTCGTGTGAGCAAACCGGACATCAGCCGACAATCGGAGTCGGAGGCTTCTACAATTAGAACTTTGTTCATTAGAAGTAAATTAGTTATCAAAACAAGATTATTAATAATGGTATAACCCATATTATTTTCTATTTGCGAGTTGAATAAAAAGTGCAGGAGTAATAAAAAGTAATGCGATTGTTCCGAATATCATTCCTCCGATTACTCCTATTGCAAGTGATTTAGAGCCGTTGGAGCCTACTCCGGTCGCAAATATCATAGGCAATAGTCCGAGTATCATAGTCGCCGATGTCATTATTATGGGGCGTAGGCGGTGACGGGCTGCCAATAGTGCCGCTGTCTTTATGGCTTTGCCCTGTCGGACAGTCTCCACTGCATATTCAGTTATCAGGATTGCTGTTTTGGATAGTAACCCAATCAGCATAATGACTCCAGTTTGCATATAGATATTGTTCTCCAGCCCGAATATCCATGCAAGGAGAAAACTACCTGCAAGTCCGAATGGAACTGAGAGAATTACAGCTAATGGAATTGTAAGGCTTTCATAGAGCGCGGCGAGAATCAGATAAATAAATATGACACAGATTATAAATATCCATGTAGAGCTATTACCAGTCTCGGCTTCCTCACGGGTCATTGCTCCGAATTCATAGCCGTAACCGGCGGGAAGTGTCAGCATTGCCACTTCTTTAATCGCTGCTATCGCCTGCCCCGAGCTATAGCCGTCGGCGGGTGTGCCGTTTATGGCTATTGACTGAAAAAGATTGAAGTGTGTTAGTGATTCCGCGCCATATACCCGTGTCAGGGTTATATAGTTGCTTATCGGCGACATATCTCCAGAGTTGTTCCTTACAAAAATTCCTTTCAACGATTCTTCGTTGATTCTTCCTTCTGAGGGAGCCTGCAACATGACGCGATATAATTTAGAGAAACGGTTAATATTGGACGAATATGAACCGCCAACGTATGCGCCGAGTGTACGCAATAGTTCTACGGGCGAGATTCCGTTACGTTTACATTTTGCCGCATCGACCTCGACCTTGTACTGAGGGTAGTTGGAATTGAAATTCGTCTGAGCCATCGCTATCTCCGGACGTTTTATCAACTCGGATATAAATGTCTGCGTCACCGATTCAAGCTCTTTTACTGACTTGTCGGAATAATCCTGTATATGCACCTCAAAACCGTTGGTCACTCCATATCCTGCGATAATGGGCTGTGCAAACGACATTATGCGGGCATCCTTTATATCCGCGAGGCGGCTGTAAATCTCGGTAATCACAGATTTATTGTCATCGCGTTTCCCTTTTCTTTGCGCCCACGGTTTCAGACGGATTATGAATGTTCCATTTGAGGCACCCTGACCGCCGAGCATACCCGTTCCTATTGATTTTGAATAGATATTGAACTGCGGAATATCGGAAATCCTTTCCTCGACCTCCTTCAAGATCTGTTCTGTCCTTGCGCGCGATGTACCCGGAGCCGCCTGAACATCGACCACAATAGTTCCGGTATCCTCGTTGGGAACCAGTCCTGTCTTGGTCGTGTTCAGCAGTATTGCGAAAGCTCCAGCGGCGACAATTATCGACATTACTGTAATCCATCTGTGTCGGAACAAAATGGAAAGAGAAGCCATGTATTTGATGCCGATGGCATCAAATGCGGCGTTGAATGCCGTCTTGAAGCGGTTGCTCTTTTCTGTCGGCTTCATTATCAGCACACATAGAGCCGGACTGAGTGTCATGGCGTTAAATGTCGAGATAAGGACTGCAACCGCCATAGTCAGTCCGAACTGACGGTAGAAAATACCGATTGCACCCTCGACAAAACATACTGGGATAAACACAGCCATAAAAACCAGAGATGTGGTTACAAGCGGTCGTGTTATTCCTTTCATTCCCTTTACAGTGGCTTCGTATGGTAATTTGACACCCTCGTCAAACTGCGACTGTACCGCCTCGACCACAACTATCGCATCATCGACAACGGTACCTATTACAAGCACAAGGGCAAAGAGAGTGAGCATATTCAGTGAGAACCCTGCGAAATAGAGAAATGCGAGCGTGCCTATAAGTGACACAAGTATAGCTATACCTGGAATGATGGAAGAACGGATATTCTGAAGAAAAAGCATCACAACCAGCACCACAAGCACAATTGCCTCGATAAGTGTCCTGGTCACATTCGATATGGATGCGTCCATAAAACTTTTGACGCTCATAAGCTCGGTAAGCACAAGTCCGTCGGGTAAATCTTCGGAAACCTGCGATATTACATCGTCAATACGCGCCACAACCTCGTTGGCGTTGCTACCGGGCATCTGTGCTATCATACAGTTGGTCCCGGGATGTCCTGAAAGTTCATTCTTTACCGAATAGCTAAGCTGTCCAAGTTCTACCTCGGCAACATCGCCTAAGCGCAATATTCCACCGTCCGCCGTGGAGCGGACTACAAGTTGCAGGAATTCATCCTCAGTCTCATATCGACCTCGATATTTCAGTGCGAACTGAAAAGTATTCTCGCCATCGGCTCCAAGTGTGCCTGTCGGAATCTCGATATTCTGTTCTGCGAGAACTGTCTCTATATCCGAAGGGACAAGACCGTGAACCGCCATCTTAGCAGGGTCGAGCCATATACGCAGAGAGTAATCCGAGCCGAACAGGGTAATATCTCCCACACCCGGAACTCGTGCCAGTCGCGGCTCAATGTTTATCTTGAAATAATTGAAAATGAACTTCTGGTCAAAACGGTCATCAGGACTGTATAACGCCACAATCTTTGCCGTGCTGTTCTGGCTTTTGCGTACATTCACCCCCGACTGCACAACCTCGGCAGGTAACAGTCCCTGTGCCTGCGCTATACGATTCTGCACGTTTACCGCCGCCATATCCGGGTCAGTCCCCTGACGGAAATAAATGGTCACGGTTGCCTGTCCATTATTGTTGGCAGAGGAGGTCATGTAATTGATTCCTTCTACTCCGTTGATGGCTTCTTCCAGCGGGGCGATTACTGAACGCTGAAGTGTCTCGGCATTGGCTCCTGTGTATGTCGCAGAAACCCTGACAGTCGGAGGCGCTATTTCAGGAAACTGCTCCATAGGAAGGCGCAGCAGTCCTATCAGACCGAGTATTACGATGAATACCGAAAGCACACACGAAAGAACCGGTCTGTTGATGAATGTAGTTATTTTCATTGNAGGTTGATATTGTTTTACCTGCAAATATAGGTCTAAACACCTATGCGTGAGCTGTTGGCGTCACCATCACGAAAAAACGGTAACTGAACGCGAAACTTACACGAGAATAGGTGTCAGATAATGTTTATAGCTAAGGCTTGAATACTTATACTGGTTGTATTCCGAACTGACGTTAATTAGAGATTAACCATACTTTGAACTCAGCAACGCGGTTTTTGCTGATGTAGATAGGCTCGGGAGTTTCGGTGTGGAGTATAACTTTCAAACGGCTGTCAAACCACACTATAATGTCTTTGACCGCCTCCCGGGCTATGATATACTGCTTATTGGCTCTTATGAATTTCTTCGGATCGAGTGTCGAAATAATCTTTTCAAGAGACTGAGGGTAAGAATATATGTCACCAGATTTTAAGATTACTTTGGTCTGACGGTCGGTTGAGTATATACAGCTGATTTCATCAACAGAAACCGGAATAATATGGTCTTTATCCTGAATAAGCAATCGTCCGATATATAGGGGTTGTGGACTTAGATTCGAGAGATGGCAGATATACCGAATCAATTCCGCGGGGGTACGCTGCCGAAATTTATCCAATGCTCTTTGTAATTCCTCCTTTTTAATCGGTTTCAACAGATAGTCAATACTGTTTACCTTAAAGGCATCAAGGGCATACTGATCGTAGGCGGTGGTAAACACAATCGGCGTATTTACGGTCGTTTCCTCAAAAATCGAAAATGCCGAGCCGTCAGATAGATGTATGTCCATAAATATCAAATCGACATGATTATCATTGAGCCATTCCACCGTGCGCTCAACGCTTTCAGTGTAACCGGCTATCTCCATATCGGGGACAATTTTGCGCAAAAGATAGGCAAGGTTTTCAGCAGCGGTTGTCTCATCTTCAACAATCAATACTTTCATAGCGGTAGTTTCACTGTAAAGTTGTTTTCGGATTTTTCTATTTTAATATTCTTCCCTGTCAGAAGCTCAAATCGCATATTCAGGTTGCTCAATCCTGAACCGTTGGTTACAGCTTTAGTGTTTTTCGGACAAACTGAATTAGACACTATCAACCAGTGATTGTCGGTATAAATCTTCACAACCATTTTATGGTCAGAATCGATTCTGTTGTGAGTGGCTACGTTTTCAAGTAGAGGCAATAGTGATAAAACCGGAAGTGTTGCCGACTCAGCTTTCCTGTCAATCTTAATCTCAATTGTCAGTTTTCCGCTGAAACGAACTTCCATAACGTGACTGAACGACTCTACAAATCTAATTTCTTCACCGAGCGGAACGAGCTTGTCAGTGTCATTACGAAGTATATACCTGAAAATATCTGATAAACGGTCTATATATACCAATGTCATTTCTTCGTCTCCTCGTCTCACCAACGACGAAATTCCATTGAGGGAGTTGAAAAAGAAATGAGGATTGATTTGGTTGGCAAGAGCATTATATCGACTTTGTAGATTTTCAAGTTTAAGACATTCAATCTCTTTTTCTTTAATAATCCGTTCCTCATTAAGATAGGCTATATAACCTATAAAGGTACAGATTAAGGAAACCACTATAAATTGGAACATAAGATATTTTCCGACGGTAGCTGACTGGATATTAAGTAACGGTATCAGAAAGGATATTGTTAGAAATACAGCCGCACCCACCGTTGAAAACCACACATTCTTCCACAGTCGGGGAAAGAAATGAGCATCCTCAAATTTTTTCAGATTAAAATCTATTTGTAAATAGAAAAGACAAAAGAAGAAAAGACACCGATATACTGTTGTTGCCCAAAAAGCCGTTCCCTCTCCTGGCTGAAGGGCAGCTACATTCCATGGCATCCACATAATATTGGGATATACGATCAGGACGGTACAGACGATGCTTATTGCTAATTGTCGTCTTATGAAGATTGAATCATCTTTTAACATACTGCAAATTTACGAAATATTACCGAGCAAACTGATTATGATTGTATTAAAACGAAAATTGAATACTCAAACCATAAACGGAGTTCGTCTATATAAAAGTATATGACAAACTACGCTTTACTATAATTTGGTTTTGGCCCGAAAACCACCTGGAGGAGTGGTGCCACAACTTCCGATTACAATTCTGGAACTGAGTGGTTCTCGCGGTTTGTATTCAATAACCGGTTCAGCCACCATTGATGACTTATGAGAAGGAAAATTTACTGTTACACCTTTGTGTTATGGCAGTTACACCCGAGGTGTAATGGATTACATTGGTGCTGTGTGACTGAAATATCAAAAATAAATCGTCACTTTGCAGTGCAATTCACAAAGAATTACACTGTAAATGGATTGTAAATCTACAGCAAAATTCAGCGTATCTCCGATTGTGATAAGCTATGAATATCTTGAAAACTGGATGAGTTCCTCTATTTAGCGTATTTCTATTCCTTATAGAATACGGTGTTGAGAAAGAGATGCTGTCTGTCCCCTTGTTTTAATGAGTACCGCCACAGTGATAAAATAAATCGTTTTCCTGACATCCATCGTTCAGAGCCGGCTACCGTTTCAGGTGTTTCCGCAGGCTTTGACTATCACAAGTTTTATCGGGACGGTTATGGATGCGACACTCAGCCCAGCCATCATTGGAGAGTTTCTGCGGCTTACCGTAGCAAAAAACGCATCTCTGCTTGGCTCTGCCATAACCGATTTTAACCCCGATCCCCCTTATGCCGTTAGGTCAGCTCTACGGTCTTGAGCAGATGCAGACCCTTATTGTTTCAATGAAAGAAATATACGGCAGGCTTCTCGTCATCGCCATTGTCTCGCTGATGATTATACTTGTCATTTACAGTCCGCTCAGACCGGCAGCATTTTTCCCGAAATGGAAAACGGTGGCGCACATTCCGACGCATTGTCCGACATGAAGAACAGGCCAAAAACACCTCAGAAACTGTATGATAACGAACAAGTCTTCCAACGCATTTCGCACCGGAAGGCTTGCTCGTTTTTATGGATAGTATTATGCTTAACGGCGATTGCCGCGACCGCCACCCTGACGAGCAGGCATGGGCTTTGCATCTTCTGTAAGCTTGAGTTCTGTTCCATTGGACAGTTCCACTTCGTAGCCTCCGCGTTTACGTGAGATTTCGACGATTGACTGACCGTTGAAATTTGTCGAAACATACTTGGCAATAGCTGCCGGAATTATAGTCTCAGGAACAGCATTGCCACGAGCTGCTTTGACCTCTTTCCAATCGCCATTCTCTTGGAAGTCAACTTCTGTACCGCTTTTGAGATCAACTTCATATTCCATACCGCGACGGCCCTGTTCTTTTTCGGCTTTCAGGACTTCATCTCCGGGGAAATGCTTGCTGAGGAAAGTTTGTGCCGCTTTGGGCAACTCGGTCTGTTTGATCGGAGTGCCGGCATATACCATAGCCGACACTGATGCTACAATAGTGATGAGCATCAGGCTGAAAAATTTTTTCATTTCTCTAATTGTTATTATTTAGTTTGAAGATATTGTAGAGATTGTTAAATGTTTCTATGTATTTTCTGCCCACAGGAATGGCCCTGTCGGAATTAAGGAGATAAATTTTTCTGTTTGAGAACTTGTCTATTGCATTGAGAGATACAATAAATGACCTATGAACTCGATTAAATCTGTCAGTAGGCAATATTGACTCCATATCCTTCATTGTTATCTGCGACAAAACCATAGGTAATCCGCGCCTGAACACCTTTACATAATTATCCATCGCTTCAACGAATGTTATATCATCAATATCAACAACTACATTCTTGTGTTCGACCTTTAAGGCTATTGTTTCACGTTGTGGTTTATCCTCTTTTTTACCAAGCCATTTTATTGCCTTCTCAATTGCTCGTTCAAACCGAGGGTAAAAAATCGGTTTATGAAGAAAGTCGATTGCATCGACATTGAATCCGTCAAGGGCATACTGCGAATATGCAGTGGTAAATATCAGGCAGGTTCCAGACGGTAATTCACGAGCGAGAGCCACTCCGTTGTGAGAGTTCATCTCTATATCAAGGAACACAATGTCAGGACATACAGACTTTATACGCTCCATACCGGCAATCGGCGACGTATATGTTTCCAAATCCATATCGCCATATTGTTTACAATACTCCTGAATAATACTCAGAGCTATCGGTTCATCGTCTATTGCAATACACTTAATCATGCTGCTAAATCAATTTGAAGTTCCACTACAAAAAAGGCCTCGGTTTTCAACGTGTTCAATTCATGCTTTCCGGGATAAAGTAAATCAAGCCTTTTCCGGCAGTTTTCAATGCCCATGTGTTCACCGATACGCTTGACTGGAAATATACGGTTGCTTGTCAGAAATTCCATTTTACCATTATGCTCGTGCAACGATATTTTAATCTGGCTTTTCTCAACCGGTGAGACGCCATGCTTAAAACAGTTTTCAACGAATGTCACCAGCAGCATAGGCGGAACCATCAACGCATTGTCTTCGATATCTATGTCCAGTGTAACAGATGTCATTTCATTAAGACGCAGTTTTTGTAATCCGACATACTGATTGATATAGTCTACCTCATCGGCCAATGGAACAAGATCACACATTGACGTCGTGTGGATATATCTCATCATTGAAATGAATTTTTCCAACGAAGACAGAGCATTTTCATTTTTTGTAAGAAACAGACCATAAAGTGAATTCAATGTATTGAACATGAAATGTGGCTTTATCTGTGCTTTATAAAGTTCTATTTCGGCTTTATTTCTCTCAACTTCAACAGCCCTCCGGCGTGAACGCTGTATATTGGTCTGGGTAAGCAATCCGACTGCAAAGCTGAATGCCTCGACAATCATGAACAGCGACCATACAGCCTGTTGGTAGTGTAGAATGGATGGGAACAATCGCTCAATCCCTAAATCATATATATTATGTTTCGGGGTATATAAAGAAATGTGGGAAAAAACATAGGTCACCAATATTGAGAATCCAATGACAAGCACTCCTATGGTGGCCCCTTTCTTGCCTTTGAATAGAAAAGGAACAGTGACAAACCTGTTTATAAAGTAAAGGCTATATAGCCATGCTCCAATAGATATGACATACCATTGGAACTCGTGATACCATCGCTCCATCGGGAAAATCATCATCATTACCGGCAAGACAATGATGCAAAAAGCGATGTCGATATATGTGGATATATTTTTCATTCTTGTATTTGTAATTCCGGTGCAAAGTTAACTGTTTTCAATGTACGCGCCACATCGGTTAGCCACCACTCTGTAGTCGTTAGTCATTTACTTATCAGACTGATAGGATGGTGTAAGGTTTAATTCTGTAATTTTGCTCAAAAAATAAAACATTATGACTGTAAAAACATTTATCGACCGTCCGATTCTGGCAGGAGTGATTTCGGTGCTAATAATCATTCTTGGCATTTTGGGATTATTGCAGTTGCCGATTGAGCAATTTCCAAACATAGCACCTCCCACGGTTAGGGTTTCTGCCACCTATACGGGCGCCAATGCTGAAACAGTGTTGAAAAGTGTGATTGTGCCGCTTGAAGAATCTTTAAATGGCGTTGAGGATATGATGTATATGACCTCTACTGCTACAAATACCGGAACAGCATCAATAACCATATATTTCAAACAAGGCACAGATGCTGACATGGCCGTTGTAAATGTTCAAAACAGGGTGGCATCCGCACAGGGTCTGCTTCCCGCAGAAGTCACAAAAAGTGGGGTTACTGTCACAAAGCGTCAGAACAGTACGCTTAAATCAATAACACTGTATAGTCCAGATGACACGTACGACTCAAAGTTTCTGACCAATTACATGAAAATCAATATCGAGCCTCAGATTTCGCGCATTGCCGGTGTTGGAGAGGTAAACATTTTCAGTGCGGAATATGCAATGCGTATATGGCTTGACCCATCCAAGATGTCGCAATATGGACTTGTTCCGGCAGATATAGACAAAGTTCTTGCTGACCAAAATATTGAATCTCCCACAGGAACACTTGGGGCAGAGTCAATGAATACTTTTCAGTATGTTCTCAAATACAGAGGAAGATATGAAGATGCAAGTGAGTTTGAGAATCTTGTCGTCAAGGCATTACCTGCCGGAGGTGTCCTTCGGCTTAAGGATATCGCCACCGTAGAGCTTGGAGCACAGAATTATGCAATGATCAGCCAGACCAGCGGGCATCCCGGAGCAAATGCCATGATTGCCCAGACTGCCGGATCAAACGCCAATGAAGTGATACTGGAAATTGACAGAACTCTTGATGAAATCCGGCAGAATCTTCCTCCCGGAATGGTTCTTACCGATATTCAGAGTACGAAGGATTTTCTCGACGCGTCAATCTACAAAGTAATTGAAACGCTTGTGATAGCTCTTATACTTGTAATTCTGATTGTTTATCTGTTTCTCCATGACTGGAGAGCGACACTGATTCCATCAATTTCGATTATTGTATCTCTTATCGGGACATTTGCATTTCTTTATGCGGTCGGCTTTACGCTGAATATGCTCACGCTGTTTGCTATCGTACTTGTCATTGGCACGGTAGTTGATGACTCCGTGGTGGTCGTAGAAGCTGTTCAGGCCAAATTCGATGCCGGCGAAAAGAATCCTTATCAGGCAACAGTGTCTGCCATGGGGGGCCTTTCCGCGGCGTTGATTACTACTACGATAGTCTTTATGGCGGTATTTATTCCGGTTTGCTTTATGGGAGGAACTTCGGGTACATTTTATAAACAATTCGGTCTTACAATGGCGGTCGCCGTGGGAATTTCGCTGATAAACGCCATGACTTTATGCCCGGCTCTGAGTGCATTGCTTATGCGACCCGGTAAAGCGTCGGGAGAAAAAATGAACTATATCCAACGCTTTCATTGTGCATTTGATGCTTCTCTGAACAATATAGTCGGTCAATACCGCACGGGTATAATGTTTCTGTTCAAACGGAAATGGATTGTGACCCTATTGTTTGTATTGGCTGTAGGAGGCTTGTGGTGGCTTATGACAACTACCAAAACAGGCCTTGTTCCACAGGAAGATATGGGTATCATCAGTCTTAACGTACAAGTGGCCCCCGGCTCAAGCCTTGCCGAAACCGATGCCATCATGGATGACATTGAGGATGCTATCAAGGATATTCCTGAAATAAACATATATTCAAGAGTGTCAGGTAAGAATGCCCGTCACGATCAATCTGCATCTGCCGGTTCGTTCAATATCAAACTTAAAGACTGGAGTGAACGCAAAGGCTCCGGGCAGGACATCAATTCCGTAATCAAAGAAATATATAGGAGAACTGCCAATATCCCGTCCGCTCAGGTACGGGCATCACAGCAGCCCATGATCTCAGGTTACGGTACGGGTAGCGGTTTTGAGTTGTATGTACAGGACAGAAAAGGTGCGACTACCGATGAATTACTTGAAGTAACCAAAGCCTTTATTGACTCGCTCAACGCTCGTCCTGAAATATCACGTGCTTATACCACTTTCGACACCCAATATCCTCAGTATATGGTAGAGGTCGACGCCGTGAAATGTCTTCAGCATAATGTTTCGCCTTCAGAGGTTCTGTCCACTCTTTCCGGTTATGTCGGCGGAAGCTACTCATCTAATCTGAATCGATTTACAAAGCTATATCGTATTATGGTTCAGGCTGCACCTGATGCAAGACTTGATACCGAAGCCTTGAAACGGATTTTTGTACGCACCTCGACAGGAGATATGGCTCCGATAGACAATTTTATTACACTGACCCGAGTATATGGATCTGAAAGCCTTTCAAGGTTCAATTTATTCCCGTCAATTTCTGTCTATGGAGAGCAAGGAGAGGGTTACAGTTCGGGCGAAGTTATCGCAGCGATAAAAGAAACAGCCGCTCAGTATCTGCCATCCGGATTCGGATATGAGTTCGGAGGTATGTCTCGTGAGGAATCATCATCGGGCAATACCACAGTATTGGTTTTCAGTATTTGTCTTGCCTTCATTTACCTTATATTATGCGCATTGTATGAGAGCCTTACAATTCCTTTTGCAGTAATAGCCGCTGTACCGTTCGGACTTGCCGGATGTTTCCTGTTCGCCCGTTGGTGGGGACTTGAAAACAATATCTATATGCAGATTGGCTTGATAATGCTGATCGGACTACTGGCAAAGACTGCAATTCTTTTGACAGAATATGCTACCGCGAAGCGAAAGGAGGGATTAAGCCTTACAGCTTCGGCAATATCTGCCGCGAAAGCTCGTTTCCGTCCTATTATTATGACATCCGCTACAATGGTGTTCGGCATGTTGCCGTTGATGTTTGCAACAGGTGTAGGTGCCAATGGAAACATCTCTGTCGGTGTCAGCACTGTGGGAGGTCTTTTGTTCGGCACGTTGGCCTTGCTGTTTATCGTACCCGTTCTCTTTGTTTTGTTCCAATACCTTCATGAACGGATACAGCCCAATCACAAAAAGAGAGTAAAATCATAATCATTTTTGTTAAGGCGATAGGACGATTATCTTCAGCGGTGTGTTATTAACCATCACTGAATTGAAGTTCGCCATTTAGCCAATTCTATAAGTAGCTGATTTATAAGAAATAATAAATCCAATACCTAAAACTAAGTATTTCCTGAGGACTCTATAATGACTAACTTTGCGTTAAAATTTGTAAAAAGTTATAATCATGGATATGTCATTCGGCAGAAGATATGTATTGCTTTTCATCACGTTTTCAATATTGTCAATAAGTGCGATCGCGCAAAGAAACACCGGAATGATCTCCGGTAAGGTGCTTTCTCTCGACGGTGAGGCAATAGATTATGCGACCGTATTTCTGAAAGGGACATCCTACTCATGTTCAACAAATGAAAAAGGGCTCTATCATATAAACGCTCCAGAAGGCAATTACACCATTATATTTTCTTCCGTGGGTTTTGAAAAACGCGAGATGCCCGTGACCCTGAAATCCGGCGAAAGGTCGAAGCTGAATGTCAAGTTAAAACCATCGACTCAGCTTACGGAGGTTATTGTTGTCGGCAATCAGCTCAGTAAGGTCAGAAATTCGGCTTTTAATGCGACTGCAGTAAATACCAAGGAGCTTGTGAATACCACTAAAACCTTGAGTGAGGCCCTCGCAAAAGCTCCGGGTATGAAAATACGCGAAAGCGGCGGTGTCGGTTCCGATATGGCTGTTACAATGGACGGTTTCAGTGGCAAGCATGTGAAAGTATTTATCGATGGTGTGCCGCAGGAAGGCGCGGGTAGTTCGTTCAGCCTCAATAATATTCCTGTCAATTTTGCTGACCGTATTGAGGTTTACCGGGGAGTCGTCCCTGTGGGCTTCGGTGCTGACGCAATAGGAGGGGTAATCAATATCGTCACACCGCGACGACAGCGACGCTGGTTTGTTGACGCATCATATTCTTATGGTTCATTCAATACACATAAATCCTATGTTAATTTCGGTCAAACCCTGCGCAATGGTTTCAAATATGAGATAAATGCTTTTCAGAATTATTCGGACAATAATTATTGGGTTGACTCACCTGTGGAAAATTTCGAGACAGGAGCTATCAACCGTAAGAAGCCTGAGCATGTTAGACGTTTCAACGACACCTATCACAATGAGGCCGTGATTGCCAAGTTGGGGGTTATAAACAAACCGTGGGCCGACCGCCTGCTCTTTGGCTTCAACTATTCCCATATGTATAAGGAGATACAGACCGGCGTGCGTCAGGAAATAGTGTATGGTCAGAAACACCGCCACGGCTATTCGCTGATGCCCTCGCTGGAGTATGGTAAACGTAACCTGTTTACCAAAGGTCTTGATGTTTCGCTCAATGCCAACTACAACCGCAATAATACCACAAATGTAGATACAGCTTCCGTTAAATATAACTGGCGAGGTGAAACCGACCGGCTTAATTCCCCCGGCGAACAGTCTTATCAGCTTTCCAAGGCAATCAACAACAACTGGTCTGCCGCTTTCACAGTCAATTATCGTTTGGGTGAAAACCATGTCTTTACTATCAATGACGTTTTCAACGCGTTCAACCGCTCAAATGAAGATTTGCTGACCACACCTCCGTCGCGCGATGAGTTTTCAAAAGTCACAAGCAAGAATATTGCCGGAGTCTCATACCGTTATATGCCCAATACAAAGCTTAATTTCTCGGTTTTCGGAAAGCAGTACCATCAATATGTATCCGGGCCTATGGCAACTTCAGCAGCACAGGATGTATATGAACTTACATCTCGTTCAATTGATTATTTCGGCTATGGTGCAGCCGGAACATGGTTCATGCCTCTCGGATTCCAGTTCAAGGCATCATACGAAAAGGCATACCGCTTGCCTACAATCGAAGAGATGTTCGGTGACGAAGACCTTGAAGTCGGAGATATTTCCCTGAGACCTGAAGCAAGCCACAATGTCAATCTTAACCTAAGCTACAACGCCACATTCGGCAGTAATATCGTATATGTCGAGGCCGGTTTTATCTACCGCGACACGCGTGACTATATACAGCGTAATATACTTGCTCTCAGTGGCGGGAAATCAGCTGCGACTTATGTGAATTACGGCAAGGTAGATACTAAGGGGGTCAGCATATCCGCCCGGTACAGCTTTTCAAAATGGCTAAGCCTCGGCGGAAATTTCACCCAGATGAATGTGCGCGACAATATGCCGACCGCTCAGGGAAGCACAGTCCAAAATCTGTCGTATAAAGAAAGGATGCCCAATCTCCCGTATATGTTCGCTGACTCTGATGTCAACTTCTATTGGCATGGACTTGGTCGCAAGGGCAATGTGCTGACCGTGACCTACGACAATCAGTACACCCATAAATTCTGCTACTATACAGCAAACATAGGCTCAAACAACAGTGATTACATCGTACCCGACCAATTCGCCCATAATCTTACCGTATCATACGGCATAAAGAATGGCAGATATAATCTTTCGTTTGAGTGCCGCAATTTTACAAATGCCCGTCTATATGATAATTTCAGTCTGCAAAAAGCAGGACGGGCATTTTACGGCAAAGTCAGAATATACTTCGGAAACTAATTTAATAACAAAAATATATGGCAAAAAGCAACTCTTTATGGCGTGTCGTAATGGCCGCACTGATTCCGGTTGCCTCCCTTACTGCTTGCTCGGACAATGACAAACCGGGCAACGGCAATGAATCGGGCGACGGTAGCGGAAAATTCGTGTTCGCAACAACAGTACAAGGTTCTAACGCAACCTCCTATGTGCTTCTTACAGGAGAGACTCTCGATGGAGGCACACTTTCAACCGTCAACAACGGCCTGCTCAACGATGGAGCTACCCAGTGGGTATTCTATAAGAATTACCTTTATGCCTTGACCTACAATCAGGGTAATGCAGGAACAACACGAAGCTATATCCTCGGTAACAACGGGCAGATGGAAGCCAGAAACACAGAGTATCGTATCAGTCGTTTTTCGTCATATGGCGCATACAATGACGATATAATCACAATGTCAACAGGTGAAGGACCTGCATCGCTTGCCGATGCTCAAGGATACAAGCCTATGACCCTGCTTGTGACCTATCTGGACGTGTTTAATGAAACTTCCCGCACCAACGATACCTCCACCGGACTTTACAGCATGGAGAACTTTCTCGGCAACGGCGAATATGTCACCCTTGCAGGTGCTGAGCAGAGTGGCTCGCGCCTTTATTGCGGTGCGGTACCGATGGGTCTTAGCCAGTATGGTGCGGCATATGAAAATGGCAAATGGATTCGTCCCGGCTTTGAACACCTTGTTCATACTGAAGCCGGAGGATCTGGCGCCGGCTCCTACAAGGCCGGAGAACTTGTAGGAACTCAATATCCTGACGAATGTTGGGTTGCGATATATGATAACGAGAATATGCTCAACCCGGTTCTTGCCAAAACCGATAAAATCAGTACGCCGTGCGGTCGTTACCGTTCACAGTATTATCAGACTGTCTGGGCTGCTGAAAATGGCGACATATATGTATTCTCGGCAAGTTACGCCAAGACTATGACCGATCAGGGACAAAAGACCACGCTTCCTGCCGGTGTATGCCGGATTCCAGCGGGAACAACGTCATTTGATGACTACTATTGCAATATCGAAGCCCAGACTCCCGGCGGCAACCGCTCGTTCATGCGCTGCTGGCCTGCGGGTGGCAATAGCTTTCTGATGGTTATGTACGACCGTTCTCTGGACGAGGAGAATCCGGCTGCGACCGAACTGGCAGTCTTTGACGCAACATCCAAGAAGCTCACCTATGTCACCGGTTTGCCATCCAATGTTTCTTCAATTGGCAAAACAGTTTATTCGCAGAATGGCAAAGTTTACATTCCTGTAAATGTCGAAAATGAACAGCCCGCGATTTATGCCATTAACTGTGCGACAGCTCAGGCAACGAAAGGTGTTACGATTGAAGCTACCGACATCACAGGCTTCGGATTCTTGACACCTGCAAAATAATTACAGCTATGATGAAATTATTTCGCAAGATACATCTTTGGCTCTCAGTGCCATTCGGTATTATAATCACCTTGGTATGTTTCTCAGGCGCAATGCTCATATTCGAGCCGGAGATAACGAGATCTGTTAAAAACGACGTTTATTATGTAACCGAGGTTAAGGATTCTGCCTTGCCAATGGAAGAACTGATGGAAACCGTAAAGGCCACATTGCCTGACAGTGTTTCTATTACCGGAGTCACGGTATTCTCTGACAATTCGAGAACATATCAGGTGAATTTGTCAAAACCTCGCCGTGCGTCTCTTTTCATTGACCAGTATTCGGGAGAGATTACCGGTAAATATGAACGTATAGGTTTCTTCTCTACGATGTTCAAACTGCATCGTTGGCTTCTCGACAGCGCGAATCCTCATGGCGATGGAGTCAAAATTGGAAAGACTCTTGTCGGCATCTCTACACTTATATTTGTGATAGCACTGATTACGGGTGTTATAATATGGTGGCCTCGCGCACGCAAGAACTTACGTCGCAGTCTCTCCATTTCGTTTTCAAACGGCTGGAAAGGATTTTGGAAAGGTCTTCATGTAGCCGGCGGTATGTATGCGCTGGTATTTGTTCTCGCCATGGCGCTGACCGGATTGACATGGTCGTTCGACTGGTATCGCTCTGCTTTCTACGCAGTCTGCGGAGTTGAGCATACCCCTCGCAACTTTTCTCAGGCAACCACAAAAACCGATGCCGACAAAGGTGGCAGACACGGAGGTCGTGGCGGAGAAGGGCGCAGAGGCGGTGGCAGACATGGCGGTGATAGGCAAGGTGGATATGGTCATGGCGAAGGACGCAGACATTCTGAGTTCGGACGCTGGCAACAGGTCTATGATGAAATCAAGGCACAGAATCCCGACGCGCCACAAATTACTATCGCTCCTGAATCCGCAACCGTGACCCTCGGCAATTCTGGCAACAGTCGTGCATCCGACCAATATGAGTTCAACCGTCGCTCCGGTGAAATCACACCTTCGACAAAGTATGCTGACTCTGTTGAAGCAGACAAACTGCGAGGATGGATTTACTCAATCCATACAGGGAGTCTCGGTGGCGTATTTACCCGCATTCTTTGGCTACTCGGTGCATTGCTCGGCGCAAGCCTGCCTCTTACCGGATATTACATCTGGATTAAGCATCTTATGAAAAAAAAGCCTCGGAAAGGCCTTAATCAATAAGCATAGTTCATTATTTGATATTGCGGTAGTCGGCAACTCAATGCCCGGCTACCGCTTTTGTCTGCAATGAAAAATCTCCGGCGCGACTCAAGCTGAATACGCCGGCGATTATTGCAACTCCAATAGTAATAATTTCAAATCAATTCCCGAATCTGTCTCTCAGCCAATTATCCACATAGTCGAATATCGCTGTGGTTATCCCGTCATATTCAGGTTTCTCAGGGTCAAACATGTGGTCGGCTCCTTCAGCAAATATAAGTGTCTTATCATTTGCGGGAGAAAGGCCATACATCATCTCCGAAGCTATGAATTCATATCCCGCTGTCATACCCATGAAAAGAGTGGGCGCATTTATACCGGAAATATTCCCTATTGGAGAATTGATATTGGATGTCCAGTCAACTCCGGTGACTTCTGTTTCGGTTACTCTGAAATCATCGGAGATATTTATGGCAAAGGAACTCATCCATCCTTTCACTGTTGTCACTACTGCATCATTGTAAGATGGCGTACTGTTCACATATTTAAGAGGATGACGTACACAATGTATGATACCTTCTGTAATCTCTCCTTTGGAATTAAGAAGAGGCCAGCTGCCTTTGGTATGTGATAACAGTGTCGTATCCTGTAATATCAGCTTATTATAGAATTTCATCAAAGCCGCCCCGGCTACAATGAACGGTTCATCCTCAGTAAAAGCTCCGGAGCCGTTATTAACATCGGCAATTCCCTTTTCTGCCATATTCTTTAAAAGATTGAATCTTCGTGCCTGAGCTGCATTATATGCCTTAATAAACCAAGGTTTGTAATTTGATGCTCCATCGGGATTATAACCGACGGATATGTCACCGGGATTGAGAATCTCGTTTACTCCTGTTCCACGGTCTTGGTCGTTCACATTAGGATCAAGGCTTATTAACGTCATGGTTGATAATCCATAGTTGGCATCCATAAGTAACATTCCATCGGCCTGAGATAATGAATCTATCGCAGAAGTATAATCCTTATAAATCTTATCATCAAGGGCATCCCTGCCATTTTCGGCCAGCAGCTGATAGGCCGTCATCGTTGTGGCACCGCCCGAATGACCGAGAAGGACTATCTTTTTAACGTCATCACGTTTCCTAAGATAATCGACACAATTCTTTATATAAATCAACTTTTCTTCGAGATTATGTGTGCTTGGCGGCCTCGTAGCGATAACAACATGACCTCTTTCAGAAAGCTCGATATTTGTCTTGAAGTTCATATAATCCATATCGGAGTGCATCACTACTATACCTATTCCGGAGGATTGTTCTTTCGGGCTGTAGATGACAGAACTTTGACGTCCCATAGGTACATATTCCGTTGAGAACTCTCCCGTAGAAGCGACTGTTCCAAATGTTGAGAGAAAAATCATCATGCCAAATACTATTTGTTTCATATGGAGTCATAATAACGATGGAATAGAAAGAGGGTGCTTAAACACCCTCTCTGCCAATCCATTTTTACATTAAGAATTATATTTATTTACTTTGTTGGAATAGCCATTCACGAACCGGAGTCAGACGATAAGCGTAATCGAATGAATACATGTGCTCACTACCTTTGCCATCAGCAGGAAGAACTGTTTTAGATTCAAAATTGATGATGTTTATCGGCGCTCCTTTGGCCAAAAGAGTTGATGCAAGTGCATCCTGCTGGCTTTGCGGGAGTTTTGCACTCCATTCTTCATATACATATTTAACTCCTGCTTTCTTTGCGGCACTTTCCAATGCTCCGAAAGTCCCGGCTTTACCAGCTGTGATAAATGCGAATTTATGTTTCACAAGTTCAGGGAAGGTTGCGCTGTCCCAATGGCAATCAACGAAAATAGAAGCTGCAAACACATCTGGATATGTCACATTATAATACATGGAAATCATACCTCCCATAGATTGTCCGGTAGTGTATAACCTATTGGCATCGACATTTTTCTCCTGTGCGATTGTCTTTACAAGGCGCATTACCATATCTACCTCACCTGTATGCTCGTAAGCATCGTTTACGGCGACGCCCGAGTATTGGGGAACAAGCACATAGCAAGGATGTTCAGCTTGCCATGCGTTAGTAGCCCATACTAATGCGCCATAACCCTGAGTCAATGGGCGTGTTACATCTGTTCCAGGAGTGCTCGCATCGGCCATAAACAGCACGAGAGGATATTCCTTGTCCTCATCAATATTTTTAGGAGTGAAGAGATTATAGTGAAGCGTCTTTCCTGTTTCCGGATCACTATATACCAACTGCTTAAACTCCGGCACTTCTGCCTTTATCATGGCTTGCAGCACTGCGTCATCAGTCTTGTCTATGACAGGGCCTCCACCGGGAGTACCTAATTGCGGGCCTCCGGCCTTACCACCTTTACCCCCTTTGCCATTTGGTCTGAGGGCTTTTTGTTCTGTATCGTTATTTTCTTGATGGGTAGCATTACCCGAACATGATGCCATAGCCGGAACAGCACTAAGCAACACCAGCGATAGAATCGAGCTAAATGTCAGTTTCTTTATATTCATTGCGTACTGCATATTAAGAGATTATACATTATAAGACTGATAACAACGCAAAAGTTTAGCCACTTCAGCAAACGACACATCTTTAATGGTAAATAACAATTAAGATGATAGAAAACTCTCTAACAATGCTTCCTATCATCTTTAACATAATCAAATGCCGTATCCTCTACGGGGATAATTAGATATACCTCCATAGTGGTATGTAATTGGCGGATCTGCTACCATGGACTTTTTCGAGTCATTCACTAGCGTCTCGTTAACAATACCTGTTTCGGAGACAGTAGCAGTATTGGATGGCTTATTCTCTGTGCCGTCATTCTCATCGTGCTTTGGGGCAAGTTCAGCCGTAATCTTGCTGTCGAGGGCGGCAAGTTCGGATTTGAGTTTCGCAGTCCGTTCCTCATACTGTGCTATGATACCGGGTATCTTCTCCAGAGCATTGACGAAGTTCATGCAGGCGGCATGGGTATCAGACATGGCAATGTAGCCATTGTTGTACTTGTATTTGTAGTTGCCTTCGACCACAAAGCGGTTCTGCACGCTTTCTTTCCCGTCAACCAATGTCCTTTCGGATATGATTGAAATCGGANAGCCATAGACTTCACCGATACGCTGGTACTGACCGTGCGTGTCAGTACGCTGTGCCAGTCCTTGCAGATGAATACCCATGTTTTTCTCATCGGAAAGATTGCAGGTGTCAATCTTCAGTTCGTTCAGCGGATTACCGTCCTTGTCCCGTTTGACAACTGATTCATAGCGTGTCCAGTCATCCTTCATCCTCGTCAGTGCAGCCTCATTGTTGGCGATGTCGTGGGTAATGGTCTGGTAACGGAACTTGCTGTCTGCGATACCCTTGCTATGTACCTTGCGCTCACTCTCCAATGAAGCGATGCGCTTTTCAAGTTTCGCCTTGTCAAGAAGGTCGGTGTTTCCCGACAAGATAGCCATATACTCAGAGAAGTTCATGCCGTTCTTCTCATCCATCACACCTTCGTCGATTGTTCTCGCTCCGAGTGCGCCGGATTTGAGCTGGTCGATGAATGTCGCCTTGCAATGGAGAAGATTGAACTTGTAGGAGTCCAGAGACTTCTCAACAGCGTAGATGATTACATCAACCTTGTTGTCAGCGTATAGCTTCGCTATCTCGTTGCCTGCTCGTATCGCCCTGCCGTCCCTCTGAGTAAGGTCTGAGGGTCGCCAAGGTGTGTCCAAATGATGGATACAAACCGCTCTTTTCTGGGCATTTACGCCAGTGCCGAGCATTGAGGTTGAGCCGAAAAGCACACGGACATCNCCGCNGTTCATTGCCTCGATNACAGCCTTCCTTGACCGCTCCGTCTTACATTCCTGAATGAAACGTATCTCATGCGCCGGAATGCCGTAATCCTCTATCAGCTTGCGCTTGATTTCGGAATACACGTTCCACTCGCCGGGCTTATAAGTGCCAAGGTCGCTGAAAACAAACTGTGTGCCTTTCTGAGCATCGTATTTTGTGTAATATTCCGCTATCATCTTGGCACAATGGCTTGCCTTGTTATTCGGATCATCCTCGTATGAGGGGTCAATCATA
>JAAVCP010000014.1 GCA_014802265.1 Bacteroides sp. | reverse complement strand
CAATACGTTCATATTCTTAATGTTTTTATAATGAACGCTTTGGCGATTCATTTGTATCTGCAAAATCAATATATTAACTTAATTTTCAATAACTTCAGTATTTTTTACCGAACCATTGGATTTACGTAAGTATGTTTTAAAACATACTTACGTAAATGAATGTGTAAACAAATGGATTCCGTATTAAAATTCATAGTGACTCGGCTAATCCATTATATAATCAGAGGTAAGAAAGTACTTGTAAAGTAACTTTTCCTCCAAACCCATACATCCATAGTTAGGTGTGGATAAGTTCTTAGAAAAAATACATTTTATACATTAAACGGGATGGTTCATACATCCCACTTCTTTCTTATTGCCAACCAACTGAAATAGCTTTACCTTTGCATCACCAATGGTATTACATAATAGACTGAATGATTATGAAAAGTAAAATTATCTTATGTTGTTTCATGACTCTTGCTGCAATATACGTTGCATCTATAGTGTCAGGCTTAATAAAAATCGATTCGGGCATACCCCGTCTCCAACTCTTCACAAATCAACGAAACCACCGATGATAACCCTACTGAAATCCCTTTAAATGGTGCTCGCTTGGAAAAATCAAGAGTCAGAAATTACAAACCCGTAATTCTTTCTCAACAGCTAAAAAATGAAATCAGGGAAAACACAGCTAATCTCAACACGTATGAAATAATCAAGTATTGTAATGACAAAACCCAAAAGTTACTAACTTTCTCAACTAAATGTGAACCATTTGATGACCGGAAAGTGACAAAGATGCATTGTGTCGGATACGCACAAGTATATGCTACCATCTGTAATTATGCCTTTCATGTAAACAATATAAATGGCTCAGCTAAACCTGTAGTTGGCTCTGTGAAATACAATGATGTTAATCTTAACAGCTATTCCAAATATCTCCCAAAGAAATGGGCAGATTTCACTAAAGATCACGACTTCGTTGAGGTAAAAATCGGTAATTCAACCTACTATGTTGATGCAATCCTCAACATAATTCAATCAAACAACAACTAAAAATTTGAATAAAGCCATCTTTTAGTTACCTTTGCACCAATTTATATATTAACAAAACAGATTATTATGTATTTCAGACTTTTAAACCTCATTGTCGGAGTAATGCTGGGAGTGTTGTCAGGATTCAGTTCCTCTCCATACGTTACAGATCTTAACATTCCTTTCTCTCAAAAGCAAGACTCTCTGTCGCAACACAGACTCAAACTCGACATTCATCACCATACTGATGCCAAAGACCTCCCCGTGATTGTATGGTTTCACGGCGGCGGACTTACAGGCGGACAAAAGTTTATACCTGCTGAATTAATGGACCGCGGATATGTAGTGGTGGCTCCAAACTATCGGCTGATTCCGGACGTATCTGTTACAGAGTGTATTGACGATGCAGCAGAGGCAGTAAACTGGGTTATCAACAATATCTCACAATATGGAGGTGACCCGTCAAAAATATTCGTAGCGGGTCACTCTGCCGGGGGATTCCTCACAAGCATGATCGGACTCGACAAAAACCGTCTTGAGAAATATGGGGTCGACGCTGATTCATTGGCAGGGCTGATACCTTATAGTGGTCAAGTGATTACACATTTCTCTGACCGTAAATCACAGGGAATTGGAGAACTGACACCCTGGATTGACCGCAACGCCCCCATCTTCTATGTAAGAAAAGATGCTCCGCCCTATATCATCATTACCGGTGACGCAGAACAAGAGCTATACGGAAGATATGAAGAAAATCTTTATATGTGGAGAATGATGTGCCTTACAGGTCACCCTGATGTAAAGATATTCAAACTTGACGGCTATAACCACGGTGACATGGCAGTGCCGGCTCACCATATACTGCTGCATGAAATAGATCGCATACTCTCACAGTCTGAATGACCTATCTTTTGCGGCTTCCTCCTGTCTTTGTTGTCACCAATATGGCTCCGTTGGCACCTCGTGAGCCATATTGTGACGCCTCTTTAATCACCTCTACATTCTCCACATCATAGAGACTAAGAAAATCAAGTGACACTACCTCTATCCCGTCAACAAGATAAAGAGGCTCATTTGAGAGCGTCAACGATTTTATCCCACGGATATTTACCGAATAGTTGCCCTTCGAACCGGTTATTGTCAAACCGGGCACCAACCCTTTGAGCGCGCCTAATACATCATTTTCCCCAGTACTGCGAAGTTTCTCTCCACTGATTCCCGAACTCACACCGGTATATTCCCTACGCTTTACATAACCGTAGCCTGTATTAGCAATCTCATCATCATTCTCCCCTTTTACCGCACCGTCTCCGGCAAGGATTATCCTCATACCCCTGCACCCCTCAACCGGAATCCGTAGCTTTTCTTTCCTGGATATAACCAGAGTCAATGTATCGTCGGGTGCAACATCAGTCAGTCCGAAACGTCCCTGTTTATCAGTAGTAGCGTATCGTCTCGGGTTTTTCACGTAAATCTTTACTCCTTTCTTCGGCTTCAGTTGATTATCAAGTAAAAGCCCGTTAAAAGGCACATCTGCAAAAACCGGAATTGCAAATCCGGACAAAATAATCAAAGCTCCCAAACGCTGAAATATATTCATGACTCAAGTATTAGTTTCTGTTGCAAATGTAGCCAATTATTCCCCAATCTGCAATACCACCCTAAGATTATCACTGATAAATATGAATTTTTTATTAATTTTGCGACAAAATCCAAATTAAATTTCAACCTTATAGTCAACTGGGAATAACCTACGACTATATCGTAAAAACTTATCTCTCAATCCCAACAATCTTATTAAATACATCTTTACATGAAGCATTATTATCGATTGCCGCTTCTCTCATTGGCACTGACCCTTTCCGGGTCAGTCGGTACTGTGGCACAAACAGTAAGCCGTGCCTATGGTATCCAAGTTTATTCAGAGTCAACGGCTACAGACAATTCCCAGAAACTGGTGTCTTTCCCAATTGACAATCCGCAAGACATCACTGTGGAAGAAGACTTCGGCGAGTCAGTCGTCTTGGCAGGTGCCGCTTATGACGGTATGTATTACCTGCTGTATACGGATACGGAAGATGGACTCGTCCCAACAAAATTTGTAACCTATGATCTGAAACGCCACAAGTTTACTGAAGTAAAAACCTACAACTATACCTACGATGTAGCAGGGACACTTATGGTGTTAGACATGACCTATGATCCCGCTTCTGGTAAGCTATACGCTGTGGCAGCTGACCTTGGCGATGCTGAAATGATCGGAGATGAACTCAGTGCCCCTTTTGGACTTTATGTCTTCGACCCACTCACCGGTGATGCCACACTGACCGAATATCAGGAAAGGGCAATGATTGTAAGTCTTGCAGCAAGTGACTCAGAACTTTGGGGAATTGATGCAGCCGGCGATGTGTGGCTTATCAATAAAGACAATGGTTATCCTGAAGATATTCTGACCTCTACCGGTATCATGCCAGTCGGTGTGCAGTCTATGTCTTATGACTTCGGTAATGGTAAATTCTATTGGGCTTCATACACAGCCGGTGCAGGAAATACAGGCATATCGGAACTGGTATCATTATCTGTAACCTCAGATAATGAAATAGAATCTGAAAAACTCGGTCATATCGGCAATAATATCGAGTTGATAGCATTCTATGTAGATGACAAGCCGTTAAATCCAAAGGCACCTAAAGGTGTGGAAAATCTTTCTGTCACTGAGGGTGGCGAGGGTAAGAACGAAGCCACACTTTCTTGGATTAATCCTGTAAAATCGCTTGACGGTTCTGATCTGACCGGTACGCTCTCTATAACCATAACGCGTGATGATATCAAGGCAGCCGAAATAACGGGCACACCGGGAGAAGCGATGACATGGACAGACATAAATCTTAATTCTGCCGTCTATTCTTATATTGTGACTGCATCTTCCGATGGGCTTACCGGTGCTTCTGTCTATGCTGAACCTATATTTATCGGTACTGACGTACCGGGTGCCCCAACAGACGTGAAAGCTGTACGTGACACCGACAACTACGACATCACCATTACCTGGGCTGCTCCGGAAGAAGGAGCCAACGGAGGTTGGTTTAACAAGGAAGACCTGCACTATACCGTAACACGATATCCCGATAATAAGATTATAGCAGACGCCATCACCGCTCTTAGTGTAACCGACTCCGATTTCACAGTCCAAGCAGGCTACAGCTATGGCGTAAAGGCTATAAGTGGTTCCGATTTCGGACCAGAGGCAGTCAGCAACGTAGTGGTGAGCGGACCGGCAATCCTACCCCCTTATGTAATGACCCTTACGCAGGAAGATGAAAACTTATGGACTGTGGTCAATGGTGACGGTGACGAATATACCTGGTACGTATATCACGAATTGTGGGGTGGAACATCCGATCCTTTCTTCCGTTATTATCCTGAGGAAACCGTCGATGGCGAAGCTGCCGCAGATGATTGGATCATATCCCCGGCTTTCACCCTCGATAAGGGCAAGAAGTATGTCGTGACCTATGATCTCCGTCTCTATGGTGAATGGTTCCTCGCTAATACAGGACTCTACATAGGCAATGGCGCTACTCCGGAAGCAATGACACGTGAACTTGCATATTATGATCAAGAAATGATCAATGTAGAATGGATCACCCACACCATACCTCTTACAGTAGACACAGATGGTGATTTCAACCTCGGCTTCAAGATGGCTAATCGTGTTCCTGCACAGCTTTATAAGTTCACTCTACGTGAGGTGCCTGACATTGATCTCGAGACAATCAGTCTTAACGGTCCTCAGACTTTAACCCTCAAGCAACCTTTCGTATATAAGAGTGAAATCAAGAACTTAGGCTTTAACACGGTAGACAATTATACGGTTTGCCTGAAAGATACAGAAGGAAATACTCTGGCAGAACAGGTGGTTGACACTCCAATTCTACCCGGAGAAATCACAACGGTTGAAATTGAATGGACCCCTGAGAAATCAGGTGATTTTACGGTTTACACAGAAGTAACCGTAGAGAATGATGAGGTTGCTGAAAACAATATTTCTCCGGAGATGACCGTAACCGTAAGAGAGGATGGCACATGGATTGACGTTGTAACCGGAAATTATAGCACAGGTAGAGAACCATTCTTTACCTTCCATAATTATAGTGCTTCACAGAGCATTTATTCCGCTGAAATGATCAAAGCCGAAGACGGTGTTGAGATAAAAGCCCTCACCTACTATATAGCTGATTTTCTGACCAAAGAGGCAATTGAATGTGACATAGAAATATGGTTGGCAAATACTTCTGAGGAAGTATTCATAGATCCTGTTATGGTAGCAGAAAATGAGCTGACAAAAGTGTTTGACGGAAAGGTCACAATGTCTCCTGAAGACGATCAGGTGACTATTGTATTCGATACACCATTTATCTATGCCGGAGATAATCTTGTGGTTTGTACACGACATAAGTCAGAGAATCGTGCTTCAATCGTATTTGAGTCTTATTACAATAGGGAATCACCATACTACACGCTCGAGTACTTCAGCGACGAAGAATCTTTTGACTTTACCCAAGAGATGCTCCTTTCTCAGGATCTGCCTGCCCTTAGCCTGTTGGTATACGATGACAACAATGGTATCCTTGTTCCCACATCACAGCCGACTTCTGTAAACTACAACCATCTGACCCGCACACTCAGCATCAACGGTGAATTTGAAATATGCCGTGTCTACACTGCAAACGGTTGTCTGCTGTCCGTTTTCAAAAACGGTAATAAGATGGAAATCCCCGCTTCAACCACGGGAATAGGTATCATTGAAGTGATAACCGCCAACGGAAAGATCATCAAAAAGATAGCTTTCTGATTTTAAGATCCGTTATCAAATAAAAAGAGCATGTGTAAACATAAGGATTGCACATGCTCTTTTTGCTTATATTATGCCAATGTCAGTCTCTCAGAAAGGGAAAAACAGGGGCAGAACGAAAATCATCAATATTCCTAAGAGGAGCTGCAGTGGCAATCCGACCTTCACATAATCCATAAAGGTATACTGACCGGCTGGCATAACCAATGCATTCGGAGGTGTGGAAAATGGGGAAGCAAAACATAAGCTGGCTCCGAAGGTGACAGCAAAAAGAAACGGCAAAGGATTTACTCCGAAAGCCACAGCACTTTCAAGAGCTATCGGTGCAAGCAATACGGCTGTGGCAGTATTGCTTATAAACAGTGTCATAATTGAAGTGGTGAAATACACACCTGCTAACAGCCAGTGAGGTCCAAGGCTCCCAAGTGCCTCAACAAGAGTAGACGATACCATCTCTGACACACCTGTCTTTTCAAGCGCAAAAGACATAGGCATCATCGCTGCTATGAGCACTATGCTTTCCCAGTTTATGGTCTTATACGCATCGCTCACATTACGGAAACACCCTGTAAGCACCATAGCGAGTGCCGCCAATATCACAGTTATCACAGCAGGAACTACCTCAAACACAAGTCCCGCAACCATAAGAAGCATTATTATAGCAGCTATAGGAGCCTTATAGTCAAGAGTGACCTTAGCAGCTTCCGAAAGAGGCTGCCCCAACACAACCCAGTTTGAGGTTTCATGACTAAGGCTATCTATATCTTTCCATGTGCCCTGCACCAGCAGCACATCACCCGGACGCACGGTACACTCCCCCAAGTTATGGGTTATGTAGTTGGTCTTACGCCGTATGCCTATTACGTTAACTCCAAAACGATTACTGAAATCTATTGCTGCAATCGTGTCTTTAAGCACCGGAGAATTCGGCAAGGGCACAATCTCAGCTATGCCTATATCGTAAAACTGAAGCTGACTCCTGTCGCTGTTGGTCGCGTCAAGAGTTAACCGAAAATCAACTACAAATCGTCCTATATCCTCCTTCTTACCACGCAGATACAAATTATCACCTGCTTCTATTTTTGTTGATGCCGTAGGAGCCTCCTGCACAATATTCTTTATAAGTCTGCCTGATTTATCACCGCTTCTCACCTCAAGAATTTCTATGCCATAATCACCCCTCAAATGAAGTGAGGCAAGGGTGTGACCACAGATAGGTGAACCGGATCCTACACTTACGAGGTAAAGGTCGGCATTAAGCCCATATTCTTCCACAATGTCAGGAAGAGAACGATGGGTCTGTACCCCATTTCCATCAGAAGGCCTTTTTGATAGAAACCATTTGCTCAACGGTATTAGCAGCATGGTACCTGCCAAAAGGCACACCGCACCTGCTGGGAGAAATGTAAAGAATGTAAGTGGTTTCTCAGAAAAGTTTTCCCACACTTCTGCTATCACAAGGTTAGGGGGAGTACCGATTAAGGTCAGCATACCGCCAAGACTACTGGCGAATGCCAAAGGCATAAGCAATCTTCGGGGAGAACCACCGGAGACGGCTGCCATACTCACAACTATCGGCAGCATAAGTGCCACAGTACCTGTGTTACTGACAAAGCCGCCTATGATTGCAGTGCCACACATAACCACAAGAAACAAACGAGTTTCACTTCCGCCTCCCAATTTTAACAGACGTGCGCCTATCGTCTTAGCAAGTCCGGTGTTGAAAATGGCTCCTCCTACCACAAACAGCCCGACCATCATTATTACTATTGAATTAGAAAATCCTGACAGTGCCTCTTGAGTGGTTATTATACCTCCTACAGTAAGCACCATGAGAGCAATAAGCGCCACAACATCTGCGCGGATCTTTCCCCACACAAATCCAAATGCAGCCAATGCTAATGTAATTAGGGTTAGAATCATATTTTTAGAACAAATAATAAATAAAGAGTCATGAATCAGATTTAGGGTTATTCAAAAATTCTCCGTAAAGTTAACCATAATAATTGAGTCTGCCAAATCAGCCTATTTACCCGACACCATACCTTTTACTTACATTGCCCCTGAAGGTTTCTGAGAAACCTTCAGGGGCAATGTAAGTAAAATTAAACGAATATTTACCTGTTCAGAATCTTAGTTGTGATTATTGTTCCGTCGGGATTACGTGTCACTTTCAACAAAAATCCCTTGGAATCAGCAGCCACTGAGCGTCCTGATAGATCATAGTAGCTGCTTACAGTAGCTTCAGCATCTATGGTCATTATAGAATTGACGTCATCCGAAATGCGGCATGACTCAGCATTATCAATCTTATTATTAGCCTTATTATCAGGATCATAATTATTAATAAAAGCCACTGCCTTCAGATCTTCAGCTTTCCATGTCGGGTCAATTGCAAAACGGAATGTGGTGTTATAATCTGAGCCGTCCCATTCAATTTTATCACCCCAGGTTGAATTATAGGCACGAATTACATGCTGATGAATATGTGTGCCATCCGTATCACCGCTCTGTATCAAAGGATTGATATTATCCTCTGTCAGATATACAGAAAGACGCGGATCGGTCATGTCAAGTGCGCTTTCACGCTTCAGTGATACATTCACAATCAATTCTCCTGTATTCTCATCAGTAGCGGTAGTCATAGAGATGCCCACTGAAGGGGTAAGAGCCAATTGGCGGTCAAAGTGTGTACGTAAATCTTTTGTCTCAGGGCAATCAGCCATAACATCCCGAGGAAGTGATGTGCGGTCATACATTACAGCCGGGGCGGAATTGCAACCGTAGAGCCAACCGATCTCCTCATCGCAAGGCTGCGTGAGCCAATCAGTGTAGTATCCGGCATGATGACAGATGACTATTACACGATCCTTATAGGCATCTTCTCCACACACCTCATGCATATAACGTGCCACACGCGGACAGTTGCTGCATTTCTCTGTAGTAAATTCCTCTACCAACACTTTCTTCTGAGAAGGCACACGTGCCACAGTAGAGTTATTATCAACGTATGAATCCTCGCCGTCGTCAATTCCTGTCAAAATCACAGTAAGCGGATTCATAAATACGTCTCCGACTTTAGAAATGGAACACGTCACGTCACACTTCTCGCCGGGGACAAGGGTAATATCAAAGTGTTCTGTCACCACTTCAGACGAATTGTTGGCGTATGCACATTCAAGAGTGAAACCGGTCACCTCCTTACTTCCATTGTTGGCAACACGCACCGTTACGAAATTCACATTCGGATCGGAAGAATAGTCAAGTCTTGCTTCAAGCAGCGCAAGATCATATTCGGGGGGTGACATCACCTTCCGTTACTGCCTCTATACTCAGAATGCCTTCACCATGACGGTCTTCCCATTCACCATCACCGACACACACGAAGAAGGAGTTCTCGAAACCGTTTCCAATAAGTGAAAATGCTTTTGAAGCACCTTTCTGATGATATGTCATGCCAAGGTACAAACCTTTTGACGCATCAATAATAACCGGTATTTCAAGAGCCACTTCAATCCATCCCTTTGCAAGAGAGGGATCAGTGGAGGAAGTAACGGTAGCCTCAGTCAGATTGTCCCCATCAAGGCTCTCACGGAGCCAAAGTGTGAGACGATCAAGATTAACTTTAGAGGCAAGAGCCCCACGCAGTGCACTTATCTCGCAACCATCATAGGGCGCAAGCAAAGAGGGTGTCAAATAAACTGCGCCACTTACCTCAGTATTACCCTCCACAGAGAATGATCCGGATTTTGATGCCTCACCGGAGCAATAACCAATATTGGCTGCCCGCATATTGCAAAGCATTGCCAACGACATAATCAGAAAAAGTAGTCTTGTTCGCATAATCGGATGTGTTTGATTAATTATGACGCAAAGATAAACATCATCAACCAATGTTTCATAACACATGCACCCCCAATGTGTTCAAAAACACGTTTCAGCACCTAATTTCATGTGCTTTACGCATTATTTTACATTATTTCGCGTCATTTTCCTGCTTCTGCCCCGATTCTTTTTCTGCCTGACGTATATAGTCGGAAGGATTAAGCCCGACAATCTTTTTAAAGGTTGTGGAGAAATAGGAACGCGATTGAATTCCGACACTTGCAGCCATAGCCTCGATGGTCAACTTCCGGTAAGATGCCGACTCACTGATTCGGCGACAGGCAGTATTAATGCGATGCTCGGCAAGGAAAGTAGCGAAGTTACACCCACATCTCTCGTTTATTACTTGAGAGATATTTCGGGCATTCTCCCCTGCCTCAGTTGCCAAATCCTTAATTTGATAACGTGACGACAAAGCTGCCTCCGACTTGGAAAGAACGGACTTTATTTTAATCAGGACTTCATCTTTCTGTTCCTCCGTAAGGAGAGAACTCTTATATTTCTCATCTTCCTCCCGTTCAATATCAACTGATGACTCATCGTCAGCTACCGGGTAAGTATTTACTTTAACTGCTCCCGCAGGTTTTTCTTCCTCTTTAAGTTTACGGCTATATTCCTCAAAAATACGTTTCTTGCTCTCCCTAAGATTACGATTTGTACGCACAAGCAGAATAAGCATAATACCGAAGACTATCACCACCACCACAGCAATTATCAGTAATGTGCGTACATGTTGCCTTTCGAGAGTAATCTTCTGCATTTGAAGAGTTACGCTGTCAATACGGTCCAAAAAATAAAGATCTTTAATTCGGCTCGCACTCCTATCTTCAAACAGACGCTCTCTCAAGTCATAATATCGAAACAGACATGAGTCAGAGTCAGCTTTCCTACCCATTGCCGCATATAACTTACTTTTGGAATGCTCTATCTGCATATCATACCACGGCTCTTTAACCTCTCTGGCAGCACTACTTACGGAATCCATACAAACCATTACTTCCTTCAATAGTCGTTTACTAAACAGAATTTCTGCCCGCATAGAGTATGTATCTATTTTTCTTACGGGCATATTCACGGCATACTTCTCCATAGTTTCCGTGTGACGGAGAGCATCTTCTATGTCATCATCTGCAAAAGCCTGCATAGCTTGACAGAAAGCTTTAATAAACTCTCGGTTATGATTTTGATTACCTTTTGAAAGAGGTATGGTATAATAGTTTTTTAATTCATCAGCTATCTCTTTTTCTCTCCCACGGGAGAATGCTTCCGAAGCAAGATTTTTCATTGCCATATCTAAAGTTTCCCAAGATTCCGACTCAGCGGAAAGCACCACGCTTCGTTTAAGGGTTAGCAACAAAGTGTCTGTTAATACCGGGTCAGGATAAGAAGAAAGTTGAACTTCATATTTCACCGCTAAACCCAGTAATGCCTTTGCAAGACGAGATTTAAGCTCATAGCGTTCAGAAATTTCAACAGCTTTTTTATACGAGGAATATGCTTTACCATAATCATTATACTTTGAATATGCACCATATTTCTGACCGGAATGTATCTCCCCAAGCATCAAATAGGCATCAGCGATTGCCTCCGCTTCAGTATGACTTATCTTCTTTTTTGCTTCCACATCGCCCACTACCATATTTAGCAAGACAAAGGCAGCATCAATACTGTCAGCGGCAAGCAGTTTGTGGGCTTTACTCATCTGTTCCTCTTTGCCAAGGGTAAAATCTTTTTCATTGACCACATCGGCACGGGTGCGTAATGACACGACAATCAATAATACGCACACTATTAAAAACGACATTTTTACCCATATAGATGAAATGCCATCAATCAATTTTTCAAAAATTTTATTGCCTTGTTTAAATACCATATCCTATCAGCCCATCTAATGGGTGCATTTAACATTCAGGTTAGTCTTATATTATTTTAACCCTGAAGAGTATCATTTATTGTAAAAAAACACGCTTTAAACAACAAAATCACGTTAAAAAACACGATTCAATACAAACCCGAACCAAAATAATAACAAAAAAACAATATTCATATCTTAAATTTGCAACATAAAAAATTTTTAAATTATTAGTTTATGAGACGATCATTACTATTAGGCACATGCGGAGCAGCCCTTCTGGCAGTCACTCCTTTCTTCTCCTCAGCTGGGGAAGCCATGATGCACAAGTTGGCAAATGAAGTGTCACGCCTCACTGGAATTGGCGAGACTGGACCGGCAGAAAGAGAGGAAACCGAATTCGGTCGCCATCTCCTTCAAACTTGGAAAAACGCCGGCGTAAAACTTCCCATGCCGGAAGAACAGATTTCAAGAATGCGCAAGGGGGTGAAAAAACTTTCTACCAAGCCTGAAGTTGAACTTCCCTCCAATATGCGCTTCACAGGATTTCTTCAATACAGCAACGTGGATGGCAAAATTCGACTGCCCTACGGATTCTATACTTTTTCACAAAAAGACGGACTACATCGAAAACTATATAAAAAACTTGAAAGTTGCATAAATGGTGGAGGAGCCTATATAGGCAACCGCCTACGTGGCTCGTCAAGCATTGAGGTTCCTATGGGAAACGACCCCGACTACAATTGGCGTTACTATGAATGGGATACTGACACATGGCAGCTAATCGATGAGCCTAAAACAAATAAATCTGATCTTGTATTAGCAGATGTTTGCTTGGATCCCACATCTGACAAGGTCTATGGCATAAGCTATGGAGAAGGTGGGAAGACCATGCTTGTCACAGTTGATTATGATAACTTTACTTGTTACGAAGTGGGGGACTTGTTCCCAACTTGTGGCAGCATATCTGCTTTTGCCATAAATAACGATGGTACAGGATATGTACTCGATCAGAATTCAAACTTCTTTAAAGTAAATCTTGATTCTGCCACAGCTGAAAAGATCGGTTCAATTGATTTTGAATTCTACTCTGCACTGCAAAGTATGACTTTTGATCCACGTACAGGTAAGCTCTATCTGGTAGCATCAGAAGGTGATCCTGATAATGGAGAAATGTATGGTAGACTCTGTGAGGTAAACTTAACAGATGCTTCCACCAAGCTCGTAGGATATCTTCCGGAGGCTGAAGAATATACAGTGCTTCACGTGGTTTATGATCCTGAAGAGGATGCACCCGGCACAATTACTGACCTTACCGCTACATATTCCGATGCTTCAATGAACGGAGTAGTTACGTTTACAATACCGGAAGTAACTTTTGGTGGCAATGCGATGTCAGGCGATGTAAACTATTCAGTATACGTCAACGATAGCGAGACACCTGCCGTGTCCGGCACTGCAACACCGGGAGAAAAGGTTTCTACTGACGTGACAGCAACAGAAGGACGCACAAAATATGTTGTCGTGCTTTCCAACGAAGCCGGTGAAGGCGAGCGTAACGCAATCGAGTCTTGGGGCGGTGAGGACACTCCAGCTACCACTAAGGCTTATGCAAAAGCTGACGGAGATAACGTCACCATCACATGGGAAGCAGGAGGCGCCAATGGCGGCTATGCTGATTTCGATGGTATAACTTATACATTGTTCCGTTTCCCAGGTCCTACAATGGTGGCAGAAGGGGTCACCGATAACACTTATACGGATAATATCGCAGAAGCACCTAATGGAGCATTTGTCTATAATGTAGTGCCTGTAAGAGATGAACGATATTTCCAGGGAATAAAAACCACACCTGTTTATGGTGGCAGCCCACGTACTCTCCCCTATTATCAGGATTTCGAAGACAGTGATGCCGACTATGACTTCTATATGCTCAACAATCATGACAAAGGTTGGGAAATGGCAACAGATTGGGGTGTAGAAGGAGTTATGTGGTATACTGCCTCACCATATATTGACGGAGACGCATGGGCTCTAACTCCCACTTTAGCTTTTGAAGAAGGGAACACCTATATCATTGAATTTAAAGCATCTCGTATAGATAGTACCTACGAGGAATATCTTAGTATTGGTGTAGGTGAAGGCTATGACACAGCTGATTATGAAACAATCCTTGATAAATACGCAGTGCAGGAAATAAGCTTTTATGGCTCAGACTTAATGCGACTCGTATATGAATGTAAAAAAACAGGTGGGTATCATATTGGCTTCCATGCTTTATCTCCCCGTAACCAGTCATCACTGGTTATTCATGAAGTTTCTGTAGAACAAGGTCTGTCAGTGAAAGTTCCTGCCGCCGTAAATAATGTTACTGCCACATCTGGCAAGAACGGAGATCTGACGGCTACAATCAACTTTACCACACCATCTACTACTGTTGGTGGCACAGAACTTGACACCATCTCAAAAGTAACATTATATCGTGAGGGCACAAAAGAACCTATAGCTGAACTTACAGATGTATTACCAGGTAAAGAATACTCTTTCACTGATGAAGATGCCATGAATGGCAAACTGACTTACAGTGTGACCGCTTGGAATGAGTTTGGAGAAGGTGATACTGCTTCTGTAAGCGTTTATGTCGGCATTGATCTTCCTACAGCACCCATAGAGGTAACTGTAAAGGATAACCTTGACGGTTCCGTGACCCTTAATTGGGAAGAAGATACTATTGGAGTAAATGGTGGTATCATTGATCTTGATGAAGTTAGTTATAACATATATTATTATAATGACGGCTCACTTAAAGAGATTGCTTCCAATGTTGAGGGCACTTCCTATATTGTTACCAGTCTTCGCAATAATGGTGCGCAATCATTTCTTTTCCTATTTGTTAGCGCAGTAAATGACCTTGGAGAAAGTGAGACTACCGAAGCACCTGTAGTAACACTGGGTGATCCATATACAGTACCATTTATGGAAGGTTTTGCGAACCTTGAAGGGATCTGGAGACCGGAAGGTGAAACAGTAAGCTGGGGAATGTATTCAGGCATGTCTTATGATGGTGATAACTTCCTGATTGGAGTAAGAGCTGACGACTATAATGCTACCGGCGCACTTCGTTCTGGTAAGTTCACAATAAAAGATGTGGAAAATCCCAAAGTGGTATTCTCATTCTATGGTATTCCAGGAATTGACAATACTCTTGCCCTCTCTGTTTGTAGCGAAGGAGGCAGTCCAGAACAGGTACTCAACATTCCATTTATAACGCTTGATGGTCCCGAAGGATGGCGTACATGTATGGTAGATTTCAGTAAGTTTGTTGATGCAGCCTATTTCAATCTTCTCTTTGAAGTAACCATAAACGACGAGGATTACGATTTCATATACATTGACGACATCAATGTCCGCGATGTACCTGAACATAATCTTGCAATAGCAGTTGCACCACAAAACCGTACCACTGCAGGAGAAGAAGCTCGTGTAGATGTAAATGTTCACAATGTAGGAACAAGCATGGAGCAGACCTATAAGGTAGAGATTTATGTAAACGAAGCCCTCCACACTACACTTGATGGTATTACTCTCCAGTCATTTGACCGCACTACTCTCACATGCAAATACCCGGTATCAGTGCTTTCTCCTGAAACCTGCGAAGTTAAAGCCCAACTTGTTGAACAGACAGATTTTATGACTGAGGATAACACTTCAGAAGGCACTATAAAAGTAGCCACACCAATGCTTGAAAGTGCCTATAATCTGACAGCAGATGAGGCAGCCGGTACAGTTATACTTAACTGGGAAGCTCCTGAGGATTCTTCAGTTGTAACTGATAGTTTTGAAGGTTACGAATCGTTCTTATATAAGGGGTTTGGTGATTGGAAAGTGTATGATGGTGACGGTATGAATAATCTATCTATCATCAGCAACTACTATCCTGGCTCAGGCACTGCAGCTGCCTTCTTCACCGCAGACTTCGCTTCATTAGGTTATGACGTAACAGTAAATACTGACTTTGCAGGGCATACCGGAGAATCGTTTATAACCTGCGTTATTCCCTCCAGTATACAGAATAATGACTGGGCTATATCTCCCGAACTAAGTGGCAATGCACAGACTATATCACTTTTTACCAAGTCTGTCGGAGCAATATTCGGTGATTCTTTTGAGATTTTATATTCTGAGGGTAGTCTTAACACGGATGATTTCATCTCAACCGGAATAACTTGTGATCCGAATGAATCTTGGAAAGAAGTTACTGCAGAGATTCCCTCCGGCGCAAAATATTTCGCTATTCACTGCAACTCTTTCTACGGCGGTATGCTGATGATTGATGATGTGACCTACGAAGCAGCTGCACGTGAGTTGACAGGTTATAATATCTATCGTAATGATGAGCTTATTGCAACCGTAGATGCCAACACACTCACCTACAGCGAAGCCGCTCCTTCAGGACAGGTTTCCTACAAGGTGACTGCTATCTACTCGGTTGGTGAGTCTGCTCCTTGTGAGAAGATTATTACTACCTCAGTTGCTACAATCGGATCACTCGGAGTAAACATGAGTGCTAAGAGCGGCATAATCACGATAGAAGGTGCTGACGGTTATGAGGTAAGTATTGTGGCTCTTGATGGCAAGGTTCTCTTCAACGGGACAGCCAACGGCACAATCACTCTCCCGGTTACAAAGGGTCTGTATATCGTCACCGTAGGCGACACCTCAGCAAAGCTTCTCGCTGACTGATCCCCGTCACCGTAATTTACCACTAATTAAATTATATCCCAGTAAGGGAGGGTGTATTAAAATTCGGAATTTTAATACACCCTCCCTTTTATCATACTCTTCCACATACTGCCAGCCTACATTACAATTCGCATGTATTTACATTTTACTTACTGTGATGCGTATTTTTACACAATATGTTAAAAAAATACGCACCACAAATATAATGTTTTCAAGCAGTTAGGGGATGGCTATTAAAAATATTCTTCTAACCTACGAGCTTCCTCTTCAGTTATGTGAGTAACGGCTCCATGCTTCTGTTCTGAAAACCCTTCGCGCTTCGTTTCGCCGTCGCCAAAGTGCCCCAAAGGACGGAAAGTTTTGAAATCAGTTGTCTCCATGAAACCAAAATTATGTGGTCTGATAGAGAAAATATCATACATCAACACCCATTTATCTTCACCTATTATCTTATAAATAGTAGGAGCTTCACATGAGCCTTTCTCAGCATCTATCTGCTCCGGCTGATATTGGTAACCTCGGTTTATATGGTCTGACAGAGCCATTTTTATACCTCCGGGATTCTCCTGGGCACAATATGTCATGCAATAACGGCGGTCACCTGTGGGAATAATATCAGCATCAAGCACCTGAATATTTTCATCAGGATACTCAAAGAGCAACTTAGGCTCGGTCACAAGCTGCGTGAAATCATCATTAGCGTATGAATAGTATAGCTTGGTCTTTCCTTTCCCGGTCTGGCGTATCGTAAAGTAAACCATCAACTTTCCTTCTTCCGGATCATAGATTGTTTCCGGTGCCCACGCGCAACCTATGTCACCAAAATTTTCCGGAAATGCCTCGTCAATACGAAATACGGTATGAGTCCAATTAATGAGATCATTCGATTTCATAAGTACTAATCCCCTGTTGTTACCCCAACCATAAAGCTCACCGTCGCGTTCCCACTCCGTATCGCGATAACCTTCGCGCTGTCCAAATATATGAAGGTCAGTGGCAGCAATATAATAGGTGCCATCGGCACCACGGTAAATATGAGGATCCCGAATCCCATGCTGTTGGGCTATAGTATCCCCACTCACCACCGGCTGATCATTATTGATTGCCTTCCATGAATAGCCGTCACGACTTAGTGCCATGTGCAAACTATGGTCAGCATCTTTATGATAGACCATTAAATAGGCTCCGGGAGCATCAGTAATATTGTCTGCCCCTATGCATACACCTTGTGACAGACAGAGGAACCCTAATAGGCACGGAATCTTTTTCAAAATATCGTTCATTTGCATTTGTTATTATTGAAGTTACAAATATAGATAAAAATCATGAGATTTATATATGGGCAAGGTAAAGATATATTTTTCTTTAGAAAAAGACAACCAAGGAATTGATTTTTATTTACAGTATAAGCAAGCCATGCATGTTTGAATTGTCATTTTATTGAGTATATCCAACGATTTTTTTTGGAATAATAAGATTATTTAGTAACTTTGTCGCGCAATTGGTTCGCAAAGCTTCCTGATGGGCATTCAAACCATTAAGGCAGCCAAGCGATAATAGGGAACAGGGTGCAAATCCCTGACAGTCCCGCTGCGGTAATTTCCATGAGACTTGTACTCTACGACTGTCTCAATTTTATTGGCAACCGAATCATCACCCGTTGGTAGATTATGCCACTGCGACGCAACAACCGTCGTGGGAAGGCTCGCCAAAAAAAATGGAATAAGTCCGAAGACCTGCCAATAAGCTTAAACCTTATGTTTTTCTTTCGAGGATGAGAATGCATACACATACTTCAAATCACATTCACCATACCTGTGCCCATATAATGGGTGGCTGCATGTTGTTGACATGCAGTAGTCTTGCAGCGCAAACTCCACAAGTAGTGCCAACTGACACAGACACAATCTCTTCAATTACTGATATTGAGGAGTTAGTGGTAACCAGCCGTCGCACGCCGGGTAAAATATCATCAACCTCCCCTGTTCAGACCTTATCGGCTGCCGACATATCAAAACTTGGCATTCAAAATATGGCAGATGCCGTAAGAAGATTCGCCGGAACAAACGTAAAAGATTATGGAGGTATCGGAGGGTTGAAGACTGTCTCAGTGAGAAATATGGGAGCCGCCCACACAGCCGTAGGATATGATGGTTCACCTGTAAGTAACTGTCAGGCAGGACAGATCGATATAGGGCGATTCTCTCTCGATAATGTAGGCACCTTGTCACTTGCAGTGGGTCAGACTGATGACATGCTCCAATGTGCAAAACTTTATGCCTCGGCAGCCGTGCTCGGAATATGGACTGAGAAACCACACTTCGACAATGGAAATCCGTATGCACTAAGGGTCAAGATGGGTGGAGGCTCTTTTGGCTACCTGTCACCCTCCTTACGTTGGTGGCAAAAAATCGGCTCAAGAGTAACCACTTCAGTCGACGCTACCTATTTACGTTCCGATGGTAATTATCCATTTACATTAGTGAATGGGAATCTTGTTACAAAGGAGAAACGCAACAACTCTGAAATAGACTCATGGCATGCGGAAGGCAATGTCTATTATACACTCCCTGCCAACTCAGAACTTCAACTAAAAGGTTATTATTTTTACTCAAAACGTGGACTTCCGGGAGCTGTCACTCTCTATAATCCTGTGTCAACAGAAAAACTTTGGGACGAAAATGCCTTTATAATGGCAAGATATAAGAAAACGTTTAATTCCCAATGGAGTCTGCAAGCACAGGCAAAATATAACTACGGGTGGAATAAGGACGAAGAAACAGGTCCACAATTTGACAACGGAGTATACCGAGCCACCCATCATCAGGACGAATGGTATTTGTCGGCTACCGGATTATATAAACCCTTCTCAACTCTTTCCATAGCCCTCGCGCAAGACGGGACAATCAATACACTCAACAGCACCATGTATGAGTGCCCCTACCCTACACGCTACTCCTCAATATCCGCACTAAGTGCTCGATGGAAAATGTCTCGTTTTACTCTTTCCGGCACACTGGTGGCAACATTCATAAAAGAGAAAGTAAAAATCGGGAACCCACCTGACGACATCAGTAAGCTGAACCCATCTCTCTCTTTCAGCTATAAGCCTCTTGAAGACCACTTGTTTTACATCAGGGCATTTTATAAAAATACATTCCGCGTACCGACTTTCAATGATTTATATTATTACCGTCTCGGAAGCCGTACCCTCCGTCCTGAAAAAGCAAGGGAATACGATCTCGGCGTGACTTGGGGTAATTCATTATTCCCGGCAATGGACTACCTCTCTTTTACCCTCGATGCCTATTATAATGACGTTGATGATAAAATCGTTGCCTTTCCTACCACATACGCATGGAGAATGGTAAACTTTGGCAAGGTACGCATCACAGGCATAGATGCCACGCTTGCAACAGCTTTTACCCTCCCGGCAGGTATCGACCTGATTTTGTCGGGGGCGTATACCTGGCAGAAGGCTATCGACGTGACCGACAAAACTGCCAAAAATTACAAAAACCAACTTCCCTATACACCTGAACACAGCGGAAATGCTTCAGTGATTGTAGAGACCCCCTGGGTTAATATAGGATATTCAATCGTGTTTGTGGGAAAACGTTATTATCTCGACCAAAACATTCCTGTAAACGAGATTGCAGGTTATGACGATCATACCCTCACCCTTTCCCATGATTTTAAAATCGGTAAATGTAAGTTGGCTCTTCAGGGAGAGATCTTAAATCTTACCAATAAGCAATATGATGTAATCAAGTTTTACCCTATGCCGGGACGGTCATGGCGACTTTCAGGCACTTTATATATTTAATCATAATCCATACTAATTAAAAAAAATGAAATCAACCAAATTCTGGCTTGGCATGTGTGCCATGCTATCTATCAGTGGGTTTGCAACATCTTGCAGCAACGAAGATGATCCAAAGCGTGACGACACCGGCTCTAAAGTTGAGCTGCCCAACGACCGTATGTTTATATTGAATTCAGGATCTATGGGTGCCAACAACTCCAACATATCCTTCTATGCCACCAAGGAGGATAAAGCAATTGCCGACATATTCTATGTGCAAAACGGATTCAGGCTTGGCGACACCGGACAAGACTTGATTGAAGACGATAACCAGATTTATGTATCTGTCTACGGCTCAAACTATCTTGCCAAACTCAATGCCGCCGGTGTGGAACAAGGCAGAGTGTCGTTTACTTCTGATGCAGAGTTGCAAGGTGGGGTCAGATATCTTGCAGAAGAGGATAATTTTATCTATGCCTCTTTCCACGGCGGAGTAGTGGCGAAAATCAATAAGAGCAATCTCTCTGTCGTAGGTAAAGTCACCGGTCTTGGTGCTAATCTTGAAGGGGTGGCTATAGAAGATGACAAACTTTATGTTGCAAATTCCTACAGCCAGTCAGTTGATCCGGAGACAGGGAAGAACGTATATAAATACCTTGACGAAATGTTTGTGATTGATCTGAAGACATTCAAGCTTTCAGAGACTCTGACTGTCTGCACAAATCCCAATATGGTGGTTGAGGAAGATGACAAGATATTTGTAATCGGCAACGGCAACTATGCTGACAAGGGATACGAATTGCAGATGATTGATCCGAAACAGAATAATAAGATCACTTCGCTTGCTGTGGCAACAAATATGGCTGTCGGTAACGACAAGGTGTATCTCGTTAACTCTGTGACTGACTGGAGCACATACACTACCACCAATACATTCTTCTACTATGACATTAAAGCCTCCCGTCTGGTAGAGTCATCATTTATGAAAGATGCTCCTGCGGAACTCGCTTCTGCCAGCATCTATATGATGACGGTTGACGACGAAACCGGCGATATTTATATTGGTACCTCAGACTACGTTTCAAATGGAGATATCTACCGTTTTAAGCGTGATGGATCATACGTTACTAAATTTGACTCCGGCGGCATAAATCCTTTTAAAGCAGTCTTCCTTGATTTGCATTAATCAACCTGATTGCCGTGAAAGTGATGTTTCTAAATAAGAAATATGAATATTAAAGATAATTTCTCGTTGATTTTTTCATTAGTGTTGTTGCTCCTTGCCTCATGCAAGGGGGGCAACACTAATGATGCCGTATCTGAAAAAGGGGAACGGATTCCTCTTTCTTATGCAGAAAACCTTTCCCTGACTAAATTCCCTGATTATGTCAAGGCAGATATAAGAAATCCATGGGATACTGCAAAGACTCTCCATACATATATTCTGATACCTGATTCAGTAAATACGCCTGACAATCTCCCCGCAGGAACAGTAATACGCACTCCTCTTAAAAACAGCCTCGTGTACTCTTCTGTCCACAACAGTCTTATTACTGAATTGGGTTCTATTGACGCTATAAAAGGTGTGTGTGACGCACAATATATTCATCAACCGACGCTCGCCAAGAGAATAAATTCAGGAGAAGTGGCTGACTGCGGCAATTCCATGACACCTAATATTGAAAAAATCATTAAATTAAATCCTGATGGCATTCTGTTATCTCCGTTTGAAAATTCCGGCAACTATGGAAAGTTAGGTCAACTTGGCATTCCTATTATAGAATGTGCGGATTATATGGAGACATCCCCACTCGGGCGCGCAGAATGGATGAAGTTTTACGGCATACTTTATGGAAGAGAGGAAACAGCCCGTGATATTTTTAATGCCACTGAAAAAGACTACCTTTCCCTAAAGGAACTGGCATCTGTCTCCTCTGTCAGACCAACGGTGCTTGTGGATCGTCTGTATGGTTCGTCATGGAATGTTCCGGCAAAACACTCCACTATGGGTATTTTCATTGAAGATGCCGGCGGAATAAACCCCTTCTCTTACATTGACAAAAGCGGCAGTTCACCACTTGCCGGAGAGCAGGTGCTTCATAAAGCCGGAGATGCTGATATTTGGTTGGTGCGCTATTCCCAGACTAATGACAAGTCATTGAAAGAATTGGCTTCCGACAACCCTATCTATCCTCAAATAAAGGCTCTGAAAGATAAAAATGTATACGGGTGCAACACTTCAAAGGTGTTTTTCTATGAAGATATACCTTTCCACCCACAATGGCTTCTTGCAGACCTAATCTCCGTATTCCATCCTGAATTAAGTGTCTCTGATCCAAATAATCAACGACACTATTTCACTAAAATAAATTAATTTACCCAAACCTCCCTTTCCAAGAAATTAAATAACAATGAAATTCCTCTTAGTCGTCATTATCGTAATCATACTGTTTCTTCTGAACCTGTTTTTCGGCTCAGTGAAAATTCCTGTGCACGACGTGATTCAGATTCTGCTTGGTTCGGATCAATATGGCGCGGAGGGATTCATCGTAATGGGCAGCCGTCTGCCTATGGCAATCACCGCCTTATTTGCAGGGGCAGGGCTTGCAGTCTCAGGCTTATTATTACAGACCGCCTTCCGTAACCCACTCGCCGGTCCTTCTATTCTCGGCATCAACTCCGGGGCAAGCCTTGGCGTGGCAGTTGTAATGCTTTTCTTGGGTGGAACTATTGGTGCGGGCACCTTCTCTCTTGGTGGGTATGCGGCAGTGATTTTCGGTGCGTTTGCCGGTAGTCTTTTGGTTATGGCTATGCTCATCATGCTCTCTTCCGTTCTAAAAAACGACCTCATGCTCCTCATCACAGGCATCATGCTCGGCTATCTCGTTTCTGCTGTTATTATGCTTCTGAATTATGTCTCCACCGCCGAGGGGGTGCAAAGTTATGTGATGTGGGGCATGAGCACATTCAACGGTGTGTCGTTGCAACAGCTCCCACTCTTCTGCGGAATTACCTCCTTAGGAATAATTCTTGCATTACTCCTGACCAAACCACTCGACTTAATTCTTCTTGGAGATGCCTACGCCCGTAACCTTGGAGTCAATCTCATGAGGGTCAGAAACATTCTTCTTCTGTCAACCGGAGTACTGACCGCTGTTATAACCGCCTATTGCGGACCAGTTTCTTTTATCGGACTTGCCGTGCCACACATAGCACGAATGATTTTCCGCACGGACACCCACCGCATACTGATGCCTGCCACAATGCTTTGTGGAGCCGCTGTTGCACTTGCCTGCTCCCTCTTCTGTGTTCTACCCTCCAATTCCGTAATCCCCGTTAACGCCGTTACCCCCGTCATCGGTGCCCCTGTTGTCCTCTACGTCCTCTTCTCCCGCCGCAAATAATATAAATATACTATCAACGTGACGTTGGTACGCGTCAGGACAAAGTTGATCAGCTCGCCTCTATGGTTGCACAGCAGATGAAGCTTGAAGCCGACATACCCCATTGTGCCTTTGCCCTTTGTCGCAATACCCTTGAATACCTTCACGCCGGACTGACGCCTGTTATGTATGACAGGGATACAGGTGCTGTCGACAAAACTGATGCCGGTGCATTCCCCAAAGCATGCGGGCTGCAGGAACATCGTCAGGGCAACGAAACAGCGTGGCAAGAGTATTTACAGTATTAACATTTCCTTTTTTGCGGCCAAAACAAGGTACTGATGAGCCAGGGAGATATTGACGTCCTTACCACCTAACCCCAAAAAGATATTGTGTGGCAATTTCAACCAAGTCATTAGAAGACTTAATTTTATTTGTTTTCCTATATTATCTTTATGAATTTAGAATCTCGTTGTCCATCAAAATATTTATCAAGAACTTGAGCGAATATGTCATTTGGAGATATCTGCTCAAAAAGGGTCATTGATAGTAGATTTAGAATTGTTTCAGAGACTTCTCTTAACCGCTGACCTAATATTGGGTGTTGAAGATAAGCAGCTGTTAGCATTATAAGAATGGCCAAGATGTTTAAGCTGTGGAAATATATACCACATCCAATGGGAGTGTTTGCGCCTTTCCTGTAAATCCTTCAAAGCGATAGGATAGATGCCATCTTGTAATCTATCTTCCATTACTTTCCAAGTAGGCTTTTCAATATAATTTTTCCAATTTTACGCTCTAAACCAGCCTTGGTGGTCGCTATCCTTGTCAGACGTGAAAACTGCTACTTGGCTTGTGTAATGCCAAATGCTCTCTTCCATGAGAATAATAATTCCGGTATCTTCATAGGAGATTAGATTAAATGGTTTAACAATGAGGTTAATAGTCAAGGCATTTCATGTAGAATGCTTTTTATTTTAGATTCCAAAATTACACAATTCTATCTTAAATGCACAATTATTGTAATATTTCAATTGTTCTTAAAGGTTTTCAAAGCGAGAGGCTGCAATACTACAGCCTCTGGATAGTTGCTTAATCTTTGTTTAATGCCATCTATTGCTTCATTGGAATAATTTTGTCTCAGTATCACGAGAATTTTAAGATGACTGAATTTTAACTATTATAGTTGTAATCGGTCAATTAAATCTGAGAAATCAACTGTTGGTTTAGTTGCTTTAGTTAAACGATTTTTTGCTATAGAGATAATTTCATCGAGAAAGATTATTGTGAAATAATGCCCATGACTATCTTTTACATAACCATTTTGGTTGATACTTTTTAGCGCATAAGAACGCCATGCGTCAAAATCAAATTTATTCTCTCTTCGAGTATCAGATTGTAATGACTGGATTAGGTCTTTAACTTCGCGTAGATAAAAGTTATATTGACGAAGCCAAGAAAGGATTTCACTGCATTCGTTTTTGAGATTCTCGTCAGATATTCCATTAAATAATTCAATAGCTTCATTGATCTTTTCTTGATTATACGGTAATTGAAGTCTTCCGTTAGCATAGCGAAGACGAACCATGTCAAGAGAAGCCACTTCAACTTTAAGACGAGCGATCTCATTGGCTTGAATGCTTAGACTATCTTTTAAAGTTAATATTAAGGAATCGTTCCCTTGATAAAGACTACTTAAATCTTTTAATTGACCTCTTAATCGCTTGATAACAGAATTTTGTTCTCTTAACGAGGTGTTAAGGGAGTCAATTTCTACCTGATTATTTGAGAGGATTAATAGAAGAGAATCTGTTTTTGATTTTGTCATCTCGTATTCTGTCATTGACATGGTAACAGTTGCCTCTTGTGCATAGGCAACGCTCAAGGATGACAATAAGAATAACATTACAATTATAATCTTCATATGGATATATTAATAATTTTCATAATACTCAATTGCAGCATCATAATATCTTGCAGCGTCAGCCTCCAAATCAGAAAGACTACGAGATGTTCCATAGACGGACTGTGCGTTTTGCTTATATTCTTTAATTGCTGCAACTACATTGTCTGACAACGCATCATAACTATCTTGTGAATAATTATAATAATTTGCCAAAGCATTTACCTTTGTTCTCACTGAGGCATAGTGTGAAGATTCTAAACGACCGGGAAGTCCATTTAGAGCTATCATTAAGGCAGTATTATTTTTTAGATATTCATCTTGCTTATATTGATTGGCCTCACTGATTCGAGAACGGGCTTCGCCTAAACTAGAATAACCAGTTCTATTGGATAAAGCTTTAGCTCCCCGATACTTACTGATAGTCTTAAGTATGATTGACAATCGACTATCTGCCTCGGAGAAATTTTCCATAATTTTACGTGAGCCGTCCTCAACAGTTAACTTACGAAGCTGAGCAATTCTATCCTCCATCCACTTATGCTCGCTCTCATTCCAAACCGATTTTTGGAATTGACCAAGGCAATATTGGGTAAATTTGGGAGAATATATACCGATTATTTCAGTGTATTCTTTGTCGAAAAACTTTTCATCAATATTTGACTCAGCCTTGAATCTATGCGCAAGGTCTGTAAGTATTGTAAACTCGCGTTCAAGATTATCAGAATCAACCTTCTTGAAGCACTCAATTTTTTGATTGAGTGCTTCCTCAAATTGATTCTTGAACTCAAGATCTCGAGGTGGAGATACAATAGTTTTCATGTATAGTAAAACTCCACTAATCGCTATTATAACAGCCGCGATAAGAAGTAATATTTTTATTGGTTTATTCATTAGCTTACTTTTGAGTCAATAGGTTTATTCTTTTTTTCTATACGTCTAGATCCTGAGTTTGGTGGATTTGTAGGTCTCGGAGTCTGATCTTGATCCAACCAATATATATAATTAGCCAAATTGATTCTATAATCTGTAGGCGTATTGTAGGTAGGGCTATGAGGTCCTTGTTTGGGATTCCATCTATTCTCAAGATTCTTTTTAGCACTCTCGGCAACTTTTTGGAAATTAGTACTTTTAGAAAGTAATTCTTTCCATTGAGTTGAGAGTTTCTCTGTCTCCATATTATTAAGGTCATCCCAAAGCCCTTTTAGATCAGAGAATTTGTCCAGTGAGTCTTTGTGCCATATGGCTTTTTTGAGGTCTTGTTCTTTATCCATGTAAAGAATAGCCTCAGATAGTGAGTATGATTGGGCAATGTTGGCTGGGACAGGGACGGTGTCAGGAGTAATAGTCTGAGAAGTGGGAAATACACATGATGTAGTAGGCTTACGATTTACAGTTATGTATATATAATAACAAATCAGGCTCAATAAAAATGCCGCCAACATACCATAACAGAACTCTCTCCATGCAAAACTGTGTTTGTGAGGGTTTGGTCTGTTAGGTATTTTATCCGGTTCGGGGAAAGTATTTGAATTCCCCATATATATAAGATTGTGACCATCTGATCGATATCCCTTTAAGGGATATTGTGATTTCGCACCAGGTCCTGAGATTGTTACTGTAATATCGTATCCGCTTCTGTCTATTGTGTTATATGTTTCTTTCTCAATGCTTTTATTGAGTTTGATTACCTTAGTACCTTGGCTTAGGTCTATATTACCTTCAAACTGTTCATAACCATTTGCAGTTATTTTAACTTTTACGTATTGCATTCTGTCTTCAGGTAAACTTCTCTCGTTGCTGTCATACGTAGGCTCAAGAATATCAACTCTTGCTTCAGAAGAGATGTCTCTTCCCGTTTTAGAATCTTCAATTTTAAATAAGTTTGAAGAAATTCTCCTCTTCCATTGCTGGTCATTTGCGAAGATTTCTATTTCTGCTTCATCTTTAATTGCTTGTCCTTTCAAAGATATTGGAAGACAGTCGTCTTTCTCCGCTTCAAGGTCTATGATTTGATTTTTTGGTACCATTATAGGAGAGATAAATTGCTGACCATCCTTGAATTTTATGGTAACTACCAGAGACCCAAAAATTCGTTGAATGGTTGTGTTAGATGGCGGAAGGACACAGATACTTTCAATTATGTCTTCATTACTTAAGTCTACAAGTCCTTCTTTGATATCACTTTTATGATTTAATAGAAAAATATATTTGAATTTTGTATAGTATTTTTGATATGGTCTGTCAAGAATTTCAGCCAGTGAGTAATCCGTGGTAGGATATCTACCAGCCAATTCGGTCCCAACTGAACTATTATATAAGATTGGATATTTTTTTTCTTCGTAATCTGCGTTTAGTATCTCATTACCAGTAAACAAATTGGGAGTTACTTTCTTAGTTGCACATCTGTTGATATTTTTTACCTCCTCAATCACTTGCTTAATTTGTGATCCTTTTATATAAATTTTTGAAGGCACAAATATCCATGTAGTAATATTATCATTAGGACGTTTACTGCCTGTGATACGAGTTACAGCCAGCACAACTCCCTCTTTTATGAAAGTCATTGCAATTGATTCTCCGTTGGAAGAATGCTTAATCCAAAGTTGGCGTTCATCTTCAACGACATCACTCCAAGCCCCGGTGTTGATACGAACTTTGTCATCATCGTATCCTTCGGAAGTTACGGTATAAATATATCCTAGTTTCATTTTTTCAATTTACCTAAAATTTTTGCTAATTTTCCTGTTTTAAATCCTTTGGCCCTACTCATGATTACCTCTACAACTGTTCTTGCAGTTGAGTTATCAAATAGACATAAATTTTGGAAACATACTTCTCCCAAAGAGAAAGGAATTATGTCCACATTCCCTTCGTTAATCTCATTGATATTACAGAGAGCACGCAATCCATTGTAGAATTGATAGTAATGTTTTTTTATATATTTTTTTAAAATTTCGTCACGTTCCTCTTTTGATGTTGCACCAGAGAGATCTGATTTTGTAACAAGAAGATAGATAGCATCTGTCTCTGTACGAAAAATACCAGTATCTTTAATAAATGTCATTGCCCCAGTAAGCAATGTGTCTTGGGTTAAATCTTTGTATTTCTTGGTGTGACCATTATACTCCAATACAAAGAAATGTATCTTGCGATTAATACCGGAATTGCCAGTAAGTAACTTGCAGGCTGTGTCTAATCCCGCTTGTTTTTTTGGAGGTAGCGAAATCTTTGCATTTTTCCTGAACATAGAATCTATGGTTTCACCTGCTAAATCAATGAAAGTTACAGGGTAATCCATTTTCTGCTTCTTGAATACATAGCTCATTTCAAAAATAGCATCGGTCTGTGTCCCTTCTGGCAATTTGAATACTTCTGTACCTCCTTCAAAAATTTGAGAAAGAATAGTCATGTAGTGGAGTCCTTGACATTTGTTATTAGGTTCGGCAAACTCAATATAGCCGCCATGGCGAGCTTCACTCATAATAGCCCCTAAAGCACAAGTTTTACCAGATGAGGGAATACCCCAAAAATATACTTCTGTAGTTCTTGATCCTATAGATTCAATTGGAGTTGAATCTATATTAATTACTGGAGAATTCACATCGTTATTTGTAATAAACTCAATGAATTTTGGATTAATTTTTGCATTTCTTTCCAGATCTATAAAATCGATTACTCTCTTTTCTTCCAACTGATCGATCACTTTAGAGGATAGTAGATTTGGATTAGTCTGAATTTCAGAATACAATTGACTGACAGAGATAGCCTCCCTTTCAAGATAGCTTTTAATAATATTTATAATTGCTGTTGGGTCACCTTCACCATCTATTTCCTGCCTTAGACGTTTAATTGAAGAGACAGCATATTTACCTCGAGATATTTGTGATAAGTGTTTTTGTGCCTCTGCAATATAAGAAGAGTTTGGATAAGAGGATATGAATGTTTCCAAAGCTGCCTTATCAGTCTTGTCAAGATTATTCCATTTATCTTCAATCTCGTTATTTAAGGATAAGTTTTTCAATCTCTTCTTAGCCTCTCTTGCCTCATTTCGATATTTACCTTCTGAATAACACTGAAGATAACGATCAAATCCCTCTATCGTATCAATTGCAACAGCATTCTGCCAGTCACTATCTTCCGAATTGACAAGAAGATCTCTAACCTCTTTCCGAGTGTGTGCTGAGAACTCCGGCTCCTCACACAGCTCATCGTATGACACGATTCCGCCACGTATATACCCTGCTAATTGAGCAGAATTATACTCAGCGACATTATCTATGATTGCTTGTTTGCTTGGCATGGTTATTCTATTCTAAATGTTCCACGATGAGGAGTGTTTGATAATTGTTGGTTTGACTCATCAATTTTGATTGTCTTCCCTCCTCGTTTCTTTGAAATTATATTTGTATATGAACTTTTTGTATGTCTTTCTTGAAGGCAATACGGGAATAAGAGCATTATATAAATGACTATTCCGAAAATTATTGCTGCGAGAGTTGGAAACTTTTGGGTTGTGAATGATGCAATTAAGCTATCAATACCTGCAATGGCATTATTCGCTCCATTACTTTGAAAATGAATAACCTCTCCTCCAAGAGTTTCATTAGACATTTCCTTGAAAGAAAAATTTTTCAATTGATTTTCCCAATTATTTAAAGCTTCCTTAATCTCACGCGTATTACCTAATAGAAACACATTCCATGTGCTTGCTCCTTGATCCGCATTATCAATCCAAGCACTTGCAACATTCCTTAGTGAATCATAATTTTGAGATAATAGTTGAAGTCTGAGAGTCTCTACCATGTTATCTCTTTGGATGGTTGCTTTGGAATCTTCAAATCCGGCTTTCCGGTATGTGAGAGGGTCTGTAGCTTTATTGTTTATTATTCGGTTAAGATTATTTTGATAAGTTTCAATTCTTTGATTTGAATATTCTTCATAATCTGTAAATAGTTGCCTTGCATCATTAATTGATGTGGTGAATGTGGATACAATCTCATCATTCTGACTCCTAACAGTCCAAAAGTGCGACATCGAAATCATACCTGCAATAAAAACTATCGGTGACCCAAAAATGAAAATTCTTTCCCATATTATTTTTCGTCTCATTTTGACACCAGAGGCTTTCATTTGCTGCGCCCCAATGAAAAACAAAATAAAGACAATATCAGTAATACCCATGCCAAATAAGGCAAAGTTAAAATCTCCGTTTGTAAGATATGTAAATCCCATAAAGGAAATATAGCTGACTGCAATAAGGGTCAAGAATGCTAATATATGACCCCATGAAAATTTTAGTCTTTCGTTCATTATTTCTTGTTTTCGGGAAGTTGACCTTCCAGTTCTGTAATTTTCTGTTTATAGATAGCAATCAATCGGCGAATAGCTTCATAATCGCTTTCATTCTCGGTAACAGGAAGTGGGGAATTATTACCATTACCACAATCTGGCGATACAATAGGAGCTGTATTCCCAGGTGTATCAATAATTATTCCAGATATTGGGTTCGATCCATCAATCCAAGACGCCGGAGGAACGCCATTAGACGCATCAATCGATACTTCAGGTACTGGTCGCATATCTCTCGGAGTAGGCGAACTGAAATCACCATGTTTAACAGCATCGAGGGCGAGATTCACCTGTACCATAGGTGGCATATTTCCATACACATCGCAACCTGTTTTATACAGGACATTCCGGGCTTGCTCAACCGATAAATCTTTCTTTAATGATTTCATAAGAGCAACTGTTCCAGACACTATGGGAGCAGCCATACTGGTCCCATCACAACTTCTAAAATCTTTTATCGGGAAAGAAGAATAGATTTCTTTTCCCGGAGCAGATATGTCGGTACACGGACCGTAATTAGTAAAATCAGTTGGGTATAACTTTTGATCTACCGCTCCAACAGTAATTGCAACTGCCGAGCGATTCTCCGGAGGGATGCTTGAAAGAATGTCATCGTTTCCTGCGGCAAATACCAATATAGTCTTCTTATTCGCTGCAATTTTACATACGCGATTCCAGAGTTTTTCAACGTTCTTGAACTGTGTCTGTGCTATCTGATTCTGCAATTCTACAGGAAGTTGATTTAGACCTTGAAATGAAGGACCAATCGAGATATTCACTACATCAGCACCTTTATGAACAGAATACATGACACCACTTACCAATGCAGAGAGAGGGCAAATGTTGTTATCTATAACCTGTACGGGCATAAGCATACAATTAGGAGCAATTCCAGCAGCTCCCTGATTTTGATAGTCGAGAGAACCTACAGCCAATCCTGCAGTGTGCGTGCCATGCCCTTCGCCTCTACTTAATTTACTATCTTGTGTATAGACATTATACGCATTAACAATATGATCTTTGAACATAGGGTGAGATGCATCAATCCCATCATCAACAACTGCAACAGTAACAGTTGGACTGCCTTTTGTAATTTTCCAGCCCTCTTTAACTTTTACTGCATTGAGATGCCATCCCGGAGAAGATACAGATGTAGTGCTAATATGTCCATTCAATTCGTAGATTTCCTCATCAAACACAATGAATTGATGATTAGGAATTCTGGAGTTGATGGTTCTACGAATCTCATCACGTTCATTCTCCGGAATTTGAACAAGGAGAGATTTAACATCTCGGTCGAATCCTATAATCTGATATTGCTCACCCGGATAGGCTTTCTTGAAATCTGATGCAAGTGCATCAACATTATCATCTTCTCTTTCAAGAAATAAGAAAAGACGGTTTGCAATGACAGGAGGAACACCCGGTTCTCTTTCTATCGGAGGGAGTTCGCCATTTTCATTCCTAATAGGCGCAACAATTGATTGCTCGTCCGGAAGATTGCCATTATATAGGTCAATAGGCTTAGCTACTCCGTTATCATCAATTGTATCACCGGCTGACGTTACAATTCTGTCTGGTTCAACTACTCCGTTCACTGAACGAGTGCATCCGTGACAGTCCTTTAAAAACCATGAAAACAGCAACAGGAGTAGTAATACCAAAAGTGCCCACAAAAGCCATTTAAGACATCCGCTACCAGTTAACCACAACCATATTTTCTTATACCATGGCAACTTTTGCTCGTAAATAGCATTAAATGCAGTATCTCCTTTAACTAAGAAGTCTATTGGATTCCTATCCCATCCCTTAAATATATATCCCTTTTTCGGAGATACTGAGGGGATTTCAGAAGTCAATATGCGAGTTCCAATAGTTTTGGTTATCTCACCATTACCCTGTAAAATACCATTACTTCCAACATTAAATCTGCAAATCGCGGTTCGAGGGGTGGGAGAAACCGGAGGAACTGGAGGCACAGGGGGAGTAACAGGGGATATTGCCGTCTCAGTATATTGAGCAACAAATACCATATCAGCTGTAACTTTTAGCCCGATGGGATTAGGACTCCACCCATTGAAGATATAGCCTTCAGCGCATTCTACCTTTGGTATATCGTTATTTGTTATTTCCGTTCCTTCGGAAAGAGTAATATTTTTATCTAATTTTGAAGTCAATGTACCATGTTCACCAACATCAAATGTTAATCTGTATTTTGTGACTGATGGAGATTCATGAACAAGTTCACCTTTGCTAATATGTTTTCGAGTGTCGGGAGTCATACCCCACGCAACAACAAATACTTTGTCATCACAACAGAAGATGAAATCATCATCTATGTACCGCAAAGCGCAAGCCATGACTTGCAATTCTTCCCCAGCAAGATTATTTAGAGTTTGCTTATAATGGGATAATGTCTCATTCTTAATGCGCTCGTATTTTACTCTACGCTCTTCAGAAAGACTCGATAATTTTTCCGGGGTTTCTATCCATTCATCAATATACCAATTCACCGAATCATCCTTTGTAGAATAATCCGGGGCTGCTAAAAAATGAACATATTCTGGAGATATTACCTTCTTTACAATGCTAAAAACACTCTCATAACGTTTATAAAGAGGATCACGCCCGATACCCTGATAATCTGTAAAGTCGCAGATTTCAGTGCTACCCACTTTGCGTTTACCGATAAATGTATGTTTATCCATATTATGCAGTATATAGTGGTTTTGAACGTTCAATTAGTGTTTTTACTCTCTCGTTACAAATAGGGTCACAATGTGAAATGTCTGATGAATATAGCAGACCTATAATCACAAAGTTTTCCCATCTTTGGTAGTTATTCCAAAATGGAAGCTGACGCAATACAGATATGTCTATCTTTCCTTGGTTGACAATAGAGGCTGCTTCATCAAATACTTTCAATGTCTCAATCAATGGCTGCGGTTTGCGGACTTTATTCCAGCCCGTTGGAGAGAAATCAACTGGCAGTCTGCAATTCTGTGCCTTAATCTTAAGCTCTCCAATCTCATCGTCAGACATGTAGTGCCGACCCACTGTGCTTACAAAATTATTTAGGGTAAGCGCAGCGTAGTCTCCGATAGCATTAGGCTGTTCATTCTCAGAGAAAATTTCAGTGTAACGAGTTATCTTAGCAGAAATAGCTTTTCTTACGTTTAATTTCTTGAAGAGATTCACAAGCATAAACACTACTTCATCTGCATGAGGAAGACTTTTCACAATAGATTGTGCGGTTGCATTAAGATGTTCTACCCAATAATCAATGATATGTTTAGTAATCACATCGCCGATGGAGGACAGGGTTAGCGTCTCCTTGGAAATCACATCTTCCAAGTCAAAGTCTTGAGTTTTTAGATATTCAACCAAATCCTCTTCTGTTTCGAGGATGTAATACATAAGCAGCTTATCGATATTTGACTCACGTGAATCAGATATGTCAATACTTGCGCTGGCACGAATAAAATTAATCGCGCTGAAGTCTTTGGGCGTATCTGTATGGCATACAATAATATCATATGCTATATTCCTAAGAGCCTCTGGACTTACCATAAGGCTGTCAAGAATACGTCCAAACACGGCAGGATTTTTTGCTACAGTTTGATTTAGCGATCTTCTTATATCACCGGCTATCAGCCTAACCTTTTTATTTTTTGATTCAGTATCCTCCGGCTCATAAAAAACTTGCAAAGCATTTATTAATTCTTTTTTTAAGCTTTCCAACTGAGTATGATAGCGTTCTCTTCGTGCCTTATCAAGAACGGTAGCGATATAGTCAAGATCCTGTATGATGGCTTTGGAGCCATCATTATTAAGGGTTGCCACCTCATTCCATGTTTTCTCAGGATCTGTAAAATGTTGCCGCACGAACTTATGNCTTAAAAAACTATCCTTTAGTCTGTCAAAATAGTCCGGNTAATCAANGTGAGTGTGTANGGAAGTTTCNGGTGATTTTATCTCACCATCGCTATATCCNTCAAACANACCATTTTTNCCAGACCAAAAAAAGTCTCTTAGNGGGTAAATGCTCTTGAATGGTGAAANTNAGCCATTATTTGTNANNGTCCANTCATCAAGCCAAGTATTAGGCTTGATNATCTCAGGNAACACNGTGTCAAANCGNTTCCAGTGTTTGTCCAANGTNTCATANTTGTCAGATTTATCTGTCTTTGTGCGTTCAAGGTCNATGTTNAACTTNGTGGCNACAAAGAAAAGNGGNGCAATNCCATTAGTTAGATNCAGTANTTTTGCTCTTTCNTCAGGATTTACTCCGATATTTTCCTCTATCCAATTATTAATNGTCTCGCCAATNGTAGGNTCNGNTTTTTGNTCATTATGATGNCAGAAGAGCACACTGCTAATTTGCAATGAGCGAGAATATTTGTTAAATAAATATGCAACCTTTCCTCTTCGCAACATCTTGGGTAAAACAGTGGAGATCTCCTTCTCTTTGTATTTCTCGCGAGATCGAGCTCCCGGGAAATCCAAAAGATCCATGTTCATTAAGAACTTCCTATCGTGAGATAATGATTCTGGCAACTCAAACGTAAGTTCAGCTATAAGTGCGGAAAGTTCCCCTTTGTTAAAATTCGATGCTAACAAACGTCCCATTGCATCGTAAACATCGGTATAAACATCATCAGTACCGGTCTCAATTTGAACACCACAAACAGTATCTAACCACTCGATTTTAAGCAAAGTTCCCTTTGTTCTGAGAACAGCATCAAATGGTACATATACCTCTTGTTGAAAATCGAGTTTTTTATATGAATTTATTAACGTGGCAAAAAGACGATTTATCTCAGGATTCTTATTCCAAAGAAGGCTAAATATTTCAATCCATTTGTCGTATTGAACGTATTGTATTACCGGTGCAATTGTTTTACAAAAATTTGATTGATAAATTGCGGCGGCATTATTACCGATTACATCTTTAATGTAATCGTTTATGTCGCGAATATCATCCTCAGATATAATGGTATGTTGTGTGCGATTACCTTCCCAAAGGGGTGTTAAGCTATCTAATTCACGATTTATCGCTTCAAACGATAAAGTGGTATCAAGATTAATCTTGATGTCGTTATAATACGAATCCGTTAAGAGTAAGATTATATCCACAACGGATAGATTAAGAATTTTAATCTTATCCGGAGCTGGGCTTTCACCTTTTCTTATAGTGAAGCGAGTGATAACACCCGTCGATTCAATTTTGGCATTATTACCACCGCTAGGATTGAGTTCATCAATAAAGCTATATTCTTTCCCATTATTTTCTATTACAAACGGGTGTTCAGAAGAGGATAGAAGACTGCTCATCAAATAGGATTTACCTACTTGACTTTCTCCATAAGCAGCCGCAGAGCAATTCCCAGTCAAAGCCCTTCGTATTTTTGTCAGCTTTCTACGATACTCCTTGAACTGCTCAGTTGGGAATGAATCCTTGCCGAACTCTTTAGCCCAAGCAAGGGAATCATTTATAATGTTTATATGATTGTCAATATCTCGTATCATAGTTTTAGAAATTGAATGCTCCGGAATCGAGCCAATATTTTTCATTTGCGCCCAAACTCTGAATGTGAATCTCTACATTTCCATCAACTACTTCTTTATCCTCCTTATCAAGAATTGAAGAAATAGTTAGCAGTTCTTTGTCATCCACATCGCGAACGATAGTCAGTTTGAATGGCATACGCTTTTTTAGCTGGTCAATTTGTTCATTAACTAATGACTGAACTTTGGCATCAGTTAAAGTCATGCCGTCGTTTATAAGTGCTTTTTTGCGTATTCTATCTGCTATTTTATGTCGATTAAAGTCTATTGTGTAGAGAGCACGACAAGGATATGTATCTAAGCCAATTTGTCTAACATTCAGATATGTCGGAATGCTACTTATCATCAAATCGCCTTGCGCTTGTTCTGGGGTGATAAAGTATTCTATTGGTTGTCCTTCGCGTGATGCCTCAATAAAATTAACCGTTGATTTTAGACATTCTTTTAGCTTGTCAAGATTGATCACAAATTTATTAAGGTTTGACAATTCCGAAGCATAGTGCCCAATCACACCTCCCATTGCNACTATTGTTTTAGGATTAGTAATCGACCCTGTATTATTGTCAAATGGATACCAATCACCAACATAATAGTTGTTGAGCATAATCAATCTGTTTGGCGCAACAGCATAGTATTTTAAGAAAATATCTCTAATTGCAGGAAGGGACGCTGGTCTGCCAGACAATAATACAATATCACAGGCATACGCATACATTATGGTCGCAACTTTCTTTAACAGNGGTTCAAACTCTTTCTCAACAACAGCTGATACAAACTCTTTGTTAAATTTCCATTCAAGTTTGGTAATATCGATTCCTGTTTTATCAATAAAGCCATTTATGATGCTCGAATTAGGAGGGCATTCCGCAAAAACGTCATTGTATCTTACAATGCAGTCCTTGTGATTGGTTTTCAATAATTCCAAAAAATAGCACATTAATGGCACTGAATACTGGATATTGAAATCTTTCCTTAAAATACGATCTGCTACAGTCTGGCCATTATGGTCAGGTCCAAAGAAATTCTTTATCTCTTGACGATATTGAGCCGACGTATGTTTCTTCAACGCTTGACGAAATGCACCATCCTCATTTAGAAGCATGACATTCTTAATCAAGCCATTTAGCATATCATCGCCTGCGAAATAGAAACTGTCGTAAAACAGCGGTTCCGGAGTAATTGTTGTAACGTCTCCCTTATGATAGGTATATTTGCTTATCATAAGGTCAGATGTACCTGCACCAATATCCAAAGAACCTACGGTAAGAGAATGTTGTGATTCACCTTCCTCAATTTTGCCATACAGATTGAAAAATTCGCCACAGCATCCCTTATATTTATGACCGACTTCACCATACATATAAACCAATTGAGAGCATGTTGCCTCATCGTAATACCATTCTGCATCCGAGTCTTTTCTGGATTTAACAGAAGGAACAACTTCTACATCGGTCTTTTTTGATTCTTCTTTGCCATTAAATTTTGACAATATTCTCACTGCGTCTTGAGCACATTTCACCAATGCTTCCCGTTCTAATTTAGACATAGCGGTTGGACATGTCACAATAATGCGCTTGATTTTTCTCGGCATTTCCGGATATCCGAATCCTTCTTTGATAGATCTATGCTTGAAACTGTTGATTTGGCTGTGCGCCTGTACCAACATTTCAAGAAAAGACAATGTCATCAAAGAACGACGCGAATAATGGAAAGAAAGGCCGCCTTCTCCATTAGCATCTAATTGCCCATCGCTTTTCAATTGAGAAGTAATGCCATTAAGATTCAAAATATGCTCATCCTTTTCACCCGGCAAAACAAGAAATTGCCATTCTTCTTTATTCGGTCTCCAATCCCAAAGATATCTCTTGGGACTTGAATAAGTGGACAAAGAATCCAAACGACTTTCAAGATTTGAGGCTTGATGAATTAATGAGTTTGCTTCATGTCCCAGACGAACTAAACTTGGATATACAAACTGCCGGCTGTCAACATGACCAAAACCTCCAAAATCGACTTTGCGAAATGCCAATCTCATATCAAACGGTTCATGATATGAACGGACAACAACGGCTCCATCCTCTGTTTCACAAAGAGTATTAGTGAAATCAATGAGTGATAGCGGTCGAACTTGATTGAAGGTCGTATTATCTTCAATCAATAGAGCGGTGGTTCTAGAGTTACCAATATCTATCACCATGTCAACATCTCTTACCTCGACGTCAACATCCTTGAACAGCTTAACNGTTGGGAATAACTGATTTTTAGCCAAATATTCAATCAGGAAGATATATGAAGCTGCGTAGCTCATCTTCTTCACATTAGCCCCTCTNAATTGGGAAATTCTNGTGATGTCAGGATGAACCAGATTCATAAGCCGTTCATCGATATANCTCCATTTTTNTNNTNNTNNNCAATAATCGAGNAAAAATANCTCATTNTTNNANAGAGNTANATCAATATCTTTCCTNNNNTTATNNNGGAAAACAGGATTTTCATTATTGGCAGCGTCTTCATAGGTTGAATATGTATCAAATGCCAAAATTACATCATAAATCTTCAGGTCTTTTTCCTCCTTTACTGGAATCAATTTAAACCGAGTCCAGTTCAATGGTCCAAACTTAAATTTTCTTTCAGTCCGTTTGAAAAAATACGGAGCAGGTAGCCATTCATTTTCAAAAGATGACAACTTATTCTCTCTGTCAGCAAATGTGAGGCTATATATTTCTCCTTTTATACCAGCACATAGTTCATCATCTATTTTCAAAGGTATTATGCCATCGTGTTTCAACTCGTCAATATCCAGTTCTATATCTGGATTTGACAAGTACCCATTTTTTAGTAGATCAGCCTTCTTGTAATAGATGGTGCAATCTTCTGTGTTTAACTCATGGACAAGCTCCAGTTTCCATTCACCACTTGCTGTATCATACCACTCATGGAACCACTGTTTGAAGCGGTCCTGAGTGTTTATCCTCAAACGAAAGGTAAACAACTGTATGCCAGAGTTAGCTATAAGTGAGTATTCCATTTGTGATTTGATAATGATGTTTTGAGGTTGTGGAAAGGCATCTCTTAAATAGAGATAATTATCCAATTACAAAAAATCTTGAGCCTCAGGCAAATATTTGGAGGGAATATTTTAGAGACTCATGATCCATTAGGGATATTGTTTAGCAATTTTTCAGATTTCCAAATTCTATATTGTTGGTTATTAATTTAATTGCTATCATCCAAATCTCTAAATTAGAGATTTGGATATTAATTAACTTTAATATAATTAACCACATACTATATTTAGAAATATTAAATTTCAAAACATTTTAAGAAAAAATACTAATATTCAATATTTTTTTCAAAAATTTTAATATTAATTATTTGTTGATTTATAGAAAAATAGCTATTTTTGCAAAATAATTAGGTATCTCTAATTTAGAGATTTGGACATTTGTAAAACATTATTTGTAAATCAAAAAATAATATATAATGGGGCTTGCCATAAAGTTTCTTAATACTTGTGACATCTAATTATTGATAATTACAAGAAATTTGTAACCTCCGGCTCTTAATTAAAACTCAATTTCCAACATGAAAAGTTGGCAAATACTTAAACTATTAGTAATTTTGCGATATGGTTGATGAACGCAAAATATTATGCTGTAAGGATGATTTCATTTCGTTCTATCATTTTTTAATGCCGGAGCGCAAAAGAAATTTGACTATTCATCGGATAGACCTAAAATTCAACAGATAGTGAATGAAATTTTATTAAGACATTAAAACCTCACAACTAAACTATAACCATGAAAAGATTTTTATTTCTTCAGCTTTCAATGGCTATGGCATTGGGAATATGTGCTGAGAATGTGAACATAACTCCTCTGAAATATGCCGGTCCCTTCCCGGTTATGACTCCTTTTCAGGTCGATTCCCTCGATGTCAATTCCAAGAAATTTGATACAAAGTCTCTTCTTGATTTACCATTATCCGTCGATCTTGCAATTAATGGTAAACCAATTAAAAATGCATCTCTGAAATCATCTAAAGAAAATGCCCTCCATCTCCTTTCTTTCTCCATAGATAATTCTGCTTATACTACGGGGACCATTAATATTGAGGGGATAGATAACTACCGAATATTCGTTGACGGAGAGCAAATACAATCTCCTACAATCTCACTCACCCCGGCACGACATGACATAGTGGTGAAGTGTCTTACTTTGCCTGATGAAAAATATGAGGTTAAAATCTCTGTTGACACTGACACTCCACAAAATTGGAATATCGTCAGTGAGGATATACGCCGCTACACACTCATGGACGTTCTAACCGGTAAGAGAATAACCATGGCAGAGCTGTCGCCAAGCGGTAAATATCTGTTAGAGGGGTATTCATACACAGATAAGAATGGTAATGCCGACTATTCTTACCAACTGGTTGACCCGACTACGGGCACCCAACTATTCACGCTTGACAAATATATGGCGTGGATGCCCAAAAGTGATAAACTTTACTTCATCAGGGAGCGCGACGGCAAACGACAGCTCGTCACGTTTGAGCCGGTTTCCAAGAACGAAGAAGTAATTGCAAAGGATCTTCCCAAAGGTCAGTTGCTTATCTCCCCGGCAGAAGACTATGTGATCTTGTCGCAAGAGACACAGGGTCCTACCGAAGACTCTGATATCTATGAGATTCTCCAACCGGAAGACCGTCAACCCGGTTGGCGCAATCGCCGTTCACTCCTAAAATATGATCTTAAATCAGGACTGACACAACCTTTGACATTCGGATATAAAGGTGTCAATTTCAATGACATCTCTGCCGATGGCTCCAAACTGCTTTTTTCAGTTTCAGAACCCAGACTCCAACGCAGACCTACCACTGTAACCTCCCTGTATGTCATGGACATTAATACACTTGACACGCGGTGCATTCTTGACAAGGAGGAATTTATCGGCTTGGCTGCCTTTTCGCCTGATGCAAAGAAAATAGCCATAACAGGCACTCCTGAAGCTTTTGCCTCTGCGGGGAAAAATGTCAAAGACGGACAAATTCCAAGCATGATTGACAACCAGTTATTCATAATCGACATTAATTCCGGAGAAGTCACGCCATTAACAAAGTTTTTCAATCCGTCAGTCCAGGATTTTATATGGAGCAGTGTAGACGGCAATATCTACTTTACCGCTGAAGACCGCGACCTTGTTTCGCTCTTCCGTCTTAACCCTGCCAACGGGAAAATTGATAATCTTGACTCCCGGGAAGAAGTGGTCTCTCAATTCTCCATTGCCTCAGGCGCACCTAAAATGACATATTATGGTCAAGGCGCAATGAATTCCGACCGCCTCTATACACTTGATCTCAACACTCTCAATCATCAGCTTGCTGATGATGTAAGCGCAGAGCGGCTTAAAGGTATAAAGTTAGGGAAATGTGAGGCATGGGACTACGTTACATCGCGTGGTGACACAATTAATGCCCGCTATGTGTTGCCGGCTGACTTTGATCCCTCCAAGAAATATCCCATGATTGTCAATTACTATGGTGGCTGCAGTCCTACTTCACGCAACTTTGAAACCCGTTATCCTCATCACGCATATGCCGCACAGGGATATGTGGTGCTTTTAATCAACCCCAGTGGAGCCAGTGGGTTCGGTCAGGAGTTCTCTGCACGTCATGTCAACACTGCCGGGAAAGGGGTAGCCGAGGATATTATTGAAGGCGTAAAGAAATTTACTGCTGATCATCCCTTTGTTAATGCTGACAAAATCGGTTGTATAGGTGCCTCCTACGGCGGGTTCATGACCCAGTACCTCCAGACAGTAACCGACATCTTTGCCGCTGCAATCTCTCATGCCGGCATCAGCGACCATACAAGTTACTGGGGTGAAGGCTACTGGGGATATTCCTACAGCGAAGTAAGTATGGCTGACAGCTATCCTTGGAAAGACAAGGAGCTGTATGTGGATCAGAGTCCCCTCTATAATGCTGACAAAATCCATACTCCTATCTTATTCCTACACGGTGATTCCGACCATAATGTGCCCGTGGGTGAAAGTATTCAGATGTTTACGGCATTAAAACTGCTTGACCGCCCGACAGCCTTTGTAGCGGTTAAAGACCAGGATCATCAGATTCTTGACTTCCATAAGCGACAGAAATGGCAAAACACTATCTTCGCCTGGTTTGCAAAATATCTTCAAGATGACCCGTCATGGTGGGATGCCCTATATCCTCCCAAATCTCTCTGAGATGAAACATTTTGGCTATTGCCAACGTTATATTGGTATAGGCGACCATTAATGGTCGCCTATACCAATATATTATTCTGAAAAAATGAAAAATACTTATTTTATGATTTTGGCTGCCGCACTCGCTTTTTCAGCATGCAGCTCTAACAACACCAATAAACCAGGCACAGGAGACGTGGAAAATGATTCCACTGAAATTATCGTGGGAAAAGCTCCTTCAATCATAGGGCAATGGCAAATTGAGAACATCGTCCTTAGCGATTCGGAGAATATACGTCCGGCAGAAAAGGACTCTGAAGAAACTCAAAACTTCAAGTTTGACAACGATGGCACTGTAAGCATTACCACCAATTGCAATACTGTCAACGGGGCATATGTTCTCAACGGCGATTCAATCTCCTTCTCGAAGCTTAGGTCTACACGAATGGCATGCCCGGATATGTCAGTTGAGGAGTCGGTACAAAAACTTCTTCCTGAGGTTAAGACACTTGACTGGACATCAGATAGCATAGTCCGTCTTAATACAGACACCCCATCCAGATATATTATCCTTAAGCAAATGCACTAATCCCATTGCTGAGATTAACCATTAACATAATATAATAAGGCTATGACTGATGAATGATTTATGATAACTAAATCATTCATCAGTCATAGCCTTATTATCAAGTAATAAAAATTCAAATAATAAACCCGAAACATGAAAATAACAGTGCTTGACGGCTACGGAATGAATCCCGGTGATCTTTCCTGGGACGAAATGAGTAAGCTCGGTGATGTTACTGTCTACGACCGTACTTCACCCACAGAGTTGATGGAACGCGTAAAGGATTCCGACATCTTACTCACTAACAAGGTGATTCTTAATGATGATAACCTACGGGCACTCCCAAACTTAAAATATATCGGCGTATTGGCAACCGGCTATAATGTCGTTGATGTTAAAACTGCCAATGAGTTAGGAATTGTGGTAACAAATATTCCCGCATATAGTACAGACTCAGTAGCCCAAATGGTCGTTGCTCATCTGCTTAATATAACTCAGCGGGTTGGATATTATGCTGATGAAAACCGTAAAGGAAGATGGTCTTCAAACCCTGATTTCTGCTATTGGGACACCCCTCTCACCGAACTTGCCGGAAAAACCATGGGCATTATCGGGCTTGGGAATACAGGGAGTGCCACTGCTAATATCGCACGTGCCTTCGGCATGAACGTAAAAGCTTTTACAAGTAAAGACCAAGCTGATCTGCCTGAAGGTGTAAAGAAGGCATCTCTTGATGAAATATTCTCCTCCGCAGATGTGGTTAGCCTCCACTGTCCATTAACAGACTCTACCAAACATATAATTAATGCAGAGCGGCTCCGGCAGATGAAACCATCGGCAATTATTATCAATACAGGACGCGGACCATTAGTCAATGAGCAAGACTTAGCCGATGCCCTGAATTCCGGTACCATTTATGCCGCAGGAGTTGATGTCCTGTCCTCAGAGCCACCAAAAGCGGATAACCCGTTACTCTCAGCTAAAAACTGTTTCATCACGCCTCATATCGCCTGGGCTACTAAAGAAGCCCGTCAAAGACTAATGGATATAGCGGTCAGCAACCTTAGAGCTTTCCTTGACGGCAGTCCTGTCAATAAAGTCTAAAAATTATCTCTCTCCTCGTTTCAAAAACTTTTTATCAGATTACCAACCATCTTCCATACCCCTCTGCCCCCATATCGGGTATAATGGAAAACTGCAGACAAAATCAATCCGCGCAACTTCATTTTTAATGTCTTTGATTTTCTAACTGATGTTGAGTCAAGCAAATCTCCGATAAGTTCTGAGTTTCCCTCTTTAGCATAGTGGGCAGCCAGAATTACATCACGGTAACTGACTATGGCAAGAAGCTTTTCCTTGTCAGGTCGGTGTGACTCATTTATATCACGCCTGATAGCTGCAAGAGATTTTTCCCAGCTTCCGGCTTTTTTGGAAAAACTCTCTCCTGTAATGGAAACTGACTGAGCATAGATATAAACAAGAGCCTCACCGATACCGATAATTTTTGGATTGCCAAGCAACATCCTGACCCCCAATTCCCAATCGTTCCAGCACGATAATGATTCATCCCATCCTCCGGCAGAACGAAAAGCAACAGTCCGTGCCATATATCCTTGGGTGCGCAATAAAGCATGAATAAGATGACACTCCAACGCTTTTTCAGGAGTGAATGGAGGGCGGCGAATTGAGCCGTCAAGCTGATGTAACTCACATTTCCAACACACGATATCTGTATCAGGTTGCTTTTCAAACTCTCTGACAGCCAGGCTTATCAAATCATGACGCATAGTATCATCAGAATCAAAAAAAAGAGCCAGTTCACCTGTAGCCTCATTTAATCCCTTGTTACGTGCCGCGCATGCACCCGGTTTAGCCTCCCTCAAAATTCTAACCTCAAAATCTTTAGAAGCATGTACCTCTCCCCATTCCACAGCCGCTTCAGGAGTGCCGTCGGTTGACCCATTGTCTACAATAATTAATTCCAATGGGCGATGGGTCTGCTTGCCGATGCTGTCGAGGCAACGTAAAAGCAAATCTTTTCGATTGAGAACAGGGATTATTACACTGACTTTAGATTTCATAGCTGCAAAATTAAATAAAAAAGATGTAATTTCAACCGTTTTTCTCGTTTATTAGATATGAAAATTCTGTTTATCGGCGATTACTCCAATCTGCATGCCTGTCTTGCGGAGGAATTAAGAAAAAAGGGACACAGTGTTGACGTCCTGTCTGACCGTGGTGGGTATATGAACACACACGCGGATTACTATCTTGCACGCCAACCGGGTATTCTCGGGGGATTCAAGTATCTTTACCGTTTGTTTTCACTTCTTCCACAACTGAGCGGATATGATGTAGTGCAACTAATAAATCCCAATTTCCTGAACCTCAGACCGGGAAAAATAAAATATTTTTTTGATCATATACGCCGTCAGAACGGACCGGTGTTTCTGACTCTTGCAGGAAATGACTATTATTATGTGAAAGCGTGTGCAGATGCCAAGATATTTGATTTTTCTGAATTTAAAGTTGGTAATCAACTCACTAAGTTTGTTGAGACAGACCCGGAAAAGATGTATGGTTGGATCTCCGATGTCAATCGGAGATGGAATGAATATCTTTATGAAAATATTCAGGGTGCAATGGCAGTACTTCCGGAGTATGATATGGCAGCCCGTCCCATACTTGGAGACAAAGTAGCTTTCACCAATCTACCTATTAATCTATCCCGACTTCCCTATTCACCTAACAAAGTAGAAGACAAAACACGAATTTTCATAGGTATACGCGGGGGTATGGAGATACAAAAAGGAGCTGGAATGCTACTTAACATTGCAAAGGAATTGGAGGCAGAGATGCCGGATAAACTTACCGTAGAAAAAGTCAGCAATGTCTCGCTTGACGAGTATATTTCCCGTATGAAAAAGGCAAATATAGTTTTGGATCAACTTTATGCCTATTCCCCTGCCACTAATGCCCTGCAAGCGATGGCGTTGGGTAAAGTAGCGGGCTCTGGAGCCCAACCAATTTATTATGATTATATAGATCCTATATCTTCTCAACCTATTTTTACTCTTGCTCCCACCGATACGGAATTAAAAGACCGCCTAAGAGACATCGTTCAGAATCATGAAGAAATTATGATACGTGGAGAATGGGGTAGAAAATTAGTTGAGAAAAATAATGATGTAAAAGTGGTGGTAGACAAGTTTATAAAACATTGGGAAAAACTCTCCTGACCAATTCTATAAAACTACGATCATGCCAAAGAATCCATTTTTCTCTATAATCATACCTGTTTACAACGCAGCAGAATATCTGGCTGATTGTCTGCAATGCATCATTTCCCAGGACTTTCAAGACTGGGAGGTAATTTTAGTTGATGATGGTTCAAAAGACAACTCTGTAGAAATTGCAGAGGAGTTTGCATGCAACGACTCAAGGATAAAGATTTTTACCTCTACTCAAAATTCAGGTGGTGCTTATACGCCTCGTATGCGTGCAGCTAACCTTGCCAGCAGCGATATGCTGGTAATCATAGATGCTGATGATAGGGTGTCTTCTGACTTACTCAGTAAGCATTATAAAATAATTACTGAGCTATCGGCTGATTTGGTAATCCCTGAAATGTGGAAATTAACAACGTCAGACTCCTATAAGATACTGCCTCATGCTTCAATCGACATATCACAATTATGGATTGGTAAGGATTTAGTGTATCACACACTATGTCATTGGAAAATTCCAATGGCAGGGTTTGCCATCAGGCGTAATAATTATCTGAAAGCCGATACTTTCTTGTCGACAGAAGAGAAAAAGTCAATTTTTGCCGATGAACTTTTATCCAGATGGATCCTTTACTTGTGCCAGAAAGTGGCTTTCAGTAACGCTCATTATTATTACCGACATAATCCTGCATCAGTCACTCACACAAATCTACCTCGTTTTATCGACAGCAAAATGACTACTTGCGACAATCTTATCGCCATGACCACCAAAGTCTACGGCGATTATTCATCTACTCATTTACATGCTGTTGACAATAAATTTCTTTCTATCGTTGACTCCCTCCGTCTTATAAACAACTCAAAGATTTTAAAATCGGAAAAAGCTGTTGCGCTGAATAGCCTACGTGCTGTAATGTCTAACTTTGATATGTCGTTACTTAAAGGGAGAATCAGTCCGCGTTACCTCACCCTGATGAGTCTTCCCCTACCACTTGCAAGGCATGTGCTTAAAATACTTGATTATCTTTTAAAAATCAAATAGAATTATCCCCTTATTTATATTTGAGCTACTTAGTTCGCATTAATTTGATAATATGGCATCTGAAAATTCCTATAAGAATATATTAAAGGGCACTTCCATGTTTGGAGGCGTTCAAGTATTTCAGATTCTAATTAACTGGGCAAGAGGAAAATTTGTGGCTTTGTTACTTGGCACGGAAGGCATGGGCATCTCAGCACTTTTCACATCTTCTTCAAACACCATACAGAAATTCGCATCCCTTGGTCTTAATCTCGCAATAGTGAGAGAAATGGCAGAAAGCTCAAAAGATAAAGACTCAGCTTCCAATCTAATAGGGCTTGCACTACGTATTTTAATTGTAACAGCTCTGATCGGGGCTTTGGTATGTATATTGTTTGCCTTTCCTCTCAGTCGTCTCACATTCGGCAATTCAGACATGGGATGGCAGTTTATGCTACTCGGCATTGCAGTAGGGTTCGGCATTGCCGGCACCGGTATTCTTTCCATATTGCAAGGGATGCATGAAGTGAAAAGATTATCAAAGGCATCTATAGTTGGAGGTCTGACAGGGCTTTTTATAGGAGTCCCCTTATATTATTTTTATGGGCTGAAAGGCATTGTGCCGGCAATGATAGCCCTGTCGGTAGCAATGTTTCTGTTCTATTATATATCGCTAAGAAAATCAGTGGAGATAATGCCATTCAGATTTTCTTTCCATGAGCATAAACCCATAATCTATCGTCTTATCGGGATAGGCGTTGTTCTAATGGCGAGTGACGTTATAGGCACATTGATTACTTACGGAATAAATCTATTTATCAGAACATTCGGTTCGTATGATGATATCGGTCTGTATCAGGCTGCCAATTCAGCCACTGCTCAATACTCTGGCATGGTGTTCGCTGCAATGGCTATGGATTATTTCCCCAGGTTGACGAAAGCTGCTTCCAATAATACCTTGATGCACAGTATAGTAAACCGACAGACAGAGATTGTATCGTTAATCATAACTCCGGCAGCATGTCTGCTGATACTCACCGCACCCCTTGTCATAAGGATTTTATTTACCAAAGAATTTATCCCCATTCTGCCATTGATGAGATGGATGGGACTCGGCATTATGTTTCGTGCTTTGCTCATGCCCATGGCTTACATCACCTTTGCCAAAGGAAATAAAAAGGTATTCTTTTATCTTGAAGGGCTTTTGGGAAACATACTTACCTTCTCACTAAGTTGCCTGGGTTTCTATTTCTTTGGGCTTATAGGACTCGGATATGCACTTGTAGCAGACAATGCTTTGTGCATATTTATCTACTACATTGTGAATCATCGACTTTATAATTATATTTTCTCCAGAGAGGCATTGGCAAATATGTTGACGGCAATATTTATAACAGGTAGCTGCTTTGCTGCCTCCTTAATCAGCAATCAGGTGGCAGCATATTCAATAATGTCTTTATCATTTCTGATAGCTATGATTTGGGGCTTCCTGAACCTACGCAGTAAGCTCAGAAAGCCTGACGACAAGTCTATCGAATCCAATCAAGAGGGTTAAGTTTCTCTCGGTTGCGCCACACCTCAAAATGTATTGACCCACGGCTTGAATCATCTTCATCTGAGGCAACTTTACCCAAAGCCTGCCCTGCCTTCACATTATCACCTAATGCTACCGATGGAGATGCAATATTACCATACACAGTATAATAATTACCATGATTGACTATTATCACTGTATTATAGCCGGGTAAGATGAAAATTGAAGACACTCGACCGCCAAACACCGCCAATGCTGATGCACCGGCACTTACTTCTGCATCTATTCCGGTATTGTCATAGGTCACATCTGGTAAGCCTGGATATGACTGTCTACCGAAACGTGATGTCACTCTGAATGATCCTGCCACCGGACGCGGTAGGCTTCCTTTCATGCTGCCAAAATTACTTCCGGTGCCTGAGGTAGCTTTCTCACTCTCGGTGCGTGAAGTGCGTTTGCGTGCATCGGCATAATTCTTATTGGATTCCTTTGCATTCTCCTTTCGCTCAGCCTCCTTTTTATTTTGCCTGCTCTTACGCTCCCGCTCTTCTTTCTGCTTAGCCTCCTCGGCTTTCTTCTTAGCTTCTTCAGCCTTTTTCTTAGCCTCCTCGGCTTTTTTCTTAGCTTCCTCAGCCTTCTTTTTGGCTTCCTGCTTTGCCTTTGCATCTTTGGCAGCGTCCTGCTCAGCCTTACGTGCTTTCTCGGCAAGAAGGGCTGCCTCACGTGCTGCCGCCTTTTCCGCTGCTGCTTTCTCAGCTGCCGCCTTTTCCGCCGCTGCTTTCTCGGCTGCTGCCTTTTCTGCTGCTGCCTTTTCTGCCGCTGCTTTCTCGGCTGCCGCCTTTTCTGCGGCAATACGTGCCGCTTCTTCTCGGGCACGTCGTTCTTCTTCAGCCTTACGGGCTGCTTCCTTACGGGCACGTTCTTCTGCTGCCTTTCTCTCCTCTTCCGCAATCAGGGCGGATATACGGTTGCGAAGCACATTTGCCTCTGTCTGCTTATTACTGAGATGCGTCTTCAACGCATCACCATTTTTTTTAAGATTAACCACGATGGCATCTTGCTTGGCATACTGTTGGTTCAGGGCTGCCTGTTCTGCCTGCTGACGTTTCAATGCGGCATCATGCTCAGTCTTGGTTTTTCTAAGATTCTCTTTTTCACTCTTCAATTGCAGGTTTTTACTATCAATGGCTGCACTCTGTCGATCTTTCCACTCTGAAAATTGCTTAAGATAACGCATGCGCCGCAGTGCCTGATTGAAATTCTCAGAGGCAAAAATAAAAGCCAGACCTGAATTGTTTTTCCGAGACAGCCGCATCTTCTTTAATGCTTTCAGATATTCTTCACGTAAGCGTTGAAGTTCAGCTTCATTAGAGGAAATGCTCTTCTCAAGACCTGAAATTTGTCCTGAGAGGGTATTTATCTGTTTTGTAGTAGCTGCTATCTTACTCTTGGCGGTAGATATGTCACCCTCAAGTTTTCCTAATTCCGACAGACCATTCTTAACCGAGCGTTCATTCTCCTTAATCTGTGCCTCAGTCTGACGAATCTCTTTCTGGGTTGCCTCTTGTTGCCGTTTAACATCGGCAGAGGTCTCAGGTTTCTTGGAAGTAGACTTTTTAGGTGTTACGGCTTGTTGCTTATTAGTTGCGGACGTTTTTTTAGGTGTAGATTGCTTGTTAGCCGTAGAGGGCTTTTTAGTTGTGGATTGCTTATTAGCTGCTTTATTTGAGGCTTTTTTTGCAGGTTCAGTAGTCTGCTTAGCTGGAGCCTTTCTTTTTTTATCGGTGCCGGTATTCTGCTGTGCGATAGCCGGTACGGTAATAATGTCAACTACCGGTCCGGAGGTAATAAGTGCCCCGGTTGTCAGTAAAAATATGTTCAGTAATTTATTCTGTCTCATGATGCTCTTTTCCGGCTTGTTAAACTTCTAAATATGACGCATATTGTCTTCCAGTCTACAGTCATGACCCATATAAGCTAAAATGATTTCATAAACTGTTGGAATGTCACTTGCCGATACTTATTGTTGAGCTTTAATGGCTCAATTGGACTACCCTCTTCTGTCGGATTATCAAAAATCAGACTTCCTCCATAAATTTTTTCCGGTGACTGATAGGTGATAATAATCTCATATCCTTTATCATCATATAGATAATCAAGATTGACATACGAATCCGGTTTAGCAACCGGGATAACCATTAGCTTTTTAATCATCAAATCGCAGTCAAGCAGATAGGCATATTGGAATTCCTCCAATTCATATTCTTGCGCCGGCATAATATAATATTGATCAGCTTCATCAGGATAAATGTCAATCCCCTCGGCTGTATCAACGCCAAGCAAACCCAGTCCGGGGATAGCAACCCGACCCAACAGGAGTGACTGCAGATCCGATAATGTAATCGGATAATTAGTCAATACATTTTCAATCGACTCCTTAACGTAAGCCTTCTTCATCTTGTTGACCACCAAAATTGTATCTCCCTCTATTTCAGCACGCCCTACTTCACCCATAAGCGGCGCACGCAATGAAATTCTTATCACGCTGTCTTTCTCCATGAATACTTTCAGAGACGGATTTATCGATAGCCCTGGCATTTTTAGTTTGCCGGATATGGAGACAGTCTCCCAGTCAGTCCAAGAATCAGTTACAGTGGTCACCATCTTATTTCGTTCTTCAGGCGACACGGGATTCTGTGCATTTACATAGCTTCCTGTAATCAAAGGGAAAGAAGCTATGAATATAATTAAAGATATTACTTTGAAAACGTTCTTCATAATTACTCTCACAGATTAATCATTCAAAGAAAAATGTTTTATGTGTCACCTTTTTCTTTAGAAGCGCATTATCCGGCTCCATCTCCAGAGCTTTCTTCCAATTCTCAACTGCATCCTCTGGCTGATGGTTCATGAAAAGTATGTCGCCATAATGATGATAAAATTCAGCTGCATCATCGCCCTCCTTTATTGCCGCCTCTATAGCCTGTTGCTGATATTTCAAAGCCTCGGCATACTCCTTACGCTTAAACAACACCCAGGCGTAAGTGTCAAGATAAGTTGGATTCTCAGGATCAGCAGCTACCGCTTCCTTTATCATCTCCAGGGCTTTGTCAAGATCTCCACCGGTTTCTGTGAGGAAATAGGCATAGTTATTGAGAGTCATCTGATTCTGCGGATAGAAAAACAATGAGTTGTCATAAGCTCTGAAAGCCTGTTTAAGTTGGTCTGCCTGATAATACATGTCACCCAACATATTATAATATGTGCTGAGGCGCATAAGACCGTCATAACTTAGTCGGGAGAGTATGCTCCTGTCAGTGATAGAGTCTGTCAAGGGCAACGTTGGTTCGATAGCATGTATCAGTTCGCTGTATGCATCTTCAGCAGCCTTGGTATTTTTTTCAATAGAAGCAGCCGTGGCATACATAAGCTTTAACCCGTCAGGAATATTAATATGTTCCGCTGCGCGGTGATAAGTCTGCATTGCATCTTTACCCCTGTCTTCAGCCAATTGATAGCGCATGAGTTGTCCCCAATAGTTCACCTCCGAGGGATTCAGGTCGATAGCGTAGCCGATTTGTTCCTCAGCCATTTTAAAATCACCTTTTGCACCACTATAACGTGCTGACAGGTCAAGCACTGTCGGTTCATGTGGATATTGCTCCATAAGCACCGTAAACAAATAGTCGCCACGGCTTGTGTCGCTGCTGTCGTTCAAAAGAGTCTGGAGATATTCCTGAAGAATAGAGGTTTTTTCATCAAGGTCAAAATCTTCGGAAAGTAATGCCTCATACATCTTTTCGTCGTATGCAGTGCTGTCACCCACATTCTTATAATAGTTTGCAAGAGATATTTTAGCCATTCCGCTTGCAGGATTAAGTTGCTCTGCCTGTTTATAGTAAGTGAGAGTAGAGTCATTGTTGCCTATCACTTCAAACAGATTCCCTTTAAGAATACGGTAAGCCGGCTCTTTTGGATTATAGTCAATCAAGGCACTTGCCTCGTTGACAGCTGCCACCGTATCACCTGCAGTCAGATGAATACTCATTTTTTTAAGAGACACCTGCGGCGATTTCCCCTCTGCCTTCTCATAGCGGGTAAGTGCGTTTATAGCCATAGTTGGATTATGGTCTGCCATATATACGTCGGCAAGCTGCACAAGATTAAGAGTCTCCTTAGGGTATAGTGAATCAAGCCGCTCATAAATTCTGATTGCCTCCGAAAGGGAATCAAGCTGAGTGGCAAGATATGCGTAGAAACGGGACTCATAACTATCACCCGGATACGTATCCACATATTCCTGCACCATACGCATCGAGCGTTGCAACTCAAGAGGATTCTGCACCGCCTCTGTCTTAATCATCAGGCGCATCGAACCGTAGGCATGCGCAGCCTCCACATAAGTAGGGTCAGTAAGATATGCCTTCTTAAAATATTCGTAAGCCTCAAGGGTATTATGCTGTGCATTCTGCATTGCTCCCTCAAGATAATAATAGCGTGCCTTAAGGCGATTTTCTGAGACGGGATTTCCGGCAACCTCCTTACCTGATGACGCAAATGCCAAGCCACCTCCTAACATAAAGAGGCAACCAAGCACAACTATGAATAATTTATATTTTTTCAATTTATTAAATTGTTTTAGAGTTATATGGCTTCAGTCAGACCCCTGTGTGTCCGAATGAGCCGTCTTCACGCTTCGTGCGGTCAAGTTCTTCCACTTCTTCCCATTCCACATGTGAATACTGCTTGATGACCATCTGACAAATTCTCTCCCCGTCTTTCACTGTGTAGCTGTCTTGTCCTAAATTGATAAGTATTATGCCCACCTCTCCGCGATAATCAGCATCGACAGTGCCCGGACTGTTGGCTATTGTCAAACCATAGTTTAACGATAGACCTGAGCGGGGACGAATCTGGCACTCATATCCTTGTGGAAGCTGAATATAAAGACCCGTAGGGATCAAGGCTCGTTGACCGGGTCCAAGTGTCACTGGACCAGCTGGAAGATAAGCATGAACGTCCATGCCGGCAGCCTCGAAAGTACCGTATGAAGGTAATGGATGATGACTTCTATTAATAATCTTTACTTTTACTCTGTCCATAATAAATAACCAAGTTTTTATGAGTGCAGTTTTCCCTGTTGATTTAGGAAGCTTAACTCTCAATTATACTAACATAACCCACCTCAGAAGATAAAAGTTTTTTACATCAGCGGGTTTAAGCCGCAAAATTACTAAAAATCTAAATTATTTTACCTCAATATCGCAAAAAACTAACTATTTGTTCATTCCTGATTTTGGAATTTGGGAAATTACATTAATTTTGCGTGGCAAACAACCAATTCTGAATCTATCCACAATTTCTATGCTCATATGCAGCTCCTCGGAATTGTGACATATTTTCTTCTAAATATAAAGGACAGGAAACTTCCATAATAACTGGGAAAAGAGACGTAAACATTAACAATGTAATATGAAAGACCTTAAAGATATGACTCTGGAAGAGTTATGGCAACTTTTCCCTATAACTCTTTCTCCTCACCGAAAGGAATGGACTGAATGGGCAAAGAGAGAAATTGCATCACTGGAAAAACTACTTACGGTTTTTGATCCGATTGTCAGCCATATTGGAAGCACGGCTATTCCCGGCATAATGGCAAAACCGATAGTTGATATCTTGGTTGAGGTACCACCAAATACTGACAAGCCATCGCTCAAGATCCTAATGGAAACCAACGGATATATATGTACGAATGAATCAGCAGACCGCATTAGCTTTAATAAAGGCTATACTGCACAAGGATATGCAGAAAGAGTATTCCATATCCATTTCCATCACTACGGAGACCATGACGAGATACTGTTTCGTGATTACCTGATCTCTCATCCTGAGGTAGCCCATGACTATGAAATTCTAAAACAAAGCCTTTTGCCACGATACCGTAACCTTCGAGACGCTTACACCGATGCCAAGACCGAATTTATAAGAAGAGTGACTAACCTTGCACGGTGATTTCAACACCCGAATCTCTATTTCTGAACCACCCATCATCAGTCTTTTAGACAGTAATTTTCACCTAAAACACCTCTTGAGATCCAATTATCCGTTTAAGCTGAAACCGAGTCAAAAAACCTGATGCCATCCCGGCACATTCGTGACACAGGATATTGTTTCTTTGAATATGTATGATAGCTAACACACTCAAAAACAGTACCCTAACAAAGAAATTTATAAACTTACTAAACTCTGTCTTACCAGTTACAACCACGAAAAAGGGTCACAATCCAATATCTGAATTGTGACCCAACAATGACCTTTCTATGGATCCCACTTGGGAAACTCGATTTTTAAAATATCCTAAAAATCAAAGATTTATCTTTGATACTTTCGTCAACTCCAACATTCGCTCCTATGGCACATTGCATCGCTTTTCAGCGCGTTGCTCCGCAGAAACCATCGGAATCATTCTTGTCCTTGCCAACAAGTTCTCTTACTTGTCTTGTTATTTATAACGATTTACATGTAATAATATTGCGATTATCTTTAAAGCTCTCTGCTATGTAGTCCCTCGAACAATAATATGGGAAAGGAATGTTAAAAGAAATTATTTACCTCTTGATAGCATCTTTCTTACATCTTCAAATATTTCGTTGGTCTTCATCTCTTTTGGAATATCTTTAATGTTAATATGAAAATATTTACCAATCTTTTGTAGGGTTTCATGGCCTGGAATATTATAATTTGAATCAAATTTTACATCATAGGCAGCCGAGGTAAATCCAGCATCAAAGCATAATGAAAATTCATTGATTAGATAGTTCTTAACTTCATCCTCAATTTCGACCAAACCTTCTGGTATATCTACATGACGTTTTTTTGCTACCATACGAGCTATAGTGGTGGGATGTAGCATATAAGATTCTATTTCATGTCGTCTCCAACAACGTGGAGCAAAATGCGCAGATACTGTTATTTTATCAGTGTAGTCACGTTCTTTAAGATCCTGAGATACACTATTAAGTTCACGTGTATCCCTATCGGATAAGCTTAACGTTCTCAGTTTCCCGCCTCCAACCTCGTGAAGCTCCTCAACCAAATAGTCATGTAAGTGCTTACGCTCCTTGTGATGATTAGCGCGTGGCCATACCACGATTTTTTCAGGCCAACGCATCCCCAACGCCTTTGCCCATACGCGTAATGTATCAGCATCGCTCTGGTGCTCAACTAAAAATAATGATTTAGTATTTTTTAGTTTGTCCAAACGAGGAGAATAGGTACTTCCTAAATTAGCCATCATACCTACACGCTGTTTCTCTTGGGTCAGATATTTGACACGATCTTTTGACACCTGAAGAATATCTTGTATGTCTCTTGTTCTTATTATTTCTGTTGAGTGTGTAGCCACGAGTATTTGCTTCCCAAGTTTCTCAGCAATCTCTTGTAAAACATCCAATAACTCTACCTGCATAGTACAATGAAGGTGTGAGTCTGGTTCATCAAGAAGTAAGAGCTTTATATGTGGACTAAGTGCATAGGTAAATACACTGAGCCATTGTAGAAAACCACTTCCTTGACTCATAATATCACGTGCTTCGAAATCCTTAAATGGTTTAAAACGTGAGTTTATAATCTCTCCCCTTTTATATGTTATTTTGAGATATGAGTGAAAACTAGGATGGTAGAGTTCAACATTTAATCGTAACCCGAATAGGCGTATTAAGTTACGTTGCAAAATCTCAAAAGGGTCAGTTTCTCTGATTTCCTTTAGAGCCGCTTTTGAAAGATCCTTTTTGCCAGGTAGTTTCTTCTCTTTGCGCAGTTTTACATTTTGTTCAAATAGTTCCTTTATTTCATTGCGAAGAACAGCTCCAGATAAACCCTTACCAATCAAACGAGCACGGACAGCCGGAGAATGTTCCTCTTCTTTAACATCTATTCCGGCAAATGGCGTAAGAATAGCAATATTGGGTATTTCATTTATATTTTGGACACTGGACTCTTCAACTTTTATGAATAACCTGTCTTGTACTAATCCTAATCCGAATTTTAACTTTCTATGTTCCACTCCCTCCGGATCAATATTCCATTCACATGCAATTTTTAGACTATAGTAGACATTAAATATTCTTAAATTGTTATTTTTATACGCGTAGGCGCGTGATTTATGCGTTATTATAGGGATGAACTACGCGAAACTCAGAAATAATCCGACATCGTTTCTGGCACTTACCAGTGTCAGAGTATCCCTTTTTGACGAAATTTT
>JAAVCP010000013.1 GCA_014802265.1 Bacteroides sp. | reverse complement strand
CACGTATCTATACGACTAACCTTATAGATAGTCTGGAAAACATCGTGCGCCGTAACCTTATTGATATACTTGTTTACCGCTACCCGGCTGCGTTGATAAGTCATCGTAGTGCTAAGGAAATGCGTCCGACGGCAACTGGTGACTTTTTCTTGACAAGCTCAACAACGAGACGTGTGACCGATTTGCCGGGTATTATCCTTAATTTTGTCAAGGGTCCAAAAGCGACTTCACACGATATACCGTTCATGGGTATGCATATTTCGGGAGAGCATAGATATATGCTTGAAAATATGCAGGTGTCACGAAAATCCGGCGATGAGTCGCGTGTACTGCCTGTAAGTTCCATTGAGAATAAGCTTGAACAGATACTGCTAACAGGGGGTGAAGATCGTCTCAATCAATATCGGGATGAGTTAAGGACTGTCGCCGATGAATTGGGTATGGATACCGAATTTGCCAAGATCAACAGCATTATCTCGGCTCTGCTATCAACTCATGACGCTAAGGTGCTGTCAACAGACTCTGCAAAAGCACTTGCAGCCGGAAGTCCGTTTGACAGGACAAGGGTAGAATTGTTTGAAGTGCTCTTTGACGCAATAAAGGATAGATATTTCGTAATACGTAACAACCGCAATACCGATGAAGAGTCCTTCCGTCTGTTCTCATTCTTTGAGAGCTATTTCTCCAATTACATAGAGGGAACTGAATTTGATGTAGAGGAAGCCAAAGCTATCGTTGACTCCGGAATTCCAATGCCACGACGTGACGAGGACTCGCATGACATACTCGGAACTTTCAAGATTCTGTCAAACCGTGCGGAAATGATGAAGACTCCGACATCGCCCGATGAATTATTTGCGATTTTGAGTCACAGACATAGCGTACTGCTTGAAGGACGACCGCATATGAATCCCGGTATTTTCAAATCGAAGAACAACCGTGCCGGTATGACGGAGTTTGTGGATCATCAGCTCGTGAAAGGTACGCTCTCGCAAGGCTTAAAGTATTATGCCGCCTTGACCGACCCGTTTGCACGTGCCATCTTCATGATGTTCATGATAAGCGAAGTGCACCCATTCAATGACGGCAACGGACGCATTGCCCGTGTTATGATGAATGCCGAACTCGTGCGTGCTGACCAGTCGCGTATTATTGTTCCTACAGTATTCCGAGAAGATTATATTCTCGCTTTGCGAAAACTGACGCGCCACAAAGACCCGTTAGCATATATAAATGTAATGACAAAACTCCATCAATTCAGCGACAATCTATATGGCACGGATTTCAAGGAGTTAAAGAACTACCTTGCCGCCTGCAACGCGTACGAAGAACCTTCGCAAGCGAAGTTACAAATTATTGACCGTACGATTAAATAGACAGTAGATATCGTACCACTAAACTACCATCAATAAAGACAGATTGTTTTCAAAATATACTAAATATATAACATAAACACTTTAACCCAATTGATATGACACCAGAAGAAACTCGTGAATTTGATGAAATGAGAGGTGCAGCTCATCTTTATCACACATCTGCAGTATTTCTGCAAGATATCTCTCCAATCATACAGGACCTCTCTAAAGGGAAATTACCAGTAAACCTAAATGCCAATATTATAACTTCAATTGTTATTTACGCATTGAGCGCGGAAATAGCTATGAAAGCGATTCTTAAGAACGAGGGTACGGCTGTTCCACGCCAGCACGACCTCAAGACCCTTTTTGAATCAATGTCAGCAACAAATCGCAACGTAATCAAGCAGAAACTTGAAGGAAAATATCCAGAGTTTGACTCTTTGCTTGAGAACAACAAGAAAAACTTTGTTGAGTGGCGGTATTTCTATGAAAGTGCTCAATCCGCAGATGTATCATTTTTAAGAGACTTATCATCCGAACTTGGTATACTCTGCAATAAACTCGCCTCGGAATGATAGCTATAGGGTAACTCTTTAAAATAATGGGTCAGACCGAATCGAATTTTGCCTTTAGGTAGATTATAAAGAAAAATGCACATGTTTGGTAGCTTTCACGCAAAGCCAAAAATATACAAAAGTATATTTTATATATGAGGTCTTGAACCTTACGACCCTAGTTCTTAAGGCTAAGCATTTTTAACACTTTGATGCATTGGACATTGGAGGAAATTTATTAACTTTGCAGTGTCGGAATTGCATTCCGGTGAAGAACATTGAAGTATGAGCGTGAGACATGCGTGAGTCCGCCAAGACGGATTGGCGTAACTCACTGAAACTCACAATACAGCGTCGGAGTCACAGGGCTCCAGGCGGATCACAAAAGGGTCACGATTTCTACACGGAATCGTGACCCTTTTTCAGTTTGCCCGACATGGGCATAATCTAACGGGTGAAAGTCCCGAGCGCGCCCGATAGCGGGAAGCGCATAGTCCGAAGCAACGGTGTCTACCGCGAGGAGAATCGGAAGGAAGCTAAGGACAAAAGTCTGGCTCCACGCACAGAAACTTGATACAAGGCTCAAAGTCAGGGGTAAGGTTGGTGAACAAACTGAAGCCCAAAAGCTATCCGGACTGACGAGAGTAAATCAAGGGAGTATAAGACTGAAAGATTATGTACTTAATCGGGGAGGTCTGTGGGGCGAGCCGCAAGGCGAGCAGTAACAACGAACCCACAGAAGTCAGCAGATACCATAGTAGTCGTTGCCTTAAAGCCCGTGGGCGATGATGAAGGGCAAAACTTAACCATACGGGCAACCCTTTATATTACCCGATGAAAGGAGAAAAGCCGAAAACATCAGAAAGCTGCCCTCGGAAAAATAGCGCGGAACGCGAAAGATATGAGGGAGCGCCTACTTTGATTGGGATAGTTGGAGAAGAACTCGTAGAAGTGCAACTATCGTCAGACAGGATGTTGGAGTACATCCTCACTCCCGACAACCTTAACAGAGCTTACAGACAAGTTAAGTCCAACAAGGGGAGCGGTGGAATTGACAGAATGGAAGTAGACCAACTACTGCCATATCTGCGTGAACACAAGGATGAAATAACTGAAAGTCTGCTTGGCGGAAGTTACCGCCCCAATCCCGTAAGGGGGGTAGAGATACCCAAAGAAGGATGCAAGACACGGCAACTCGGCATACCTACCGTGGTTGACCGCGTAATCCAACAATCCATAGCCCAGGCTCTGAGTCTGGTGTACGAACCAAAGTTCTCGGAAACAAGCTACGGCTTTCGACCTAGACGGAGCGCTCATCAAGCATTACAGAAAGCGCAGGAAATCATCGACGACGGCCATAAATACTGCGTGGACCTTGACCTTGAAAAGTTCTTCGATACGGTCAGCCACAGCAAGCTGATACAGTTGCTCGGCGAGACCATCAAAGACGGCAGGGTCATATCACTGATACACAAGTATCTCAACGCAGGCGTAATGGTCGGGCACAAGTATGAGGAAACGACAGGGGGCGTGCCACAAGGCGGACCACTCAGCCCTATACTGAGCAACATAATGTTGACGGAACTTGACCGCGAGCTTGAAAGACGCGGACTTCCATTTGTTCGCTATGCCGATGACTGCGTCATCTTCTGCAAAAGCCTGAGAGCTGCCGAAAGAGTATGCGGGAGTATCACCAGGTTCATAGAAGAAAAACTCTTTCTTAAAGTGAACCGCGAGAAAACGCATGTCGGCAGTGTTCACGGACAGAAGTTCCTCGGCTACTGGTTCAACATGTGAAGAGGAAAGGCTCGCTTGCGCGTTCATCCGAAAACCAAAGCCAAACTAAGGGGGAAGCTCAAAGAGTTGACATCGCGCAGTAACGGCTGGGGCTACGAGAAGCGTAAGGAGAAACTGACCTACGCAATCCGAGGGTGGGTAAACTACTTTCGGCTTGCCGATATGCGCACCTTTCTAAGGGAAACCGATGAATGGCTGCGCAGTCGCATACGCATGTGTATATGGAAATGTTGGAAGCGAGTGCAGACACGCTTCAAGAACCTGCAACGATGTGGCATTGCGAGGTGGCAGGCATGGCAGTGGGCTAACACCCGAAAGGGCTATTGGCGCACAGTCCATAGTCCCATACTCACACGTGCTATATCCAATGAGAACTTGAAACGAGCGCACTATCCTACACTTACGGAATATTACGAGAAACTGCATTCGCGTTAAGAACCGCCGTATGCCGAACGGCACGTACGGTGGTGTGAGAGGTCGGTAAACACGAAAGTAGGAGATAAACACCCTATGATTAGTGTTTACCTCCTACTCGATTAGGCCCCATTAGTGCTTATTGATATGAAAGTATATAAAAGTTATGGGTTGCAGGAATTTGACCTGCAACCCACAAATATAGGATATTTTGAAAATTATCTTAGTGAAGAATTTCGTTTACTCTTGCCTGAACTGCTGCATAGTCAGCACCAAGTTTAGCTTTACGTCCGGGGTTATCGCCATAATCACCGTGGATTACTTCACGAGCCTCACGCTCAATTCTATCAAAATCAACTGCTGAAGAAGAAGTGGTTGAAACCATAGGCTTTACAGATTCAGAAGTATTAGCTTTGGCAGCCTGTTCGTTACTTCCTGCTGTAATGAGGGCAATAAATTGAGCATTGGTTTTAGCAGCTGCGTTAGAGACTTGTGCTTTTAATGGTTTATGATGATTTAGCACTGCTGCCTCACGCTCTAAGCTCCGATCTAAAAATGGGGATTGGCTTCCGATAATCCAGGTAAGCAGTATTGCAAGAGCAAAAACCGCTACTATTCCTAAAAGCCATGCAGCTCCTTTTACGGCTTCATTGGCACGTTTTTCTTCAAGTGCCTCATGTTGTCTCTCATTAAGGAGAACTTCATTTTCATTTGACACATCTATCGGGTCCTGATAGGTGTTGTCGGTGTTTTCAAGTGTCTTCATAGTGTAAATCTTTTAATAATTAAGGGATGATTAAGATGGAGAAGTAGACCATGTGGAACTAATCCTCTCTTTATGCCATTAAAACGTCTGTGTAATGATTTTGGTTTGCATCAAAATGTTAAAAATTTAATTAAAAATAACAAGAACTGGTTTTAGTGATACAAGAAACCCTCTGTACGATTTCGTGCAGAGGGATCAAAATAAATATATGAATAGGATTGATGTTATTTCATTGTTTCTTCAATCCATCTGAAAAGAGTGTCCAAATTAAAATCCCTATATAGATTTTAATTGGCTGTCTATAAATATAATCGTTAACTCTAATTATAAGTTCATTTTAAAATTTTGTTGACTTGTATGGTATAGTATAGACAACAGATTGATTATCCGCTAAGTTAACTTTAATTGAGATTAGGGTCTTCTTTTTTAATAGGAGGAACAAGTTGTCTTTCTCTAATTTTAAGCCAACGATCATAGAGATCTTGTGTCTTTAATATTTTTTTCATTGATTTTCTAAGTTTCTCTTCTTGTTTTATTTTTGTCTTTTCTATTTTTTCCGGATTCCACTTCTTTGAGTTTTTTTCGGAAGGGGGCATTCCCATACCCGGACCACCCATAGGGGGACGTCCACCACCCATATCGTGTCCCGGACCACCATGATCACCGGGTCTGCCCATATCTTTCGATGGGGGTGCCAATCTGGGTTGATCTATTGAGCCGAACACGGTCTCATTATATTTATTGTAAGCATCATATACTTTGTCAAATTGTTTGTGATCAAGTCCAAGTTCTTGTCTTACTTCATTAACTTGACGATAAGTCATTGATGTAAACTCCTCATTTTTCCCATTATTTATAGTCTGGGCAATTGATTTCACAGAAAATGTGCTTATTAAAGCTAATAATATTAATAATTCTTTCATAATAAATAAGTTTATAAATTATATATTTCTATTTATATTATCTCCAACCGATGAAATCCCTAACGGATATATCGTCATTTATTGGGTAAGTTGTTCTTTCGATACTTTCTTACTCCACGTGTTTCAATATATTCCATGACTTTTGATTTATATAAGTCTCCTACCGGTAAACAGATATCCTTGGACAATTTAATACGTCCTCGCTCTATTTCGTTAATTCGATCCATATTTACCATGTAGGAGCGATGTATCTGGATAAAATTATCACTCAAAATTTGGGAGATAGATGCAAAATTTGAATTTGTCAATATAGAATTAGATTGACCAACAATGAATATTTTAAGATAATCACCATAACTTTGAATATATGCAATATCTTCCATATTAATCCTGACCCATCTGGAATCAACTTTAACATAGATGGACTTAGGAGTGACCTCTTCATTTTCAATTTTTTCTGACCTGTCACTATCAGGTAAAAGTCTGGTGGCTGCTCGTTGAAATTCAGCGAATCCATAAGGTTTAAGAATATAGTCTACCGCCTTAACCGAATAACTGGCTACGGCGTATTCTTCATAAGCTGTAATGAAAACTATTTTAGGCGGTAAAGAAAGCGTTGACACAAATTCAAGACCGTTCAAATCCGGCATATTTATATCAATGAATATGGCATCAACTTTATTTTTTCCTAATACTTCCATTGCTTCAAAGGCATCTTCACATGCGCCCACAAGCTCAAGAAACGGTATCCTCCTGATGTAGCTACATAACTTTTCAAGAGCATCCGGTTCATCATCAACAGCAATGCATTTTATTCTCATCATATAGCGGAATTGTTAAAATTATACGAAAATATTCAAGAGACTGTTCTTTATCAAGTGTAAAGTTGTTTCCATAAATCATCTGAAGTCGTTTCCGGACATTTTTAAGACCTATCCCGACTTTTCCATTTTGCTTATTTTGATTATTTATGCTGTTTATACAACAGAATTTTATATGATTGTTGTAGATTTCAAAAGTTATTTTGATGAAAGACTGTCCACGATATGAAATTCCATGTTTGAAAATATTTTCTAAAAACACGATGTATAGAAGTGGAGGTAAATACTTATCTTTCATTTTATCTTTATCTGGGAAAGAAGACTCAATAATCACCTTTTTCTGTGAATATCTACTTTTCATTAATGATATATATATTCTGTTAAAATCCATCTCCTTACTCAATGCCACTAAAGGTGCACTACTGTCGTAGAGAACATATCTCATTAATTGGGACATTTTTAGAACCAGTTCCTGTGCCTTTGGAGGATTTAACTCAATCATGCCATGAATATTATTGAGTATATTCATAAAAAAATGAGGGCTTAGTTGGGCTTTCAGATAATTCAACTCATTTCTTAATCTCTCGTTTTCAAGTTCAGCAATCTTCTTCTCTTGCCTAAAATTATTAAGAAATGCTTTTATTCCGGCACCGGCTACAAGAATCAGAATAGCAATAATAGTATCAATGACTATGGGGCCTGATATAATATGAGGTGAATGCGGAATTGGATGACGAAAAGGAGGTCTTAAAGGTTTATCGCCATGAAATTTTGGATCAGGTAGCCAATCTGGTGTAGATATATGGGAAAGGGGTATATTTTCTCTTACACCTGATTTAGGGAGAGGAGGCATATCAAGATATTGGTAAACTATAAATAAGAATAATAGAGTAATCGCGGCGAATATATAGCGCTTAGTATATCCTTTAAAAAGCAACTTGGGTAAAAGCAAAAGAGAGTTTATTAAAAATATAACCAAGAAGGGTATCGTATTTCGATATGAACGCAATAGCTCGCTCCAATCCAGACTATCTCCATCTATAGCCTTTTCTCCGAAAGCTAACAATGGATAGAGCAAAACAGCTGTCCATATTCCAACATATATAATAAGTTCCCGCTTTTGGTATTTAGCTTTTATTTTCATATCTGAGTTTTATAACTCAAAGTTAATATTATTCATTGGAATAATATTATTTTATTCTATAAATATAGTACTGTATTCGATAAACACCTTAGTAAAAAAATAGGCATATATCATTTTAAGTGAGTTAAAATTACTTCTGATAGTAAGAATATGGAGATTGGAACAGGGGTATAATTAATAAATAATCAGGATTATACTATGTCAATAAAGATGTATAAAATATTTAAAAATTGTTTTAAATCATAAATTAATATAATTAAGAATAGTGGTTTACGTTAAAAATATAATAATATTTTTATAAATTTATAAAATATTATGTTTTTAGTTATTATGATTTTTCAACCTAAAGAGATTGCTTATGAAAAACGTGTTGTTCGGTTTATTGGCTGTGTCGGTGTCATTCGGGGGTTATGCGTCAGATATGACAAAAGATTATCAGAAGATGATTAAAAAATACGATGTGCCAAAAGAAGCACGTTGGCTTAACCAGAATTCACCGGCAGATTTCTGGACAGTGGCTGTAGAAAACAATTATCAACTTGCCCAATTCAATAAAGATATCAATAAAGGGAAGGGGGCGGAAAATGAAGCTTTGCGTGCAGAACTCCGGTTACCACATTTCTATCCGGAATATAATCAATATGTGGTGACTGACACACAGGCGTATTGTGACTCACTCATTAATGACATGGGATTGGAGAATAATGGGGTAGACTTTTCATTTAATATTATCAAGTCAACAGCACCAAATATATTCTCTGTTTTGACAGAGGATGGTTTTGCAATTTGTGTCACTGAAGCATTGTATAATGATGAAAAAGTAACAGATGATGTAATGAAGGGGTATGTGGCACAAGAATATGCACACGGCATTTTGAGGCATCGTCTTCGTAACCTGTATGACAGAGCAAAAGATAAACGTAAGAGTCGAATATTAAATGGTGTTCTTTTAGCAGTAACTGCTACTGCTACGTGTGCTGTTGACGTTTTGATTGATTATAATTTTCCGGTGGTTTATACCGTTCCTCTTGTGAATGATAATTATATCCCACCAATAGTTGAAAATTCTAATAATGAGGCACAAAAGATAATAGAAAATCTTAATGATAACCTTAAAAATAATACCATTATCTACTCTTTTGACTTTACACCTGGTCAAGTGTATGAGGCGGATATGATGGCATTTAGATTCCTGCAAAATATTGGTGCTGAAAATGCATATTTTGACGGACTTAAAATTTTAGGTGCACGTTATGACAGTCAATTTGAAACAATGCCTGATCATCCTACCATTGCTGAAAGACTTAGTTTCATGACTTATGTTAAGGATAATCCCGGCTATACGCGCAATGACTGATATTCCTTAATTTATCCAATCATAGTTTAAAATGTTAATGTGGGTGTGCTGCAATTTATGTAACATACCCACATTAACAAATGGCAATCAGAAAACTTTTCAATGATATTAGTCCTGATAACAAATTATATTTATATGAAGCTCAAATATTTTCTTTAGAAGAAATAACAATATTGAAATTATCTATATCCCTTAATTCCCCGAATTCAAAATATCATGGATATTAAGCTTGAATGTAGATACAGCCTGTGCTGCAATAATCCCAGCTCCGGTTGATACATTACTGAACTCAAACACTGCATCGCCTAATCCTACTCCTCCCAAAGCTCCGCTTACACCCTCTGTCACAGCCCACAATGATAGCATATAGCTGTAATAGTCTGTGGTGATGTGACTTAACTGTATGTCTACTGTTAGTTTATTCTCTAAGTCAGGATGATTAGTGTAGTCACATTTATAGGAGCCGTGAACCGGTATCTCGAGACAATATTGTTTCCCTGAAAACTGACGGTCAGAAAACACTGTGTAAAGACCATAGGCGTCAGATATTATGGTTTCAAGTGGAGATATATGTTCAGAGAAAATTGGTTCGAAACTATAATCAGGACGCAAGCTTACAGATTCGGCAATTGGAACATGAAAATATGAATCCTCAGATTCATATAGAATTGATTCGTAGGTTGGCATATCGAAGATATAATAATTGTTTTCAGAGGCAGGATCAGTAAAATATACATTCAAAATCATATCAAATGTTGAGCTGAAGGCATCTTTGGCATAAGAAGCATCATTCTTTTTTATATTGGTATTCACGTAATCAATATCAATAGGAAACGGAACTGTAATTTCAGCTTCAGCCTCCCCGTATGTTTTGTCGATAGCATGTATTTTAATTTTATCTCCAGACTTAGGAATATAATTTGCTTCAAAATAATTACTAATTTCTCCAAATCTATTTGTATCAGAGACTAACACCATTTTCTCTTCAAATTTATCATCTATATATAGCGATACTTCTGCATTTCTGAGGTCAACGTCAAGAATCTTATTCTCAGGTCGTGTTTCTGAATATCTCCAAGTTCTTGTAACCTCAACAGTGATTTGTTTCCCGTCTGTTATCAGTGAATTTAAACAAACTACCGGAGTACTCTCAAGATCGGGTTCAAAATATGTATAGCAACCTGACAGCATAATCAATGCAGCAGAACAAAGGAATAGACAAAACAATTTTATGTACTGATTGATCATAATAATTAAATTTTAAAAGATTATTAGAATAGCCATGTATAAGAAACCGACGGAATAATAGGAATTGCCCGAATATGTTGAAACATATCAACCCATTCACCATTTAGTTCATCAGAGTCAAGTCTCACCGCAATCACATTCATATAGCTGTAGGCATTATAAATGCTGAATGTCCAGTAACCATGTTTTGTCTTGCGAATTGCTGATAGGTCAAGACGATGATAGAAGGGTAGGCGATAGTTATTAGTCTTTTCATAATAGATCATATCAAAATTCCAAGGACCAAGATATGGATCACTCCAGCATTGCAGTGGAAGAGTGATGCGGTTACCACTCATGCCTGTCCATGAAGCACCGACTTCCCATTTGGAATTGATTTTCCATGCGAGAGCAATATTGATTTTATGTCTGTTATCGAAACGAGCCGGAAACCATTGCCCTTTATTCTTATCTGGGAAACGCCGGTCAGCCCATAGAAGAGAGTAAGCCAAATGTCCGGTGATTTTGCCAAATTCCTTAGTTATTTTAAAATCAATTCCTTTAGATTTTCCTTCCCCGACACCTAATTTTTCAGTCCAACTGTCAGAAGGGGGAACAAGATAATAGTCGTCGGTATAGTCAATAAGATTGTGCATCCATTTATAATAACCTTCTACAGAGAAGGTAAACTGACGGTCAGGAGTACACCAATATGCACCCAATGCAATCTTATCTGCGGTCTGTGGTTTCTGACTACCAATAATTGGAATCCATTGGTCAGTAGGTAGAGATATATTGCTTTCAGCAAGCTGATGGACATACTGAGCTGACCTGGAATAAGCCGCTTTTATAGCAAAATTGTGTTTCGGTGTCACTCGGAAGGAAAGACGAGGGGAAAGGTTACTCTTGGTTTTACCACCAATTTCAAATATACTGTAGTGAAATCCTCCGTTAACTCGAAGCCAATTTCCCAAGGAATAATCATCAGATAAATAAAAATTCAATTCATTGGCATGATAAGTCGGAACGTTATCATAGACATTTGTCACCTCATCGTCTTTTGTCAGTGTATGCACACCACGTGAAGGGAGGAAGGAATGATAGGTATACGACATGCCAAAATCCAGTTTGTTTTCCGGAATAAGCAGACAGTTGAAATCTACACGTGCTATGATGTCATTAATATTATTGTGATGGCTGAATGATGTGCGTGTAAAAGAATTGATTTCATCACCCGTGAAATCATAGTCTTCTTTAAAATTGCGTAGCGATGAGAAATATCGGGTAAATGCCCCTGTAATTTCTCCAAAAAGTTTTGGTGAGAAAATATATTTCCACCCTGCTGATGCAACTATGTTTCCCCATATTAGTTTTGATCGTGTATCAGTGTATGAATTATTCTTTCCAGAATATGATGCGTCAGAAGAAATTGTGATATTATCCAGACTACTTGATATTCCATGAACAATATAGTCGAAAGACCCATTTTTTTTACCTTTATCATCTTCCCCGCCATATAGATAATCCTCACCATAATAGAACATTATGTAAGCACTTGATTTATCAGAGAAGTGGTGGTTGAGTTTAGCATTTATATCGGTGAAAGCATATCTTAAATGTGTATTTATTGAGTCATCTATTTTATTAATAATCGCTAAGGCAGGCAGTGTAATGACATCATACCATGATCTGCGTATTGCAAAAGAGTAGGAAGTACAGTCTTTCCAGATGGGTCCATTTATGTCAAAGGCTCCGGAAGTCAAGCCTAATCGGAAACTTCCGTGATGTTCATTTAACGATCCGTCTTTAGTATGCACATCCATAAATGAGGCAAGACGTCCGTCATATTTTGCAGGAAATGATGTCTTGTAAAAGTCAACATTGCGCAGAGCCTCTACATTAAAGGCAGAAAATAAACCACCGAAATGATTCACCTGATAAAGTGGGATATTATCAAGCATGTAGAGGTTTTCATCAGTGTCACCACCATGCACATACATTCCTGCCATACCCTCTATCCCGGCAGAGATGCCAGGTTCCAACTGTAATGTTTTTACCACATCACTTTCTCCAAAGATAACCGGGGTTGCTTTAATTGCCGCGTTGGTAAGATTAAGGCTGCCAATTTCAGTAGTCTCCATAGCTTTAGTGTTATTGACAGTGGCATTGACAACAACTTCTTCCAACTCATGAGGCAATGCAAGCATAATATTAAGTTTCTTATTTTGGGATAATGTAAAAACTCCCGACAAATATGATTCCAAACCTACATATTGCACTTTGAGATTTACTTCTCCATCAGGAAGGGTAAGGGAATAGAAGCCATTCGCATTAGTGACGGTTCCTTTTCCTGATTTTATATCATATATGGTTGCCCCAAGGAGAACCTCATCTGTACTTTCCTCTTTCACAAAGCCACTTATTGTGTACTTAGGTACATTTTTAATTTTTTCTCGCTTAAGAGTGACATTATTACCTTTAATCTTATAAGATATTCCTGTGCCTTCAAACATCTTGTCAAGGATATCACTCAATGGAGTATTATCAGCTTTAACTGTTACTTTTAATCCCTTAAGTAACCCCGATGGATATATGAAGTTTTTGCCTGTCAGTTGCAAAAGCTCTACGAATACGCTTTCTGCATTTCTATTAATTGCAGTCATTGTCACATTTTGGGCATTGAGACCAAAGGCTGCCAATGTGATAAGAGTTGCCGTAGTTACTAATTTTCTTTTCATTACTGTGAGGATAAATCAGCGTTAGGCGTAAACTTAAGATCAGTATCAAACAGTTCGTTGATTGTTTCAATCACGTCAACTGCAGTCCCTTCATAAGAGATTGTTATTTTTATCTCTTCTTTAGGAACATTGGTAATTTTTACATTATATATTTTTTCTATTTCTATAATAACCTCTTTTAATGAAGCATCATGGAATTCAATTTTCTGATTTGTTTCTGATGTAGGTATTGTTTTAGTCGGTCTGGGGGTAGATGTTTCTTCTGTCGGCGTAACCTCTTGGTACGAGAAGGTTGACAGAAAGTAGAGTGAAGCGGTGGCTGCGATTGCTGCCATCCCTACAGCAGCCGCAATAATGTTGCGTTTGGAATGCAATAAACTGTGAGTGGCTTTAAATTGTTCCCAACCGCTATCGGGCAGAAGCATGTCGTCGCGATAATACCGTGCAACAAATTGAATATTATCTTCTATTTTCTTTTGATTAGCCATAATAAGATTTGCTTTAGATATAGCTATGACGAATATTTATGTCCCTGCCCCTATTAGCAGAGTTAAAATTTTATTAAAAAATTATAGAAAAGGTAAGAAGAAAATTTTACTTTTTGCCGGTTCGAGGGCATGGCGCAGAGATTTAAATGCCTTGGTTATCTGATTTTCAACAGTTTTTATAGATATGCCTAACTCTTTGGCAATTTCTGCATTAGATAAACCATCGCGTTTGCTAAGAAGGAAAACTTCACGACAACGTTGTGGCAATTTGCTGATTGCAATCCAAAGTTTAGCATCACGTTCCGAAGTATCGATGGCTTCTTCTGTAGGTTCCAAATCTTTAATGTTGTCAATAGTTATGTCAGGATTTTCCAGTGAATTGCTACGCAAACGATCTATGGTTAGGTTATGGGCTACCCGATAAAGATATGACCTAAAATGTTCCGGCAACTTAGAATCTGCAAATTTTTCCCATGCGATAGAATACGTTTCCTGCACTATGTCTTCTGCTTCATTGGTATCTCTGCAAATACGCATCACGTACATTCCAAGTGAGGTATAATAACGTTTAAAGTATAATTCAAATTCCTTTCCGTTGTTCATCGGTCTGTCATTTTATGATCATATATCGAATCCAATTATATAGCCTGCGTTGACTCAGATATTTCATATTCCGTTCATTAGCGTATGCCTCGATTTCAAATGGGATATGCCAATAGGCTACATTACTGTTAAATTTGTATTTTAACAGCAGGAAGAACCAGAATAAAAGGTAGAGAATATAAAAGCCTATATAGAAAGTCTCTTTCATTTGTCGGGTATGGATTAGTTCATGATTTAAGAGGGTAGGGTCAATGCTGACATCTTTACGCACGAAAAACACCCCAAATAAGTTTATTGCGGCATATCCCTTAAAGGGAATGATATTATTTCGAATAATGACAGGACTTTTCATCACTCTGCAAAATTAATCATTCCATGTAATGTAGCCAAATCTGTTATAACATCTGAGCGAAGCTCCCAATTATATTTTGGGAACTCCGCTTTTATAACGATAAATTTCAAATTGCTCCATTTTTAACAGATGCCACCATTTTTTCTCTAATACCTATCTGCTATTTCATGTGTTTCCATGTCTCTGTAGCTGAGATATAAAGAGCATGTCATTTTTATTTTTCTGTTAAGTAGACAACTATACCCATCTTTGTATAATGTTCGAAAGGATCACCGGTAAACTCTCCGGTAACATCATATTCAGTTCCTTCAAGAACCGTGATTCCCTCAAATCTCTCCACATCAGCTTTTACATTTATGTTGAAAATCTTCTTTTTATTAGAAAATAATCCTTTGACTCTCAGAGTTGTGTCATACCACGGGAAAATTGAGGCATCACCAAAGTCGGTCAATTGCGTAGAGCTTACGGTGATTTCAGATACTGAGGTTTGCTCCACATTGTTAATGTAGAACTTAACTTGTGAGTTGGTGTAAGACCAATCACGGGGACTACCGTTCTTTAGAGAAGAGGGTTCATCATTGTCGCCACAAGCCGACAGAAGTAACATGAAAAGAGTTGCCAAATAAAAAAGTTTTGCCTTCATATTTTTAATTAAATTTGAAATTTTCATTTTATATTTCATTCCTATGACGGTAATTTTTTATAAAACCCCTATACCAAATTTAAAATTTTATGTAAATATGAATTACCCTGTGTGTGACGAAATACATATTAATTGAGTATTAGCCTGACCTGTTCTAAAGACTTTAATTGCATCAGACCGGAAACATCAACCAATTTATTATGTATTAAAATCTATTTGTCTAAGATATCCAAGGTGAGATGGATTAGGAATCTCCGAATATTTGAAATTGAGTGAGGGTAATTCAAAAAAAATTGCTAATTTTGCAAATTATTACACCTAATCGGAGCAAATCTTTTGTTGTAAAATATGAAGCCATTGTTAGTTATATGACAACATAGGATCAAACTCTTGTAAGGTGTATTGAAAATTAGAAGTTTTATGAAAAAACAGTCCTGGATTTTACTCCTACTTGTAATCGCTGCATTCACATTACCTCTGTTTGCTGCCGAACCTAAATTGCCGAAGGTAGAAATTCTCGGCAAAGAATATTATTATCATGAAATAAAAAAGGGAGAATCCCTATACGGAATTGCCAAACAATATGGGTGGGATCTAAATGAACTTGTAAGGCTTAACCCCAATACTACTTCAGAAATGGAAAAAGGTGCGCGATTATATTATCCCATCGGAAAAGAAACTGTTGTTGCTGAGCCGGAAGAAACCTCTATTGAAGACTCAGTATCATACGAACCCATTTCTCATGTAGTTAAGAAGGGAGAGACTGTCTATAGCATTTCTCGTCAATATAATATTCCGCTTGAAACTATCTATGCTTCACATCCACAGGCTAAATATGGAATAAAGGCAGGGGAGACTATCGTGATTCAGCAATCCCCCCAAACCGTAAATGGCAAATATCTTTTTTATGTAATAAAATCCGGTGATACTCTATATTCTCTTGCAAAGAAATATAAGACCACAATAGAGGATATTTTGAAAGCTAATCCAGGTGTGTCACAAAATAATTTCAGAATTGGAGACACTGTTCGTATAGCGGTCAATTCGAATAGTCAACGAACTCATACAGAGCTTGTTGAAGAAGAAAGAGTAGCAAGCATAGACAGTTATAAGGTAAAGAAAGACGACACATGGAAGTCAATAGCTAAAAATACAGGAGTGACTGAGGAAGTTCTTAAGAATGCCAACGAAGATGTAAGATCTCCTAAGAAAAATGAGGTGATTAATGTGCCCGTAATAGAAACTGTTCAAGTAGAGAAACAGACAGTAGATGTAGATCCACGGGAACTTGAATCAGGGGGTATAGAGGAGATCTATGACTCTGTTCATAATGTCAATTCAGAGGTGAAAGTCTTGGAGGAGGTGAAAATAGCGTTACTTTCAGATGAGCCGACATCAAAAAAAGATCTTGAATTTGCAAGAGGTTTTCTGATCGCTCTTGAAGGGATGAAAGATTCCCCTTATAAAATAAACTTTAAGATTATAGATGGAAGGGGTTCTACGGAGTCAGTGATTAACAATCTTGATGACTTTGAGCCAAATCTTATAGTAGCAACCGCTGACAAGGCATTCCCTGCTTTCTTAGCAGACTATGGAAACACTAATAACGTTGAGATTGTCAATGTGTTTGATGTTAAGAATGAACTCTATGAAGATAATCCTTCAATGGTGCAGCTGCTCCCATCATCAGCATATTTTAATGAACAGATAGCAGATAGGATTTATGAAGAATATGGCGACCGCGAGTTAATTTTAGTTGGACGCGCCGATGAGAATGACGGTATAGCGGAGCTTTTAATCCCGAAATTTGATAGTAGTAAGGTGAAAAAAGTATCGCTTTCAGCTCTTTCGGACTATACCGTAACTGACAATGGCTCATATTTGATTTATGCCTATCCTTCAAAGAAAGAGGAAGTATCTGATGTGATGCGTGGAGTGGTAAATCTTAAGGAGAATGCTGTTGTAGCGCCGATAAATGTGATAGGACGCCAAAGCTGGGTGACATTTATTGAGACTTTAGGTGATAAATTTTCGGAAGCCGGGGTGATAATTCCTGCACGTCTTTGGCTTGATTCTGATTCAAGGGAAGGGAAGAGATTCAACGAACAATACGCCAAGATGTTTGATGGCACACCAATCAAATCTTTTCCAAATTTTGCTGCCAGTGGCTATGATGTGGCTAAGTACTTTATTCCATCAACTGCAAAGAATGGTGGTGATTTCAATAAGGGCTTTTCAAACATTGACGGAGAGTCTCTGCAGACGGATATTCGTCTTCAAAGAGTGAATAATTGGGGAGGTTTCTTTAATCCTTCTGGCTATCTGCTTAAATTCCGTCCAGGAGGTTATGTTGATAAAGATCTTATAAGATGAGTATTAAGTCGTTTATAAAGTCTGTACTACTCCCGATTGTGATAATTGCGATGAATTATGGAAATGGCTTTTCCCAAACGCATTACAGTTCTAACGTATCGTTAGGAGTAAAGGGGGGTGCTGATATATCCAAAGTGTTCTTTAGTCCTGCTGTAGAGCAGCAACTCATCAATCCTGGGATCGCAGTAGGTGTAATGGTACGTTACATTGAGGAGGATCATTTCGGACTTATCGCTGAATTGAATTTTGTGCAACGGGGTTGGAAAGAGAATTTTGAAAAAGCTCCATATAACTATAAGCGTACGTTAAATTACATGGAGCTGCCTGTGTTGGCACATATTTATTTTGGTAGACGCGGTCGTTTCTTCTTTAATGCAGGTCCTCAGGTTGCTCTCTTTTTAGGAGAATCAACCAAAGCAAACTTTGATCCAAAAGAAATGGCTACACTTCCGGATTTTCCCTATCGTAACAGGATGAATTCTCAGATGCTCATGAAAGTCACTCAAAAATTTGACTATGGAATCAGTGCCGGTCTGGGTGCTGAGTTTAATATTAACCGAAAGAATAGCATTGCGTTTGAAGCACGTTTCTACTACGGACTTGGAAATATATTCCCTTCCAAGCGAACTGATACATATAGTGCCTCCAACCAGATGTCAATTTCAGCAACTTTCGGTTATTGGTTCCGAATTAAATAGCAAGTTATAAAAGAGCGTCGGAACAACTATTGTCTGACGCGCTTTTATTTATATTTCCTTAATTATTTTTGCAGGGTTTCCTCCAACCACAACATTGGAAGGCACATCTTTAGTGACTACTGCGCCAGCTCCAATTACAACGTTATCGCCAATAGTGACACCGGGAAGTATGGTGGCTGCCCCACCAATCCAAACACTATTACCGATAGTCACGGGTTCTGCCCATTCTAATATCTTATTTCGTTCTTCCGGATCAATAGGATGACAGGCAGTGAATATACTGACATTCGGACCTATAAAGACATTTTTACCGATTCTTACTTCCGCTTCATCAAGAATTGTAAGATTAAAATTAGCAAAAAATCCTTCTCCGATATAGATGTTACTGCCATAATCACATCTAAATGGCTGATTGATTTGAAACCATTCACCACATCCTCCAAGCAAACCACGTATAATCTCTTTTTGTCGCTCTTCCTGGGAGGGTGGAAGATTATTGAATTCCCATAGTTTTTCACGGGTTTCCCGTAGTCTTTTTATCAACCCCGGATGAGTGGCGTCATATACTTCACCACTTATCATGGTATCCCATATTTTTTCTGCTTTGGTCATAATATTGTTTGTTCAGTTCAAGGGTTAATCTTACATACTTGTAGTAGTGTGAAATTTTACATAGATCAGATAAAGTCTAAGAGGCACATATAGATAAATGTTGCAGGCATTACCAACAACAGTGAATCAATTCGATCAAGAATTCCGCCATGACCCGGGATAATGTTGCCTGAGTCTTTTATCTGAAGATTGCGTTTGATCATAGATTCTATTAAATCACCCCATGTTCCAAACACAGTCACTACAATTCCCAAACCAATACCCTCATAGATATTCATACCGTTCATTCCCAAAAATGAGGAAGCATAAGTGCAAAATACGCCTCCGGCGATTATATTGAAAATAAGTCCGCCAAAAAATCCCTCCCAAGATTTTTTTGGAGATATTCGTTCAAAGAGTCTGTGTTTACCAAGAGTGCTCCCGACAAGAAATGCGCCGGTGTCGTTAATCCATATCATTAGGAAGATTGTAAACACTATTGGCAAAGATACCCATTCACCTATGAGAGTCATAATTCCGAGAGGAAGACCTATGTATAGTTGTGCCATCATGGATTTTGACAGGTCTGCTAATGGCGATTCACTTCTGATATACAGCTGAAGGGTCATGCGGCATATAAGTATAAAAATCCAGATGAAGATTGGATATAACATCCAACCAAACACTAAACATACTGCCCCTGCAATATCAAGCAGGAGAGTAGGAATAGTTTTTATAGTAAGTTCATGGGTAATCTTCTCAAACTCAATTATTCCTAACGTCGCAAAGACAGCCGCCATAAATGAGAAGGGTATTATTCCCCAGAATATGCATCCTATTATTATGCCTATATAAACGAGTCCGGAAGCAGTACGGACCGATAATTTCTTAATATCCATATATTTTAGGGCAGATAATTAATGAATTAAATATATCGTTGATTCGGGTTATAGGGTTATAACTTACGGAGAGTTGTTGAGAGATTGCAAATTTAAAAAGATTTGGCGTTATGTGCAAATAAAATTTCTAAAATGCTTCTTTTGGATTAATTTATATTAAGTATTTTATTGGTTAATATGCTGCTTATAGAGTTGAAATTGGTTTGATAGATGAAATGAGCGTATCAAAAACCTGTGGGTTCACTCACGAACATAAGATGGAATATAATACAGGCTGGAGATATAGGGAAGATTATGATAAAGGGGGAGGGTGTATCAAAATTCGGAATTTTGATACACCCTCCTGAGAAGTTAAGTGGTTGATGAGGAAGTTCTATGAGTTATATGACTATTTCACAATAACCTTTTGAGTGCTTCCATTAGAGAGACGGACAATGTAGATGCCTGGAGCTACATTCTGACCTGATGATACGATTCCTGCGCTACTGATAATAACTGCGTCTGAAGGCGCAATTATATTGTGTCCGTTTACTCTCACCTCAGATAACATATTTCCTACGTTGCTTATTGATGGAATACCTGTGTTTTTATCAACCTTGAAAGCTGGAGATATAGTCTGTTGCTGATAGGCACCATTAGAACCTATAAGGGTGATTCACACGTCAAACCAACCGTTTTCACTCATATTGTCAACCTGGTCAAGTGATGCGTAATAATAAGCACCGTAGCCCGGCATATAAAACTTTTCAGGATCTTCTTCAACCATTAGCTCTTTATAAGATTCAGTGCCATTAGGGGCATATTCAACTTTTATATCTTTAAGAGGTTCATAGTCATAATATGCATTATAACCGTCGGGAGTGTATATTAAACTGCCAGCAGCAAAAGTAAGTATACCTTCGGAAGCATTTCCAAATCGGTCAGTTACTTCGTTATCTGTATTGCGGAATTGCAAAATTTCCAAAGCGGGGAAAGAGAAGTTATCGACGCTGTTGTCATATTCCATAACGAAAGTGTTGCATCCTTGAATGCCGTCAACTGTCATATTTGCATTCTCGATTTCTACCTTGAATTTCCCAGGATCAATGGGATTTTCCCACCATTTTTGAGGAAGAGATTGAATTTCTTTCCACGATTCAGCAATAATGTTTTCATTATGATAGAGGTTAACTTTGTGATTCATGAAATCGATTGACCGCGATTCAGAATATCTACCAATAAAAGAATATGAAAGATTATTGTTGTAACTTGTTGAAAATTGAGTAATGGGTACATTGCCGCCATAAATTTCATTTTGGTCTTCAGTCAAAGGAAAAGAGAACCAAGGATTATATGCAGTTTTACAATTATCAGGTTGATAACGAAGCCACCCTGCGACACCTTCTATTTGCATTTCCAAAATAGAGTTATGTGATGCTATGTTAGTTGGTATCCCATCAATCATAGTTACTAAAGGAGAACTTATCCCATAAAATGATTGCCATAAATATTCATCAATATCGTTATAAAATATTTTAATAGGGCTTGCGAGCATTTCCACATAATCATTACCTTCCGGTGCTGGTGAATTCATATAGAAATTATCAGTGGGATAAATATCTTCTCCCGTAACTGCAGTCATGCAGTAATTTAATGTCACGGGGGATAGTGTCCAATTATAGAAAACTCCAACTCCACAATTTAAACTCGGATTTATTTCAGGAAAGTATTCATTGGATGTTGGACTATTCCATATAGAATTCCCATATAGTCGATGAATTTCAATATAATCATTTGGGGAATTAGATACTACCTGGCTTTTATTTCCATCTGCAAGGAGTTTGATTGCTATAGCGCCATATTCTTCGCTCAACCCCAAGAAGCAGTTAGTAATATTTAGGCAGTCGTTATCATTTGTTTTTATAGACAAGTAATCCATTGAATTGAAGATTACGCCATCCTCTATAAGATAACGAGAATAATTACTTGTCGCAGATAATATATCTATTCCATATTTTAATTGTATGTAAATATTATAACGCGCTTCATTTATTGTTCCTTTATCAATAACTATGGGATTATAATTCTCATCATAATTTATTGCATCTATTACTATTGGCTCACCATTTTGCATAACCGGCTTGAAAAATATTTCTTGGTCAGCTTTATCAGCGTCTATTGTAATGGTACAATCTTCAGTTATGTTAACCGTTTCAACTACTGTTGTCCAGCCAAAATAGTCGTTAAATAGACCAATAACATAATACTCTTTATTTTTAGGCACATTGAAGGAAACTTCAGGAGACCAAAAACAGTAGTCATTGGTAAGATATTCCCAATCTGTAGACTGTATTACCACTTGGAAAGGTTGCATATTAGGCATTTCTTCCTCATTCCAGATCATCTTGCAGGTGATCGTTACAAGATCTTCATCGTTTTGAGGAGCAGAGAGTTTCATTGGGAGAGTGGGGGAGTCGAAGTGGAGTAGCTTTGCTTCCGGATTTTTTTGATTCAAGTGGGCTTGGATAGCTTGCACTTTTTCCATCACTTCTTTTTGGGGAAGGTTGCGGGCAACACCTTGCGTTGCGCAGAAGAGCATCAACCCCATGGCAAGAGCCATCATGAATTTTGTTTTCATAAAAGATCTTTCTGGCTCTAATCACCCCAAACAAGCCGTATTAGATTTAAGGAAATAAGAAAGACGCGGGCGATTGATCCTGTCTATCAAGAGTTGAGGCATCGCCAAACGCCTTTTATAGAATAAACAGTCCACTCCCACGCCTCTGCGGATATCTAATCCCCATGTTGGGGAGCGGATATACGACAAGCATGAGCGTCTTTGACTGCCTATCTCTATAGTTAATAATTTGGCGATTTTCAACTCTTAGATAAGCACAAATAACGCTTTCTACATAATTTATACCGGTCTCTCATGACCAGCTACGGTTACAAAGATAATACACAATTTTTAATTACACAACTCAAAATTAGTGACTCTATCTTTCAGATTTGAAGATAAGATCAAGAATAATAAATATATCTTACTAATGTTCATTATTTTAAGATTAAGTCTTAGTTTAATCGTGTTCAGGAAAAATTATAATTTACACTTAAAAATTTGAAAAATAGTATCTCAAGTTGAGTTTATGAAAATTTTCAACTGCTCAGATCCCGTTGAAAGAAGTATTTAAAAATACGCTTTTATATTTTGGGTTGCAAATAGGATAAATCCATAATTCGGAAGTGCCTTTACGTAATATGTCATTAAAATACTTAATACAATATAGAGATTTACGTAACATAGAATTTGGATCCTTATATAATTCAATTATATAATAACCTCTTACATAGAGTAATCGCTGAGTTATGGCTTAATTGATTGGTGAATAATTAATAAATGTTGAATGCAATGTAAGAAATGAGAGGATGTGAAATAATTAGTTTTTAATTATTTCACATCCTCTCAGCTTACTTAAGGAAATAGTATATTAGTCTTCGATATCGACTTTGGGGATTGCAGCAAGTTTCATGTCGTGCCCTTCGATGAAGGAGATGATAAGTTCACGCTCCGGAGAAGGATCAACGTCTTCTTTTATGCGGCGGAGAGCGTTGAATACCGACGTACTATTCTGATAGACATGACGATAGCATTTCGCTATGTCCTCTATTATTGCATTGCTCTTTTTCCCCTTCCGGAGAATAAATGCATTGACTCCAAAATAGGAAATAGGGTTGTGAGCCATAATAACAAAAGGAGGCACATGACCATTGACGCGGCAACCACCTTTAATGAGCACCCAGTCACCAATGTTACATTTCTCGTGTGCTATTACTCCGGAGGAAAGAATCGTATAATTACCAATTTTAACATCGCCGGCAATTTTGACTGAATTGCCAAGAACACAATAATTACCAATAACAGAATCATGACCAATGTGAGACTGTGCCATGATGAAAGAGTTATTGCCAATCACAGTCTTCCCATCTTTATAGATGCTGCGGTTGATGATTACCTGCTCACGAATCTGATTATTATCTCCAATGACAACTAATGAATCGTCACCTTTCCATCGGAAATCCTGTGGAGTGGCAGAGATTATGGCACCCTCAAAAATAGTGTTATTTTTCCCGATTCTCGCACCCGAAAGGATACTGACATGTGAGTGAATACGTGTGCCTGCACCGATCTCTACATTTCTGTCGATATAGCAGAAAGCACCTATCATTACGTTGTCTGCAATTTTTGCCTCCGGGTGGACAAATGCGAGATTACTGATTGTAGTCATGATAAAAAGTTTTAGAGGTTAATTATCTACCGCCACCTACAGCCTGATAGAGTGACACCAGTGCGGATGCTCTGTCATGCCAATTAGCTATGCAAGCCAATTGAGCACTTAGAAGGCTTGAACGTGCTGTCAGAACTTCAAGATATGTGGTGTTTTGGTTATACATGAAAAGTTCGTTGGTATATTCCACCGATTTTTCCAGTTCATCTACCTGCAGCTGGAGATATTTATCCTTCTCAACATTCTTTGTGTAGCTTACGAGTGCATCGCTGACGTCGGAACTTGCACTGAGCACTGTATATTCAAATGTGTTAAGAGCCTGTTCCTGTTGTGCTTTCGCAGCTTTCAAAGTGGCTATATTCTGACCACGTGAGAAGATAGGTGCAGTGAGTTGCCCAGCAAGCTGGATAAACCATTCACCCGGATTCTTTATAAAGCTACCAAGAAGATTAGTGAATCCACCTTGAGCCGAAATCACAATGCTTGGGTAAAAGGCAGCACGCGCTGAATTGGTGGAATAATAAGCGGCAGCCAATGACCTTTCAGCAGCCCTTACGTCAGGACGCCATGCCAAATAGGACACAGGGATACCGTTAACAAGCTGATCTGGAATTGAGAATGTCAAATCGGAAGTTACCTCCCATGTGTTGGGATATGAGTTGAGAAGTAGGGAGAGTGTGTTCTGTAACTGATTGATGGACTCCTCAAGGGTGGGAATAGTGCTCATGATATTATAGTAGTTAGCACGGCTTTGCACTACGGCAGCCTCGTTAGTGCGTCCTGCTTCTTTCATGAGTGCCATAGTCTCAACTTGTTCCTTCCAAATTTCTGATGTGCGTTTTGTAAGGTCAAGCTGCTGGTTAAGCATTACGAGTGAGAAATACACATTAGCCACACCACAAACAATTTGCGAGCGAACTGCATTTTCATAATCCTGACTCATTTCGAGACTGACCTTTGCCCCACGCTTACGATTGAGAATCTTTGCAAAGGCATCAATTTCCCATTGGGCAGCAAGAGGAAGGGTATAGCTCCACTCCATGTGGCTACCACCATAGCTTGCAGTGCCACCGTTAGGAGTGAAAGTCAGCGAGGGGAAATAACTGAGTTTCGCTCCCTGTAACTGAGCGGCTGCTATGTCAACGTTCAGCTTTGCATTTTTAAGATCCTTATTGTTAGCAAGAGCGAGGCGGATCAGAGTCTGCAATTTGGGATCTTGGAAAATCTTTTCCCAACCGAGATAAGGCAGGGCAGTGGAATCTACCTGTTCTGCAGCAGCCTTACCAAAGTCAGCCACTATAGAGCTATCGTTGACCGGGAGTTCATATTTATTGTAGATGTGGCAGCTGGAGAAAGTGACCGCCAACATAGCGCCTGCGGCGCATATTTTAATCTTATTCATTAGATTCTTTCTTTTATGAAGATCTCCGAACCTTACTGCTACCATTAACAGCAGCAGGGTTCGGAAGTCTTCATTGTGACGGTTTATTCGTGAGAAATAGAATATTGTTCAATTTCGGAGGAGATTCCTGAATTGTCAGTATCTTTCCATTTCGGAGGTGAGAGTTTCTCTTGGAGTGTCTGGAATGCTACAAAGAGGGTAGGTACAATCACTACCTGAAGAATCATACCGATCAACATACCACCGATGGCACCTGAACCAAGAGCCTGATTACCGTTACGACCAGCACCATGAGCAAACATCATCGGAAGAAGACCGATAATCATTGCCAATGAAGTCATAAGGATCGGGCGGAGACGTGCGCGAGCACCGTTAATAGCTGATTTAAGAATGCTCATACCTGTCTTACGACGGTCGAGAGCAAACTCAACGATAAGAATAGCATTCTTACAGAGAAGACCGATAAGCATGATGAGAGCAATCTGGAGATAGATATTATTGTCAATATCCATCATGCGTGCGAAGATAAAGGCACCCATCAAACCAAACGGTACTGAGAGAATAACTGCCCAGGGGAGAATGTAGCTCTCATACTGTGCGGAGAGAATGAGGTAAACAAACAGAAGTACAAGGATAAATACATAACCAGTAGATCCGCTTGAGCCGGCTGCCTCCTCACGTGTCATACCGGCATATTCAAAACCATAGCCAGTAGGTAAGGTGGCAGCAGCAACCTGTTCAATTGCAGCAATAGCCTGACCAGATGATACTCCGGGGGCGGGACTACCGGTAACAGAAATAGCTGTAAACATATTGAAACGGTCAATCATGTCAGGACCATATACACGAGTCAGTTTGACGAAGTTATCAATAGGAGCCATTTCAACACCGTTGCGCACTTTGATCTGCTTAAGTGTCTCCGGAGAAACACGTGCATCAGGTTCAGCCTGCATCATGACACGATAGAGCTTGCCGTAACTGTTGAAGTTAGAGATGTACATACCACCGTAGTAACCCTGAAGGGCAGAAAGGATTGCGCTCTGGGTGAGACCAGCTTGTTTGATCTTTGCCACGTCAAGTTCAACCAGATATTGCGGGAATGTGGGGTTGAAGTTCGAATATGCCATCTGAATATTCGGATCGGCATTTAGAGCAGCAATGAATTTTTGATAAACTTCGTAGAACTTATCAAGACTGCCGCCGGTCTTATCCTGAAGCTTGAGCTCAAAACCGTTGGTGGTTGAATAACCAGTAATCATAGGAGGCTGGAAGAACATTATTCTGCCATCCTTTACTATAGATGTCTTCATAAATAACTGCCCAAGGATTGCGCTTGCACTCTCAGTATTTTCATCACGCTGATCCCAAGGCTTGAGCTTGATGATGAAAGAACCATAGGTGTTGCCCTGACCACCAACGAAGCTATAACCTGTGATGGCTGTACGACTCTGCACTGCGGGAATTGAACCGATGATACTGTCTACCTGATTCATTACAGCCTGGGTGCGTTCCTGAGATGTAGCGGGTGGCATCGTAACGGCACCCATGATTGTACCGGTATCTTCAGTAGGCACAAGGGAAGTCGGGGTGATTGCCATAAGCCAAACAAGAATACCGATAGAAGCCGCAACAGTTCCGAAACCGATAAGCTTATGGCTTGTAAACCAGCTTACCAATTTCTGATAAACGTTGAGAAGCTTTGCAAAGGAATTGTTGAAGGCATCAATAAACGACTTAGTGAATATACCGATAAGTGCAAGAATTGCAACGATAATGGCAATACAGCTGAGAGCTACATTCTCGAATGTGTACCAGCCGAGTACGAGGAACACAATCGCAGCAATAAGGAAAATAACTGTAATAATGGGCGGGAATGTGAGCCGTTTCTTGTAGGAGTGAGCCAAAGTCTTGGCTGCTTCACCGTATGCTTCACCCATACGCTCTTTAAGAGACTTATTCTCATGTCCTTTAAGGAAGAGCGCACAGAGCGCAGGGGAGAGGGTAAGTGCATTGACAGCCGAAAGACCAATAGACATTGCCATTGTCAGACCAAACTGACGGTAGAAGATACCGGAGGTGCCACCAAGGAATGAAACGGGGATGAACACAAGCATCATCACAAGGGTGATGGAGATAAGTGCTCCGGCGATCTCATTCATTGCGTCGATTGAGGCTTTTCGTGGTGACTTATAGCCTTGATCGAGTTTGGCATGGACCGCCTCCACCACCACAATGGCATCATCGACCACAATCGCAATCGCAAGCACAAGTGCGGATAGAGTAAGGAGGTTAAGCGTGAACCCAAAGATATACAGAAGGAAGAATGTACCAATAAGAGCCACAGGAATGGCAATCATTGGAATAAGGGTAGAACGGAAGTCCTGAAGGAAGATGAACACTACAATGAACACGAGAATGAATGCCTCGATAAGTGTCTTAACAACCTCATGGATTGAAGCGAAGAGGAAGTCATTGACACTCATGGTGGTCATAAGAATCATACCGGCAGGGAGATCCTTACGTGCCTCATCCAAAAGTTTTTCAATATTGTCAATTACTTCCGTAGCATTAGAGCCTGCAGATTGGAATACAATCGCAGAAGAACCGATATGACCATCGTTAAGGTTTGCGAAACTGTAACTTAAACGTCCAAGTTCAATATCAGCTACATCTTTCAACTTTAAGATCTCTCCATCTGAAGAGGCACGCAATATAATGTCTTCAAACTCACTTTCCTCAGTGAAACGTCCCTTATATTTAAGAACATATTGGAAAGATTGATTACCTTGTTCTCCGAATTGACCTGGAGCGGCTTCGACGTTCTGTTCGGCAAGTGCAGCCGTGATATCAGAGGGCATCAGTTTATACTGAGCCATAACATCAGGCTTAAGCCATATTCGCATAGAATAGTCAGCACCGAATGCCATAGCCTCACCTACACCAGCCACACGCTTAATCTGTGGCAGGATATTGATAGACATATAGTTGTCAATAAACTGAGCCGAGTATCTGTCTTCCGGGTCATACATACCGATAACCATGAGCATGGATGACTGACGTTTTTGGGTGATTACGCCGACCTGAGTAACTTCACTTGGGAGGTAAGAAGTAGCTTTAGCAACACGGTTCTGCACGTCAACGGCTGCCATATCTGGATCCATTCCTTGTTTGAAGTGTACTTCGATAGAGGCAGAACCATTATTGGTAGCGGAAGAGACCATATAATCCATATTTTCCGCACCGTTTATTTGCTCCTCAAGCGGTGCAATAACGGCATTGAGCACAGTCTGTGCGTTAGCTCCCGTATAGGTAGTTGTCACCCTGACAGTTGGGGGCGCAATGTCAGGATATTGCTCAATAGGGAGACTGAACAGACCGAGAATACCGAAAATCACGATGAAAACCGAGATTACAGTAGAGAGTACCGGTCTATTAATAAAATTATCAAGTTTCATATTTTGTCAATTCAAGTATTAAACCTGTGTATAGTAAGGCTTACTGCGCAGACTGAACCGGAGCAGCGGAGGTAGAACCTGATTTAGGAGTTATTATGAGACCATCTTTGGCTGTGATACCCACTCCTTCAGTAATGATTACATCACCGGGTTTGAGTCCGGAGGTTACGATAAAGTTGCTACCGTCATTTTCAGAAGCAACTGTGATCGGAGTAGAGTGAAGCTTTGCTGAATCACCAACTACATAAACGAAGCGCATATCCTGAATCTCAAAAGTGGCACTTTGAGGAATCTGAATAGTGGAATTATAGTTTGTAGGTATAAGAATCTGCCCGGTATTACCACTTCTCAACATTCCGTCGGGATTGGGGAAGTCAGCTTTCGTCTGGGCACTACCTGTAGATGAATTTATAACACCGGAAATGGAAATGATTTTTCCTTTGTAGGGATATAGGGTGCCGTCGGCAAGACGGAGAGAAACTTCCGGCATAGAAGCGAGGGCATCTTTTAGCTTACGCTTGCCGTTATCGGTAAGTTCAAGAAGGATTTTCTCATTTATTGAGAATACCGCTTGCATCATACTGTTGTCGGAAAGCATGGTCAAAAGAGTCTGAGGAGTTACAAGAGTACCCTCCTTATAAGGTATTTCACCCACAAAACCGGAGACAGGAGCTGTAACTGTGGAATAGGAGAGATTTTTACGAGCTGATGTCAAGCCGGCTTGAGCTTGTTGCAGTTGAGCTTTTGCAACATTTAAAGCATCTACTGAAGTCTGGTAAGCTGAAGCACTGATAATATTTTTATCAAGAAGGATTTTATTGTTATTGGCATTTGTCTGTGCTGTGTTGACATTAGCCTGAGCCACAGCCACAGCTGCCTGAGCTTGGTCAACGGCAGCTTGGAGTTGCACCTGGTCAATTGTGAAGAGCACTTGTCCCTTATGCACATACTCACCGTCATCAACATGTACCTTAGTTAAAAATCCTGTAATCTGCGGACGAATCTCAACATCATTTGTTCCTTCGAGTGTGGCAGGTAAGACTGTTTCAAGCGATACGTCAGATTCACTTACAGTCATTACCGCTAAGGCAGGAGCCATAGCTTGCTGCTGTGCCTGATCGCTTTTACCCTTGCAAGAGGGAAGCATAATGCCACCTGTTGCCAGCATCAATGCCAGCATGTTAAACTGATTGATTTTCATATATTTATATTATTGAAAGAGTATTTTAGGGTTTAAGATAGTCCTGGGAATCATGGATTTATTTAGTAATTTATCTGCAAAGATACAAAAAATTAAGATTTTATAAGAGTAAAAAATAATAATATCGGAAATATAGAACAATTTTTGTTTGGTTTTGGAAAACCGATAATGTCAATTCGGTTTTAATGTATTAAGATTACTTTTTGCTTGCGGTGTTACTGTGTTGTTAAGGTTATCCATAAATTATATTTTGAAATTTGATTAAAATCTTATAATTTTGCACAGAGATAATACTTGACTGATCATAAAGGAGTAACTTGACAATATTTATGATTCAGGGATGTATCTTCTTTATCTAAATTAATCTACCATGAAACTATCAAAGATTATAATTGCTATTTCAGGAGTATTATTCTGTAGTGATATATCTGAGGCTCAGATTATGCCCTGGGAAAATAGAACAGACACTGATGACGGTGCATTTGTAAAAAGTGAGGATAATATTTATCGTGGTCCGTTGCATCTTGAAGATGTTGTCAGCGGAAATCTCATCAAGACAAAGGGAGCAGGTGAAATCAATTGGCTTAAAGATGGGGAACGATTCAGTAGAGTAGAGCCAAATTCAGATGGTGGCTACGATGTTGTGGCTTATCGTGCCAAAGATAATAAAAAGGAGGTCATTATTCCCGGTTCTTTGTTGATAGATAGAGCAAGCGGTAGGCAGGTACCGGTAAAGAGTCTGATATGGAGTGACAATAATGATAAGGTATTAATATATACTAATTCAAAGAAAGTATGGCGTTATGAGACACGTGGAGACTATTGGATTCTGAATTTAAAAAATGGAGATTTCAGACAATTGGGTAAGACTCTTCCTGAATCATCGCTTATGTTTGCCAAATTTTCTCCTAATGGAGAGAAAGTGGCTTACGTGTCGGGAAATAATATTTATGTAGAAAATGTCAATGATGGCACTCCTGTTATGTTGACAAAAGATGGTAATGACAGAATTGTCAACGGTACATTTGATTGGGTATATGAAGAAGAATTCGGTTGTCGTGACGGATTCAGATGGAGTCCTGACAGTCAGTACATAGCCTATTGGCAGAGTGACACAGAAGGCACAGGCACATTTGATATTATCAATAATGTTGATTCCATATATCCTGTTTATGAGCGTTTCCCATATCCGAAAGCTGGAAGCACCAATTCGGCTGTTAAGGTAGGATATGTAAATGCTAATGGTGGTCAAACCACATGGATCAATCTTCCGGGAGAACCTCGTGAGAATTATATCCCCAGGATGGAGTTTATTCCCGGTACTAATACTTTGTTTATTCAGCAGATGAACCGCCAACAGAATACCAATAAAGTATGGATTGCAGATATTAACGGCGGTGAGGCAAAGCACATATTTACAGATAAGGATACGGCTTGGGTAGAGACTAATGATAATGTATTGTGGCTTGATGGCAATAATTGGTTCACCTGGGAAAGTGAACGAGACGGATGGAGACATCTTTATCGCGTCAGTCGTGACGGAAAACTGATACAGCCTATAACAAAAGGGGAGTTTGACTATATTTCAAACGTTGGCACAGACATGAAAAACGGAATAGTGTATTTTATTGCTTCCCCTGACAACTTTACTCAGCGCTATCTATATTCTGCCAAACTTTTTGGCGATGGCACCGTTACCAGAGTAAGTCCGAATAATCAGTCAGGGCAACATAAGTATAATATGTCACCAACCGGAAAATGGGCTGTACATACTTTCAATAATGCCTCATCACCTTCGGTTATTGACATGGTTTCATTCCCGAATCATAAATCTGTGAGGATAATTGAAGATAATTCCCATGCTGCTGAGCAGTATAGTGCACTTGGATTGAGTCCGAAAGAGTTTGTAAAGGTAAAATCCGGTGATTTAATATTAGATGCATGGATAATTAAGCCGATAGATTTCGACCCAAATAAGAAATATCCTGTAATTGTGGAAGTATATGGCGAACCGGCAAGCTCAACTGTGCAAGATGTATGGGGGAACGGTGATCTTTGGAATCAATATATGGCAAACTTGGGGTATATAATTGTCAGTATTGACAATCGTGGTGCCAACACTCCGAGAGGCAGGGAATGGAGAAAATGTATTTATGGGGAAGTAGGTACCTTCGCATCTCAAGATCAGGCGCGAGGTATCCTGAATCTCGCTGAACAGTATCCTTATATAGACAAAGATAGAATCGGTATCACCGGCTGGAGCGGTGGCGGAAGTCAGACGCTTAATTCTATGTTTCGTTATCCTGAGGTGTTTTCAACCGGGATTGCAATTGCTTTTGTAGCTGACCAGCGTACCTATGACACCATATACCAAGAACGATATATGGACACACCTCAAAATAATCCAGAGGGATATAAGAAAGGATCTCCAATATCGTATGCCGATGGATTACAAGGGAATCTCCTTCTTATACACGGCACAGGCGATGATAATGTTCATTATCAGAATTGTGAAATGTTGGTTAATGAACTTGTGAAGCATGGTAAAGTATTTAGCCAAATTAGTTATCCGATGCGAACTCATGCTATAAACGAGGGCGAGGGCACAACACTTCATTTACGTAAGTCAATGGCTAAGTATTGGCTGGATAATTTGCCTGCCGGAGGACGTTGATTTATAAGCCAAACAACTCATTGAGGGTGTATCAAAATTTTGAATTTTGATACACCCTCAATGAGTTGTTTGAATGAATATTAATTTCTTATTAATCTTCAATGGCTATGAATGTGCCGTCAACGGAAAAGATATATGTATCCGGATCAGCAATTTTAAGCTCGACTTCATATACTTTCCCTTTTTTAAATTCAATTGATTCTATAGAATTTATATATCCACTTTGCTCCAGACGTGAGTAGGCTTTATGAGGAAGTATTTCCTTCACTACAGTAGGGGAGAGGACTGCGTTGTCTGGTGCATCAATTTCAATAACTTCTCCCTGAGTATTAAAATCAAGATCTATACCATTAACTAATTCAACTTCATACTTACCTTTTGCAAAATATTTCTCGCAGGTTTTGACGGCTATATCCTTAAAATGTTTGTCTATAAAAGATTTAGCTTTATCCGGGAGCTGAGATATATTAGCAGAGCCAACCATTGCAATCCCAGGACCACCACCAATAGACTGTGCCTGCACTTCAAAAGCCGGGGTAGTAAATGCAATTGCCAAAGCAGCGAATGCTGATAAAATTACTTTTGTTTTCATAATCATAATTATTAAAATTGATTAAGGATTCAAATATATAACGTCTTAAAAACATAATAAGTTTATCAGGATGAATAAGTTTTAGAATCTTGGACTATAATTTATAAGAAACCATCAGTGCCAGTGAAGCAGAATTGGTTTTTATGTCTTTGAAGTCGCGATAATGAGAGGAGCGGTAGTAATTGGTAATAAGTAATGTGCCAAACATTCTTTTCCACAATCTGAAGTCAGCTCTGATTTCTGTCATGTTTAAAGAGGCTACTGACTTATCACCCATCACATTCATGTCTCTGAAATCCACAATACTGAGGTCTGTGCCAAACCGATAACCTTTCCAAGTAAAAAGACGAAAAAAATTATGAGAAATGGAGAAAGAAAGGCGACGCTTATCAAAAACAAAATTTAATCCTCCTTTTAGGGAAAAACCGGATGCCCAATTATAGTTGCGCTCGTCGGTCTGATAATGATCAGAGAGAATGGATCCAAGCATTATTGCATTTGCATGGGCAAAGCAATCAAACACCCAATTTCTGTGCTCAATATCGCGGAACATGAATCCACCACCTACACACGCAGGTATACCAAGCTTAAACGGTACTTTCTTAATGTTATCGATAGTATCGGAATCATAAAAATCGAAATGCTGATAAAGTCCTATACTGCCTTTTGATCTATAATTATCAAATATTTCACGAGCTAACAACCGACCCTTTATCTCAATCTGAGTGAGAAGCGGCTGTGTTTTCATCACTTGAAGTCCGGCTTTGAAAGTGAAATAGTCGTAAGGTTTAGTTGATTTCACTTCAAACCTATCTCCATATTCGATGTCAATCTGTGCACCCAACCCTTGATGAATACTTTTAAACTGTCCGTTATATTCAAGCATCTTATAGCCGATTGATGTTCTGATAGCGAAATTCGGTGTGCCAAATTGTCTCCCACGAGTAGGACGTACTTTCCACATATCACCGGTAACCAATCGGTTAATTCCTCGCATAGGTGAGATGATAAATGCAGCCACTTCCCTTGCTACACGAGGTGCTCCGGTAAGTCGGTCATTAAGCACGGCGTCTGAGGTGCGGTATAATATCTCGCCAAGGGCTGCTCCTCCAATAGGTGTTGCAATGAAGTCGTTGGTAGAGGGATACTCTCTTTCCATAAACAATTCCCACATCCCACTGCCAGCAATTGCAAATAACTCTGATTGCCAGAAATTGAATCCATTTGCCCTTCCGGCATTAAAATATAAATTACCGTTGTAGGGATGAAGAAACGTATTTGTGCCAAGCTTGTCATTATCCCATCTAAAGCCATGTTTAAAATTTTCTCCAATTGTTTTGAAAGATATATATGCAAAATCTCCATGTTGCACGTATCGATCAAATGCCCATAATCCGAGATTAAAACCGACAACTTCACCTCCTGCTCTCAAAAAATGAGTTTTGCTCATTCTTATTGAATCATCCTTCGCAGGCGGTATGGGAGTAATGGACCTAAAACCAATGGGGATTTGTGCATGAATATTATTAACAGAAAACAAAGTCCCTGCTATTACCAATATAAAGAGTATTAAATTCTTTCTCATAGAAAGAAGTAATCAATATGGAAATATTAAATGTTATTAGTTTATCACTAAACAAAGAATTATCTAAAAAAGTTGTAGTAAAAACAAGACATAACTATCACACGGTTAATTATTACAGTGTAATGATTGGAATAATAATCTTATAATTAGATCGTTAATTGTAAATTTAGATATAAATCTCCAATATAATTTTTAAATATGTTTTTGAGTTAAATTGTTACCTAATCATTTATATATAATATGACATATTAAAAGATATGCACACTTATAATAAGTGTGTGCAGAATGCTAAAGTTTATTAAAAAATAAGTTAAGATAGCTATAAAATTGCATAAATAAAAAAATATTGTTAATTTTGCATCAGTAAGAATTATCGAAAAAATTCGATACATAATAACCCAGTCATGAAATTAAGTCATCTTTTTACCATATTGTTCTTAAGTTGCGGCATTGCATCAATGTCTGCCCAATCTACCTCAACTCGTAATCTCCATCAGGCTGTTCACCAACAACAGTTGGCAAATGCTAAGTCATCAAGGCTTGATAAAAGTGTGATACGTGACTTTATCAAACAGGATATTGAAAAGAGAGAAGAGAGTGTTGTTAAGGCTAATCATATTTCAGCAGCTACTTCCACAATGCTTGTGGATCTTCTTAAAGAAGCTAAAAGTCATATTGGAAAGCGTTATCGTTCTGGAGGTAAGGGTCCTGACGCATTTGATTGTTCAGGCTTTGCCGGGTATGTTTTCAAGCAATTTGGTTATACACTTGGCGCATCTTCCCGCGATCAATACACACAAGGTGAAAAAGTTGACATAAAAGATTTACGCATGGGTGATTTGGTTTTCTTTACAGGGCGTAATCGTAAAGGAGGCGTTGGTCATGTGGGAATCGTTGTTAATGTTGACAAAGAAAAGGGTATATTCAAATTTATTCATGCAAGCACATCGCAAGGGATAAGAATTGATACTAATACCGGGTATTATGATGGGAGATATTTGGGAGCAAGAAGAGTCATAGATGATACAAATGATTAATAAGTAGCTGATCATATAAATGGATAATACTATATGTGAAATTAACCAAAGAGGTGAGCAGATAGTAGTTTAAAAATATTAGCGTTTTTAACTTGAGCAGCTACTTAATTATTTTATGATAGAAAACTGAAACCCACTAACTCAAATGAGTTAGTGGGTTTCAGTTTAGGGAAGTTTGGAAGGATTAATTGAAGTAGGTTTCAAGTGCATAAGTGATACTTTCCATTACATTAGCCATATCCGGATCGCCAGGTTGCATTGCTTCTGCTTGATCAGCTATTTTCTTAGCAGCCTCAAAATAATTAGTTTTAATATTCTGACGAGCGGCGGTTGCTTCTGCTGACGCACCTTCTATCTCATTCCATTTCTCAGTTCCGATGCGGAAAATTTTCTTACAAGCATTCTTCAGAGTTTCAAAATCTACAGAAGGAATAGAAGCTGCCTTACGATAATCAGCTTCAGAGAGATCATTTTTCTCAGCACGGTCATAGACATATCCACGAAGACCATAGAGACCTGCATTATCAGGATTTGCAGCAATCAGATCGTTAAGCTGAGAAATAGCCTGATCAATTTTATTTTCTGTAACCAGAGAATTGATCATGTTATTGATGAAGATAGGCTGCTCAAGACCAAATTTCTCGTGACCGGCGCGTGCCACATCCAAAATCTGAGCCTGTGCTTCCTGGAGTTTTGACTCATCATTTTGAGCTATATTCTGCCAGCAAGCAATTTCATAAATGAAAGATTCCGGTTGTTCATACCCTGTGTTACGTGCCTTTTTAAAGGCGGCAGCACTTTGTTCAACTTGATTGCCGGAATAAGCAGAAAGACCTGCATTGAAATAGGCAGTAGGAATCTGTTGAGGATCTACAATAGGAAGACCCTTTTCAAACAAGCCTGATTCAGGAAGATCGCCGAAAATCATGAATGCCTCGTATGCCTCAGGATAATATTTCTTCTCGTTAAAGAAGTTAGCACCAGCAGTGAAAAAATCATTATGGTGACCACCAAGTTTATTGAGAATATCTTTAGAGTATTTTGGTTTTACCTGCCCCTTCTCATTTGGGAGACTATCAAGAGGGAGAGCCTGAAGGAAATATTTATAACCGTTTACAAGCTCATTAGCCATATCAAGATCGTTTGCAGAAGGATCATTGGGGTTGATCATTTTGGCGCTCAAAGCTTTATCGTAAGCGTCAAACTCAATTTTACCAGCCACAAAATAAGTACGTGGGTCATTCTGTGTCTCAGGATTTTGCATAGCCTGCTGAATAAGTTCACGTGCCTGCTGAATCTGGTCGATTTTGCCGGCAAGCTTGTTGGCTTGGTCGACATTCGCCTTTTGTGCGCATACTGTGCCAGCAGCGGCAAGACAGAGCGCGATGGAAAGGAATCTGTTCATTGTCATTAATTTATTGAGTTGATTAAAATTCTTATTCATTCTCGAGGCTATCGGATTCAGAGACATAGTCATTGTCAGACTCATACGATGGATCATCAATAATCTCATTTTGCATTATCTCTGCTTCTTCACGAGTCTCCTCACGAGCCAAGACATTGGTTTCATCAAGCAGATTTTTCTGCTCTTGATTCTCTATTGTCTCTTCTTCTTTTTCTACCACTTCTTCCGGATCAGAGTCAACTTTACATACCGATGCAATTTTATCTCCTCTTTTAGTTAGGTCAATCAATTTCACTCCTTGGGTTGCACGACCTGACACTCGTATGTCGGCAACGGCGAGTCGAAGCGTAATGCCACTTTGATTGATAATCATAAGGTCATTGGCATTTGTAACATTTTCTATGGATACCAGATACCCTGTCTTATCTGTCACGTTAAGCGTCTTTACACCCTTACCGCCTCTGTTATGGGTAGGATAATCTTCTATGCTTGAACGTTTGCCGTAACCATTTTGTGAGACAACCATTACAGTTTCGTCAGGTTGTCCGTTAACCGTAATCATACCAACTACCTCATCATCGTCGCCATTAAGAGTCATTCCCTTAACACCGGTAGACATTCTGCCCATCTCACGGACTCTACTCTCATTGAATCTGACCGCAAGCCCCTTACGATTGGCAAGAATGATGTCGGTATTTCCATTAGTGAGAAGCACCTGGAAAAGCTGATCGTCTTCTCGGATAATAATAGCATTGACCCCATTGGTTCTGGGGCGAGAATATGCCTCGAGAGAAGTCTTCTTTATTATACCTTTCCTTGTGCAAAAAATGAGATTATGAGTATTTATGTAATCCTTATCATTAAGATGCTTGACACGGATAAATGCTTTTACGCAATCATCTGAATCAATATTAAGAAGATTCTGAATAGCCCTTCCTTTAGCATTTTTTGCAAACAAAGGAATTTCATAGACTTTTAACCAATAACATTTCCCTTTCTGAGTGAAAAAGAGCATATAATTATGGTTGGAAGCAGGGTAGATGTATTCAATAAAGTCAGAATCACGAGTATCACTACCCTTAGCACCTACACCACCACGATTTTGAGCGCGGAACTCAGATAGGGGAGTACGCTTAATGTATCCTAAATGAGAGATGGTAATAATCATCTCATCATCAGGATAATAATCTTCAGCATTCATATCTGCGGAAAGAGGGTTAATTTTAGTGCGGCGTTCATCTCCATATTTGTCGCGGATTTGTATAAGTTCCTCTTTCATTACATCTCGACACACCTCATCATTATGCAGGATCTCATTCAAATGGGCTATTAGTGTCATTAATTCATCATATTCCGCACGCAGTTTGTCCATTTCAAGACCTGTCAGCTGTCGTAAGCGCATCTCCACAATAGCACGTGTCTGCACATCATCAAGTTTAAATCTTTCAGAAAGGCGTGTGCGGGCTTCCTCTGTGGTTTGAGAAGATCGGATGATTGTAATTACCTCATCAATATTGTCAGCAGCAATCATCAAACCCTTTAAAATGTGGGCTCTTTCTTCAGCCTTACGCAATTCATATTTAGTTCTGCGAATTACGACCTCATGGCGAAAATCAACAAATGCTTTAAGCAACTCTTTGAGATTAAGAGTTTTGGGTCTACCGTTGACTAATGCCACATTATTGACACTAAAAGAAGTCTGGAGCTGGGTAAGCTTATAAAGCTTATTGAGAATAACACGGGCATTAGCATCACGCTTAATATCAATTGCGATATGCATCTTTCCACGTGCACTTGTATCAGTGATATCAGCTATGCCCACAATTTTCTTTTCTTCAACGAGATCGGCAATATTTTTTACCAGATCATTTTTAATCACGCCGTAAGGTATTTCAGAGATTACAATCTGCTCATGATGGGCATCACTCTCAATATCTGCCTTTGCGCGTATTACGACTCTGCCTCTACCGGTGAGATAAGCATCTTTTACACCCTGCAACCCAAATATTTCACCTCCGGTAGGGAAATCAGGAGCCTTTACATATTCCATGAGCTCTTCTACTGTGAGTTCCGGATTGTCAATCAGAGCAATGGAAGCATTAAGGGATTCCGTAAGATTATGAGGCGGCATATTTGTAGCCATACCTACGGCGATGCCTGAGGCACCGTTCACAAGCAGATTCGGTATTCTTGTGGGTAGCACAGACGGCTCAGAAAGGGTATTGTCGAAGTTAGGCACGAAATCTACAGTGTCATAATCAATGTCTCTGAGCATTTCTTCACCCATTCGGGCAAGTTTTACCTCGGTGTAACGCATAGCTGCGGGAGAATCACCGTCAATTGACCCGAAATTTCCCTGACCGAATACGAGAGGATATCTAAGTGACCACTCCTGAGCCATTCTCACCATTGTGAAATAAATAGAAGAGTCACCGTGAGGGTGATATTTACCCATCACTTCACCAACGATACGAGCAGATTTCTTTGTGTCGCCTGAATAGAAGTTACCAAGCTCGTTCATGCCGTATAGCACTCTACGGTGAACCGGCTTGAACCCGTCTCTCACATCGGGGAGGGCTCGAGACACAATCACTGACATAGAATAGTCAATATATGCCCCTTTCATTTCCGATTCTATATTGACCGGAATAATTTTGTCGTCTCCTTGCATGTCTTGTTATTCAATTTACTTTGCAATGCACCTGGAATTATGCTTTTTCATAAGGTGCCAAAAAGTGGAATAAACCCACTTTCCAAGGAGCAAAATTACAAAATTTTATTGAATCTCACAAAGGTTTTATGATAAATAAACATTCTGTATGCGGCGTTTTAATTTAGTTAATAATTTATTTAATATCTTACTCTTATTTTTTATATAAATTGTGTAAAACAGGCTGATTTTACATAAAACAATTAGTTTTAAGAAAATTTGGCACGACATTTGCACTATTATGCTTGAAATGTTGTTATAATATAAATGTTTCATGAATCTCTTATATATTATAACAGATTAAACATTTTACCCAATATGCGCTCATGCAGATGTTTCATGACGCCCCAAAACAGAAAAAGAAACATATAATATAAATGAAAAACGACTTTTCAAAGCAATTCAGACCGATATTGGAACTTGCTTATGCAGAGGCACAGAACTTTAGATCCGGTGCTATCGTAAGTGAGCATTTTGTGCTTGGCTCTTTACGAAACAAGGACGGTTATGCCTCACGCATTCTGCGTCAGCTTAATATTCCGATTGATCAGATGACTAAGGAACTGGAGGAGTATCTTGCAGGAGCACAGACACCTGCAGAAACCACTACTCTTTTTGAACAACAGTTCAGGATTTCTCTCTCTGCCATACGTCACCTTCAACTTGCCACCTCAGAGGCACGCAAAATGAATGCTCACACAATTTCCGGAGAACACATACTTCTTGCTCTGATTCATGATCAGAGATCTATGGATAGTGATTTCCTGCGTGAGTTCAAACAGAAATATCTGAATTTTGATATCTCTATTCAGAATATATCAGATATTCCTTCCCCTAAGGCTGGCAGAGGTTTTGAAGATGACGATGATGAAGAAGATGACGAATTCGCTCCGTTTAAAGGAGACTCACAGAAGCGTTCAACCTCATCACAATCGCATTCTACGTCAGGTAAAGGTGGGACCGATACGCCGGCACTTGACAAATTTGGTTACGATATGACAAAGGCTGCTGCTGAAGGCAGGCTGGATCCGGTGGTAGGGCGTGACAGTGAGATTGAGCGTCTTGCACAAATTCTTTCGCGTAGGAAAAAAAACAACCCAGTGCTTATCGGTGAACCCGGTGTTGGTAAGTCAGCTATCGTGGAAGGTCTTGCCTTGAGAATTACACAGAGAAAGGTTTCCAGGATTTTGTTTGACAAAAGAGTCATTGGTCTTGATATGGCAGGACTGGTTGCGGGAACAAAATATCGCGGACAGTTTGAGGAGCGTATAAAAGCTGTCCTTGATGAACTCTCGAAGAACCCTGACATTATTCTCTTTATTGATGAAATTCACACTATTGTGGGTGCAGGCAGTTCTCCCGGTTCTATGGACGCAGCAAATATCCTTAAGCCTGCGCTTGCCCGTGGCGAGATACAATGCATCGGTGCCACCACTATTGATGAATATCGTAAGAATATTGAGAAAGATGGGGCATTGGAGCGGCGTTTCCAGAAAGTGATGGTTGATCCGACTTCTCCTGAAGAGACACTTGAGATTCTACGCCAAGTAAAAGGTAAATATGAAGATCACCATAATGTAAATTTCACAGATGAGGCACTTCAGGCTTGTGTTGATCTGACTGAACGTTACGTAAGTGATCGTAATTTCCCTGATAAGGCTCTTGATGCACTTGATGAGGCAGGTTCAAGGGTACATATAACCAACATTGTGGTTCCCGAAGAAATTGAGCGTCTTGAAAAGGAAGTTGATGAGACCACCCAGCAGAAGCTGGCTGCTGCACGTAGTCAAAACTTTGAGCTTGCAGCATCGTTACGCGATAAGGAGACCCGTAAAAAAGCCGAATTGGAAGAGGCTAAAGCAAACTGGGAGAAACGTCTTGACACAGAACGGCAGGAAGTGGATGAAGACAAGGTGGCTGAAGTTGTTGCTATGATGACCGGTGTGCCAACTCAGAGGATTGCTCAAGCAGAAGGCACACGCCTGCTGGAAATGGGTAAAATGCTTGAAGGCGCTGTAATTGGCCAAGACGATGCAATTAAGAAAGTGGTTAAAGCTATACAGCGTAATCGTATCGGATTGAAAGATCCCGACAAGCCAATTGGAACATTTATGTTCCTTGGTCCCACAGGTGTAGGTAAGACACACCTTGCAAAAAAGATTGCCGAATATCTATTTGATTCAAAGGATGCTCTGGTTCGTATGGACATGAGTGAATATATGGAAAAATTCACAGTGTCAAGACTTGTAGGTGCACCTCCGGGATATGTGGGATATGAAGAGGGTGGTCAGTTGACTGAAAAAGTGCGTCGTCATCCATATTCAGTCGTGCTTCTTGATGAGATTGAGAAGGCTCATCCTGATGTTTTCAATCTATTGCTTCAAGTGATGGATGAAGGAAGACTTACTGACTCACTTGGCAGAAAGATTGACTTCAAGAACACTATCCTCATTATGACCAGCAATGTTGGCTCCCGTCAGTTGAAAGACTTTGGCACAGGAATCGGTTTTAATACTGAGACAGTGTCAAAGGAACAGGCGCATGGAGTTATTTCCAAGGCTCTTAACAAAGCTTTCTCTCCAGAATTCCTTAATAGGGTTGATGATATAATAATGTTTGACCAGCTTGACAAAGAGGCTATCTTTAAGATTATTGACATTGAACTTAAAGATTTCTATTCAAGAATTGAAAAGCTTGGCTTCAAATTGGAATTGACCGATAGCGCGAAGGAGTTTATAGCCAATAAGGGTTATGACAAGAATTTCGGGGCTCGTCCACTTAAACGAGCAATTCAGAAATATCTTGAAGATGAACTTGCGGAACTCATGCTCCAGCTGAATTCTGAAGGAAAAATCGGGGGTAAAGTTCTTGTTACTTTCGATGAGGGTGATGAGAAGCCTAAATTGGAGTATAAATCATTAGATGAAGAGATCAAATCTACTGAAGCTCCAAAGGAATAAGATTAATTATGAAAAATCAGCCGTAGCAATTAATTGCTACGGCTGATTTTTCATAATTAATGGATTCTTCTTCAGATACTTTACATAAAAATCACATAAATAGTAGCGCGATTCGATAGGCTATTAATGAAAGAATCCAAGCAAGCCCAGTATTGTATAGAATTGAAAATACACCATATTTCCAAGAACCGGTTTCTTTTACAATCGCCACTATTGAGGCAATACATGGGAAGTATAAAAGTACGAAAACCATAAATGCTATTGCAGTGGCTGGATTAAATGGAGCTTTACCTGTTACTTTTGATGGAGTAGATAATCTTTCTGACAACAGTTCTGCATCATCATCCCCCACATACAGCACACTGAGAGTGGACACTACCACTTCCTTGGCAGCACAGCCGGCAATAAGCGAACAACAGCTTTCCCAACCCAAATCCATAGGACTCATAATAGGTTGTACAAATTTTCCGATATTACCCAAAATAGAGTGTTCTTGCTGATATTCGTGTGCTATTATCTCCTTAATTTCTTCAAGTGTATTGTCAGCTAAAGTACTTTGAGGCATATCTGCCATAGCTGTTGTCATATATTCCTGAGGCACATCGGCTACGTCATATCTCGGGAAATAGGATAGAGCCCAGATAATAATTGATGCCACAAGAATCAACCCACCCATCTTTTGAAGATACTGTTTAGCCTTAGCCCACATGTTTCTTATTGTCGCCTTAGCAGTAGGAATGCGATATGGGGGCAATTCCATAACGAAAGGAGTTTCATCTTTCTTAAACCAGAATTTCCTAAGAATCCGTGCTGTCACAACTGCCACTACAACTCCAAGTAAATATAGTCCCGCAAATACCCAGGTGCCATGTGTAGGGAAGAAAGCTCCTGCCAGTAGAATATATAATGGAATTCTTGCAGAGCAACTGATAAAGGGATTTATTAATATGGTAATAAGGCGGCTTGATTTACTTTCAATAATTCTGGTTGACATTATGGCAGGCACATTGCAGCCGAATCCCATTACAAGAGGGATAAATGATTTCCCATGCAATCCCATTTTATGCATAAGCTTATCCATGATAAACGCCACTCTTGCCATATACCCCGAATCCTCCATAAAGGATATGAATGCATAGAGAATAAGAATATTCGGCAGGAATACTATTACACCACCGACGCCTCCAATCACACCGTCAAGAATAAGATCTTTTAAAGGTCCGTCAGACATAAACTTACCTATCTCTCCGGAAATCCAAGCCACGAGCATCTCAATCCATTCCATGGGATATGCTCCAACCTGGAAGGTAGCCCAGAACATAAGGCACATTACAAGAATGAAAAGAGGGAAGCCGAATAGTTTGTTTGTGACAAGTGTGTCAATTATTTTAGTGGTTTCTTCTTTTTTTATTTCACCTCCTGATAAAGTTTCCGCAAGGGCTCCTTGTATAAACCCATATTTTTCTGAAGCTATAACGGAATTAGCATCATCACCAAGTTCCTTTTCAATAAGAGCATTATGTCTGTCGCGAATTTCTACCCATTTGGAATAATTAGAGTTGTCAGAAAGCATTCCTTCTACTTCCGGATCTTTTTCAAGCATCTTGATGGCAAGATAACGTGGGGCAAATTTGGGAGACAGAGAAGAGTCTGCCTTAATACTATCCACCAATTCCCTGACTGCCTCTTCTACTTCCGGACGCATTTTGATATGGATATGGCGTGTATCAGGATTTTTCATCTCATACACCTGAATGATAGTGTCAAGCAGTTTATTGACCCCCCAACCGGTTGATGCTTTTGTGGGCACAATTGGCACACCTAACATTTTTCCTAATTGCTCATATTCTAATGTAGTTTTACTTCTTTCCAACTCATCATACATATTCAGAGCAATAACCATGCTTCGGTTCATGTCGATAAGTTCGGTGGTGAGATACAGATTCCTTTCTAAGTTAGAAGCAACTACCACATTTACAATCACATCGGGAGTTTGATCCTGAAGATACCTCATCACATATAGTTCTTCAGGAGAATAAGCTGACAGAGAATATGTGCCCGGCAAATCTACCACATTAAATTGGTAGCCCTTATATTTAAGAGTACCTTCTTTTGCCCCTACTGTGACTCCGGCATAATTCCCTACATGTTCATGCGCACCAGAAACGATATTAAAAAGTGAAGTCTTACCGCAGTTGGGATTTCCTATTAAGGCAATGTTGATTATTTTATCTTCACTTACATTTTGATTATGATTAGATATTTTTTCACTATCAGTGTTATGCTTATACTCTATTTTTTTATCCCGGTCTTTTGTGGGAATAATTTCTATGAGTTCCGCTTCTGCTTTACGGAGGGATACTTCATAGTCCATAAGACTGTATTTCACAGGATCTTGTAGCGGAGCATTAAGCACCATAGTTACTTCTCTTCCCCTTACAAATCCCATTTCCATTACACGCTTGCGGAATGCACCGTGTCCTAATATCTTAGTAATCACACCGGTTTGCCCCGGCAATAAATCTGAAAGTCTCATTAATGAATCTATTAGAGTATATTCATTTAAATATCTTACAAAATTAATATTTTTTGTAATCTTAATTTATATTAGATTAAGAATAAATTTAAAAATACCTATCTATAGGTATAAAACAGAGGATTAGACAACTTGCCTAACCCTCTGAAAAATATGATCAATATTAAAATTATTGCTTATTTTCTTTCAGATATTTATCAAGGAATCTGAAGAATACTCTCTGCCAAAGTATGGCATTCTGAGGCTGGAGTACCCAGTGGTTTTCATCAGGGAATACAAGCATCTCAGCCTCAAGACCGTGCATCTTGGCAGCATTAAATGCCATCATACCTTGTGAAGCAAGAATTCTATAATCAAGTTCACCTACAGTTACGAGAATAGGAGCTGTCCATTCATTGACAAATCTATGGGGAGAATTGGCATAGGTACGTTGTGCGATTGCATTATTCTTATCCCAATACGGACCGCCAAGATCAAAGTCAGCAAACCACATTTCTTCTGTCTCAAGGTATTGCGCTTCAATATTGAAGATTCCTGCATGAGCTACGAGAGCGGCAAATCTGCCTTCATGATGTCCGGCAAGCCAATAAACGGAGAATCCACCATAACTTGCACCTGCTGCACCGATATGTTTTTCGTCAACATATGGTTCTTTTGCCATATAGTCAACGGCAGCAAGATAATCTTTCATATTCTGACCACCGTAATCACCTGAAATCTGTCGGTTCCATGCTGTTCCGAAGCCCGGAAGTCCGCGACGGTTGGGTGCAATGACAATATACCCGTTGGCTGCCATAATCATGAAGTTCCAACGATAGCTCCAGAACTGGCTTACAGCCTGCTGCGGACCACCCTGACAATATAGAATTGCAGGATATTTCTTATTGGGATCAAAATCAGGTGGAAGAATTACCCAAGTGGTCATCTCCTTACCGTCGGTGGTGGGAACCATTACTTTCTTCACTTCTCCCATCTTAAGTTGTGAAAGAAGATCTTTATTTACTGATGTAAGCTCCTTAACACCATCTTTGCTAACGAGACAAATCTCATTAGGATAACTCATAGAATGACGCAGAGCAATAGCAGCGTTGTCAGCCACCGGAGTAACACCCTCAAAATCACATACGCCTGTGGCGATAGTATCAATAGCACATGTGTTTACATCAATAGTAAAGACAGGAGCTACACCCTGATAATAACCGGTAAACCAGATAGAACTACCATTTTTAGCCCATTCAATTTGTTCGGGCCAATAGTCCCAGTTTGCCGTCAGATCTCGTTTCTCTTTGGAAGCTATATCCATAACCATCAAGCGTTTTTTATCGCTCTCAAATTTTGCAGTTTCCATTGAGAGCCAAGCGACTGATTTGCCGTCAGGTGAGAATTTAGGATCAGTGTCATAACCCATAATCCCTTCTGTCAGATTAACAGTAGTCTTAGCAGCGAGGTCATATAGATAGAGATCACTATTAGTGGAGAAAGCATAGTCCATGCCTTTTAGCTTACGAGACACGTAAATTAGCGATTTACTGTCAGGAGCCCATGCAAAAGCATCAGCACCACCAAAAGGACGCATCGGACATTCAAATGGCTCACCCTCCATAATGTCTATAGCATTTGAAACATTACTCGTGGAGAAGTCGGCTATAAATGGATGTGGAATCTGAGTTACCCACTCATCCCAATGTTTATACATTAGATCGTCTACTACACGTCCGGAAGTCTTGGGAATATCTTTGAAGAGATCTTCGTTCTTATTATAGGGATCTATTGGAGAACCGTAGATAATTTTAGATTCATCAGGTGAAATTTCAAAGCATTCTATGCCGTTTTCTACCGCTGTTAGACATTTCACTCCTGAGCCGTCAACATTCATTACATGAACCTGGGTCTTACCAGTCTTATCATCTTTGCGAAGAAAAGCGATCTTATTGCCACCGTCTATCCAACGTAGATTTGACTCAGATGAAGCTGTAGTGGTCAAACGTTTCATGTTCTGACCGTCAGCATCTATTGAATAAATCTCTGCATTTGATTTATTTTCTTCAATGCTTTCATAAGCAAGTGTGAAAATAATCTTGCTTCCATCAGGAGATGGAATAGCACCCGAAATTCTTCCAAACGCTTCCAATACTTCGGGGGTGAGCATACCGTTAGTGATTTGCACTTCAGGCTTCTCAATGACCTTGTCGGAAGACGTTCCGGCAGCTCCTTGGCATCCTGTAAGAGCCAAAGGTAGAATAAGACTGCCCATTGTCATTGCTAATTTGTTCATTTTAAACGATATAAAGGTTTAGATTTAAGATTTTCACAAATGAGTTTACAAATTTAACATAAAAAAATGAAATTTCCCATCATTGTGACTGTTATTTTGCCTTAATAACGGGAAACTATTAAAGGAGAGTTGCGATTAATTTTAATAAAAATCAGAGTATTAGGATCTACAATTTATACTTGATTAAGAGCACTGATTTCTCTTGTAGAAATATTGAAGACTTCATCATGGTTTTTAATAAGATTGACAAATAACAGGCAAACCCCAATAATTGCCGGAAAAATAAACCATAATTCGTTAAGATTTTTCATTGCACCTACGCTAAGGAAGTAAAATGAAAAATAGCCGCTCATATTTGATAACCAACTATTTATCACAATCCGCTGAGGACGTTTAATCCAAAACCATACGGTGTAGCTCAAAGCTAACAAAAAACTTACTGAAGCGACAGAAAAAGGCACAATTAAGTCTTTTGTGCAACCGGTCATTAAAAGAGCAATGTTAATAACTATCATCATTGAATTGATGACTTTACTTTGGAAAAAAGCATAGAGACGCGGATGATAAACTTTGATCTTACTCATAGTTATAAAGTTATATTCTATATCAACGCTGATATGTCTTGGTTATTATGTCTTAAGTCCTTAAAGATTTTGAGCTTTTAGAATTTTTTGAACTGATATGGCGCTTAGTGAAATTTTTATTATCATTGCCATAAAGACGGTCTATTAAATCAGGACGATGAAGATGTCTAAGCTCATTAATAAGTTCTTTCTTAGCTTCCGGCTTGTACCAAAAAAAGAATTGTCTCTGTGCCAACTTTTCTTTCTCTGTTCGCGCTGTGAAAACTTTTTCTCCTGTATATGGATGATAACCTGAATAATAGATCTCTGTGGCAACTGTCATTGGAGTGGGTGTGAAATCCTGTACTTGCTCAAGATGAAAATCAAGATCTTTGGTTATAGCAGCTAACTCTGCCATATCAACCTCTTCACATGCGGGATGAGAAGAAATGAAATAAGGAATAAGTTGCTGACGTAACCCATATTTCTTATTCACGTCATCAAAAAACCTTTTAAATTTTCTGAATTGGGAAAATGACGGCTTACGCATACAGTCGAGTACACGATCTGAGGTGTGTTCCGGGGCAACTTTAAGTCTGCCACTCACGTGGGCACAAATCAGCTCCTCCATATATTTTTTATTGGCAGAATTAACTGAATCCTTTTTATTCTGAGCCATAGCGAGATCATACCGAACCCCGCTTCCAATAAAAGATTTTTTCACTTCAGGAAGACTATCTACGCTCTTATAAATATCAAGAAGAGGGGAGTGGTCGTTGTTAAGATTCGGACAAGGCTTCGGATGGAGACATGAGGGTCGCGAACATTTGGCACATATTGACTTATCGTATCCTCCCATCGAATACATATTTGCTGATGGTCCACCAAGGTCTGAGATGTAACCTTTAAAATCCTCCATTGCACACACTTGTCTCACCTCTTTCATTATTGACTCTTTTGAACGGGAAGAGATGAACTTTCCCTGATGGGCTGAGATTGTGCAGAAGGCACATCCACCGAAACATCCACGGTGCATATTTACCGAATGACGAATCATATCGTAGGCAGGAATTACTTTCCCCTTATAGCGTGGATGAGGTACTCTCGTATACGGTAAATCAAATGATGCGTCAATCTCTCCCTGTTTCATAGGAGGATACATAGGATTGATTTTCAACCGCCTCCCATTGGTTTCCTGCCATATTATTTTACCCGATACTTTATTTGACTCCTCTTCAATATGTCGAAAATTTTGCGACTGAAGCTTTTTGTCTTTCAAGCAAGCTTCATAGCTATGCAACACTATATCATTTTCTCCGGGAGTTTCACAAGAAAAAAATGCTGTCTGGGGCACATCAGTAATATCTTCAATCTTTTCACCCTTATCAAGCCTATGTGCTAATTCAAGAACAGTTCGTTCTCCCATTCCATAACTTATCATATCGGCAGGCGCATCTGCTATAATAGAAGGACGAAGGCGATCTCCCCAATAATCATAGTGTGAAACCCTACGTAATGATGCTTCAATTCCTCCTATAATTACTGGTGTGTCAGGAAACAATTCTTTAAGTATCTTTGAATATACAATGGTAGGGTAGTCAGGTCGCATTCCATATCTGCCTCCCGCAGTGTATGCATCGTCATGACGCAGACGACGGTTAGCAGTGTAATGATTTACCATTGAATCCATCGCACCTGCAGATACTCCAAAAAATAATCTGGGTTTACCTAATTTCTTAAAATCACGAAGATCATCTCGCCAATTTGGTTGTGGCACTATTGCTACTTTATATCCGGCAGCCTGTAAGACTCTTCCTATGACTGCCGCTCCAAATGAGGGATGATCTACGTAGGCATCACCCGAAAAAATAATGACATCAGCCTGTTCCCAGCCGAGTTTCACCATCTCTTCCTTAGAGGTCGGTAGGAAAAGCTCACGTGGCATCAATGGAAAAGTTGGTAACGATATATTTTTTTGCTGTTCCGGACTGGTAGATTTATGCTTAAACTGTTTCATTTTTTTCTTTAGCTTGTAATAGGTCTTTAAGCGAAAGAAGTTCATCGCGCAATTTGGCTGCCGCAATAAAATCAGTCTTGCGTGCGGCAGCAATCATCTCTTTGTTTACACTTTCAATACGCGCAGAAAGTTCATCCTTTGTCATATATTCTATTATAGGATCAGCTGCCAAACCAATCTCATGCTCTTCTTCAATATATGGACGCGGGGCTGACTTCTTTGGTTTAGCTATATTTTTCTTTACTGAACCTTTTGATATATTGGAAGATACAACTTTCTCTACATCTTTTTCACTGTAAAGCTCAATAAGATCTTTTGCTGAAGATTTCTTAACGATTGGTTGGGGTGTTATACCGTTTGCCTCATTATAACTCATCTGTTTAGCACGTCGGCGTTCGGTTTCGTCAATAGTTCGTTGCATACTGTCAGTAATCTTGTCAGCATACATTATAACTTTCCCATGTACGTTACGTGCTGCACGTCCTGCTGTCTGCGTCAGTGATCTGTAGTTCCTTAAAAAACCCTCTTTATCAGCATCAAGGATAGCGACGAGACTGACCTGGGGTAAGTCAAGACCTTCACGTAAGAGGTTAACGCCAACCAGCACATCATAAACACCTTCCCTGAGATCTTCAAGAATTTTGATTCTTTCAAGCGTATCTACATCACTATGTATGTATGCACTACTAACTCCCCATTTACGTAGATGATTGTCAAGTTCTTCAGCCATACGTTTGGTCAATGTAGTCACAAGCACACGTTCTCCTGCTTCTATACGCAATTGAATCTCCTCCATGAGATCATCAATTTGATTCATTGTCGGACGTACCTCAATTTCCGGATCAAGAAGACCGGTAGGACGGATAACTTGCTCAGTAAATACACCTTCGGACTTTATCAACTCATAATCACCGGGAGTCGCACTTACATATATCTTCTGTGGTGTAAGACGCTCAAACTCTTCAAATTTCAGTGGGCGGTTATCAATTGCTGCAGGCAATCGGAATCCGTACTCCACAAGATTCATTTTTCTGGAAAGGTCTCCACCATTCATACCTCTTATCTGAGGTAGTGTCACGTGGCTCTCGTCTATTATGGTAAGAAAGTCTCGTGGGAAATAGTCAAGAAGACAGAAAGGACGCATACCCGGTTCCCTACCGTCAAAATATCTTGAATAGTTCTCAATACCAGCACAATGACCCAACTCTTTCATCATCTCTACATCGTATGTTACCCGTTCTCTGAGTCTATCCGCTTCTAATAGTCTTCCTTCCCTTGCAAAGAAATCACATTGGGCACCCATATCAAGGGTTATTTGATCGATAGCAGATGCCATACGTTCCTTGGTGGTGACAAAGATATTGGCAGGATATATGTTAAATCCTTCGAGAGATGATAAAATCATACCATTAATTGGATCAATAGTCTGAATCTTTTCAATTTCGTCTCCCCAAAATAATACCCTGAGTTGTATCTCTTCAAATGATAACATAATATCTACGGTATCTCCTTTAACACGGAATTCGCCAGGTAGTAGTTCTATTTCAGTCCTGGAATAGAGTGAATCAACGAGTTTCCTCAGAAAAGCATTCCTTGAAATAGTGTCGCCAACTTTAATCTTTATAACATTTTGTGCGAAATCATCAGGATTGCCCATACCATATATGCAGCTCACTGACGACACTACGACTATATCTCTTCTTCCTGAAAGAAGAGAGGCAACCGTTGAAAGACGAAGTCGCTCAATCTGATCATTGATCATCAGATCTTTTTCAATATATTTATCAGACGAGGGTATGTAAGCCTCGGGCTGATAATAGTCATAGTAACTTACAAAATACTGCACTGAGTTGTTAGGAAAAAAAGTCTTAAACTCAGAATAAAGCTGTGCTGCAAGAGTTTTGTTATGTGATAGAATTAGGGTTGGACGCTTTACTTCCTTAATGACGTTTGCCATGGTAAAGGTCTTTCCGGAACCTGTGACGCCTAAAAGAGTCTGATGAGGATTACCCTCTCTAACGCCTTTGGCGAGTTCTGCAATTGCCTCTGGTTGATCTCCGGTAGGCTTATAATCTGAAGTTAATTGGAAATCCATTTCAATATATCTTTCGTAGTGCAAATATAAGTAATTTAATTGAGAATTACAAAAAAGATTTATTAAATTGCATGTGTTAGGAATTATGTGTAATTTTGTAAAATACTATAATTTTGGACCAGATATATGGATATTAGATCAATAAAGCGAGAAATATATAAACAATTAATTTTTAAACTAATTGTGTTTACAGCCATTGTCTTACTACTGCAATACTTGCTTTGGGGAAATTTTAAAGAAAATATAATCGTGACAATAGTTATTGCCGGAAGGGGTTACTATAATTCTTTTCGATGGTTCAGGCGCAAAATGAATCAAATCAACTTTATGGACCTACATTCAAAGAATCCCAATGGAGTTTAGAAAGATTATAAATATTGCAATCGGACATAGGTATTTAAGGAAGAAAATAAGCAATGTCAATGTGTAAAATTTCATTGAGCCATCATTTGTAAATTCTTTCATAATCAAATCCTTTTTCATCTTCCAGCCAACGAAAATAGAACAGATCATTCCCCCTATGGGCAGAAAAATATTTGATGATATGTAATCAAATAAGTTAAAAATAGTAAGACCACATATCTTAAAATCACTTAGGGATCCAAAACTTAGTGTACATAAGATTCCTCCAATGAGTGCAATAAGTGACGAAATAATAGTAGCTTTCTTTCGCGACATATTTTTCTCTTCACATAAATAAGTGATTGATATTTCACTCATGGAGACTGTAGAGGTAAGTGATGCCATAAATAATAGTAGAAAAAACAGTGTAGCCCATATTACCCCGGCAGGAAGTTGATTAAAGATGAAAGGTAGTACCTCAAAAACTAAAGTTGGTCCTGCCTCCGGAGACAACCCGAAAGAGAAAACTGCTGGAAATATGACAATTCCAGCAAGAACAGCAACGAGAAGATCAAGCGATGCAATAGTTAGAGCCATATTCCCTAATTTTGTGGACTTGCTAAAGTAGGAAGCATAAGTCATCATGCATCCAAGGCCAAGGCTTAACGAAAAGAATGCCTGACCCATTGCCCCTAAAAGGACAGAAGGTTCAATTTTAGTAAAATCAGGTTTAAAAAGAAATTTGATTCCATCTTTACAACCGGGAAGAGTAAATGAATTGATACAAAATGCTATAAGTAGCAAAAACAATATGGGCATAAGAATATTTGATGCTCGTTCTATTCCCTTTGTTACTCCGCGATTAAGTATTACAAAGTTACAAATTAGAAATATAACAGTCCATATAATTGGGCGGTCCCCGGTTGTGAGTTCAACGAATTGACTGTGTCCTTTCGTCCTGTCATGAAAATTGAGTTGTCCGGTAAGCGAGGTAAAACAGTATTCTACTGTCCAACCTGCTACAACGGAATAAAAACTCAGAATCATAAGAGATGCTATTATTCCAATCAATCCGGTGATTTTCCAACCCTTTTCATCAGACAGTCGATTATAAGCTCCAAATACGTTACACCTTGATGACCTCCCCATACAAAACTCAGCGCACAACACTGGTACCCCGAGTAAAAAAAGAAACATAATATAACAAATCATGAAAGCTCCGCCACCGTGAACTCCTGCCTCATAGGGGAACCGCCAAATGTTACCCAACCCGACAGCTGAACCCACCGTGGTGGCTATGGCACCGAATTTTGTTGCAAAAATTGCTCTTGTGTTATTATCCTTACTCATTTGATAGGCTATTATGTTTTAATGGCAGCGAAATTAACTAAATTAATGTAGTCATGCAACAATTATAATTGAAAGAGATGGGAAAAGACGTAAAAATCCTTCTTTTTGTAATTGATTGAATAATTATGTCGTAAAAAAATATTAATTTTGTAGCTTAAATGTTTCTACAGATAATAAAAATGAAAAAAATAACAAAAGCCATACATACTCCTTTTCAAAGAAGAGACGTGTATGATGCCCTACAGATGCCAGTTTATAATTGTTTGGCATTTGAATTTGATAATGCTTCTATTATGGCTGATGCATTTTGCGGTCGTATAGACGCTCCCGACTATTCTCGTGTACTTAACCCTACTGTTACGCATCTGGAAGATATAGTAAGGAATATTACCAGAGCGAAAGAGGTTAGTGCTTTCACATCGGGTATGGCTGCAATCAGTGCAATGCTTTTTAGTGTAGCAGCCGCTGGAAAGAATATAATCACTTCGCGTCACATGTTTGGCAATACATTCCTCCTTATATCCAATACGCTGAAACGTTTTGGTGTAGAAGCACGTTTTATAGATCTTGCAGACTCTGAAGCTGTAAGAAGAAGTATTGACAATAATACCTGTTGTGTATTTTTAGAAAGTGTAACTAATCCTCAGACTGAGGTGATTGACATCAGAGAGATATCAAAAATAGCTAAGGAAAAAGACATACCGGTGATTGCTGACACTACTATGATTCCGTTCACTGAATTTGATGGTGAATCTATTGGGTTAGATTTTCAGGTAGTGTCATCCACCAAATATATTTCGGGCGGAGCCACAAGCCTTGGGGGGCTGATCATTGATTATGGCCATTATCCTGAATTAAGCAGACTTATAAAAAAAGATGCGGTGTTTAATCTTGGTGGATATATGACTCCACAAGTGGCATATATGCAGACACTTGGCATGGAAACACTTGCCGTAAGGTATGAGCGTCAGGCTGCTTCCGCTCTTGAAGTTGCAAAAGTCTTGGAAACAATCCCAGATGTCAAAAGAGTGTATTATCCGGGTCTTGAAAGTCATCCAGATCACGAGATTTTTACAGATATATACGGTGATAAGGGAAGTGCGATGATTGTAATGGAGTTAGAGAATGAAGAGAAGTGTCTTAAGTTTATCAATTCGTTAAAAATGATACATAGGGCTACTAATCTATTTGACAATCGATCGCTTGCAATTCACCCTGCAAGTACTATTTTTGGACCTTTAACTCCGCAACAGCGTGAGGAAATGGATATTAAGCCTAATGTAATCAGGCTCTCAATAGGTCTTGAGGATGTAGATGATATTATTGTAGATTTAAAACAAGCAATAGCTTCTGCCAATGAATAATATAGAAATGAATAACTATAATTTTGATACTATAATAGAACGTAGAGGAACCGGAGCAATTAAGACTGATGCTTTGGTAGAAAGATTTGGTAGGGGAGACCTTATCGCGGCATGGGTCGCAGATATGGATTTTGCTACCCCACCGTTTATTATAGACGCTCTCAAGAAGCGCATTGAACATCCAATTTTTGGATATACTATTGAACCTGCGGATTATAGACCTGCTATTATAGACTGGGAGAAAAAGCTCCATGACTGGGAAATAAAACCTGAATGGATCAGCTATATTCCAGGAATTGTGAAAGGAATAGGAATGGTAATTAATGTATTTACTAATCTTGGTGATGATGTAGTTATTATGCCCCCTGTGTATCATCCATTCAGAATTACTACTGAACTTAATGGTCGGAATGTTGTTAATGTGCCTCTCATTATGGATGATAAGGGGAGGTTTAATATAGATTTCACAGCATTGGAAAACTTGGATATTAAAGGAGGTATCCTGATTCTATCAAATCCACATAATCCCGGAGGAACTATCTGGAGAAAAGAAGACCTTAAGCAATTGGCAGAAATATGCAAAAGAAAGAATATTATCGTAATTTCAGATGAAATTCATGCCGACATGGCTCTTTGGGGAAAGAAACATGTCCCATTTGCAACGGTTAGTGATGTGGCTGCACAAAACAGTATAACTTTCTGTGCTCCTTCAAAGACTTTCAATATTCCTGGAATTGTAAGTTCTTTTTCTGTAATTCCCAATAAAGAATTGAGAGAAAAGTTTTACAGTTGGTTAACGGCTAACGAATTTGGAGATGCACCATTATTATCTCACATAGCTACAGTTACAGCTTATCGCGAAGGTGATGAGTGGCGAAAAGAAATGCTGAGGTATGTAAAGGATAATATTACTTTTACAGAAAACTTTATTCAAAGTAATGTGAAAGGAATTAAGGTGATTCGACCTGATGCTTCTTTCCTTGTTTGGCTTGATTGTAGAGAACTTGGCATCAGTCATGATGAATTAATTGATCTTTTTGTAAACAAGGCAAAAGTAGCACTCAATGATGGAGCTATGTTTGGCACGGAGGGCAATGGATTTATGCGCTTAAATGTAGCCACCCCAAGAGCGATTCTGAAAGAGATTCTCACTCGCATTTCTGATGCGGTTAATTCATTGTAATTCACAATTCAGTTAACATGATTAGGATTATTGATATAATCAACGACAGTAGGAATCCAATTTTTTCATTTGAGATTCTTCCTCCGCTCAGAGGTAATAGCATATATAAGGTTTTTGACATAATTGAGAAACTTAAAAAGTTTGCACCTAAATTTGTAAATATTACCTCCCATCACAGTGAATATATTTATAAACCTCTTCCAGACGGAACTCATAAGCGTGTGAGTATTGTGAAAAGACCGGGGACAGTGGCAATATCAGCAGCCATTCAAAATAAGTATGGTCTTATTCCTGTGCCGCATATTATTTGTAAAGGTTTTTCTAAAGAAGAGACAGAGTATGCATTGCTTGATCTTAATTTTTTGGGTATCAATAATCTTCTCGTATTGCGTGGAGATGAAAAAGGGATGGGAGCACTTTCGGAGTCCTCAGAACCGTATCATCAGCATGCCTCTGATCTTCAGCAACAAATTAATTTGTTTAATAAGGGTATCGGTATTGATGATACTGTTATTCAAGGTATAGATACACCTTTCTCATACGGCATGGCGTGTTACCCTGAGAAACATGAAGAAGCACCAAACATGGACTCAGATATATATTATCTGAAAAAGAAAGTAGAGAATGGTGCCGACTATTTGGTGACTCAGATGTTTTTTGACAATAATAAGTTTTTTGAATTTGTTAGGAAGTGCCGTGAGACCGGAATTGCTGTCCCCATAATTCCGGGTATAAAACCGATAACCAAGAAAACACACCTATCAATGCTACCGAAGACTTTTAGGTCGGATATTCCTGAAGAACTCGCCTCACGAATCAGGGATAGTAAAACCGATGCAGAAGTGAAAGAAATTGGTGTTGAATGGGCTGTTCATCAATGTAGAGAATTACTTGACCATGGTTCTCCGGGCATACATTTCTACACAATGAGTGCCTCTGACAGTGTTGAAAAAATAGCCAAGGAACTATTTTAGTTTTGTATTATGATTAATACACGTGATTTTGAAAATAAATTGAAGGAAAGGGTGCTTGTGCTCGATGGCGCAATGGGCACAACGATTCAACGTCTCAACTTGGACGAATCTGACTTCCGTGGAGAAAGGTTTCGTTCACATAATCAACGTCTGTTTGGCTGTAATGACTTACTTTGTCTTACGAAGCCAAAGGATATTAAGAAGATTCATGCCGCATACATCTGTGCCGGTGTAGACATTATAAGCACCAATACCTTCAATGCGAATGCTGTCTCAATGGCAGACTATGGACTGGATAAGTATAACGGAATTATATATGAGCTCAATAAAACCGGTGCTGAATTGGCAAAGACAGCTGTAATTGAGAGTGGAAGAAAAGTATTTGTGGCTGGATCAATTGGTCCTACCAACAGGTCAGCTTCTATTAGCCCGGATATTGAAAATCCAGCTTATAGGAATATCACTTACGATGAATTGTTTGAGACTTATTCCGATCAAATCAGAGGGTTGATTGACGGAAATGTAGATATTCTTCTTTTTGAGACTGTTTTTGATACACTTAATCTTAAAGCTGGTCTTGATGCTGCTAATTCTGTAATGTGGGAAAGGGGCATATCTATCCCTATTATGATTTCTGCCACTCTTTCTGACAAATCAGGGCGTACATTATCAGGACAAACACTTAAGGCATTTGTAACTTCCATTGAGGGATATGATAATGTGGTAAGTGTGGGACTTAATTGTAGTTTTGGTGGTAAGGAAATGATTCCTCATATTCGTGAACTTGGAAACATTACTACCCATTTTGTCAGTGCCCATCCTAATGCAGGGTTGCCGAATGCTCTTGGAGAATATCAGGAAACTCCTGATATATTTGCCAGCATGATGGTTCCGGCTGTTGAAGAAGGACTTCTAAATATTGTAGGTGGTTGTTGCGGCACTACTCCAGACCATATTGCATATCTTGTGAAAAGTATCAAAAATGGGAAACCACACAAGAGGGCTGAGATAAAGAAAGAATTAAGGGTTTCAGGACTGGAAGTAGTGGAAGTAATACATGAGAATAACTTCGTCAATGTCGGGGAACGCTGCAATGTGGCAGGGTCGAGGAAATTCCTGCGCCTTATAAAAGAAGGTAAATATGAAGAGGCTCTCCAAATAGCTGTAAAGCAGGTAGAAGATGGTGCCATGCTTATAGACATTAATATGGATGACCCACTATTGGACGCTGAGAAAGAAATGGTTACATTTTTACGGTTGGTAGCTTCTGATCCTGAAGTTGCCAAGGTGCCGATAATGGTTGATACTTCTAATTGGAATGTTGCAGAGGCTGCCTTGAAAAATCTTCAGGGAAAAAGTATTGTTAATTCAATATCTTTGAAAGAAGGGAAAGAGGAGTTCATAAAAAAAGGGAAACGTATCCGTCAGCTTGGGGCTGCTGTTATTGTAATGGCATTCGACGAACTGGGACAGGCAGATACCTACCAGTGTAAAATAGAAATCTGCAACAGATCTTATAACTTGCTTACAAAAGAGTGTGGAATGCCCCCTGAAGATATAATCTTCGATGTCAATATTATGGCAGTTGCTACTGGGTTGGAAGAACACGATCGCTATGGGTTGGATTTTATTCGTGCTGTAAAGTGGATAAAAGAAAATCTTCCCGGTACTCACACAAGTGGAGGAGTCAGCAACCTTTCTTTTGCATTCAGAGGAAAAAATCATCTAAGGGAATGCATGCACAGTGTGTTTCTTTACCATGCTATAGCTGCGGGTATGGACATGGGTATTGTCAATCCTGCCACAAGCGTAACATACGATGAAATCAACGAATCACTACGGAGTTTGATAGAAGATGTGGTATTATATAGGAGAGCTGGCGCTTCGGAAGATTTATCAAGATATGCTCTGACTGATGCCAGAGAAAATCTTTCTGGAAAAATAGAAAAGATCCGTGATATATCAGAGACGGTGGAGACAAGGCTTGTTCATGCAATTATAAAAGGACATAACGAATATCTTATACATGATATTGAGGAGGCATTAGAGTCAGGCAATAATCCTGTTGATATAATCAGTGGACCTCTGATGGAAGGCATGAATAAGGTAGGCGAGCTTTTCGGTGAAGGTAAAATGTTTTTGCCACAAGTGGTCAAAACTGCGAGAACTATGAAAACCGCAGTAGATTATCTTCGCCCTTTTATGGAAAAGGATTCACTCAAATCTAAGGATTCTTCTAAAGCGGGAACAGTATTATTTGCTACTGTAAAGGGTGATGTGCATGATATCGGTAAGAATATTACTTCAATAGTGTTAGCTTGTAATAATTATGAAGTGGTTGATCTTGGTGTGATGGTTCCTACAGAAGAGATAATCAAAAAAATAGAGGAACTGCATCCTGATCTCGTATGTCTTTCCGGTCTGATAACTCCTTCTTTAGCTGAAATGGTGAATGTGGCAAAGGCTATGGAGAAGAAGGGATTTGACATTCCTTTAATAGTAGGGGGTGCCACTACCTCAAAGCTTCATACAGCCTTAAAGATAGCTCCTGTCTATCATGCCCCGGTAATCCATGCTTTGGATGCTTCACAGAATCCTTTGATCGCTTCCCGGTTACTTGATAAGGAAAATGCAGATTCTTATCGTAAGACAATCTATAATGAGTATCGACAACTTTGTGATTCCCATTATGGTTCTGATAAACAGATTTTACCAATTGAGGAGGCACGAGCCAAAGGATATGTAAGGGAATATGTACCTGTTGCTCCTCGGGTACCTCTTGCGGAGGCGTTGATCGTGGATCTGGATTTAAAAGAAATCAGTCGATTGATTAACTGGAAGATGTTTTTTCATGCGTGGAAACTATCAGGCAGTTACATTGATACTTTCCCCTATGATGGATGTGAGGTTTGTAAATCAGAATGGAGAATAAATATCCAAAATGCTGAGAGAGATAAAGGGGAAGAAGCATTGAGACTTTATGATGATGCACGCTCACTACTCGCTTCAATAATCTCTTCAGGTAAATTTGATGGAAAAGGTATAGTTGCGTTCTATCCTGCCGGCTCTTTTGATGACAATATTGTCATTGGAAATGAACTGATACCTGCTTTACGACAGCAATCGGAGAATTCAGATTTCCTATCGCTTGCAGATTTTATTATGCCGTCAGATTATATAGGGCTGTTTGCAGTTAGTGCCGGTAATTGGTTAGCTGAAGAAGCAAAGAAAAGGCATCAGATTAATGATAGTTATAAAGCATTACTTCTCCAGACTCTATCTGACCGCATTGCTGAGGCTGCTTCTGAATGGCTTCATAGAAAGGTAAGAACTGAAATGTGGGGCTACTCTGATGAGGATAATAATGTCAACCGAATAATGAGAGGTGAGTATCAGGGCATAAGACCTGCCATAGGTTATCCAATTTTGCCCGATCAGCTTTTGAATTATTCTTTAGATAAATTACTTCCCTTAGAACGTATTGGTTTAACACTTACAGAAAACGGGGCAATGTATCCATCATCTTCCATAAGTGGTCTCTATATATCGAATCCAAATTCCCATTATTTTATGGTCGGAAAAATTGGTGAAGACCAATTAAAGGATTATGCTGAGCGGCGGTCTATCTCTGTTATGCGTATGAAAGAGATTCTGAGAATGTAGAGAGTTAAATAAATTATTATTTGCTGATGATAAACGATAATTTAATTAGGAAAGTGGCAATTCAAGGAATTGCCGGCTGCTTTCATGATATGGCAGCAAGACAATATTTTACTGATTGTGAGGTTGAGCCGGTACCTTTTGATTCTTTCCCAGTACTTTTTGATGCTCTTTCAACAGATGCTTCGTTACTTGGTATCGTTGCAATTGAAAACACGATAGCGGGCAGTCTGCTTGCAAATCATGAACTTTTAAGACAGAGTAATCATACAATAATTGGTGAACATTCTGTCAGAATAAGTCATGTGTTATGTGCACTGCCCGGTGAGACAATAGAAGATATAAATGAGGTTAATTCTCATCCAATGGCACTTATGCAATGTGAGCAGTTTCTAAGGCGTCATCCTAATATGCGAATGGTGGAGAAATTCGATACCGCCGGAAGTGCTGAAGAAATTGCAAGAAAAAATCTGCATGGTCATGCTGCTGTCTGTGGTGAATTGGCAGCGACTCTATATGGATTAAATATTTTGGAGAAAGGAATTGAGACTAATAAACGGAATTTTACTCGATTTCTGATATTGGCAGATCCACTGCTGGCAGCTGAATTAAAACAGAGTGAAAATGAATTGAATAAATCCAGTATTGTCTTTACTCTTCCTCACACACAGGGAGCACTCTCTAAAGTGCTTACTATTCTTTCTTTCTATGATTTGAATCTTACTAAGATTCAGTCATTGCCAATAATGGGTAGGGAGTGGGAATATAGATTTTATGTCGATCTCACATTTAAATCCTATTTTCGTTATCGTCAGGGATTGCAGGCAGTGGAACCTTTGACAAGCGAATTCAGGATATTGGGAGAATATGTTGAAAAGGTTGGTATTCATTAATAAAGATCGTGATGGAAAATAAAATAATACCTGCAAAAAGGGTAGAGGAGATAAAAGAGTATTGGTTTGCTGGCAAAATGCGTGAAGTTGCTGCCATGAACGCTCATGGACTTGATGTTATATCTCTCGGGGTAGGTGGTCCTGACCGAATGCCCTCTTCTGAAGTTATTGATACTCTGTGTAGGTCTGCACAGAGTGAAGGTAATCATACGTATCAGATAGCATCGGGCATTCCTCAGCTAAGAGAAGCAATGAGTAAATGGTATTTAGATCATTATGGAGTAATACTTAATCCTGATTCGGAGATTCTTCCCTTAATTGGATCTAAGGAAGGTATCTTACATATTAGTCTCGCTTTTCTTAATCCCGGCGATAGAGTATTGGTGCCCAATCCTGGCTATATGACTTATACTGGAGTGAGTAAAATGCTTGGTGCAGAAGTGGTATGCTATGATCTTAAGGAGAATAACAATTGGCAACCTGACTTTGATCAGTTAGATCAACTTGCTTCAGAGGGAGAAATTAAACTAATGTGGGTTAATTATCCTAATATGCCGACGGGAGCATGTGCAAGTATCTCTCTTTTCAAACGCCTTATAGATTTTGGGAAACGTCATGGAATTGTAATAGTACATGATAACCCATATAGCTTTATTCTAAATGACAATCCATTGAGCATTCTTCAAATTGAAGGAGCGCTCAAAATAGCTATTGAACTGAATTCTTTGAGCAAGAGCCATAATATGGCTGGTTGGAGGATGGGTATGGTGTCATCAAACGCAGATTTCATAAGCTGGATACGTAAAATGAAATCAAATATTGATTCCGGTCAGTTCAAACCTGTGATGGAGGCTGCCATAAAGGCACTTCTATTGCCTGACACTTGGTATGAGAATTTAAATAATATTTATAGGGGTCGCCGAAAAGTGGCAGAAAAAATTATGACGGCTCTTGGCTGTAGTTTTGATATGTCACAACGTGGACTTTTCCTGTGGGGTAAATTACCATATGGAAAAACTGACAGTGCAAAGTTTGCAGATCGTATTTTAAAAGGAGCAAGAGTGTTTATAGTGCCCGGTTTCATTTTCGGTAGTAATGGAGAAGGTTACATAAGGATTTCACTTTGTGCCGCAGAAGAAAAAATGATGATAGCTCTTAAACGTATTGAAGAATTTAATAAGTGTAATAATGATTTTTGATGATTTAAAACCAATAGTGGAAGGAGGAGGTTCAGACGATTCCCTTCTGGTTATGTCAGGTCCTTGCAGTGCTGAAACAGAAGAACAGGTAATGTCAACTGCTCGTCAGCTTGCAATTGGTGGAGTGAAGATTTTTCGTGCAGGTATCTGGAAACCTCGTACTAAACCTGGTGGTTTTGAAGGTATTGGTAAGAAAGGCTTAGAATGGCTTAAGAGAGTGAAAACAGAAACCGGAATGCTGGTAGCCACAGAAGTTGCTATGCGTAGCCATGTGTTGGAGGCACTGGAGGCAGGGATAGATATTTTGTGGATAGGAGCCCGGACATCAGCTAATCCTTTTGCCGTGCAAGAGATAGCTGACACTCTTAAGGAAGCTAAAGCAACAGATGTGAGTGTATTAGTTAAAAATCCTGTAAATCCAGATATTGAACTTTGGATAGGAGCATTGGAAAGAATATATAATGCAGGAATAAGGCGGTTAGGCGCAGTGCACCGTGGATTCAGTTATTATGGTAAAAGTATATATCGCAATCTTCCTCAATGGCGAATACCTATTGAACTTCACCGGCGGCTACCTAATCTTTCCATTATAATTGATCCAAGCCACATGGGTGGAAAACGTGAGCTTATAGGTCCGCTTTGCCAGCAAGCACTTGATATGAAGTTCAATGGGTTGATGATTGAAAGTCATTGTAATCCTGATGAGGCGTGGAGTGATAAGAATCAGCAGATTACTCCAGAAGTTCTACGCTTTATTTTAAGTTCACTTGTAGTTAGAAATGAGAATCGCGATGGAGAAAGCCTCCAAAATTTGCGTCGTCAAATAGATAAGATTGATAGTGAACTTCTTGAACTATACAACAAAAGAATGGAAATTTCTCGTGAAATCGGTAGATATAAGAAGGAGCATTCAATGCCCGTGGTACAGGAATCACGTTATGACGATTTGATTCGTAGCCGTGTGGCAGCAGCTGTGCAAATGGGAATGTCAGCAGACTTCATGAAGACCGTGCTACAAGCTATTCATGAAGAATCGGTACGTCAACAGATTGAAATTCTAAATGCAAAAATACCATCATAAGGTTTTTATTTTATAATTGATTGATTTTTTGTTAACTTTGTACAAAGTTAACAAAAAATCAATCATGAAAAAAAGTATTTTGTCAGGCATATTAGGATTGACAGTTTTATGTAGTGGTGCCACTGATTTATTTTTCTACTCTCCTGAGAATGGAAGAGGAGGATTACGATTTGCAGTTAGTGAAGATAGTAAGACGTGGCGCAGCATAGGGGATGGGTATGATTTTGTAAAGTCAGATTTCGGTGCTTGGGGATCTGGGAAGAAGATGTGGATGCCGGAATTGTTTCCTACTTCAACCGGATGGTCCTGTCTTTTTAAAGCCACATCCGATGGTGGCGTAATAGGTTGGGCTCAGTCACCTGATCTGCTGAGTTGGAAGCCGCAGAAGTATATGAGTCCAGCTGATACCTCCAAACTTACTTTCCGCACTAATGTGGGATATATACCGTCTGTGATAGAACTTAATGGTGGGCAAGTCACAGGTTATATCATGAAAACCGATGAAAAACTTGTAAAGAGTCTTGATGATTTCGTGGCTAAGCGTAGTCGTCTTGCCGCCTTGTATTCTGAACACTGCGATAAAGATAACGAACGTTTTGCCTCACTCAAACCATTAAAAGCCACATTAAAAGCCACAGGAAAATCCAAAGAGATAAGTCCATTGCTGATGGGAATATTTTTTGAAGATATTAATTATGCAGCTGATGGAGGTCTTTATGGTGAGTTGATTCAAAATCGTGATTTTGAATATGTCTCAGATGAAAGTGGGACCAAGGATTGGGGTCCGAAATATGCATGGAGTGTAAATGGAGATAAGATTGATTTCGAAATAACTACCGATGATCCAATTCATCCAAATAATCCTCATTATGCCCGATTGAATGTAAAAGGTGGAATTGCCACAATGATTAATAATGGTGGAAACGCCTTTGTCAACTCAGGTTTTGATGGTATAACTCTTAAGAAGGGGGAAGCTTATAAATTGAAATTCAAAGCTCGTTGCGACAAAAAGATGCCGATAGAAATTGATCTTGTGTCTTCTTATGGGAGGAAGCTCGCTTCCGGAAAAGTTACCATAAAAAAAGGTAATAATTGGAATGATTATGAAATTATGCTTAATCCCGATGACTATTCAGCGGAATCTACACTTCAGATTGTTCCGAAGAATAATGGAGTTCTTGACTTAGATATGATCTCTTTATTTCCGGTAAATACATTTAAAGGACGTGAGAATGGATTGCGTGCTGATCTTGCACAGGCTCTTGCTGATTTGAAACCCCAGTTTGTACGTTTCCCCGGTGGATGTGTTGCACATGGCAATGGACTTGACAATGTGTATGACTGGAAAGGCTCAATCGGTTCACTCGAGGCTCGTAAACCTCTATATAATCTGTGGGGTTATCATCAGACACGAGGGTTGGGCTATTATGAATATTTTCAGTTTTGTGAGGACATAGGTGCTGAGCCTTTGCCAGTGCTCGCCGCAGGAGTACCATGTCAGAATTCTTCACGACCTTCACGTTTTACTCATGATGCGCTTACTTTTCATGGGCAGCAACAAGGTTTGCCTATGGATTCTCTCGATGACTATATTCAAGACGTTCTTGATTTGATAGAATATGCAAATGGTCCTGTGACATCAACGTGGGGTGCTAAACGTGTGGTTGCAGGTCATCCGGAGCCGTTTAATCTCAAGTATATTGGTATCGGTAATGAGGATATGATTACTGAGGTATTTAAAGAAAGATTCACTCGTATCAATGATACCGTTAAAAAGACTTATCCTGAGATAACTGTTGTCGGTACTGTTGGACCATTCTATGAGGGTGCTGATTATGAGGAGGGTTGGCAATTGGCTAAAGAAAAGAATATCGATATGGTTGACGAGCATTATTATGTTGACCCTGCATGGCTAATCTACAATCAGGATTTTTATAACAACTATGACCGTAACGGTACTAAGGTGTATCTCGGCGAATGGGCTGCTCATCTCCCTGGTCGTCCGTCAAATATGGAGACTGCACTGGCAGAGGCACTTTACCTCACTTCTGTTGAAAGGAATGCAGATGTAGTGTCAATGAGTTCATACGCTCCTTTACTTGCAAAAGATAATCATACTCAATGGCGTCCTGACTTGATTTATTTTAGTAATACGGATGTCCGTCCTACAACTGACTATCACACCATGCGCCTATATGGAGAAAATATTGGTGACTACTATTTGGATTCATCATTAAAAGTTAACACAGATAATGAAAAAGCCGCTGTCAGGGTTGGTGCTTCTATTGTGAAAGATAAGGAAACGGGAGATGTAATTATAAAATTGGTTAATATGCTTCCAGTGGAGACTACTGTTGAAATTGATCTTACCTCTCTATTTCCTGATAATAATGGTTCGCTCAATACGTTACGCACTGTAATGAGTGGTAACCCCGCAGATGAGAAAGCGTCAATAAAGACAGATCGAGTAACGATTGAATCGTCGTTTTTCAACATACCTCTTACGCCATATTCCTTTACCGTCATTCGTATCTGAATATCAGCATGAAAGGTAAGAAATTATAATAACCTATTATAGTAAAGATATGCTGACAGATAATTGGTCAGCATACCTTTACTATTTTTAATTTTTTGAATATCAGATTTACCATTTCTGATAATGCACGTTTTCAGGATTCCATTTGTCTTTGGGTTGAGACTCCGCGGCAGGATAACCCATTGAAATGATGTTTAGAGGAGTTACGCCTTGAGGAATTCCTAAAACTCTTTTCACTTCAGGTATCACATTAGGATTGGGATATACGCCACACCATACTGCACCTAAGCCATATGCGTGAGCTGCAAGAAGAATATTTTCAGTAGCAGCTGAACAATCTTGGACCCAATATTCTCGTGCGAAATCTTCTGAAGTTTTCTTCATGTCACCACAAACGATTATGGCTGCAGTAGCAGTTTTAAGATTAGAGTAGGGATGTACTACTTCAAGACTGTCAAGCACCTCTCTTTCTGTAACAACCACAAAAGCCCACGGTTGTTTATTCATTGCGGTGGGTGCCGCCATGCCAGCCTTGACAATGATATCAAGAGTATCTTTTGAGATAGCTTGAGAGGTAAATTGTCTTACGCTTGTGCGTGTCATAATGTTATTGATCACAGTTTCTGTAGCATTAGATGTCGATGAGTCATTGCCACTTGAATTTTTAACAGACTGTGAACAAGATGTGGTCAAAGAAATTGCCACAATCCCAAGAAGTGTAAATACATTTTTAATTTTTTTCATACTTTAAAAGTCTTAAAGTGCAAATTTAAGTAAAATATCCTAATTTTTCAATTATGCTTGTTAAAAGTGTCAAAATTTTACTAAATTTGCGAATGGATGAGATTGATAGAGGGTATGATAAGAATTTGGATCGATCAATATTTGAAACTCCATCAGTTATTGTGCATATAATATGAGGGCATTAATTTACATAATTTTAATTATAATAGTTGCCGGATGTAACTATGTAAGTTCTCAGTATGAACGAGAACTTAATGATGCTGAATCCTTATTGAAAATAGATCCATTAAAGGCATTTGAGCAATTAAATAAATATGATGTAACTGAATTTAGCGATTCTGCTACGATGGCTCGATGGGCATTACTCTACTGTGAAGCAATGGTAGTAAATCATTTTGCAGCACCAACTGATACTATCATAAATATAGCCGTTGACTATTATGGTTTTCATGATAATAGAGAAAAATATAATAAGGCATGTGAAGTAAAATCATCTTTAGGTGCGGGTTCTATTGAGAATGCACTTGTCTCTGCCATGTATATTCAGAAAGAGAAAGAGTTCCTGTTGTTTAAAGAGAAGGCTTTGCGTAATGAAGTAATTCTACTCTCCATAATAATAATAATGGTGGCAGGCGGAGTGATTGTATGGCAACGTCAACATCTTAAATTAAAAAATGCAAGAAATGAAACTCTGATTATGGAAGCATCCGCATTAAAAGAAAGTCTTTGCCACAGACAGGTGCAGTGTGCCATATTAGAATCAAAATTATCAGCTTCTTTGGAAAATCGTTTCAAAATAATTGACGAATTATGTGAGACATATTATGAATCACAAGGATCTAAAACTGAAAAAAAGGCTATTGTGGATAAAGTGAAATCACAGATTGATGCCCTAAAGGCTGATGAAGGAATCTTCACGGAAATGGAACATTGTAATGACGAAATGCTATCCCAATTAAAGAACGATTTCCCTGCGTTGAAACCTGATGAATATAGACTGATGGTGTATCTGGCAAGTGGTCTTTCCAACCGCACTATTGCATTGTTGATAGGTGAAAGTATTGATACGGCTTATAAACGTAAATCTCGACTTAAAGCTAAAATTACAGCCTCTGAATCTATAAATAAAGAGATTTTTCTCAACGTTTTTTAAAGTCTTTCGCATTGGTCAGACTTTTTATGGACTGTACTAAGTAAACAATTGAATATCATAAAATTATAAAATATATTGTCAGACTATTTTTTTGGAGAAAGAGTAAGCTCTATATTAATTTTGCATTGAATTTTCGTACTGATTATCGGTACGGATACACGCTCCTTACATGGGGTCTCTTAGGCTTAATAAGAAGTATTTTTCATTAATAAAATTAATATGAGTCCAAAAATTATTCTGATCTCAGTAATGCTCGTATGGTTTGAGTGTGTCGTGTCGGCTCAACAGACAGAGCAATCTGATTCTCTAACAAGAGAGTTACAAGAAGTGATAGTCACTTCAAAGTATCCCGTTACAAAACTTATCGGATCTACGTTAGTTTCTACTATTGCGGGTTCAACCTTACAGGACATTGGAACAGCACTTGATGTGTTAGATCAACTGCCGATGATTAAAATTGTCGATGATGCAGTGACTGTAGTAGGGAAAGGGATGCCGGAAATATTCATTGATGGCAGACCAATGCATTCAGATGATGAGTTGTTAACACTTCAATCAACAAATATAAGAAAAGTGGAACTGATAATGGCTCCTGGAGCAATATATGCGAGCGATACAAAAGCTGTGTTGAAAATATATACCAAACATAATTTTATTGATGGTCTTTCCATAGTGGATAGGGGAGAGACTATAATTCGTCATAAATTCTCTGTTAATGAAATGCTTGATTTGAATTATAAAATTGGTAATTGGGATATATTTATTTCAGGGCTTATTTCACATAACAATAGTCTGATCAAAGGTTTTACCACCAATACATTTTTATATAAAAATAATAAAACTGTTATCGGAAGCTCTCAACATAAACTCTATCCTTCAACTAATGGTGTTGTAAAAACAGGAGTCAATTATTCGTCTGGACAGCAGTCGATAGGTGGATATTATCACTATAATCCTGAACAAGGTTACTTTAATAATACAGGAACAGAATGGATAAATGAAGAAGTTCCTTTCAGGCATAATATATTTAGCCGTATAAAGGCTCATAGTCATCTCGTATCAGTCTATTATGACAATACCTTTGCAGATAAATATTTATTGCATTTCGATGGAGACTATAGGACTTCCTACAGTACCAATAATGTCCAAACGTTATATCCGGATAAAGAGACAGATAATGTAAGATCATCTAATGAACGTAAATCATCGCTTTGGGCAGGAAAATTATATTTCTCTCTCCCGATAGAAAAGGGAACACTTACCATTGGTACTCAAAACTCATATACGCATACCACTCTCGATTATTTGATGTTGAATCAGAATGTCAGTCAGTATATACCATCTTCATTTTCCGATATTCGTCAAACACTAAGTGCAGTCTTTGCATCATGGAATAATTCTTTCGGTAAGTTTTATTTTTCCGGAGGACTGCGGTATGAATATGTAGATTATCTTTTCAAAGTAGATTGCAAGAAAGATGAAGATGTCAGTCGAAAGGATAATTTTTTGACTCCAGACATTTCTCTCGGATATTCATTTAATGAAGTAAGTCAGATTAGCTTGAGTTATAAAACAGCAACTGTAAAACCATCTTACTCTCAACTTACAGGCAGTCTCAATTATGTTGGTACCCATGAAATAGAGGGTGGTAATCCGTCTTTGAAAGATGAAAGAATGCATGATGTTCAATTATTTGGAATGTGGAAGGGATTCATGTTACAGACTGTTTTCACACACAGTATTGATACGTATGCCTTTATAAAACGAATTTATCCGGCATCTAATTTACAACTTCTTATGCAGCCTATAAATATTAATATCTCAGCAGTTAATTTTTATGTTATATGGAATCAGCAGGTTAAAGCCTGGATGCCTAATTTTACTGTAGGAGTATATAAACAGTGGCTAAAAATTGATGGAATGAATTATAATCAACCAATCTTTACCTACTATTTTAATAATATATTTTCTTTACCGAAGGGTTTCCTTTTGACATTGAATGCAAGTGGCCAAACAAAAGGAGACATGCATACAAACCGTTTCGGTACCACATGGTTTACTCTTGATGCCTCAATAAGTAAGTCATTTTTGAATAAGTCGTTACAGGTAAAAATATCAGGTACTGATATTTTTAATACCCGTAACAATGATTGGACAATGAATACCTATGGAATCTTTGTTAACAAACAGCAAACCTACGATCAACGTGGGATTTCTCTGACTTTAATGTATCGTTTCCAGCCTTATCAAAGTAAATACAAGGGTGGGACAGCCTCTGAGTCAGAGACGAAAAGATTATAATATAAAGAAAGATAAAGCTTATTGCTTAATTGCTTCAAGGTTTCGGATAAGTGCTTCTCCACAATAGGCAAATAATGGAGAGGCACTTTCCATTATTAACCTATCTGCTAATTTATCTGCAAAGGGCAAACGACGTAAAAGACGAAAACAGAGAATGTCTGCTTCCTCTTTTGTTTGCAATGATTCAGCCAAATCTATACATTGCTGCTCTGTAAGCTCCTCAGCCGGGAAAAGATAACATGCTAACAATCTGGATTCCCGTATATTTTTATCGTTCCAAAGTTGCATGGCAAGATTCATATCGGGTTCAAATTCGCGTGCAATCATTGAAAGTTGTGGCAATTGCAGACCGAAAATTATACTATAGTTAATTCCGGCTTTTCTTAAAGTATCGGCTACGATCCCATTACGATAAGCCATAAAAAGATGTTTAATCTTTTTAATTGGTTCCATTATTTACCAGCCCTTACATTTAGATTATTAAATTGTATATGAAGTTATTCACGCTTCATTATATCTTAATTTTTTACAAAGATAGGGAATAAAAAACAATTTTCAAAATATCATCTCTTGAAGATAGCTATATTAAGATAATAATCTAAAATTTAACCTTTCTTATAAAGAAAAAATTTCTTTATCTTGCCGGTGTATAAATCTCAGGATTTTTATCTAATTTTGTGAAATAATTTAAGAACTATAAATATCTTCTAAAATTAATCTTTTATACTTATGAATATTATTTGCCTTGATGCAGAATTTGCAGATAATGAGGAACTGCTTGAACTTTCTATATTCAATAGAGAAGAAGAGGTATATCATAGCTATTATAAGCCTGAGAATATAGAGGATTGGCGTACGGATATTCATCACATAACCCCGGAAATGGTGATGAAATGTCCATCATTTTCATCTCAAAGCACAGAGGTACAGAATATAATTAACAAGGCAGATCTTATCACGGGTTTTGCTGTTGATAATGATCTGCGCGTTTTGACACGTGCCGCCATAAATGGTCTTGAAGATAAAATAGTGTTAGACGTAAAAGACATGTATTGGTTTTTAAAGGGTAGGAAAACGGAAATGAGCCCCTATTCTGTACCTTCCTTAATTATCTGTGCTAATTCACTGGGAATTGATTTTAAGGAAATGGACGCACACTCAGCGAGTGTGGATACTTCATATACCCTTAAATGCTTTCATCTTTTACTAAATGAATATAAAGCCGACAAAGAAGATAGCATTTCTTTATCTGAAATTGTTAAAACTCTCATATCTGAGATAGAAGATGCAAAGGCAGAATTTGTTGCAGAAGGAGCAAAAGGCTATATCAGAGTATTGAGAGCAGGTGAGTATTTTAAAATAAAATTCAGTCACTTGGAAGCAGAGGATAAACAAAGAGTATTTATGGAAATAGAAGTGGAGGACCGATATAAAGCAGAATATGAAATACGAAAATTATTGAAAAAGAAAGAAGTGCCAGGTAAATTCGGAATGTACAAGCTCACTAACAAGCACCTTTCAGATATACGTAACTATAGAAATATATATGATGCAGACGAATCTGCTTGGTGTAAAAAAATAGTACGAAATCTTTCAAGGTTATCTTTATGAGAGATTAAAGGAGATATCAAAAAAATGAAGTTAACCTGTGGTACACTCACAGAACGCAAGAGAGCTATAATATGGGTGGGGGACATTCGCATGATATATATACGACAGATGGGGTGTATCAAAATTTGGAATTTTGATATACCCCTTATAAGCCGTTATTAATAGCTTTTAGAGATTACTTATTGAAAGGTGGAGGAGTATCCGGCTCTTCAGAAGAATCTATTTCTTTATTGAAATTTGAACCCTTCTTTTCATCAGTAATCTTTTTAGATTTAGATAAGTCAATAACCCCTTTTGCTTCACTGGCTCGTGCACCCTCTTCCTTTTTATTAATCTCTATAATTTCATCTGTACGTGATTTCCATTTTCTAGGACCAAGAATCATCTGTACGTCATCATGGAATATCACCTCTCTTGTGACGAGCATATCCCGGATCTGATTGTGTTCCTTGGCATATTTACGAAGAATAGCCTTCGCGCGTTCATACTGTTCATTGACAATACGTTTCACTTCCTCGTCAATTATCTTCGCTGTCTCGTCAGAATAAGGCTTTGTGAAGCCATAGTCTTGACCGGTAGAATCATTATAATTAATATTTGGAAGCTTATCACTCATACCGTATACGAGTACCAAAGAACGTGCAATTTTGGTACACTTTTCCAAATCATCGCTGGCACCTGTACCAACCTGACCTGTGAAAACATCTTCAGCTGCTCTACCTCCCAGCAAACCGCACATTGTGTCAAGAAGTGCCTGCGTAGGAATGATTTGGCGAGCTTCAGGTGCATACCATGCAGCACCAAGGGCACGTCCACGTGGTACAATAGTTACTTTTACAAGCGGATTACCAAATTCAGTCATCCAACTGATAGTGGCATGCCCTGCCTCATGAGTTGCGATAGAGAATTTTTCGTCATCAGTTATAATGCGAGAACGTTTTTCAAGACCACCTACAATTCGGTCAATAGCAGACATAAAATCATTCCAATCAACAGATGGTTTATTATTGCGGGCAGCAATAAGGGCAGCCTCATTACAAACGTTTGCAATATCTGCGCCGGAGAATCCCTGAGTCTGACGGGCTAACTGTTCAACATCAATTTTACTATTGACCTTAATGTTACGTAAATGAACATTGAAAATTTCCATACGGTCAGTAAGTTCAGGAAGATCAACATAAATCTGACGGTCGAAACGCCCCGGTCGTAACAGTGCCTTGTCAAGCATGTCAGCACGGTTAGTAGCGGCAAGAACAATCACACCATTATTTGTGCCAAAGCCGTCCATAGCTGTAAGAAGTTGGTTAAGTGTATTCTCACGTTCATCATTACCACCCATATTAGGATTCTTTCCACGTGCTCTCCCGACAGCATCAATCTCATCAATAAAAACAATACATGGGGCTTTTTCTTTTGCCTGCTTGAAAAGGTCACGGACACGGGCTGCACCGACACCGACGAACATTTCAACGAAGTCGGAACCTGACATGGAAAGGAATGGAACATTTGCTTCACCGGCTACTGCCTTGGCAAGAAGGGTCTTACCTGTTCCGGGAGGACCAACCAACAATGCACCTTTAGGTATTTTAGCACCTAACTCAGTGTATTTCTGGGGATTTTTAAGGAATTCTACAATTTCCTCAATTTCAACTTTCGCTTCTGCAAGTCCGGCTACATCTTTAAATGTAACAGCAGTGCCGTTATTCTTGTCAAAAACTGTGGCACGTGATTTACCAACACTGAAAATGCCACCCCCGGCACTACTTCCACCAGCCATACGACGCGACATGTAAATCATGAAAATTACAAGAATAAGAATCGGTCCGAAATACCAGAAGACTTTCATCAAGTCAGATCCTTTCTCATAGTTCACTTTAATTTCAGGTTTCCCTTCGGAAACCAATTTTGCATTCCATCCATCAATTTTCTCCTGAATTTTATCAGATGAGGGGATGGTGGTCTGGATTTTCTTATCGCCGTCAAAAGTGTCTTTATCGTCGAAATGATGTTTCCGGGCACCTTCAGGAGTCATGTAACCTTCCGCTACTTTAGCTTCCGCAAGCACAACGATCTTATCAATATCACCCTCGGTGGCTGCTTTTTCAAATTGAGTCCAATCAACTTCTTTAGTTTGAGAAGCATCCTGGAAATAGAAAAGGGCGAGTAAGGAGAGAGCCATCAGACCATACATCCAATACATATTAAATTTAGGACGATTGTTCTGATTTTTGTTTTGATTGGGTTTCGGATAATTTAACATTGGGACATAATGCTTTCGATGTTATTCATTTGATTAGACACTCTCAGTCTTCGTCAGGGATATAATTTATAGGAGCATCATTCCATAATCCTTCAAGATTATAGAAGTGGCGGTAATCCGGCAGAAATATATGCACCATGATATATCCGTAGTCAATGACAATCCACTGAGAATTTCTATAGCCCTCGTAATTATAGGGCTTTATGCTCATTTTTTCTTGTAGTTCCTCTCTCACTGAATCGGCAATTGCACTTACTTGTGAAGTGCTGTTTCCTTGGCAAATAATCATTTTTCCGGTAGGTGCCGACTCAATTTCAGATAAGTCAATGACAGCAATTTTTTTACCTTTTTTATCGGTTATTGCTTCAATGATTTGAGATGTAATGTCTATGGTTTCTTGCATTCTATATTGCAGTGTTTATTATAAATAGAATCTTTTACTGTTATATAAAATCTTGGAGATTAATTTGGACTGTTAAGTTGTTTAAAAGAAAAATTTTAAACAACTCTTATTCGAATGAAACAAATTTTGTGCCAAAATTATCATCAAGATATTATCGGAGAGTCAATAATGGTGCGAAATTACAAAAAATTAACTAAATGGCAAAGAAATAACTCACGTTTCCCAAATCCTTGCCGCGATTATTTAATGTCAGTACATATAGTTTGCTATGAAAGAATAGAGTATAACATTTATATATTAAAAACGTTTTATTACTATGGAGAGAATTAAAAAGAATATATTCCCGATAGGAGGTATGAGTTGCGCTGCTTGTGCCGCACGAGTAGAGAAAACTTTGCGTTCCTATAAAGGTGTAAAAGAAGCGGCAGTTAATTTTGCTACTTCTGGAGCAACCGTAGAGTATTATGAAGATATATGTTCACCAGAAGATTTACAAAATGCAGTCAGAGCTGCCGGTTATGAACTTATCTTGAATGAAACAGCAGATGAGATAGAAAACCAACAAGAAAAAAAATATATAAAATTGAAGACAGAAACCATTCTGGCTTTGGTATTATCATTACCAGTTGTAATAATAGGTATGTTTTTTATGAATATGCCATTCGGTAATATAATTATGTTAATTTTTTCAACTCCGGTTGTATTTTGGTGTGGTCGCCGTTTCTTCATTGGTGCATGGAGACAGCTTAAACATAGGACTTCAAATATGGATACGCTCGTAGCATTGAGTACAGGCATAGCATGGGTATTTAGTGTGGCAAATATGCTTTTCCCAGAGTATTGGATCTCTATGGGTATTCATCCACATGTCTATTTTGAAGCATCGGCAGTGATAATTGCTTTTATTTTACTTGGCAGAACTTTAGAGAGTAAAGCAAAAGGTAATACCTCCTCGGCTATAAAAAAGTTAATGGGACTTCAACCCAAAAACGTGACTATAATAAATCCGGATGGTTCGCAATCAGTTGTTCCTATAATGAATATTGCAGAAGGTGACACAATTATGATTCATCCCGGAGAAAGAGTGGCGGTTGACGGGATGGTTATAGATGGAGAATCATTTGTAGATGAGTCAATGCTTTCCGGTGAACCAATCCCAGTCGAAAAAATTATAGGTGAAAAAGTATTTGCCGGAACAATTAATGGTAACGGCTCATTTAAATACAGGGCAGTAAAAGTGGGTAGTGACACATTGCTCTCAAAGATAATCAGAATGGTGCAAGATGCGCAAGGCAGTAAAGCACCAGTGCAACAATTAGTAGATAAGATTGCTGCAATATTTGTTCCAACCATTATCTCAATAGCAATTCTTACTTTTATAATATGGTTTATATTTGGAAGCGATGATAGTTTTTCCCACGGTATGTTAGCAGCTGTAACAGTATTGATCATAGCTTGTCCCTGTGCATTGGGACTTGCTACACCGACTGCTATTATGGTTGGAATTGGTAAGGGTGCAGAACTCGGTATACTTATTAAAGATGCTGAGTCTTTGGAAATTGCTCCTAAAATAAACGCTATTGTTCTTGATAAAACAGGAACACTGACAGAAGGTAGACCAGAAGTTACCCAAGTTGTTACCCTTAAGCCTGTTTCTGATAATAATGTGAAAAAATTGGAGTCGATTATTTTATCATTAGAGCAAAAATCGGAGCATCCACTTGCAAAAGCTGTTACTGAATATTTTTCATCTTCAGATTTCGTTGAAGTAAAATCATTTGAGAGTATAACAGGTAAAGGAGTCAAGGGTGAATATGATGGCATAACATTTTATGTAGGCAATCAGCGACTTATTAAAGAAAATGGAATTAAAATCTCCGACAAGGCACTTAGATCTGCAGATCAACTTACTAAAAAAGGATGTTCATTAGTCTGGATTGCTGATTCAGAAGAAGTTCTTGAAATTATGGGCATTTCTGACCCTATAAAAAAGACTTCTGCTTCTGCAATTAGGCGTCTTGAGCAAATGGGAATAGATACTTACATGCTTACCGGTGATAATAGAGCAACTGCAGAAATAGTAGCCGGTGAAGTTGGAATTAAACATTGTGTTGCAGAAGTTCTTCCCCAAGATAAATGTAATTTTGTCAAAAAGTTACAAAAGGAGGGAAAGAAAGTGGCAATGGTGGGCGATGGTATTAATGATAGTGCAGCCCTTGCGGCAGCTAATTTAAGTATAGCTATGGGAACAGGTAGTGATGTAGCTATAGAAGTAGCCAAAATGACTATAGTGTCTGCTGATCTTGCCAAGATTCCTGTTGCTTTCCATCTTTCAAAACTCACAGTACGTACAATCCGACAAAACTTATTTTGGGCGTTCATTTATAACTTGATTGGTGTGCCTATTGCAGCTGGAGCATTATATCCTATATGTGGTTTCCTTCTAAATCCAATGATAGCCGGTGCAGCTATGGCATTCAGCAGTGTAAGCGTAGTTACCAATAGTCTTTTGTTGAAACGTAAGAAATTTCATATGACGTCGGAGAATAGTTGTGAAACGAATAATTATGATGAAGCCCTTAACTTATCAGCTCAAAAAATTATCGATGAGTTAAGTAATGAACATAATCCATATGATATTGTGGAGGAAAAATTAAAATTTGATAAAAATAAAGAAATTATGACACAGAAATTCAAAGTAGAAGGCATGGCATGCAGCCATTGTTCAGGAAGGGTAGAGACTACTATTAAGAATCTCCCCGGTGTAACAGGAGTGACAGTAGATCTCTCAGGAGGAATGGCAAATGTAGAGGGAGATGTGGCAGCTTCCGTTGTAGAAGAGGCGGTAAGTAATGCCGGATATCCTTGCAAGAAAATGTAAATCTATAATTAGGATTAATAATAATGTTCCGGAAAGTTTTAGGCAATCCGGAACATTATTATTATAAATCGCTGTTACAATTATTTGTTAACCTGAAATTTATTCCAACCATTATTAAGGAATGCAATCACCTGCTCTGCAGCGGCAACGCCTGCATTAAAGTTAGCCTCAGCAGTCTGAGCACCCATTTTCTTAGGAGTGAAGAATACACGCACACCAAATTTTTCCTCAAACTCCTTATCAGCAGCAGGTTTGATATCACTGACATAACGAAGGTCAGGTCTTTCTTCAAGAGCCTTGATCAGACCCGGCTCATCAATGACTTCCTTACGAGCAGTATTGATAAGAACGCCATTTTTAGGCATGCTGCTTACGAGGTCATACCCAATAGAGTTTTTAGTCTGGGGAGTGGCAGGAATGTGAAGTGACACGAAATTGTTATTGGCAAAAAGTTCATGCACATCATGCACAGGTGTTACACCTTCAGCCTCCATAACTTCATCAGGTACAAACACGTCAAGAGCCTGAATCTTCATGCCGAAACCTTTTGCAATACGTGCAACATTTCTACCAACCTGACCGAAGGCATAGATACCAAGAGATTTACCTTTAAGCTCAGAACCAGAAGTGCCATTATATTGGTTACGACACATCATCACAATCATGCCAAATACGAGTTCGGCAACAGCATTAGAGTTCTGTCCCGGTGTGTTCATCACACAGATGCTATGGTTTGTAGCAGCTTGGAGGTCAATATTGTCATAACCGGCACCGGCACGAACAATAACCTTAAGATTAGGAGCTGCATTCATCACTTCAGCATCAATAATATCACTGCGCACGATGAGACCGTCAGCTTCTTTAACTGCATTAAGAAGGTCAGCACGAGTACCTCTTTCCACAAGTTCCATCTCATTGCCTGAAGCATTGATAACGTCGGCAATAGCTTTAACAGCAGCCTGAGCAAAAGGCTTCTCTGTGAAAACAAGAATCTTCATATCTGTTGAAAAATATTGTTAGTGGAAAAAGAATTAATGCTTAGCTTCAAATTCCTTCATGCAGTCAATAAGAGCCTTAACGCTCTCCATAGGAAGTGCATTGTAGAGAGAAGCACGGAAACCACCTACGTCACGATGTCCCTTGATACCCATCATACCTCTTTCTGTAGCAAAATCAATGAAATCCTTTTCAAGGTCCTTGTATTCGGGCTTCATCACGAAGCAAACGTTCATGATTGAACGATCTTCATGGTTAGGCACAGTAGCTACGAACATCTTGCTGCTATCGATTGCATTGTATAGGCAATCAGCTTTTTCGAGGTCCATCTTCTCAATAGCACGGATACCACCGAGGCTCTTGTAATATTTGAGAGTCTGAAGAGCTGAGAAGATAGGAAGCACTGGAGGAGTATTGAACATAGAGCCTTTCTTAACATGAGTGCGGTAGTCGAGCATTGTCGGGATAACGCGATCAACATGACCAAGAGCATCATCTTTAACAATAACAAAAGTCACACCTGAAGGAGCAAGATTCTTCTGAGCACCACCGTAGATAAGATCATATTTGGCGATATCAACCGGACGGCTGAATATGTCAGAACTCATGTCGCAAATCATGCGTACGGGCACATCCGGATCCTTACGGATTTCTGTACCATAAATAGTATTGTTTGATGTATAATGGAAATAGTTTACATCAGTGGGAACAGTGTAGTCGCGTGGAATGTAGTTGTAGTTTCTATCTTTAGAAGAAGCAACTACGTCAACCTCTCCGAAGAGTTTAGCTTCTTTAATCGCCTTACTTGCCCAAACGCCCGTGTCAAGATATGCAGCTTTAGTTGCGAGCATGTTCATTGGAACCATAGCGAACTGGAGGCTTGCACCACCACCGAGGAAAAGTACGCTGTAGCCCTCAGGAATTTCAAGGAGTTCTTTGAAGAGGGCAACTGTCTCGTCCATCACAGCCTGGAACTGCTTGCTACGGTGAGAAATCTCAAGAATTGAAAGCCCCATGTCAGCAAAATTGTGAACTGCTTTGGCAGTCTCTTCAATTGTGAACTGGCTCATGATACTCGGGCCTGCATAAAAATTGTGCTTTTTCATGAATTTTAAAGTATTATTTTTTTAGGTTGAGCTTGTTGAACTTCTAAATTTTTAGGTTCGCTTAAATTGTCGCATAACGATAATTTAAGCTCGCTCCGTATTTTGTGGCAAATTTAATGGTTTTATTATTACTGACAAAATAATTTGGGGTAAAAATTTATCAAAATGTCAATTTTACTTCTTTCTGTCTCTTAAAGCCTGCATACGTTCCCACATTTTTGCTTCTTGCGGATTATCACAAGGATTCCAAAAACGGCTGTCTGTCAGTCTATCGGGAAGATATTGCTGTTCAACATAATTTCCTACATAATCGTGAGCATATTTGTAGCCTTCATGATATCCTAAATCTTTCATTAGTTTTGTAGGTGCATTTCTCAAATGTAGCGGTACGGGTAGATTGCCCGTTTGAGCTATGATTTCTAAAGCGGAACCAATTGAAGCGTATGCAGAGTTGCTTTTCGGAGAAGTTGCCAGATAAATCGTGCATTCCGCAAGAATAATTCTTCCCTCTGGCCATCCAATTTTTTTTAACGCATCAAAAGTTGTATTTGCCAATAATAAAGCATTTGGATTTGCAAGTCCTATGTCCTCGGCTGCCAAAATTATTAGACGACGAGCAATGAATTCTGGATCTTCTCCACCAGTAACCATGCGTGCAAGCCAATAAATAGCCGCATCAGGATCACTACCTCTTATAGATTTGATAAAAGCGGAAATGATATCATAATGAAGTTCACCATTATGATCGTATGCCGCTGGATTTTCTTGTAATCGCTCCGTTACAGTTGCGTCATCAATAATCATTATCTCATTAGTAGGTGTTGACTGCTCAATGAGGTCAAGAATATTTAGCAGTTTTCTCGCGTCTCCACCTGCGAAACGGAAAAGAGCATTTTTTTCTTTAATCTCAACATTCCTTTCCTTTAATATAGGATCATTTTTCAAAGCCCTTTCAAGGAGGACTTCAAGGTCTTCTATGTCCAATGGCTTGAGAGTGTATACCTGAGCACGTGACAACAGAGGTCGGATAACCTCAAATGATGGATTCTCCGTAGTGGCACCTATAAGAGTAACGAGTCCTTGCTCCACGGCACCCAGTAATGAATCCTGTTGCGCTTTATTAAAACGATGAATTTCATCAATAAATAATATCGGGCGTACTGAGGTGAACATACTGTTAGCATCAGCTTTACATTTATCAATTACCTCACGCACATCTTTAACACCGGAGGTAACTGCACTCAACGTGTAAAATGGAGCCTCAGTTACATTGGCTATTATCTTTGCCAGAGTGGTTTTACCTACCCCGGGAGGTCCCCATAATATAAATGAATTGATTCTGCCAGATTCTATCATTCGCCGAATCACCCCTCCCTTTCCGATAAGATGACGTTGCCCTATATAAGCGTCAAGTGTTGTGGGACGGAGTCTTTCCGCAAGTGGGATATTATTGTTCATTTCTGTTTCTTACGATGTTGATGAGTTCATCAAGAGAAATCTCATTCAATGACTGGATAACAATGTCAGCGTATGGAGCAAGTACATCAGCGGATAAAGTTCCTGCTATTCCTACCACGTATGCACCCGAGTTTTGACCTGCTTTTACTCCCTGAAGGGAATCTTCAAATACTATACAATTTTTTTTTTCTTTATCAATTTTAGCAGCTCCCAATAAATATCCTTCCGGATCCGGTTTTGATTTGGTAATGAGGTCGGCTGTAACTATAAAATCAAACATTCCTCTTAGCTCTGGCAATTCCTCATCAAGATGAGCCATCTTGACATCATTGCTGCTCGTCACAAGTGCCATTTTATAAGGAGAATTCTTTATTGATTTAAGTAATTTCTCCGCTCCAGGAAGATAGTTATATTTCATTAGTTTTTCCAATTCATAGAGGCGGGCAATCACTTTGCTCCTTATCTCCATATCAGGATAATGATCATCAAGTATCTTATCGAGTGTGCATCCTTTAATGATAACTTCCAATGAAGGGATACCGGAAGGATATTCCTTATTTACCTGTGCCCATATCTTGGAGTATTCGCTTTCACTATCGATCAGTACTCCGTCCAAATCGAAAAGAAATCCTATATTATTATTCATATTTTAAACTCTTTGACAGCTTAAGAAAACAGATAAAGTATATTCTTAAGCATTTTAGACAAAAATAATATTTATTCGAATAGATTTTAGCGCAAAGATAATTACTTTTATGTAAATATGGGAAAATTTCTTTATTAAAAATATTTATACTAAAATTTTAGTTAGTCATCATAAATAAAAATCCATAAATTTTATTAATTTCGCAAAGCAAATATATAAGCACTCATAATAGTGTGCGTTGTAGTTCCCAATATAGTGGAGTCATACATTAATAATTGATCTGACTATATATTTGTGAGTGATAATTAAATTAATTAACATGAGACAGATGCGTAAAGCCCAAAGACAAAAAGATGCAGAATGGGCATTATCCGTTTTTGATAGAGCACCCTATGTTACGGTCAGCATGAATAGAATTGATGGTAGTCCCTATGGGATACCACTGTCATTAGTGAGACGTGACGACATAACTTTCTATTTCCATTGTGCAGAGGAGGGTGAGAAAATTGACTGCTTGAAGCATAATTCCATAGTGAGTATATCAGCAGTGAGTAAGTGTACCCCAAAATTTGAAGAGGGAACAAATAATTTCACCGAGTACTTTCATTCTGCAATAGCCATAGGTAAAGCAGAAATAGTAACTAATGATAATGAGAAGATAGAAGCTTTACGCTTACTGTGTGAAAGATTTCTCCCCAAATATATAGAGCATTTCCCGGAAGCAATTGAAAGAAGTCTAAATCGCACTACGGTAGTGCGAATCACCCTCACTGAGCCCCCAGTTGGAAAATGTAAGCCTTAGCGTTTGGGTCAGTTTACTGAATTGCCGAATGGGAAGAGGGCAAGTTTCATGAGCTTGAAATGCTGTAACCCGAAAGGGATGCCTATGACAGTTATACAAAATAACAAGCCCCACCCAAGATGAGTAAGTGCGATTGCGAATCCCCCCAGAAACCACCAGATTACGTTCATAATTCCTGCGAGGCATCCGGAGGGCCAACCATTATCGGCTATCTTTGAACCGAATGGCCAAAGGGCAAGTTGTGCAAGTTTAAGTGTTTGGGCACCAAAAGGTATACCTATTATTGTTACCATCATGAGTACACTTGAAATTACATATTCGATGGCTATCATAAAGCCGCCGAATACAATCCAAATAATGTTTAAAAGAATGTTCATTTAGTGGTAAATTTTTATAAATTAAATATGTATGCATGCAGGTAGAGATCACCTACAAAATATTAGTGCAAAATTACAAAAAAATAAACATATTAAACAGTAACTTTGTTGAAAAGAAAAATTGTTTCATTATAAATAACTATACTGCAATAAATGAAAAACGCGATGTTTAATATACCGTATGGTCTGTATGTTATTACAACAGTGGCTAACGGAAAAGACAATGGTTGTATCTCAAATACTTTTGAGCAAGTAACTTCTGACCCTAATCAAGTATCTGTGTGTCTCAATAAATCAAGCCTTACTTGTGAGATGGTGCAAAAATCAAAAATACTCACCGCTTCAATCATAAGCGAGGACGCAAATTTCGAGCTGTTTAATAGATTCGGCTTTCATAGTGGGAGAGATATTGATAAATGTGCTAATTGTCCGGACTTACGTCGCGTAGACAACGGTACTTATGCAGTAACACGTGGTACCAATTCCTTTGTGTCTGTTTCCGTTGAACAAATGATAGATTTAGGCACACACATGATGTTTATCGGTAAAGTAACACAATTGGAAGTGCTTAACGATATACCCTCAGTTACATATTCTTACTATCAAGAGCATATCAAACCGAAACCTAAAACTAATGATGCATCAAAGGGAAATCATACAGTATGGCGTTGCACAGTGTGCGGTTATGAATATGATGGGAATGAACTCCCTGATGGCTTTATTTGTCCGGTATGTAAGCATGATGCCACATTCTTTGAAAAGGTGGAGATAACTCAGAATATAGCAGACCAACCTACTAATAAATATTCCGGCACAAAAACGGAAAAGAATCTCCAGACTGCCTTTGCTGGAGAAAGTATGGCGCGTAACAAATATACATATTTTGCATCTGTAGCCAGAAAGAACGGATTTGAACAGATTGCTGACATATTCCTCAAGACAGCAGATAATGAAAAGGAACATGCACAATTGTGGTGTCGTGCTCTCGGTGGAATAAGTGAAAATACTGCTACTAATCTTGAGCATGCGGCTGAAGGGGAGAACTATGAATGGACAGATATGTATAACTCTTTTGCCAAAGATGCGGAAGACGAAGGATTTCCTGAACTGGCTGCTCAGTTCCGTGGGGTAGCAGAGATTGAGAAACATCATGAGGAGCGTTATCGCGCGTTGCTCAAAAATGTAGAAGCAATGGAGGTATTCAACAAGAGTGGTATAACTGTATGGGAATGTCGTAACTGTGGTCATATAGCTATTGGAAAATCTGCTCCTGAAGTATGCCCGGTTTGCTTTAAACCACAAAGTTATTTTGAAGTGCGTTGTGAAAACTATTAATCTTGATTTCATTATTTGAAATTATGAAAGTCAAATATTTATTTGTGGCAGCCATGTCTATGGTTGCCACACTGAGTTTAGCCAAAGAGCGATATGTTGGCGGTGATATATCATTATTACCGGAATATGAGATTGCCGGAGCACAATATAAAGATCATGATGGCAAACCAATTTCGGATCTTCTTCCTTACCTTTATGATGAAGGAATGAACGCAATGCGTGTAAGACTGTTTGTAAACCCCAAAGATTATAATGGAAGTGACAAAGATCCAAATGCTTGTCAAGATTTGGAATATATCTTGCCTCTTTGTAAACGCATAGTGGATGACGGATTCTCCTTGATGCTTGATTTTCATTATTCCGATACTTGGGCAGACCCGGCAAAACAATGGACGCCGGAGATATGGAAAGACCTAACTGATGAGCAGCTTTATGAGGCTGTCTATGATTATACGAGAGAGACTCTTCAGTCCCTAAAGAATAATGGTGTGATTCCTAAATTTATACAGACCGGTAACGAGATTAGCTTTGGAATGTTATGGGGCACTCAAGGCACTCCTGATAGTAATCTGAAAAAAACATTTATGGGAAGTGATGCCAATTGGGAAAGACTTGGTAAGTTACTACAAGAAACCGGGAATGCTTGTCGGGAAATTTGTCCTGATGCAAAAATTGTGATTCATACTGAAAGGGTAGGGGATATACCTGTCCAAAAGAATTTCTATGAAAAAATGAAGTCTTTGAATGTTGACTATGATATAATAGGTATCAGTTACTATCCTTATTTCCATGGTAGCTTGACACAGCTTAACAATGCGTTAGAATCGCTTGAAACCAATTTCCCTGATAAGGATATAATGGTGGTAGAAACCGGTTTCTCTTATGCCTGGGAGGTACCCGGCACTGATCAGAAGGTGGATTATGATTATTCAGATGCGGGTCAGAATCAATTTGCCAAGGATCTTGTAGCAACATTGTTGAAACATGAAAATGTTACAGGGTTATTTTGGTGGTGGTTGGAATATAATGCTTACGGCACATCACTCAGTGGTTGGTATAATGCTCCATTATTTGATAGCAGGACAGGTGGTGCCACTTCTGCTCTTAAAACTATCTGTAAATTTGGCAGTGGTCATAATGGAGTTGAACAATTACCATTTATTGAGGGGAAAGACAGTGATATTTGGTATAACCTTAATGGAATGAGAGTTAATGGACTAAATAAGCCTGGCATATATATGGGAAGAGATAAAAAAATAATAGTTAGATAATAAGATGGAAGATAATTTAAAATACACACCGGAACATATTACAGAATTAGGTCCGGATGATATCTTTGTATTCGGTTCTAATCTTCAGGGTCGACATGCAGGAGGAGCTGCAAGAATAGCATATAATAATTTTGGAGCAGAGTGGGGTAATGGGGTAGGTCCACAGGGTCAATCATATGCTATCCCAACAATGCAAGGAGGAGTAGAGACAATTAAGCCGTATGTTGATGATTTCATTGATCTTGCCTCAGAATGGGATCAAAATACTTTTTATGTGACGAGAATAGGATGTGGAATAGCTGGTTTTAAAGATGAGGAGATTGCTCCACTTTTTGATAGAGCATACGATCTTTATAACGTAAGGCTTCCAAAATCTTTTGTAGACATAATCAGACGTAACCGAGCTGAAAAAACGAGAAAGAAATAGCAAATAATTGATAGATAAAATGAAAGAGGATATACAAAAAAATGAAGCGAAGTCGTGGATTCACTTACAGAACGCAAGATGGAAGCATAATATAGGCTGGGCGATATATGCAAAATTATGATAAAGGGGGCGCAGCTCATTTCAAAGTGAACTGTACCCCCTTTTTATTATTTGATAGATTACTTGATTGATAGTGAAAGAGTAGCAGATTTAACTCCGGGGGCTGACGCAGTGAAATTCACAATATTTTTATTATTATTTGGCTTTTCCCCAGTTAATTTGATTATACAGAGTGCTTTACCCGAATCGGTCAAACGTTCACTATGATAATATCCAACTGGATCTTTAGGATTTCTAGAACCTGTGGCAATAATCTCAGCACCATCAGATACCGAGAATTTAACTTTTATAGGATAGTTGGGTACAACGATTCCATTCTTGTCAATCACTTCAACAGTGATGTAAGCAAGTGATTGTGATGATAAATCAATTGTATCTTTGTCTGTCACTAAGCGAAGTGCATACGGTTTTCCCGCCGTTGTGAGTTTCTGAGACTCCATTTGATTACCACTTTCATCTACGGCTACAGCAACTATCTCTCCGGGTTGGTACGGAAGTTCGAACACAGCCTTATACTTATTTTTACGAGTAGTTTCCTTCTTACCAATTAAGTTGCCATTACTATATAGTTCCACTGCCGGATAATTAGAAATGATTTCTACGACAATAGGATTATTTTCATATCTAGGCCATGACCAAGACTCATGTGTCGGATATGTTCCCCATATCGTTTCTTTAATTTCACCATAATATCCATTTGGTTCACGAACAGCCATGTAAAGTTTAGGGTTAGCATTATAGAGGAGTTCACGATAGTGTGAAATAGGCTTACGCTGACCAATTATATCAATGTCTCCACAATATGAATTATGCCATGGCCAAAGAGGTCGATGCCAATGTTCACCATTTGGCTCGCCCTCATAATAATATCGCCCTATGCCAGATTCACCAATGTAATCAATTCCTGTCCAAACAAAATCACCTATAATATAATTGTTATCATTAACCATTTCCCAATTTTGAAAGGCATCTCGTGGATATGATTCTGTTTGCCACATAACTCTGGAAGGCACTCTCTGATGATCAGATTCAGATTTATGAATCATATAGTTATAGCCCACAATATCATGTTTGGAAGCAAGAGGATCATAAATTTCCCAATCAGAATCCCATGCGGCGAGTGCGGATGTAATAGGACGTGTAAGGTCAAACTCACGGCACTTTGATGCCAACTCAGCTGCTATTTTCACAGCATCAGAAGATTTGCGTTCAATAATCTCATTACCGATACTCCAGCAAATCACTGATGGATGATTACGATCACGCTCAACAAGGCATGCTATATCTTTATCCCACCATTCATCATACAAAATAGAATAGTCAAATGGATTTTTAGCTACCTTCCAACCATCAAATGCTTCGTCAATGACAAGAAGACCAATACTGTCGCAGGCAGCTAAAAATGCAGGAGCAGGGGGATTATGAGATGTTCTCACTGCGTTGAATCCGGCATCTTTAATAAGTTTAGCCTTGCGTATCTCAGCATCGTCGTATGAGGCAGCCCCAAGAATACCATTATCATGATGCAAACATGCTCCGCTGATAAGCATAAACTTATCATTAAGTTTGAATCCTTCCTCAGCAGAATATTTTATAGTCCTGAATCCAAATGTGTCCGATTCTGTCTCAATTTTACCATCGGGAAGTGTAAGATTAATTTGAGCAGTATAAAGTGTTGGACTGTCAACGCTCCAAAGAGCTGGGGTATCAACGTTAATCTCATAACTGCAATATTTTATAGTTTCACCCGACTGAAAAGTAATTGTATCTATGATTGATTCTGATAATCCCAAGGGTCCATTCACATTGAGATCTATAGGAATCCTCAATGACTCTTTTTTATTGTTCTTCATGGCGTTGACAAGTTTAAAATCAATCCTTGCCACTCCATTCTTTGAGGATACAATAGGAGTCGTGATTTGCATACTCCAAGGCTTTATATATATTTCCCCATGAGGCTCGAGCCAAACGTGACGGTAAATACCAGAACCGGAATACCAGCGACTATTTTTCTGTTTTGAGTTATCTACCTTAACCATTATATCGTTGTCTCCTGCTTTTAGGAAAGGGGTAAGATCACACCTAAATGAGGTATAGCCATAAGGATGACCTCCAACATAATATCCGTTACATAATACCTCACTATTCATATATATACCTTCAAAGTAGATTTCGCATGGTTTCCCAACCATATTATCAGGAATATTGATAGTTTTTCTGTAAATTCCTTTTCCGGTTGGGAGATATCCGCCATCATTACCTGATGATTCATTAATATTAAAATCATTAAGAACGCTCCAATCGTGTGGAAGAGAAATGAGTTGCCATTTATGGTTACTTTTATCAGAGAGAAGAGATAGAGTGTCTTCATTGATAAATTCCCAGTTACGGTCAATTAGTATGCGACTGTCAGATTTAGCAGAACTCTCCAAAAAAGGAAGTATAGATATTATGCTTGTTATAATAAAACTACGGTTCATAGATATAAAAATTATTTGCCTACAAAATTATAAAAATATAGTGTATAATTTTCATAAAATGAATAACTTTAAATAAATTTCCAAGAATTTTAATAAAATAAGGATGAAGTTCATAAATAATTCTTAACTTCATAACCTCAATAATAAGACCTTTTTAATCTCTATTTTATGAAAAGGCAAATATTAATCATTGATTTTATGTGGAATAATGATAACTGCTGTCGCTCAACATAACTAAAGTATTATGTATCTAACCGAGACTCCGATAGTAGTAATTCTGTTAAATCAGATATGTACCTGTACCTTTGCAAATCCGCAAAGATCACTATATTTCAATCAAATGAATCTTTATGTTGATTCGATTCGTGTGAGTCAGCTCCATAAGAGACTGCCCAATTACATGAAACACAAATGAAAGCCTGGCAAATACCGGATGGCACTGTTACAGGCGACGGTATAAAGTTCGGACTTGTACCTTAAAAAAGAGAATTTTTTTATGTAGAGAAAACAAAAGATGAAGAATTAGCTGTGTGTGACTATAAGGGGTAGGAGGATTATATCGTTATAAAGAACCATTTTCAGAGATATTCAGGGGAAATTATAGAAGATTCAATCCAAAATATACTAGGCTACGAATGTATCCTGACTTTATGTAGTTATATACTTCTTGCCGAAGGTGGTGATAAGTTCGTAATTCAAGCTCTTTAAATCGGAGAACTCCTCAAAATGTAGGATTATATATACTCCGTTAATATCTATGAAAAAAGTGAGGGTTAAAAGATTCTTAGTGACTGCGGACACTGTATAATATAATAGTTTTGAAAGCATAATGGTGACTCAAAGCATTAAAATGAATATGGACGATTCTCCTACAAACTTACCATAAATATAACAGACAAAGACGAGCCTGGGAGACTGACTATTAAAATATTATTTCCTCTTAATCCAGGATAAATTGTAAACTAATAATGTCCAATATAAAAAAATTCAGACTGTTTTTAATATATTAGATTATATTTATGTAAGATATGAGATAAAATTACTATCTTTGCAAGGTCTTTTGACAGATAATATTTTTGAAAGAGAAAGTGCCTTTACTCTTGTGAAATCGCCAATCTTCATTAAGGATATGTAAGGCATGGAGTCAGCTCATAAATAGTGGGCTGCTTTTCCGTGCATATATCCAGGTGTTTGGCGATACCAACAAGAGTGCAAGGAGAGCAACCCACTTTCTCATTATTAACCCCGTAAGGAATAATTTTCTCTGATTGGTTGCTAAGAGAATCTTGTGAAATCGCCAATGAAATTTATTGAGAAATTGTTAACCACGTATAGTTGGAATAAATTGCCACGAAACACATAAATTATCTTAGGTATGTGAAACTTATTTGCTAATTTTGTAGTCAAATAAAGAATTGACAGCAATATAACTATATAATTAAATTAGTATGGATATAATAAAAGCAGAAAATATTACTAAACGTTTTACCAATCATGTTGCACTTGATAATGTTAGTGTCAACATACCAGAAGGTTCCATCTATGGATTACTGGGTCCAAATGGAGCTGGGAAAACTACTCTCATCCGAATTATTAATCATATCACAGCACCTGACCAAGGTCAGGTGCTGTTTGACGGTCATCCATTAACTGCTAATGATGTGGTAAACATTGGGTATCTGCCAGAGGAACGTGGACTGTATAAAAAGATGAAAGTTGGAGATCAGGCTCTTTTTTTCGCAAAACTAAAAGGTCTCAAAACTCGCGATGCTCTTGTGCAACTTAGAATGTGGTTTGAACGTTTCGGTATACTTGACTGGTGGAACAAAAAAGTTGAGGAGCTTTCAAAAGGTATGGCACAAAAAGTACAATTTATTGTTACAGTGCTTCATCGTCCAAAATTACTTATTTTTGATGAACCGTTTTCTGGTTTCGATCCAATAAATGCCGAACTTCTCAAAAATGAGATTCTTCGTTTGCGAGACGAGGGCGCAACTGTTATATTCTCTACACACAATATGGAAAGTGTAGAAGCCCTATGTGATAATTTCACCCTAATCAACCGCTCCCATAACATATTATCAGGTAATGTTGCAGAGATACGACGTGAAATGGGACGTAACCATTATCGGCTTGCATTTCAAGGACAACCTGAAAAACTTCTCGAAAAACTTGGTGACCGAATAGTGAACCATTCCATGACTACTCCTGAGATTACATCTAACGGTACAATCTTTAAAGCAGAGTTTAGGCTTAAAGAGGATGTTGCGATGCATGAATTTATTGCTCTCGCCAATGATACAGTAGACATTGTTACTTTTGATCGTGCTCTGCCATCAATGAATGAGATATTCATAAAAACAGTGGAACAATCAAATTCGATGCCTTCTTCAACAGAACAGTGACTAAATCTGAAAATTTAATAATATTTATTTTATAAACTGACACATGAGTTCTAACTTAGGAATCATAATTTCGCGTGAAGTGCGCGAGCGTGTGGTCAAAAAAAGTTTTATTCTAACCACACTTCTCACTCCTATATTTATGGTGCTCCTTTCTATCGCACCAGTACTTATCATGGAGTTTTCCTCGCCTTCTGATAAAACGATGGCTGTAATAGATGAAAGTGGCTTTATCTTCCCGGAGTTGGTCAAGAATTCCAAGGATATAGACTACATAACGCTTGTGCCAACAGAGGTGCCTCTTGATTCTGCATTAAGCGATGAGCGTTATGACGCAGTGCTTTTGGTTAATTCAGATGTAGAGGAAAATCCCCAAAATGTAATGTTATATACACATGAATCCGGTTCCATGCAGGTTGAGGGTATGCTTAACAGCACAATTTCCAAGGCAGTTGAAGATAAACGTCTTCAGAAATATAATATTGAAAATATCTCTGAGATTCTTGATGAAATCAGTGTGGATTCAAATATCAGAACTCTTCGCATAACTGATGATGGTACGGAGAAAGACACTTCTTCAATGACTTCTTTTATGCTTGGACTCGCAATGACCTTCATCTTATATATGTTCTTACTCATTTATGGACAGATGGTAATGACATCTATTATAGAGGAGAAGAATAACAGAGTATTGGAATTGGTTGTTTCGTCAGTAAAACCCCTACAACTGATGTTGGGTAAAATTATTGGTGTTGGGTTGGTTGCAGTAATACAGATTGTTCTATGGTGCATTCTTATGTGTGTTGTCAGTATATTCGTAATGCCTCTTATCATGCCTGAAGGAATGACAGAGGAAATTGCCTTGATGAATAGCGGAAATCTTGACGTGGCAACCTCAGCATTTGATCCTGATATGCTTAGAGCTGCTGCTATGTTTACATCAGTTGGCTATATCATTAATCTGTTTATGTATCTGACTCTTTTTCTGATAGGAGGATTTCTTTTCTATGCTGCTATTTTTGCTGCCATTGGATCTTCAGTTGATAATGTTCAAGATGCATCACAGTTGCAGACATTTGCCGTGATTCCCATTTTGCTTGCCATGGTGTTTGGTCTTTCTATCGGTAATGATCCCAACTCTCCACTTGCATTCTGGCTGTCAATGATTCCATTTACCTCACCGATGGTGATGTTGTCACGTATTCCGTTTGATATTCCTTCTTGGCAGATATGGGTATCTTTATTGATTCTTTATACATCTTTTGTAGGAATGACATGGATTGCTGCCAAGATTTATAGGGTAGGCATATTTATGTATGGTAAGAAACCTACAATAAAGGATCTAATTCGTTGGGCAAGATATAAGTAATATTTATTTGGAAAAGATTTTCATTTAAGTTTTAGAGGAGTAAACTCAAGTTTCCTCTAAAACTTAAATGAAATATTATTTAATATAATATAATTATTTAATAACTGAATTGTATTTTAACTTTATTGGGAATAGAGGGTATTATCTTAAATTATGAACTATATTTATGAAGATATGTTTATAATGATGAATAGACATTATAAAATATATTCAACTTAAATTCTTAATTATAAAAACACACTTATTATGTTTAAAGAAATTATCATTGCTGGCTGCGGTGGTTTTGTAGGTACCGCAGGTCGTTATCTGGTAGGGAAATGGTCATCTGGTATGTGGCATGGTGCATTTCCAATGGGAACTTTCCTTGTAAATATTATTGGTTGCTTTATTATTGGTCTTTTCTTTGGACTTCTTGAACACGCAAAAGTAATGACACCAAGTGAAAACGTATTGCTCATTACAGGTTTCTGTGGCGGCTTTACAACTTTCTCGTCATTTGCGGATGATATGTGGGTACTTGGTTCAAAAGGCGACTGGGCAACCTTTGCACTTTATCTCGCCCTTAGTGTAATATTTGGTGTCCTTCTTGTATGGGCAGGTCGCGCTATAATTAGATAAATAGAGTTTAGGGGAATACATAAAGGCTGTATCATCTTGAGATGACCAGAAAATTTGGACGCGTTAAACCTCATCATTATCGGATTATAGAAAGAGTTCGGTGTTGTACCGGACTCTTTCCCTTTTAACCGGGATTTCTATACATCCGTACTTTTCCCAGCTCCGGGACAGCCAATAATTATGATTTTTTCCATTCTCCAAAGTTAATCAAAAAAATAAATTATCTTCAATTTCATTCCATAAGATTTATTTTTTTAAGAAGTTTTCACGTTACATAAAGAATAAAATTATTATTTTTGCAAAAATAGGAATATAGTTTCAATAAATTTTTATTTAATTACAGCATTAAATAGACATGATAGATTATCTGATAGCATTAGACACAGATGTATTTTTATGGTTACATTCTCATCACACCATATATTGGGATTTGGTGATGAAAATGGCAAGTAGTAAGCTAATCTGGATTCCCATGTATGTAGCATTATTGTTTGCCTATTGCAAAGCATATACATGGCGTAATGCTCTGACATTAGTGATTCTTACAGCCTTAGCTGTAACTATAGCGGATCAGATTTCTGCTTCTGTTATACGACCATTTTTTGAAAGGATGCGACCATCTAATCCTGATAATCCACTTTCGCAATTTGTGATAATAGTCGATGGTTATAGGAGCGGGAAATATGGATTCCCATCATGTCATGCAGCAAATACTTTTGCATTGGTCACCTTTACTTCATTGATATTTAAAAGATGGAAATATTTTCTTTTCATAATGTTCTGGGCTCTGATTAATTGCTATTCCAGAATTTATTTGGGTGTACATTACCCTGGAGATATAGTGGTAGGAATGACAATAGGTGCTATTGCCGGAGGAATCTGCTATTTTTTAGGAAATTTAGTGGCAAGAACTTATCATCTCAGACAGTTCATTCATAAAGAGAAATTAAATAGAAGCTTTATTGCTGGAAAGATGGTGAGTTATTTACCGTCAAATTTTGTTATCGCAGTAGGATTATTAACTATTATCTTCATATTAATTTATGGAGCAGTCAAAATAATAATTTAAAAAATAAGCCATATAAATAAAATAGATACGGTTTTCAGAAAACCGTATCTATTTTATTTATATGGCTTAAGACTAATCAATAAAGATAATCACTAATTTGTTCTGGACGAAAATTTCCAATAAATGAGGCATGACGAGCCACCTCAGCCTGACCATACTTCACATAGACATTGAGAGAGCGGCGGAATGAGTCATCACTCTGAGCATCCTCAAGAAGGAGATAACCCATGATAATATTACCTGCCATCTCCACAAGACGACGCGCCATAAAATCATGATACTTTGTATCATCTACACCCATCACAGCCTGCACTGCATCAGCATACTGCTGAGTCATATCTACAAGTATATTCTTAATCGCCTCATCCTCTGTCTTTACTTGCATAGTTTCAAACTCATGAATCTTATTGAGATAAGTACCAGTAGTAACATGGCGTATAGCTGCAACAACCTGAAGCTGGGTAGTACCTTCATAAATACTTGTGATACGAGCATCACGATAAAGACGCTCACAAGTATAATCCTTCATGAAACCTGAACCACCATGAATTTGAATGCAATCGTAAGTATTCTGATTACAGTATTCTGAAGTCATACCCTTAGCGAGAGGAGTGAAGGCATCAGCAAGACGACTATAATATTTCTGCTCTTTCTTCTCTTCAATTGTTAGAGGACGCTCTTTTGCAATATCGTCATATACCTTATACATATCTACAAAACGAGTGCAGGCATAAAGTAAAGCACGTGAAGCATCAAGCTTTGCTTTCATCGTGGAAAGGATTTCTGCTACAGCAGGAAACTCAATAATAGCTTTCCCAAATTGTTTACGGTCTTTTGCATAAGCAAGTGCCTCACGATATGCGGCTTCACTCAAACCCACAGATTGGGCTGCGATTCCGAGACGAGCACCGTTCATTAGCGCCATCACATATTTGATAAGACCGAGACGAGTGCTTCCTACGAGTTCAGCTGGGGCATCCTTATATACAAGTTCACAAGTTGGACTGCCTTTAATACCCATCTTGTTTTCGATACGACGAACAGTTACTCCACCCTTACGCTTATCATAGATGAACATAGACAGACCACGTCCATCTTTTGAACCTTCTTCTGAACGGGCAAGTACTAAATGAATGTCGCTGTCACCATTGGTAATGAAACGCTTTACACCGTTGAGAACGTATGAACCGTCTTCCTTCTTAGTAGCTTTGAGCATTACAGATTGAAGATCTGAGCCAGCATCTGGTTCAGTAAGGTCCATTGACATTGTTTCTCCTTGGCAAACACGTGGAATATATTTTTGTTTCTGTTCTTCAGATGCAAATTCATAAATAGTTTCAGCACAGTCCTGAAGACCCCAGAGATTTTCAAAACCGGCATCAGCACGGCTTACGATATCAGCTGCCATGATGTAAGGAGTAATAGGGAAGTTAAGACCACCTAAACGACGTGGCATAGCCATACCCATTAATCCAGCTTTACGACATGCGTCAAGATTTTTCTGAGTACCAGTGGCGTAGTTAACATGACCGTTTTTCACAACCGGACCCTCATGGTCTACATCTTCTGCATTTTCAGCAATAATATTTGCACAAATGTCACCAACAATTTCAAGTACGCGGTCATAGCTATCCATAGCGTCTTCAAAATTCTGTGGTGCGTAGTCATATTTATCAGCGTCGGCAAAGTTTCTCTCCTTTAGCTCAACAATCTTGCTCATCAGGGGATGATTCAGATAATGCTTCAGGGAGTCATTATCTTTATAGAAATTAGCCATTATTTTGAATTCTTTTTGTAATATTTGATAAGTTTGGGAAGCACATCCTCTATCTTTCCGGTGATAACATAGTCAGCTATATTGTTGATAGGGGCATCTGGATCAGAATTTATTGATATGATGATTGAAGAATCTTGCATACCAGCAATATGTTGAATTTGACCCGATATTCCACAAGCAATATAAAGCTTAGGTCTTACAGTCACACCAGTCTGTCCAATCTGTCGGTCATGATCAGCCCAACCTGCATCAACTGCTGCACGACTTGCTCCAACTTCTGCTCCAAGTGTATCAGCAAGTTTATAAAGAAGATCAAAGTTTTCTTTACTGCCAACACCGTAACCTCCAGCAACAACAATAGGACTACCCTTAAGATTGACTTTTGATTTCTCTACATGACGATCAATAATGCTAACCACAAAATCTTCGGGACGTGTATATTTATTTACTTCCTTAGTTATTACCTCACCCTTATAGTTGGAGTCACGCACTTCTTTTTTCATTACCCCCTCGCGTACAGTAGCCATCTGCGGACGGCAGTCGGGATTTACAATAGTAGCTACTATATTGCCACCAAATGCAGGACGGATCTGATAAAGTAGATCCTTATATTCTTTGCCTGTCTTGGCATCGGTATAATCACCAATTTCAAGAGAAGTACAATCTGCTGTCAGACCACTATGTAAAGCTGAAGAAACTCTTGGACCAAGATCACGACCAATAGAAGTTGCTCCCATAAATGCAATTCTAGGTTCTATCTCCTTGAAAAGATTGATGAGAATTGAAGAATGAGGAAGAGAGGTATAGGGATAAAGACGTGAGTCTTCAAATTTATATATGGTGTCAACTCCGTAAGGAAGAATTTGTTTTTCAATATCCTTCAGATTATCACCTGCTACTACAGCTTCGAGTTTGATACCAAGTTTGTCGGCAAGCTGACGACCCTTAGTAAGGAGTTCGAGGCTTACGTCAGCCACTTTACCGTCTTCGTATTCGCAATAGACGATCAGATTATTTTTGTCTGTCATTTTGAAGTCAGATGTTTAGTTATTAGCCGATAGTGTGATTAGCGATTAAGTCAACGATAAGAGCCTCAAGTTCTTCATCGTTATTTTCAATTTGACGTGCCTCTTTAGCAGTAAAAACCACATTTTCAATGGATTTTACCTTAGTAGGAGAACCGGCAAGACCACATTGTGCGAGATCTGCATCAACGGAGTTTGCTGACCATTCACCAATCTCAAGATAAGGACGTTTAGTAATAAATTCTTTCTTAGCCTCGTTGTTAGCCACTTCGGAAGGCACAGCAGCATACTTATATTTCTGTACAGATTTAGCATTGCGCGGGCGACAATCGGCTGCTGAACTATTTACTGTCACCACAAGAGGAAGTTTAGCTTTCACTGTTTCAACTCCACTCTCAATTCTGCGTTTTACCACTACCTCTTTATTATCAGCACTAATTATATCTTCAGCATAAGTAATCTGAGGAATGCCGAGCTTTTCTGCTATTTGTGGTCCAACTTGAGCTGTATCACCATCAATAGCCTGTCTACCACCAATTATGATGTCATAATTACCAATTTTTCTGATAGCTGCACTTAAAGCGTATGATGTTGCAAGGGTGTCGCTTCCCGCAAATGCTCTGTCAGATAAAACAATTCCACCATCAGCACCACGGAACATACCCTCACGAATAATTTCCGCTGCGCGAGTAGGTCCCATGGTTAAAATAGTAACCTTACTGCCAGGATATAGATCTTTAAGTTTTAATGCCTGCTCAAGAGCATTAAGGTCTTCCGGATTGAAGATGGCCGGGAGAGCCGCTCTGTTGATTGTGCCATCGGCTTTCATGGCATCCTTACCCACGTTGCGTGTATCAGGAACCTGTTTTGCAAGCACAATAATATTTAAGCTCATATTTATTTATTTTAAGTAGTCTTATTGTATTGTGGGGCAAAGTTACTAAAAAAGTTTAATTTTTCCTACTGTTTTTGTATCTTTAAGTGATTTATTATTTGAAAATTCCTGTTTTTTGTCTAATTTTGCCTTAATTTATAATAGGTAAAGAATACTCAATGCTTTAGATTGAAAATCGGTAAATGAAAAAATTAATTGTTTCTTTATTATGTAGTGTCTGTGTTCTTATCAGCTATTCTGCTGCTATTGATGAGGCAAGACAACTTGTAAAAGAAGGTGACTTTTGGGCTGCACGCAAGCTGCTGGAAAGTGCGGTGGCTGCAAATCCCAAATTGACCGCCTCCGCTGAGTATTGCTATCTTTTAGGTGCTTGTGAGTTTGATGCCGAACATTATGATGAAGCAAAAACTCTTTTGGAAAAGGCACGTGCTAAAGGTTATGGTCCAGCCAATTTATATCTTGGTCGGCTCGCTTTCATGAATTATGATTTTGACAGAGCAGCTGAGTTTTATGATAATTTTAAAAGATATCGTGAAAAATCAGGACAAGTGGCAGGTGAAACTGTTGAGGAGCTTGAAAGACAACTTTCAATCGCAGAAAATGCGATGTCCCGTGTAGAAAAAATAGTCATTATAGATTCTATTTCACTACCGACTGACAATTTTTTTAAACATTATAAATTGTCCAGTTCCGCAGGTCGTCTTGTCGGACCAGAAGAAATACCTTTTGAGGAACACCGAAATGGCGCTGAAATGGCATTCGTCAGCGAAGATGGTGATTATATGATGTGGGGTGAGCCAGACAGTATAGGCAACGTGCATTTGGTAGACGCAATACGTCTCACTAATGGAGATTGGCATGATGTTGCTCCGGTTGATGATAACTTAAGCAACGGTCGATTTGCAGATTTCCCTTTCATGATGTCTGATGGAGTAACACTTTATTATGCTTCCAATGGAGACGGTTCAATGGGAGGCTATGATATTTTTGTTGCTTCACGTGATCCTGCAGCAGGTGCGTACCTTCAGCCCCAAAATATTGGGATGCCATTTAATTCTCCCTATAATGACTACATGATGGCAATTGACGAAGAAAATGGAGTAGGGTGGTGGGCAACCGATAGAAATAGATTAGAAGGTAAGGTTACAATCTATGTATATATGGTTAATGATCTACGCAAAAACTATGATCCTGATGACGATTATATTATTGATATGGCTCGCATATCTGATTTCAGAAAAACTCAGAACCCTTCTGATGAACAAATATATCAGGAGACACTTGATATAATATCTGAATTAGGTAAAGAAGGTGAAAATAAACGAGTAGATTTCAAGTTCCCTATAGGTCAGGGTGAATTTTATTACACAATGACCGATTTTAAAAATCGTACCGCTTTTGATGCAATGAATGCCTATCTTAAAGCATCAAATGCTTTAAGCAATGATGAAAGAAAGTTAACTGAGTTACGTCGGCGTTATCCTTTGAATCGTGCTGATAATGTTAAGGATGAAATTCTGAAACTTGAGAAAACATTAGAGACTAAAAGAACAGAACTAACAAAATTAAAAAGTGAAGTGTATCGTAGCTTAAAAGGAGGGAAATGATTTCATTTATTATTGTTCTTTTAGTGCTTTGTGGTGGCTCAGTGTTTTATGGACGCTATGGGAGTCGTGTTTTTGATATTGACAAGAACCGTCCTACGCCAGTTCAAACTATGGATGATGGAGTGGACTACGTACTTTTACCAACTTGGAAAATTTCTCTGATACAGTTCTTGAATATAGCTGTATTGTGGCGATATTTTGCATGGTGCAATCAAGAATTGTCGGTGTTTACTCTTTGGTCCCTTACAGTCTACCTTGCTTCTAAGAGACGTAATTATTATGTGACTCTTATTCCTGCATTGTTTATGACATGCGTGACTACTACCTATATATATTTAATGCGCTTACGGCAATATTGTGGAGCACCCCAATACTCTATGAAGTTTCCGTAGGCATTGGACTGTCTGTAACGGTAGCACTCTTAAGCATATTTGTAGTTTGGCTACGGGAGTGGAAGTTCAGTCAAGAATTATAGATTGATAAATAAGCATTTAAAGAACAAAGGAATTAAGCTCAGAAAAATCTTAATCCTGTTGTTCTAAAAATTGACAATATGACGGATCTGAAAATAATAACTGAGCAAACAAGAGATTATAACTTTCATGCACACACACAGTTCTGCGATGGACGAGACGATATCGCCACTATAGCCAGAGCAGCCGAGAAAGTGGGGATGAAACATTTTGCATTTACTCCACATTCTCCTATAAATATTACTTCTCCATGTAATATGAAGAAAGAGCAGATGACAGAATACTTATATGAGATGAAGCGCATACAAAGTGAATATGAAGGGAGGATGAATATTCTTACTTCTCTGGAAATTGATGGATTGGGTAGCGAATATGGTCCTCATATTGATTATTTTCAGAATCTTCCACTTGATTTTCGACTTGGTTCAGTGCATTTTGTACCAAATCAGGATGGTATTTTTCTTGATTGCGATGGGAAGTTTGAACGCTTCAATCAATATTTAAAAGAAGGATATAAAGGTGATCTGAGATATGTGGTAGAAAAATATTTCGAACAAGTGCTAATAATGATAGAACGGGGAGGATTTGGATTGTTAGGTCATTTTGATAAAATTATGGGGAATGCTTCATTAGTTGATCCTACAATTGAGAATCAGGGATGGTATGAGGCATTGATTGATGATGTTGTATCGCATGTAAAAAGCTCAGGGATGATAGTAGAAATAAACACTAAGGCTTTTTATGATAAGGGACGATTCTTTCCAAATGAATGCTGGTGGCATAAACTACAGGTTGCCAAAATATCCTTGGCAATAAACAGTGATGCACATTATGCTGAGAAAGTCACAGCAGGACGGACTGAGGCATTCAGGCGTCTGCAAGAACAAGAAAATAAATAAAAACTACATAAAATTTTGTAGAATAGTATAATTTTTTGTAATTTTGCAACTGAATAAGATATTCGTAGAAGTATATTTAATCTTTTAATCATCTTATTCTCAACTAAATAACAATATAATTAACGTAAAACGTATGAATTCTTACGAGACCGTTTTCATTTTAACTCCCGTTTTATCTGATGATCAGATGAAGGAAGCGGTAGAAAAATTCAAAGGCGTGCTTCAGGCTAACGGAGCTGAAGTGATCAATGAAGAGGCTTGGGGCCTTCGCAAACTCGCTTACCCTATCCAAAAGAAATCGACAGGTTTTTATTGCCTTCTTGAGTTCAAGGGTGAACCCACAATTGTAAAACAGCTTGAGACAGCATTCCGTCGTGATGAGCGTGTAATCCGCTTCCTCACCTTCCGTCTTGATAAGTATGCACAGGAATATGCTGAAAAGCGTCGTAATCTGAGATCAAAGAAAGCAAGTGAACAACCAGCTGAGGCAGTTGCCGAGGTAGAAAATAAGGAGGCATAATCATGGCAGCAAACAGCGAAATCCGTTATCTTACTCCTCTCACCGTTGACACCAAGAAGAAAAAATATTGTCGTTTCAAACGTAGCGGCATCAAGTATATCGACTACAAGGATCCTGAATTCCTTAAGAAATTCCTCAATGAGCAGGGTAAAATCCTTCCACGCCGTATTACAGGTACTTCATTGAAGTTCCAACGCCGTGTGGCTCAGGCTGTTAAGCGTGCACGTCATCTCGCACTTCTGCCCTATGTAGCTGACTTGATGAAATAATCATTTTAACCCCGACAAAGAATATTCAACATGAAAGTAATACTTAAAGAAAATATAGCTGAACTCGGTTATAAAGACGATGTTGTCGAAGTGAAAGATGGTTATGGTCGTAACTATCTCATTCCACAGGGTAAAGCTATCATCGCTTCCTCAGCTGCTCTTAAGCGTCTTGCAGAAGACCAGAAACAGCGTGCTCACAAAATTGCTCAGATTAAAGCTGACGCAGAGGCTGCTGCTGCTGCTCTTGAAGGAATTAAGCTGACAATCGGTGCGAAGACAAGCTCAACCGGAACAGTATTTGGTTCCGTAAATGCTCTCCAGATTGCTGAAGCTCTCGAGAAAATCGGTCATAATGTTGATCGTAAGATAATTTATCTAAAGGAACCTGTAAAGGAAGTTGGTGTTTACACTGCTACTATTAAGTTCCATAAAGATGTGATTAAGGAAATTGAATTTGAGGTAGTTGCTGAATAATTCATGTTTTGTTCCTATAATAATTATATCGGATAATTATTATTAAGACATATTAGGGGAGGTGTATCTCTACGATACACCTCCTTTTTGCGAAATAATGTATTTTTAGAATTTTAAGAGGATAATTTGCATAAAATATCGGAAAAAATAACTAAATTTGCATAATTACTTGCTTCCCATAAATGTGGAAACAATAGGATTAGAAACTAATAATCAACAAAATATGAGATTTAACATAGATGGAAAACTTTTCCAACAGAATCTACAATCTGTAAACAAAGTTATTAATTCCAAAAATGCACTTTCAATTTTGGATAATTTTCTGTTTACTGTGGAAAATGAAATTTTGACCGTGACAGGAAGTGATCAGGAAAATATTGTTACAGCCAAAATGGAAGTGATGGACTGTGACTCTGACGGAGCCATAGCTGTCCCTGCAAAGTCTCTGCTTGAAATTACAAAAGAAATAAGCAACCAACCTCTAACTTTTACTCTTAATGAGGAGACCGGAGAGATTGATTTGGCTTTTCTTAACGGACATTTCCAATTTATGGGTGTCAATGCCAATGAGTTTCCGAAAGGGGAAGATGTTTCAGATGATGCTATTGTCATAGATGTTCCATCCAGTGTTATTCAGAAAGGTATTGAGAAAACAATATATGCTGTTAGTCCTGATCCAATTCGTCCTATGATGACCGGTATATATTGGGATATACATGAAGGCGATATTACATTTGTAGCAAGTGACACACATAAACTTGTCAGATACATCAATACAAATGTTAATCCGGGGGTTAATCGAGGATTTATAATGCCGTCGAAACCCGCATCAATTCTTCGTAGTGTTCTTCCTAAGGAGGAAGAAAATGTGAAAGTGACTATTGGTGAGAAGGGAGCAAAATTTGAAATGTCAAACTTTACTCTTACATGTCGCTTTATCAAAGGAAATTATCCTAACTATAATCGCGTTATTCCCTCATCTAATCCTTTTACGATGACTGTTGATCGTTTAGCGTTTCTCAACGCGATGAGACGGGTAGCAATATTTTCAAGCAAAGCTTCTAATCTTGTCAAGATTGAAATTACTCATGGTAGCATGCGGTTGGCAGCACAAGACTTGGACTATGGTACTTCCGCTGAAGAGAAAGTGATGTGTGAATATCAAGGTAATGACATGACTATTGGATTCAATGCTCAGTTCACTATTGAGATCTTAAATAATCTAGGAGGAGATGTTGTAGTTGTCCGTATGTCAGACCCCGCTCGTCCAGGTGTTTTCGAACCTCTTGAACAGCATAAAAATGAAAATATAGTTACTATACAGATGCCTATGCAGGTTATTGAATAATGGAAAAGGAAGTAAAACTAAATCTTGACAGACCTATAATATTCTTCGATCTTGAGACCACAGGCACCAATGTGACTCACGATAGAATAGTAGAAATTTCTTTTATAAAAGTGTATCCGGATGGACATGAGGAAAAAAAGACACGACGGCTTAATCCCGAAATGCCAATACCACCGGCAAGCACTGCAGTTCATCACATTACAGATGATGATGTAAAAAATGAACCAACCTTCCGTCAGATTGCAAAGTCACTACTCGATATTTTTGAGGGTTGTGATATTGCAGGCTATAATAGTAATAAATTTGATGTGCCTGTCTTAATGGAGGAATTTGGCAGGTGTGGCATTAATTTTGATATCTCCGGCAGACGCTTTATTGATGTACAGAATATCTTTCATAAGATGGAGCAGCGCACCCTCGTGGCTGCTTATAAATTCTATTGTGGAGCAGATCTAGACGATGCGCACAGTGCTTTGGCAGATACTCAAGCAACTTATGAAGTGCTTCTTGGACAATTACGGAAATATCCCGATCTTCAAAATAATGTAGAGTATCTTGCGAAATTCTCTACTATCGGAAGAAACCTTGATCTTGCAGCTAGAATTATCCTTGACGATAACGATGTGCCTGTATTTAATTTTGGTAAACACAAAGGGAAGGCAGTAAAGGAGGTGCTTAAACGCGAACCATCTTTCTTTGATTGGATTATGCAGGGAGATTTCCCTAAAAACACGAAAGATGTGCTGTGTCAGCTTAAATATAAATATCAGCGCAAAAAATAAAATAATCTGAAAGACATGCTTAAAGGAAAACATATTGTGCTTGGTATCTCAGGTGGAATAGCAGCCTATAAATCCGCATACCTTCTGCGCCTTCTTATAAAAAAAGGCGCAGAAGTACAAGTAGTCATCACTCCTAATGGTAAGGAATTTATTACTCCTGCCACTTTAGCAGCACTAAGTGGTAAACCCGTAGTAAGTGATTTTTTCACCGCTAATACGGGAGAATGGCATAGCCATGTGGACCTTGGTCTATGGGCAGACCTTATGGTGATTGCCCCTGCTACTGCCTGTACAATTGGTAAAATGGCACATGGCATCGCCGACAATATGTTGATTACAACCTATCTTTCAGCTAAAGAACCGGTGATGATTGCTCCAGCCATGGATCTTGACATGTGGAAACATCCTTCCACTCAGGATAATATAACACTTCTTAAGAGACGTGGAAATATTATTATCGAACCTAAATCAGGTGAGTTGGCAAGTGGACTGGTTGGAAAAGGTAGAATGGAAGAACCGGATAAGATTGTGGAAGCCATAGAATCCTTTTTTGCAAAATCACAAAGTCTTAGAGATAAAAAAATTCTGATTACTGCAGGTCCTACATATGAGAATATAGATCCTGTGAGATTCATTGGTAACTACTCAAGTGGAAAGATGGGATTTGCGATTGCGGAGGAATGTGCTGTGCGTGGTGGTCAGGTCACACTTATTACTGGACCAGTCGCATTGACGACTCCTCAATATGAAAATATCAAAAGAATTAAAGTAATCTCTGCTAAAGAGATGCATGCTGCCTGTATGGAAAATTTTACTCATAATGATATTATTATCCTGGCAGCTGCTGTTGCAGACTATGCACCTGACTATGTAGCTGAAAAGAAAATTAAGCGAGAAGGAGTAGAAGACATGGTTATTCATCTCGTTAAAAATCCTGACATAGCAGCAACTCTCGGTAGTCGTAAGTTATCTGGTCAGATTATGGTAGGATTTGCGTTAGAAACTGATAATGAACTTGAAAATGCACTTAAGAAATTAAATAAGAAAAATCTTGACTGGATCGTCTTAAACTCTCTTCGTGATGCTGAAGCTGGGTTTATGAAAGATACCAACAAGATCACTATGATTTCTTCTCACGGGCAGCTGATTCCTTTTGATTTGAAATCCAAAAGGACGGTTGCTAAGGATATAATAGATACAATATTAACCCAGAAATGATAATTGCAATGTATTAACAGGTAGTTAATAGTTGCATATTAAGGCAGGAGATTCTCAATATAAGACCGATCAATTGCGTTATTAAAATATGAAGAAAAGAATTAATAAAGCGTTAATTGGATTAGGAGTGATGGTGGCTTCTGCAGTGGGAGGACCTTGTGCATCAGCTCAAGAATTACAATGTACTGTTGAAGTGAACACTTCTTCCATAGAAGGAACAAATAAAAGTGTGTTTGAGTCATTGAAGGAGAGCATAACAGAGTATTTTAATGAAAATAAATTTACTAATGCCGTATTTGCTCCCAATGAAAAAATTGAATGTCGTTTCTTTTTAACGGTTAAAGAGTATGCAGACGATAGGATAAAAGGAGATATTCAAGTGCAACTTTCCAGACCTGTCTATAATAGTACCTATACTACTACCTTAATGAACTTTAAAGACACCAAGGTTGAATTTGAATATAGAGAGGGCGATCCTCTTGTATTTAATACGAGTAGTTGGGATAGTAATCTTACAGGTATCCTTAATTTTTATGCCTATCTTTTCTTGGCTCTTGACTTCGATAGCTTCTCTCCAAATGGAGGTCAACCATATTTTGATAGAGCAGCCTCAATTGTGCAGATGGCTCAATCAAGTGGAGAAGTGGGGTGGAGAGCATTTGAAGATACAAAAAATAGAAGTGCAGTACTTAGTTCTTTTACCGACAGTAATACAAGCATGATTCGTGATATGATGTATCAATATCACCGGAAAGGTCTTGATGAAATGGTTACAAGTCCAGACAAAGGAAGAGCAGCGATTACTGAGGCCATAAAAGCCATAGGAACTGTCTATAAAAGCGCACCAATGTCGGTGGCTTTATCAATGTTCCGTGATGCAAAACTTGATGAACTAGTCAACGTCTATTCCAAAGCTCCACAATCGGAAAGGGATGAAGTATATGAGTTGCTTCAACCAATTTATCCTACCGATATGGAAAGACTTAACAAGATTAAAAATCCTGACCAAACTAATTAAACTACCAATGCTTGAAAGCCTTATAATAAAGAATTATGCATTGATTGATAATGTAAACCTACATTTTCAACAGGGCTTTACCATAGTAACCGGTGAAACAGGTGCAGGAAAATCAATTATGTTAGATGCATTATCGCTTCTTCTGGGAGAGCGTGCTGAAACAAAGGCTATTGCTGATAAGTCAAGAAAATCTGTAATCGAAGCTAATTTCACAAATCCTGATCCGGCATTGAAAAATGTTTTTGATGTCCACAGATTAGAATGGAATAAAAATGAGCTCATTGCGAGAAGGGAGATATACCCATCCGGAAAATCTCGTGCCTTCATTAATGATACTCCCGTAACTCTCCCCACGCTTTCTGCTATAACGGAGAATCTTGTTGATATACATTCGCAACATAGCAATGTTCTCATGTCACAGCATTCAAGTTATCTGGCAATTATTGATTCTTATTCCGGTAATTCTGAACTACTTACAAATTATAAAAGTGATTTTGCAAAATATATAGCTTTAAGAGGTAAGATAAAGAGGATAAAGGAAAGAATTGAAAAAAATAGGGAGAATAGAGATTTTATTGTTTTCCAACTTGAACAACTTGATAAAATCCATCCGAAGGAAGGTGAACTTAAAGTAATTGAACAGGAATTTGATATGCTTAGTGATGCAGACCAAATCAGAGAAGATTTAGGGGAAGTATATTCCTATCTTGATGGAGGTGAGAATAATATAAATACTTATTTTGCTGTTGTGATCGATACATTGCAACAAGTTAATCTTAATCTTTTTGAAGAAGACGGAGGAGCTGATCTAATGCGTCGTCTTGATAATTTGCGTATTGAACTTAAAGACATTTCGGAAACAATAGCTGATTATCTTGATCGTGTAAACTCAGATCCTGCGCGTCTCGCAAAAGTGACAGCCCGAATGAACCAGATTTATGATGCTATCAAGCGTTTTAAGGTGACAGACGAAAGGGAATTAATAGGGCTTCATAATGATCTTCATCAAAAACTTGATGCTATTGATAATGGAGATGTAGACATAGCAGATCTTGAAGCTGAAGCTAAAACATTGGGAAAAGAACTTAAAGCTAAGGCTGCTTTATTATCAGAAAGAAGAAAAAAAGGTGCAGCAGAGTTTGGTGTAAAACTTACAGAGATAGCTTTACCCTTAGGTTTACCCAATATGAAATTTGAAGTGGAATTCACCATAGGGAAACTTACCCCTGACGGACAAGACACTGTAGATTTCTTATGTAGTTTCAATAAGAATCATCCCATGCAGCCGATTTCTAAAGTTGCATCAGGGGGTGAAATGGCAAGACTTATGTTAAGTATAAAGTCAATCATGGCAAAATGTATGAATCTCCCCACAGTGATTTTTGATGAGGTTGACACTGGCGTATCTGGCGAAATTGCTGATAAAATGGGAGAAATGATGAGGAACATGGGTAAAGAGATGCAGGTCGTTACCATTACACATTTACCGCAGGTCGCTGCCAAAGGTAACAGTCACTTCAAAGTTTATAAAACAGATAATGAGGAGAGAACTGTTTCTCATGTCAGAATATTAGATACCGAAGAACGTATCAAGGAACTGGCAGGCATGCTGTCAGGGAGCAGTGTCAATGAGGCAGCCCTTATGAATGCACGGGTTCTCCTTGGTGAAGAAAAATCATTTGAAAAATAATAGAAATGGAAAAGAGTGATTATATATTTGGTATAAGAGCCATCATAGAGGCGATAGAGTCGGGTAAGACCATAGACAAGGTACTTATTCGCCGTGAAATTGGGGGGGATTTGGCAAAGGAATTACTTGCTAAGAGTAATGAATATGATATACTTGTGCAACGCGTCCCTTTGGAAAAACTGAATCGGATAACAATGAAAAACCATCAGGGTGCAATTGCAATAATGTCTCCTGTGGGTTATCATAAACTTGATAATATAGTTCCACTTTTGTATGAGGAGGGTAAGATCCCGTTAGCATTGGTGCTCGATGGTGTTACTGACGCCCGTAATTTCGGAGCGATTGCCAGGAGTGCTGATTGTGCTGGGGTTGATTTTATAGTGATCCCGGAGAAGGGGAGTGCCACAGTAACCTCAGATGCAGTGAAAGCATCTGCTGGTGCGTTATTTTATGTACCAGTTTGTAGAGAGAAAGATATTCTTTCATCAATTCGTCGACTCAAAAATAGTGGATACTTAATAGTGGGAGCTTCTGAGAAAGGTGCAGACTCATATATTAACGCTGATTTTACTGTGCCGGTAGCAATTATCATGGGTGCAGAGGATACGGGACTATCCCCTGAAGTGCTCAGGGCGTGTGATATTCTTGCAGCAATACCCATATTGGGAAACATTGGATCACTTAATGTGTCTGTAGCGGCAGGGGTAATGCTTTATGAGGCAGTACGTCAACGTCTGAATGCAAGTCTTAATAACGAATAATTTGGCAGTATTTAATAAATTAGATAAGTTATATTTGGTCCGGAGATAGTTCAAATATATTATTTGAATAATTATTTTTTAACATTTACTTATAATTTGAGTAATAAATTTGGCTATTATTTTCTTTTGGGCTAATTTTGCAAATATAATTAAACAGTGATGCCATGAGGATTCATGACATTACTATAATCAAAATTCGAACGAGCATAAAGAGTTATGATAAATCGTGTGTTGATAAGAATAAAGGTTGTCCAGTTGTTGTATTCTTACCTTCTGACAGACAATCAATTTATGTTGGAATCGCAACCGTCTGCTCCTACTAAGGAGAAGAGGTTTGCATATAATCTTTATCTTGATATGCTGATGCTTATGGTGAAGATTTCGGAGAGAATAGAGAAAAAGGGAGGCTACCGTCCCCTTGATGACACACGGTTCATAAAGAAAATTCTTGCCGATGAAAAGTTGAAGTCTCTTCAACTGAAATATCGTCATGACATGTTTCCAATGCAAAATCTTGTTGATGAATTGGCAGAAGCTGTTAAAGAGAGTGGGGTCTTTAAGAATTTCTTAAAAGATAGTAAAGAGGGACAATTCGAGGATGACAAAATATGGGAGAACCTTTTTGACCTTATAATTATACCCAATCCCACATTAAATGCCTATTTTTCTAAACGAGAAAATTTCACTCTACGTGGCATAGAACGTATGCGTGATATGATTAAGGGTACATTTACTCATTTCTATGCCTCACGTGACAATATAGATGATGCTCTTCGCACTCTTGCCATAAGCATGTCTAAAGCGCGTGAACTTTATTTTAGACTTTTAGTGCTACCTGTGGAACTTACCAATTTGCGTGAATTACAGATTGATGAGAACCGAAAGAAGTATGTCCCCACATCTGAAGATCTTAATCCCAACATGCGTTTTGTTGAGAATGCTCTCGTCAACGCAATAAGAAATGATGATGAAGTGATCAATTTTGTGGAACAGAATAATATTTCATGGATTGATGAGGATAGACATCTGCTTGAATCCTTACTGAAAGAAATTCTATCTTCTGAAATCTATGATGATTATATAAATTTCCCGGCAACTGACTTCCATACTGACTGTGAGTTTTGGAGAAATATTTTCAAGCATATTATTTTCAATAACGAGGATTTTATAGAGGCACTTGAGACAAAGTCAGTATACTGGAATGATGATCTTGACATAATAGGTACTTTCCTTCTTAAGACTCTAAAAAGATATGATGAAATTAACGAGAGGGGAGTGGGTCATGCTGTGTTGCCAATGTATAAAGATCAGGAAGATGCTAATTTTGGCAAGCGATTATTTTCTGATGTGGTAAGAAATAAAGATGTATATCGGAGATATATTGATGATTCAATTGTCTCAGAGAAATGGGACAGTGAACGCTTGGCATTTATGGATGTGGTGATAACTATGACAGCTCTGTCTGAAATTGTTAATTTCCCAAAAATCCCCTTAGTGGTGAGTATGAACGAGTATATTGAAATTGCAAAATCATACAGTACTTCTAAGAGCGGTGCTTTTGTCAACGGGCTTTTATATTCTATTAGTAATCGAATGGCAGAGGAAGGAAAGATATTCAAAAAGTTATCATAGGATTGACTTTAATAATTTTTGGATATCAAGAAAGTTATTAACTTTGTAATTAAAATATAAAAAATAATATAAAATGGGATACCTTAATTTAATGATTCTACTTCAGGAGCAGGCTCAAGGAGGTGGACTGAGTGGTATAATCATGATTGTGGCAATGATTGCCATTTTCTACTTTTTCATGATTCGTCCTCAGTCAAAAAAACAAAAAGAAATTAAAAAGGCACGTGACGCAATGCAAAAAGGTGACAAAGTTGTTACTGCCGGTGGTATTCATGGTAAAATCCGTGAAATTCATGAGGATACGATTATAGTTGAAATTTCTCCGGAGGTTAGTGTGAAAGTAGATAAAGCTTCAGTTTATCCTGTAGCTATTCCTCAACAGGGAAAATAATATTTATCTCTTACATCATTTATAAAATATCAACTAAAACAAATGGACATAAAAATAGAAACATTACGTACGAAGTGGAAGGAGCTTAAATCAAGTTCAAGATTTCATAATGCAGTAGTGTTTCTGGTCTTTGTGGCTGTAAGCGCTTTGTTTTGGTTGATTTTGGCTCTTAATGACAGTGCACAAGAGAATTTCAATGTAAAAGTCCAGATTATGAATGTCCCGGATACGGTGACATTCATATCTGATAATATTCCTGAAAAAATTCATGTTAATGTAAGGGATAAGGGTACTAACCTTTGGAGAAGTGGTTTATTACGCCAGCCTGCAATGCAAGTTGATTTTCGGGAGTATGCTGCCCAGGGGGTTTTACGATTTTCAAAAGAAGATATTATGGCAGCCATGAAAGCTACTTTTGGCGCTACTGCCCAAATTTCTTCCATCTCTCTTGACAGTATGCATTTGGATTATACTACTAATAAGGGTAAGCGTGTACCTGTGGTGGTAAATGCTAAAATTTTTCCTTCTTCTGGGAGTATTCTTGAAGGGAATATCGTTTCCGTGCCAACAAGTGTGTATGTTTATGGAGATAAGAGTATAACTACAGACATACACAGTGTGACAACTGATCTTGTGGAGATGAGGGATATTTCTGAGACTACATCCGTTGATGTAAGCATTGAAAAAATTAATAATGTCAGAATTATCCCGTCTACGGTAAAAGTGACAATACCTATTGAGCCTCTTGTCAGAAAGCAATCCATGGTTACCATTACTCCTGTAAATGTACCTCAAGGGGAAAGTCTGCTTTTATTCCCTTCCAAAGTGCCCGTGGAATATTATGTCGCAATGAGTCGATTAAGTGATGATGATGATGCAAGCATTGAGATTCATGCAAATTATCAGGATATTAATAAATCTACTAACGATCGACTGCGTGTAAATGTAGTCAGCTATCCTGAACGTTTTTGCAATCTTTCGCTTAAAAGTGATAGTGTTGAATATACTATTGTAAAAGAATAAAAGCTTAACAATGACCCTTCAGGAAAAACTTGATATTGAATGTTCAATACCTAAAATTATTGGTATTACCGGTTATATAGGCTCTGGGAAAAGTATTGTATCAAGAATCTTGAGATGTAATGGTTTTTCTGTATATGACTGCGACAGTGCAGCAGCATGGCTAATGAATAATGACATATCAGTAAAACAACAGCTTATTGAAATTCTTGGTGAAAAATGTTATCAAATCAATGGAATGCTTGATAGAATATACGTTTCAAAGATTATTTTTGGTGATGATAATATGCGCATGAGAATAAATTCAATAGTTCACAAGGCTGTCTCTAACGACTTTAAGCAGTTTGTAGAAAATAAAACAGATAAAGTTTTTATTGAGTCTGCTATTTTGGCGACAAGTGGCTTATATAAAGTTTGTAATGAAATTTGGATTGTTGATGCACCTGAAAATATCAGATTGCTCAGGGTCATGGAGCGTAACCATTTTTCAGAGCAAGAAGTTAGGAAGAGAATGCTTGCGCAGAAAGATGAACTGATCGGCTTACCTGAGGATAAAATCATTGTTATTGAGAATGATGGTTATAGAGAAATACTTGAAAAGATTATAACTCTTCTGTATTCAACAAAATGTCAGCTGGAGTATTCTTTTAATCTGTAACAGACTATACGAAATTTTAAGTAATCAATTAATATAAAATAAAGTAATATGCTCAGAGAAATATTGGCAATAACGGGTAAACCCGGTTTGTTCCGAATCGTGTCACAAGGCAATAGAATGCTTTTGGTTGAAGATCTGAAAAGTAAAAAACGTTTTCCGGCACATAGTCGGGATAAAGTGGTGTCACTTGGAGATATCGCGATGTATACTGATTCAGGAGATAAACCTCTCGGAGAAATTCTTGACCTTGTATATGCACATAATGAGGGAAAACCTATTGATGTAAAACAATTGATTGCCGACCGTAACCTTAGGAATGAATTTGAAGCAGTAATTCCTGATTTCGATAAGGAAAGAGTTTATGACAATGATATCAAGAAGCTGTTTACCTGGTATAATCTTCTTCTTGAAACCGGCATGACTAAATTTACTGAAAAGCAAGAAGAATCAGTAGACACTGCGGAGGAAAACTCTGAAAATAAAACAGAAAAGTGAATTAAAGGTAATAAATCCCACGAGAAGAGAGAAACTTTCCGTGGGATTTTAATAAAATCGGTATACTAATTCATTACTCCGGTAAATAATATTATAAATGCACCAAGAATTATAATTACATACGCTTCTATAGATCCCCGTTTACGCACATAGCGAATATTTTCTTCAGCCGATGTCCTTAAGAATACTGATCGCGGTGTAAGAGCTTTCATTGCTGATCGTGCACTAAGTTTTTGCCAAATGAGCATAGTAAGCCCGATAATTAAAATAATAAATCCAAAATCTAACATAATCCACAAACTTTAAAATATTTCGTAATTTTATTCTTAAATCTAATTTCAAAATGAAAGAAGATTGTTATGTCAAAATAACCAATAACTATATTAAAAAGTTCGTTTTGCTATGTAGATAAATTATAAATTTATATTTTAATTTCAGTTATTGTATGTTATCATTCTGTTATACTTTTATTTTTTTCACGACGCTTTTCTCTAAAATTATTCCATTTTCTCTTAGAATTTTTACGAGATTTATATAAGGAGATTCCAGTAAGATCTTTCAACATAAACAATAGTCTGTTTCCGAAACTATAGTTAGTGTTAAGTCCATCAATTGAACCTAAATATTGATCCGGTTCGAGTGATAATCTTATCCCTCCCTTGTCTAACTTATTTACCCTATCTATAAGAGTAAGTATTGAAGGATTAATCTTTGGGACATCATGTGGTTGATAAATATCCAACTCTATAGTGTCAAATTTCTGTTTAGCCCATTTTTTAGCTTCTTTAATTGTGATATACTCTTTATCAAGCATGTAGACTTCCGCTAATGTATTGACAAAAAAAGGTTCTTCCTTTTTGTTGAATCTGAACATATTATGACCTCTGCCTTGTGACGCTATATTAAATGAATAGCCTATCAGATCCTTTGGATATACTGAATCTGTAAGTACATTATCATAATTATATTTAATTTTAAATAAATCAAAATCAAGATCTTTTTGAAAGAAACCTGAAAAATTGGAGACCCATTTTCTACTTCTTATATCAGCTAACACATTTACATCAACCGTGACTCTGTCTGCATTTTTAATCCATATTTCAGCAGGACTATATTTACCCATAATTGTGTCTGAACCACGCTCCACTTTACTGAGTTTGGTAGGCAAACATTCTGATGAGTCAATCCCCAACCAATCAGACCATGAGAAGTGATGATTACTTTCATCGCTGACACTATCTAATCCTTGATTATTTGTGAAATGATAATATGATTTTACTTTTATAATACGTGGAGTTGACCAACCTCTAAAAGAAGATCTTTTGTCAGAATTAAGCATATAATCGACCAGCTTTTCCCTAAAAAGGAATACTGTGTCAGTATAAGTAGTAAGTGTGGAATATTCTCTTATATATGCTAATATATGTAAAATTTTATGATTTCTTGATTCAACAATTATCTCCGGTAACTCGATTGGATTCTCCTGAAGGAAAACAGTATCTTCTAAGCAATCAGAGATTATCTTTTCGTTGAATCCCATATATCTGACAGCAATCGGATAATCCGAGGAATTTATTTTTGGGATTACTCCATTTAGTCCAGTAGTTCCAATTATACTTCCTTTGCAATTAAAAATAGAAGCATTTACTAAAGGCATATGAGTTAACGAATCCGCAATTATAATATTCCGGACTTGTCCCTCAATATCGGATATAAAAAAAGTTATAAATAAGAATAAAAAATTAAGAAATTTCATTATAAAGACTGAATCTTTAAATCTATAATATTATCCTGCATTTATAAATTTATGGTACAGGGTATACAAAGTTATATAGTTTATTTAAATTAAGATGGAATAAATATAGTATTTAAATAATTTTATCACTTTTTAAGATATTCACTCATTTTTCATTTACTAAGACTTGATTTCGTTTGCCTGTCCTATAAAAATGGATAACTTTTATTTGAAAGTTTCTTAAATTTTAGAGAGTGAATAGAATATTAGATGAAATCCTAAAGGACTTTCCCATTTCCTTTGGTAATAACATTTATGACGATTCATCATTAAAAGATACCATATTGAATTAAAATTCAATATGGTATCTTTTAATGATGAATCTTAAACTAAGATCAGAGAATTTTTATCAGTTTCTCTTCAAGATCAGAAAGCTTTACAAGACCAACACTGCGATCTTTGAGTTCGCCATCTTTAAAGAAAAGAACTGTAGGAATATTACGAACTCGATTTTCACCGGCAATTTCATCATTTTCATCGATGTTGAGTTTGCCGATTACTGCTTTCTCAGCGTATTTTTCTGCAAGTTCCTCTACCACGGGACCCAGTTTGATGCAGGGACCGCACCATGTAGCCCAAAAGTCTATAACCACGGGCTTTCCTGACTCGATAGCTTCACGTGCTGTCTGGTCGGTAAATTGAAGTGCCATAAGAATAAATTTAAAGTTTATGATTAAAATTTTTCTCAAAAGTAGGAATAAAAAATGAGACTAACAAATCTTAAGATTATAAATTTATAATCTTAAGATTTGTTTAATTCCTAATTCTTAGAAATCAAAGTGTTATCACATTGTATTTCACGCCCCAATCTTCAAAAAAATTAATCAATGATTTTGAGATAGAAAATTTTTTACGAGAGTGAACCTTAATTATTTGCTTGTTGTCGGGATTATAAATATCAATAAAAAGATCACCAAGCCTTTCTCCTGATTGAAATTTTATCAGTTGATTGAAGAAATCTTGTGTCTTAAAATTCTGATCAAGATAAATTGAGACAGCATTTGCCTTAACTCCTTGGATATTACTTAATGGCTGAATATCATCAATATTAACATTAAGTCTGCTGGGATCATATTTACCAGGAGTCACACTCACACTTATATGAACAATGTCATTAGGTTTAAATTTTGAATTATAAAATTCATAATTCTTATCAAACAAAGCAAATTCTATGGATCCGGTTTTATCTTCTACCGTCATCAAACCAAACTGTTTCCCATTACGAGTAGTCTTCGTAGCAAAACCCGTAATCATTCCACCTATGGTAAGTTTAGCCCCAACTTCCTTTTTATCTTCAAAGTCAGCACAAGAACAATTACAACCAAATGTTAATTCCATTTCGTAAGGATCAAGAGGATGAGCCGAAAGATAAATTGTGACAAGCTTTTTCTCTTCATTGAGCAATCGCATAGTATCCCATGGGGTAGCTTGTGGAATAGGAGGTTTAGGAACGTCATCGGTATTGCTCTCTCCAAAAAGACTTGGCTGCATTGAATTCTTTTCGTTTTGAATTACCTGACCGTATTTTACAAGTACATCAGTATAAGTAGAATCCATCATTGGTTCTACAAAGATTTCTCTCTGATAGCCCATTGAATCAAATGCCCCTGCCATAGCCAGATTTTCAATAGCTGCTCTGTTGCAGCTACTTAAATTGACCCTCTCCACAAAATCATAGATATCCTTGAACGGTCCATTAGCTTGACGCTCTGCAATAACAGCACTTACGGCATTAGTACCAACACCCTTTACGGCTGCAAGCCCAAAACGAATCTGTCCTTTCTTATTGACACCGAATTTTTCAATGGACTCATTGATATCAGGACCTTTCACCTCAATACCCATTCGCACACATTCGTCCATAATCTTTTTAATTTTATCGATGGCTCCAAGATTACGACTTAAGACTCCAGCCATATATTCAGCTGGATAGTTTGCCTTCAAGTAGGCAGTTTGATAAGCTACCCATGTGTAACAAGTAGCATGACTTTTATTGAATGCGTAAGAGGCAAATTTTTCCCAGTCAGCCCAAATCTTCTCAAGAACCTCAGGTTTATGACCATTTTTCTGACCTTCTTCCATAAACTTGACCTTGAGTTTAGCCATCTTGTCAATTTGCTTCTTACCCATTGCCTTACGTAACATATCGCTCTCGCCACGTGTAAAGTTAGCAAGAAGACGTGACAGAAGCATGACTTGCTCTTGATAAACAGTAATTCCATACGTCTCTTGAAGATATTTCTCCATTATAGGTATATCATAGGCAATTGGCTCTTCTCCGTGCTTACGCTTAATAAATGAAGGAATATAGTCCATCGGACCCGGTCTGTAGAGCGCATTCATAGCAATGAGGTCTTCAAATTTGGAAGGTTGAAGATCACGTAAAGAATTTTGCATACCGGTTGATTCAAATTGGAAGGTAGAGGTGGTGCGCCCGTCACAATATAGTTTGAATGTGGCAGGATCGTCAAGTGGGATATGTTCGATATCCAGATCTTGACCACGAGTTTGCTTTATATTCGCCAGAGCTTCTTTAATTATGGAAAGAGTCTTTAGTCCAAGGAAATCCATCTTAATCAATCCTGTTTCCTCAATGACACTTCCTTCATATTGAGTAGAAATTACTTTAGAACCATCTGCATCTGTCGATACAGTAATAGGTACCCAATCAGTGATATCATCACGACCAATAATTACACCACAGGCATGGACACCTGTGCCACGCACATTACCCTCAAGCTGACCGGCATATTTCATAACCTCACGCACAAGAGGATTAGGATTATGGGTCTCAGCCTCGAATTCCTTATTGTAAGCAAGACAATTTTTAAAGTTAACTTTGGGTGTCTTTCCGTTGACCTCCGGGAGTTTATCCGGAACAAGTCTTGCAAGTCGGTTTGATTCTGGGAGAGGGAGTTCCATTACTTTTGCAACGTCTTTTATGGCAGATTTTGTTGCCATAGTCTGATAGGTGATTATATGGGCTACTTTTTCCTCACCATATTTTTTAGTAACGTAATCCAAAACCACATATCGCCCGTCATCATCAAAATCCACATCAATGTCAGGTAAAGATATACGATCGGGATTAAGAAATCTCTCAAACAGGAGGTCATATTTAATCGGGTCAATCTGAGTGATTCCAAGGCAATAGGCTGCAGCACTACCGGCAGCAGAGCCACGACCTGGTCCGACACTAACCCCAAGATTCTTCTTAGCCATATTGATGAAATCCTGCACAATAAGGAAGTAACCTGGAAAACCCATGGTCTTCATTATATAGAGTTCAAACTTTAATCGCTCTGTCACCTCCGGTGATAAAGGATCTCCATAGCGTTCTTTGGCCCCTTCCCAGGTCAATTTTTCAAGATAATCAGCTTCAAACTTAATACGATAGAGCTTGTCATATCCACCAAGCCTTTTAATTTTCTTGTTTGCCTCTTCTCTTGAAAGGACAACATTACCATTTTCATCTTGTGTGAACTCATTAAACAAATCTTCCTCTGTAAAGCGTTGGCGATATTCCTCTTCAGTTCCAAATTCTTTCGGAATTTCAAAATTTGGCATTATAGGACCATGATCAATAGAATAAAATTCGACTTTATCAAGAATCTCATTAGTTGATTCCAATGCCTCAGGGATATCTGAGAAAATTTTATTCATTTCCTCAGTAGATTTCAGCCATTCCTGTTTTGTATAATGTAAACGTTGATCATTAAAGCGTTTCTGAAGAGAAACACATATCAATCGGTCATGAGCCTCAGCATCATCTTCATATGTGAAATGCACATCATTGGTAGCTACAACTTTAATATTGTGTTTTTTCGCCATCTCAATTAATACTTCATTTACTTTCTGTTGCAATGGAAAGGCTTCATAATTAGCATTCTCTTTGAATGTCTGATGACGCTGTAACTCCAGATAATAATCCTCACCAAATGTTTCCTTATACCATAAGATTCTTTCTTCGGCTGCTTTCAGATCATCGTTTAATATAAATTGAGGCACTTCTCCTCCAAGACATGCTGAACATACAATTAGGCCTTCGTGATGTAGTGCCAGCTGTTCACGGTCGGTACGTGGTTTATAATACATACCATCAGTGAATGCCTTACTTACAAGTTTTATAAGATTGTGATAGCCCTTATTATTTTTTGCAAGCACAATAAGATGATAACCATTATCTGATTTATCTTTATGTTCAGTCATTTTACCTTTGGCAACATACATTTCGCACCCAATAATAGGCTTGAATTTCTCCTCATCAGGCTTCCCGGAGTTTTTTTTGTTGACATAGTTGTAAAATTCCTTTATACCATACATATTTCCATGATCGGTAAGGGCAATACCGCGCATGCCATCGGCAATTGCCTTGTCTACAAGTTCCGGGATTGAGGCTTTACCGTCAAGAAGACTATATTGTGAATGAACGTGAAGGTGTGTAAAAGGTAGCATTATTAATTCAAAATTATTAAGGAAAGAGTAAAATAAAAAAGAGTGGGGGATTATTTAGTAATCCTCCACTTAAAAAAACGTATTTTTAACAAATTTATTTCCTTGTTTTCTCCATAAGATGTTTCACTGCACCTTCAAGCTGAGCATCAATACCATTCTCAATATCGACCTGACGATTATAAATGAGAATGTCAGGATTGAGCTGAGTATTTTCCAACACTGTCCCATCCATACTGACATTTGTAACCTGTGGAATTCCGAAGATAAGAGTCGGATCAATCTGTGTTTCCCACCATACTGCAGTCATAGTTCCAGGAATTGGAGCACCGACAACTTCACCTATACCGAGTGTCTTATAAGTATAAGGAGATCCATGTGCATCGCTATAATTGGACTCATTTACTAACATGACAGACGGTTTAGTCCATTGGGCAAATGGCTCATGACCAATTTCTCTACCTCTAGGCATAAACTTCACATATTCCTTACCACTTAGCAACACGGCAAGATCATTGTGAAGCCAGCCACCACCGTTATAACGAGTATCCACCACTATTGCATCACAGTTACGGTACTTACCAAGAATACGGTCATAGACAGTCTGGAAACTTGCTCCATCCATACCCTTGACATGTACATAGCCGATTCTGCCATTAGAAAGGCTATCAGCAACATGTTCATTATGCTCCACCCAACGTTGGTATGCCATTTCTGCCTGATATCCATTGCTTATGGGTTTCACTACGACGAAATCTGTATTACCGTCAGTTCGTGTCACGCCAAGACGTACTTTCTTACCAGCTTTACCTTCAAGCATAGGGAAATAGTCTTCGCCAGCATTAATCTTTTCTCCGTCAATAGAAGTAATTATATCACCTGGTTTCAAATTTGCTGTCTTTGTGGCCAAAGGTCCACGTGGGAAAATCTCGGCAATCTTTAAACCGTCACCCGAATAATCTTCATCAAAATAAGCTCCAAGAGTACCTGTGGACATAGGTGCACCATCAGAATAATATCTACCGCCAGTATGAGAAGCATTAAGTTCACCCAGTATCTCGCTCAAAAGAGTTGCAAAGTCACGGTTATTGTTTATGTAAGGCAGGAACTCACGATAATGATTGGTATAATATTCCCAGTCTACACCATGAAGGTCTTTGTCATAGAACTTATCCTTTACTTGCTTAGCCATGTGATCGAAAATATAAGCTCTTTCGAGAGAAGGTTTACGATCATAAGGAGCTTCAAATTCAACATCGTCAACGTTTGCATTAGATAAGGTGACTTTCTTGATTCCGGAACTAGTGTTAACAAATAGAGTTTCCCCCTTTTTATCCGGATACAACATGCCAGAAGTACCTTTCAGCAAAATCTTGGTCTCGCCTTTCTTAAGGTCTTTTACCATAATATTGTAGCCTCCTTCTGTAGCTCCGGCTACGTAATAAAGCTTATCACCTTTAGAAGACAAATAATAATCACCTAAACTGGAGGATCGCGATGTCAGACGTCGAGTGCGATAGTGACGATTGTCAATGTCAAGGGATATTTCTTTAACTTCCTCCTTTTTCTCAGCTTTTGCTTTCTTATCTTTTTTACCTTTCTTTCCTTTTTTATCGTTGTCTGAATCTTTATCCTTATTGTCATCCTTATCGGCTTTATCCGCAAGAGCAGCTTCCTCTTCAGTAAAATTAAAGGTTTCCCATGCTTCAGGATCAAGTACCATTATGATTACATCTTCTTGATTACCCCATGAACCATGTGCCTTCATACCATATTTACCGGTAGAGTATGTGATAGCCTTGCCATCAAGAGCCCATTTGGGATTACTATCAGAATATCCGCTTTCAGTTAAATCAACCACTTCAGAACCATCAGCTTTTACAAGAGCTATGTCAACATTATTCCATCCTCCTTCACCTATATATGTCACAAGAAGATGTTTGCTGTCAGGACTCCATGAGAAAGGTACATCACCGTCAGAATAGGAATAATTATATTTTCCATCAAGAGCGGTAGTGACTGCTTTAGTATCAAGATCAATGACTTTAAGAATTGTGCGGTCTTCAAGGAATGCTACTTTCTTACCATCGGGAGAAAAGAGAGGCTGCATAGCCGATGTCTCACATTTATAGAGAGGCTCAATAATAATATCAGTAGCATAGGCAAACTCTTTCTCATTTTCATTTTTTATCTTAGCGGTGAAGAGCTGCCAAATTCCATCTACATCACTGTCATAGACAATGGTTCTTCCATCAGGAGAAAAAGAAGCGATACGCTCTTGTGCTGGAGTGTCAGTGATTCTTTTAGTTGTCTTATAATCAGTGGTAGTTACATATAAATCCCCACGTAAAATAAAAGCAACCTGATTCCCTTCAGGGGCAACCGCTATATCAGAAGCTCCATAGTTGACATATCTTTTTACAATATCACTATCATAATCGTCAGCAGTAACAACTATATTGACCTTCTTAGGTTCATTGCCAGGTCTTAATGTATAAATGTCACCATCCCAATTGAAAGCCAAAGTACCATTATTTGCAAAAGTCAATGACCTCACCGGATGCTTTGTAAAATTGGTTAACTGTTTGTCAGTATTACTCCCTATGGCTGATTCAAATACATTCAAAGTTCCATCTTTCTCACTGATGTAGTAATATGTGCCATCATTCCCCCATACAGGAGATTGATCGGCGCCATTAAAATTGGTGAGCTGTGTAAAGTTCCTTGACGAATCATATAGCCACACATCGGCTGTTCCGGAAGAGCGTTCATGTTTGCGCAATACATCTTCAACCCCTTTTCTATCCTGATAAAGTAGTTCCCCTTTATCATTAGCATCAGCTGACACAACAGGAAGAGAAAGATAAAGAGTTGGACGAGGATTATTTTTATTGACGTTTATTTTATAAATCTGGGTTGAGAATGGTGCTCTGGAAGTATTTTTACCCGGCAGATGGGCGGCATTGAATAGTAGGACAGAGTCATTAATAAAAGTAAGAGGTTTCTCATTACCACTGCTTGTAGTCAGGCGTCTTGGAGTTCCTCCCTGGGCAGAAGTTATGAATATGTCATCGCTGCCCTCACGAGTGCTCATGAATATAATGCGCTTCCCATCTGGAGTCCACACAGGCATACCGTCGTAACCTTTATTAGAGGTAATTTGAGTGGCAGAGCCACCGTTAGCAGGCACAGTGAAAAGATCTCCTTTATAGGAGAAGGCAATTGTGGAGCCATCAGGCGAGATGGCTGCATCGCGAAGCCATCTTGGTGATTCGGTAGCCATTGCCCCCAATGAGGCAGCTGCCAGCATAAGTGTTATTAAAGGTTTGCGTTTCATGAATTAAAAGATTTCATGGTTATAGCAACAGCATGCGATGAGTCAGTTTAAAAATATGGAAATTTGACAGAAGCATACCTACTGTGTTGCCTTTATTATCTTGCAAAAATAGTTATTTAGATTGATATTCACAAGTATAAAATAAAAATTCACCAGCAATAAAATAATTTTATAAATTTGTTGCAAATAAAAAGACGTTTCGTATAGAGGGTGTAGACAACGGTATTAACCTTGACTATATATCATTTTATTTCATGGAAATAACGAAAACTGAATGAAAAGTGATTTTTTAACAATTGCGTTCAGGCGTCTACGAGCTCGATTCAGACGAACTAATGATAGCGGAGAGGACGATGATGATGCGCTACAAGAAGCATTCTGTCGCCTTTGGGAGGGGCGGGTAGGGGTTACTGATGTGGCTCATGCAGAAGGTTTACTTGTAAAGACTACACACAATATCCGTATTGATAAGTTCCGTAAACGATCATCTTATCCGACAGTCAATCTATCTGAAGTTAATGACTCCTCATGGATCCCTAATGAAGATAATTTAATTGAAATATATAACCAGGTTACACAAATGGCAATGAAGTATCTAACAGATCGTGATCGTGAAATTCTTTATAAGCGTGATCGTGATGGAATAACTTTTGCAGAAATTGCCAAAGAGTATGATCTTTCAGAAGCTAACGTAAGACTTATAGTTTCACGTGCAAGAAAGACTCTCAGGGAGATATATCGTAAGAATAAGGATTTTAATGTTTAAGGTTATGAACGATGTCGAACTAAATAAATTAATTGACAGATATTTTAATGCTGAAACTACCCTTGAGGAAGAAAAAATTCTCAGGAATATGCTGTTATCACGTTCTTGTCTTTCCAATAGTCAGAAGGAAGCTCTAGCGGTTATGGGGTACTATGCATTTAACACAAAAAAGAAACGCATACCTATAAGGTTATTTTCAATGTATGCAGCCGTAATTGGAGCGATAATATTACTTGTTATAACTTTCTTTATATACCCTAATGATGATCAAGTAGCAGAAGTAACATGTATAGCATATGTGAGAGGTATTGAAATTCGGGACAAGTCAAAAATTATGCAACTGGTTGCGGAGCAACTCTCAGAAATGTCAATTGTCTCCGCAGAAATGACAGATGAGATTAATAATAATTTTAATGACTTAAGAAACGTATTGAATTCGGAAGAGTTATGAAAAAAAGATTAATAATATTACTGCTAAGTTCAGTATGGGTTATTGCATCTTTTGCTCAAGATGGTCTGAATGTCGCACAATTTTTTGGTGAAATTTATAAGAGTAATCCTGCAGTAACTTTAGTGGAAATAACTGGTCAGAAGCTACAAATGGCAGGTCTTACTAAATATAAAAGTATAGTCGTAAATAATGATGAGAAATTATCTGATAATATTGAAAAAGCAGTTAGAAAAGACGGAACAATAGCAAAATCTAAAGAAGTGATATACAAAAAAGGAAAACTCTATTTCGGGATGTATTTTCTTGGTGGCACAGGATCAGAGAGACGTTATTTATACTATCTCAATCAGCGTCCGGTTGGGAAAGATAAGACTATGCTTATATATCTTGAAGGTGCAATAACAGAAGAAATGGCAAAATCTTTAATAAAGAAATAAATTTATGATACACAGGACAATTATTATTTTGGTGTTTATATTCACATTGAATTATAATACTTTTTCTCAGGAGATTACCGATACAATCGCGGTTTTGGAGAATGCCACAGATATTCTTGTGACCCGACAAGAAGGTGTCACGAAAGTAAAGGCAAATACAAAAGACGAAGAAGGTTTTAATAATCCTTTTAATTATATGGTTAAAGTAGAGGTTAATGATTCGATTGATGAAATTGAATTGGAAGATAGTTGGGTATTTAACCCTCCATTTGTCAGAAAAAACAATCCTATTTTTGCCAATAGGAATAAAGTAAGACGTGATGTGGTATGTTTTGAGCATTTATATTCTGGATGGAGATTTAATTATAGTAAAAATAAAGTAAAGGACTTCTTTGAAATAGGAATTCGACAATTAGTTGGAATAGAATGGAGTAAAGGGCAACGTTACAAATCAACTTTTTTACTTGGCTTTGGAATGGGGTGTAAAATATTTAAGACTCAAGATGGGTTTGCTTATGGGAAAGACGAGGATCGACTTACAATACTTCCAGTTGCTTATGGACAGACAGTTAACTCATCCCAGATGACTATATTATCATTTCAGGTTCCCATGCTATATAAACAAAATATTAGAAACAACTTTAATTTCTCAATTGGGGGGATTATTAATTTTAATAGTTACGCTATAGCTCTAACTGAAATTAAAGAGAATAATTTAAAAATTAAAACAAAATATAAGGGGTTTCAACAAAATCTTATAACTCCTGAAGCATACGCATTTTTCGGTGTCTGGGATATCGGAATTTATTTTACTTGGTCACCATTAAGTCTTTTCCATAAGGATTATGGACCTGAACTTAAGAGTCTTTCACTAGGAATAGAAATATATTCATTTTAAGACAAAAAGAGATAGAATAAAAATATGTAAAATTAAGAAAATTAGACAATAAATATGAAAATAAGACATCTAAATTATATAATGGGTAAAGTCGTTCTCTGTTTGATGGCAATAATTACTTTTCAGGATAGCTTTTCGAAAAGTGTATCAATAGAAGGACCAGATACATTAATTAATATACCCTCACCTTCAAAATTAGTTATTACGGAAAATGAGAATGGTATGAAGGTAACAGTTAGCGGAAACGAGAATGATGAAGCTTTCAGTGTATCAGCATTTACGGAATATACTCCTGATGCTTCAGTAAAAACATCTAAGATTTCTGATAATGAAAAATATTTTCCACATTGCATAGGCATATTAATTGCATTTGGTGAAAGAAAATCTAAATTTAATCTAATAGGGACTGGAGTATCAATTGGTTTGATTAATCCCGTCAATCAATATCCGGAAGGTGGACTACAATGGTCAAAATCATTTGAGATAAGTTGGCTGATGTGTTGTGGGCTTCAGTATTCTTTTTCCAATAGTTCCAGTCTTTCATTCGGATTAGGATTTGATTGGAGAAACTATAAAATTACTACCTCTGACAAATGTCTCGTGACAAATGAGTATAATGGTTTAGAATGGGGAAAATATCCGGAAGGTATACGAGGCAAGTATTCAAGACTTAAAACCTTTAGCCTACAGTTACCACTCTTGTTTTCATATAAAATACCCAAAAGCAGTCTTTATTTTAAATGCGGACCAATTTTTGATTTCAATACATATGCATCAGTCTTGACAGCGTATGAAGATAAGTTGGGTAATAATAGTGAAAGCTTTACAAAATCTGTTTCTCCTAAAAGATTTACTATTGATATTTTTGGTAGTCTGTCGCTCAGGAACACTATAGGAGTATATGTGCGTTATTCCCCTATGAAAGTGATGGATTCATATATAACACTCAATTTCCAACCATTCTCGACTGGAATAACACTATTTATTTAGACAAAATAGAGCATTATAATAATACCCCTATAATTATCTCAAAAGACAAATGATTATAGGGGGTATTAATTTTAGTCTGCCACTTTAAAATAGAATGAAAAATAAGGAGTTAAATTATATACTTCCAACAAAATGGAAGTATGGAGAGCATTTTTAATCAATTGACTTTGGGAATTTATGGAAAAATGATTAAATTTGCAGCAATAATTTATGGTACCCTCATCATAGATAAATAAAAAGAAGGTGCCAACAATAAAATTTAACCGATTAATCAAAAATCATGGAACATAACAGAATTATCTTATCTGCAGAACTTCCGGAATATCCAGCCTTCAGAGAAGGTATTAGACGCGCACCCGACAGAGGCTATACATTAAATGACTCCAAGACTGTTACAGCTTTAAAAAATGCTCTCCGCTATCTTCCTGAGGAGTTGCATGAGAAAGTTGCACCTGAATTTCTGGAAGAATTGCGCACAAGGGGACGTATATATGCCTATCGCTGGCGTCCAGAAGGTGACCTTAAGGCAAAACCCATAGATGAATATAAGGGTAAATGTCTTGCAGGTAAGGCATTTCAGGTTATGATTGATAATAATCTATGTTTTGATATAGCACTTTATCCCTACGAACTTGTCACCTATGGAGAGACAGGGCAAGTTTGTCAGAACTGGTTACAATACCATCTGATAAAGAAGTATCTGGAGGAGATGACTGATGAGCAGACACTTGTAGTTGAATCTGGTCATCCTCTTGGTCTTTTCCCATCAAAGAAAGATGCTCCAAGAGTTATTATTACAAATGCCATGATGGTTGGTATGTTTGATAATCTTCATGATTGGCATGAGGCAATGCAAATGGGAGTTGCCAACTATGGTCAGATGACAGCAGGAGGATGGATGTATATAGGTCCACAGGGTATCGTGCATGGCACATTTAATACTCTCCTTAATGCTGGTCGTATGAAACTTGGAGTTTCTCAAGATGGTGATCTTGCAGGTCATCTTTTTGTGTCATCAGGTCTTGGAGGTATGAGTGGTGCCCAGCCAAAGGCTGCGGAAATAGCGGGAGCTGCTGCTGTCATTGCAGAAGTAGACCTTTCACGCATCGAGACACGAAAGAATCAAGGTTGGGTACAGGAAGTCACTGACTCAATTCCCGAGGCTTTCCGTCTGGCAGAGGAAGCAATGAAAGAAAAGCGTCCAATATCTATTGCTTATCATGGGAATGTGGTTGACCTTCTTGAGTATGCAGTTAATAACCATAAACCTATAGAATTATTAAGCGACCAGACTTCATGTCATGCTGTGTATGAAGGTGGATATTGTCCTGCAGGACTCTCTTTTGAAGAGCGTACACGTCTTCTTCATGAAGATCATGATGAGTTTAGAAGAAAAGTTGATGAGTCACTGAAACGCCATTTCAATGCCATAAAGGCTTTGGTGGGAAGGGGTACCTATTTCTTTGATTATGGCAACTCATTTATGAAAGCTATATATGATGCCGGTGTTAAAGAAATTTCTCGTAATGGGATAGATGAAAAAGATGGATTCATTTGGCCTTCGTATGTAGAAGATATTATGGGTCCGATGCTATTTGATTTCGGTTATGGTCCGTTCCGTTGGGTATGTCTGAGTGGTAAGCATGAAGATCTGATTAAGACTGATAAAGCTGCCATGGAGTGCATTGACCCTAATCGTCGTGGTCAGGACCGAGACAATTACAATTGGATACGTGATGCTGAAAAAAATGCATTAGTAGTGGGGACACAAGCTCGTATTCTGTATCAAGATGCTATGGGACGCTTGAAGATTGCTTTGAGGTTTAATGAGATGGTACGTAACGGGGAAGTTGGTCCAATTATGCTTGGACGCGACCATCATGATGTAAGTGGTACTGACTCACCTTTCCGTGAGACTTCCAATATTAAAGATGGATCTAATGTGATGGCAGATATGGCAGTACAGTGTTTTGCGGGAAACTGCGCACGCGGCATGAGCCTTGTAGCACTTCATAATGGTGGAGGTGTAGGTATAGGTAAATCAATCAACGGTGGCTTCGGAATGGTATGTGATGGCTCGGAAAGAGTAGATGAGATTTTGAAAAATGCTATGCTTTGGGACGTTATGAGTGGAGTAGCACGCCGTTCATGGGCACGTAATGAAAACGCAATGTCAACTGTGAAAGAGTGGAATGAAACTCAGTCTAAAAATGGATTTATGATTACTGAACCATTTATTGCTGATGACACATTCCTGGCTGAACTCATCAAGAAATAATCAAGATGAAAAATCTTATAATTAACAACACAAAAATAGTTACCCCTCTTGGTAAAGAAGCCAAGAAGGGTAACTTAATGCACGACATAGAGGTTATTCCTGATGGGTGCATTATTATCACAGAGGGTATTATTAGCTATGCAGGTCCAATGGAAGGACATCCTGCTGTACGTCCTGATGAACATTATGAGGTGATTGATGCAAAAGGAAATGTCTCTTTACCCGGATTTATAGATTCGCATACACACCTTATCTTCGGTGGTTTCCGACCTGACGAGTTTGAATGGCGACTGAAAGGCGACTCTTACATGTCAATTATGGAACGAGGTGGGGGAATACAGTCAACTGTAAATGCCACTCGTGAGGCTTCAAAAGAAGAATTAATTGATAAAGCCCAGTGGTTTGTTGACCGTATGAGTGAGATGGGTGTGACGACAGTAGAAGCGAAAAGCGGTTATGGTCTTGACAGTGAAACTGAGATTAAGATGCTGGATGCTATATCTGAACTTGCTGACAGACCAGATCAGAAGGTAAGTATTATTGCCACATTTCTTGGAGCCCATGCAGTACCTACAGAATATAAGGGGCATACTACTGAATATGTTGACCTTATTATTAATGAAATGCTGCCAAAAGCAAAGGGGAAGGCAAAATGCTGCGACGTATTTTGTGAGAAAAATGTATTTGAACTGAAAGACTCACGCCGCTTGCTTGAAGCTGCAGAGGCTATGGGTTATTCTCTTAAGCTCCATGCTGATGAAATAGTCACTCTTGGAGGTGGGGAATTAAGCGCCGAATTAGGAGCGTTGTCTGCTGACCATCTTCTTCATGTCAGCGATAAGGGAATTCAGATGATGGCAGATGCCGGTGTGGTAGCAACCTTATTACCTTTGACAGCATTTGCCTTAAAAGAACCTTATGCACCCGCTCGTAAATTTATTGACGCAGGAGCACCAGTTGCTCTTGCCACAGATCTTAATCCCGGCAGCTGTTTCTCAGGTTCAATTCCTTTAACGATTGCCCTTGCCTGTATATATATGAATATGAGCATAGAGGAAACAATTACCGCCCTTACACTTAATGGAGCAGCTGCACTTGGAATGGCTCATGAAATAGGTTCGCTTGAACCAGGTAAAAGGGGAGATGTGATAATTCTCGGAAGCGATAATTATCATATTTTACCTTACTATGTTGGGATGAACTGTGTGAAAACCACAGTTCATGATGGAAAAGTTGTGACTCAGAATAAATAAAAACATTTGAACTAATTGAAATCAATACCAATAAAATGGCAAAATTAGAAACCTATGCAATTGGCTCAAGTCTACTGACTTATGATCTGATTGAAAAGATACTGAATGATGGTACTAAATTGACTATTTCAGAGGAGGCACGCCAAAAGATTCAGCATTGTCGTGATTTCCTTGACAAAAAAACAGATAATAACACAGTACCAATTTATGGAGTCACAACCGGCTTTGGCTCTCTATGCAATAAACATATTTCTCGTGAAGAACTTTCCACACTTCAAGAAAATTTGGTGAAGAGCCATTCTTGCAGCGTAGGCACACCTGTTGACAAAGTCGTAGTTAAGCTCATGCTTCTTCTGAAAGCACATGCGCTTTCAATGGGATTTAGTGGAGTTCAGGTACAAACCGTGGAAAGAATCATAGATTTCTACAATAACGATATTCTTCCCGAAGTATTTGACCGTGGTTCACTTGGCGCATCAGGAGACCTTGCTCCTCTTGCAAATCTTTTCTTACCATTAATTGGAGAGGGTGCAGTCAATTGGAAAGGGGAGTATCATTCCGGGAAGGAGATACTTGATATATTTGGCTGGAAACCTATAAAACTTCAATCCAAAGAGGGGCTTGCTCTTCTTAATGGTACTCAGTTTATGAGTGCAAACGGTATTAAAGCTCTTATTGACGGCTGGCACATGGTAAATTGTTTCGATCTATTTGGTGCAATGAGCCTTGAGGCATTTGATGGCAGAATAGAACCGTTTTGGGATTGCATTCAACAGGTTCGTCCTCATAAAGGTCAAATAGAGACAGGTGCCGTATTCCGTAGAATTCTTGAGGGCAGTGAAATAATCAAGAGAGAAAAAGAACATGTGCAGGATCCCTATTCATTCAGATGCATCCCACAGGTTCATGGTGCTGTAAAAGACGCAATGCATCACGTAACGGAAGTCCTTCATATTGAGATTAACTCTGTAACAGACAATCCAACAGTCTTCCCTGATGACGATTTAGTAGTTAGTGGTGGTAACTTCCATGGCGAACCTATTGCTCTTGTATTTGACTATATGGGTGTAGCGCTCCATGAACTTGGTAACATTTCAGAGCGTCGGGTAGCTCAGCTTATTATGGGATTGCGGGGTTTACCTGAATTTCTGGTAGCAAAACCTGGCTTAAACTCAGGTTTCATGATTCCCCAATATGCTGCCGCATCAGTAGTTAGCCAGAATAAAATGTATGCCTGGCCTGCTTCTTGTGATTCAATTGTCAGCTCTAATGGACAAGAAGATCTCGTTTCAATGGGAGCAAATGCCGCAACCAAATTACATAAAATAATAGATAACCTTAAGATAATTGCTGCAATAGAGTTGATGAATGCGGCTCAGGGAATTGATTTCCGTCGTCCTCTTAAATCCTCACCGCTTATTGAAAAAGTTATGGAGGCTTATCGTAAAGAAGTGCCCTTCGTGGAAGATGATGTTGTGATGAAAGATTATATTCAAAAGACTCAGGATTTCCTCGAACATTTCGATGTAGTAATTGAGTGAGAATTTTGAGATTTCATTATTCCAGAATATAGTGTGCCCACAGAAATTCTCCTGTGGGCACATTATTCTTAGATATAAAGAACTCAGATATAACGCCTTTCGATAATATTCCAATCCACAATATCCCAAAGATTATGGAGATATTCACCACGTAGATTCTGATAATCGAGATAATAGGCATGTTCCCAGACATCGAATGTGAGAAGCGGACGCAAATTCTGTGTTAATGGTGTTCCAGCGTTCTGAGATTGTGTAATAAACAGAGTGCCGTCAGTATCAGCGGATAACCAAACCCAACCTGAACCGAAAAGGGTGGTACCAGCTTCTTCAAATTTTTTCTTAAACTCATCAAAGGAGCCAAACTGTTCATCGATTTTTTCTCTCAATTTACCTGAGGGTTCTTTCATTCCATCAGGATTGAACTGGAAGAAATAGAAGATATGATTCCATGCCTGGGCAGCATTATTGAAAAGTTTTCCATCACTCTTCAGAATAATCTCTTCAAGGGGCATATCTTCATATTCTGTTCCTTCAATGAGCTTATTAAGAGTGTCAATATAGGCTCTCTCATGCTTACCGTAATGATATTCGATAGTTGTAGGAGAAATTATTGGAGCAAGAGCATCTTGCGCATAGGGTAATTTTGGTTGTGTAAATTTCATAATTAATCAGTTTAAGTTTTTACTCGTATAACAAAAACTAAACTGAAAAGGTTTATGAAAACGTTCAACTCATCAACTCTAATCAAATACAGAGTCCCAGTCTTTCCAAACCGGATCGTAACCATGCTGTCGGATAGCTTTCTCTACTTCTCTGGGAGTGCGTTCGTCGGTTACTTCAAATTGTTCCAAAGAATCAGGGACAGAGGTATAACCTCCCGGGTCTGTTTTGCTCCCCGCACTCATTGAAGTCACTCCAAGTGTCATCATATTATCACGGTAGGCAGGAGCTTCACGTGTTGAGTAGGATATATCAACATCATGATCAAATATACGGAATGCAAATGTTAATTGTGCCAATTCCTTATCATTGATAATACTGACAGGCTGAAATCCACTCTCAGAAGGACACATTCTTGGGAAATTCACAGAATATCGGCTTCTCCAATATTTTTTCTGAAGATAGCGAAGATGTCGAGCTAACATCACTACATCACCACGCCAATCTTCGAGACCTAAAAGAGCACCAAGTCCTATCTTATGAACTCCAGCTTCCCCCATACGGTCATAGCCGTTTAGTCTCCATTCAAAATGACTTTTCATCCCTTTAGGATGGTATTTCTTATATGCTTCCTTATGATAAGTTTCCTGAAAACAAACAACACCATTAAGACCTGAATGAGTTAGGCGTTCATAATCCACCGCTCTCATAGGTTGAACCTCAATCGTAAGATTATGGAAATAGGGTCTGCATACTTTTAATACATTTTCTAAATACTCCACACCACACAATGATGGGTATTCGCCAGCAACAATGAGAAGATTTTCAAAAGGACCAAGTTGACGAATAGCTTTACATTCCTCCTCAATCTGTGGCATGGTCAGAATAGTACGTTGGAAAGGATTATCATGGTTGAATCCACAGTATACGCATTTATTGGTGCATGCATTTCCTACATACATGGGTATGTATAAGGAAATTGTTTTTCCGAAGCGTTCACGCGTAAAATGACAGCTCAATTGTGCCATTATCTCTAATCGCTGGGAAGCTACCGGAGAAATCAGCACAGCAAATTCTTCCGGAGTAAGAGCTTTTTTATTAGTAAAAGCTTTTGATAAAACTCTGTCTACATCTGCAAGGGTTGCAGACTCGACCATATTAATGGTCGAGTCCCAATCATATTGACTAATAACATCGGCAAAGCCATGCCCAAATATAGCATCCGGTGTTGGATCAGATTTCATTTTTCGCATGACTCTGCAATATCTTGAGATATTCTCATAGCACAGAAATTCGGACCACACATTGTGCAGAACCTGTCATCAGCGTCAGGAGCATCTCTACGTGATTCTAAATAATAATTCTTTGCTTTCTCCGGATCAAGAGAAAGGTTGAATTGATCTTTCCATCTAAATTCATAGCGTGCCTTACTAAGAGCATCATCACGCACATTTGCACCCGGGAAACCCTTACAAAGATCGGCAGCATGAGCAGCTATCTTGTAGGTAATCACACCCTCCCTCACATCGTTCAGATTTGGTAAAGAAAGATGTTCTTTAGGGGTCACATAACATATCATCGCGGTACCAAGACTTGATATAATAGCTGCTCCAATGGCAGAAGTAATATGATCATAGGCAGGGGCAATGTCAGTGGTGAGAGGACCAAGTGTATAGAATGGGGCATAATCACACACATTTTCCTGTTTTTCCATATTTGCCTTTATCTTGTGCATGGGGACATGACCAGGACCCTCAACGATGACCTGTACATCGTGTTCCCAGGCTTTCTTAGTCAGTTCTCCAAGTACTTCAAGTTCTAGGAATTGGGCTCGATCATTGGCATCATGAGTAGATCCCGGACGCATACCATCACCCAATGAAACCGCAACATCATATTTGTTAAGGATTTCACAGATTTCATCAAAGTGAGTATAGAGGAAACTCTCTTGATCATGCTCAACACACCATTGAGTCATAATTGAGCCACCTCGGGAAACACACCCGGTAAGTCTTTCACTGACAAGCTCAGCATGTTCACGAAGTACTCCGGCATGGATTGTAAAATAGTCAACACCTTGTTCACATTGTTCGATCAGGGTGTCCTTATAGATTTCCCAAGTCAAATCTTTTACACGACCATTCACTTTTTCAAGTGCTTGGTAGATAGGGACAGTGCCCACAGGTACAGGACAGTTACGTATAATCCATTCTCGAGTCTCATGAATATTGTTGCCTGTAGAAAGATCCATCAATGTGTCTCCACCCCAGTAGCAACTCCATACAGCTTTGGCAACTTCCTCTTCAATGCCGGAAGAGAGAGCTGAATTACCAATATTTGTGTTTAGTTTTACAGCAAAAGCCCTACCGATAATCATGGGTTCTGCCTCTGGATGGTTGATATTAGCTGCAATGATTGCCCTTCCTGTTGCTACTTCATTTCTTACAAACTCAGGGGTGATATAGCTCTTGATACCTCTCTTCTCATTATCAAGATTTTCACGTATTGCCACATATTCCATTTCAGGAGTAATCACACCTTTACGAGCATAGTGCATCTGGGTCACACGCTTTCCATCCTTAGCTTTCCTTGGTTTATGGAACACGGGGAAGCGTATAGGATCAAGCGAAGGATCATCACGTCTGGCTTTGCCATATTCGCTTGAAATATCATCTTGCACTAAGGTATCATCTCGGTCAACAATCCATTTTTCACGATCACGAGGCAATCCTTTATTAATGTCAATCTTGATATTGGGATCAGTGTATGGTCCGCTGGTATCATAGACAGTTACAGGTTCGTTAGGACACTCTATTCGTTTCCCATTTTCAATTGTTACAGTAGGGTATTGATGTATTTCCCTCATTGCCACTCTAATTGGGAATAGTTTACCCTCAACATAAATTTTAGTGGAGTTTGGATAAGAGGAAACATTAATATTTTCTATTTCCATTATATGGAGATGTTTTTTCTTATTTTTTATGTTAAATTATGATTTCACTACTAAGTTATGAAAACCCAAACGCTAATCAAGGAATGAGGTTAATGGAGAAGTAGCAACTGCATGTGAGGATACCACACCCAGACCAGCGTTAAAAGCCCTACGTCCGGCAATAACCGCCATTCTAAAAGCATCAGCCATAAGAACTGGATTTCTGGAAACCGCTATGGCAGTATTAACAAGTACGGCATCAGCTCCCATTTCCATTGCATCAGCTGCATGAGAAGGGGCTCCAAGTCCGGCATCAACAATTACAGGTACATTACTTTGCTCTATGATAATCTCTAACAAATCACGCGTTACAAGGCCTTTGTTGGTTCCTATAGGAGCTGCAAGTGGCATCACTGCAGCCGCTCCCGCTTCTTCAAGAAGCTTGCATAGCACAGGATCAGCCTGAATATAGGGGAGAACTGTGAAACCATCTGTTGCCAACGTTTCGGTAGCTTTAAGAGTTTCTATCGGGTCAGGCATAAGATACTTGGGATCAGGATGAATTTCCAATTTGATAAAACCAGTGTTGAAAATTTCACGACTCATTTGAGCTGCAAGTATTGCTTCCTTAGCATTTCTCACTCCTGAAGTATTGGGAAGTAGCTGAACATTGTCACGATTAATATGAGTGAGCATCTCATCAGTAGCCTCATTCATCATATTAATACGCTTCATGGCTACCGTAATCATTTGTGAACCTGAGCTTTTGATAGACTCAAGCATAATTTCAGGTGATGGAAATTTACCGGTGCCAACAAATAAACGTGAGGTAAATTCCCGATCTCCAATTTTTAATATTTCGTCCATTTTTTGTAGGTATAAAATTCTTAAATTTAATGTGTATAGATTATGAATTCCCTTCATAATTTGGCATGGAAGCCACGAATCGTTCTGTTTCTTTTACCAAGTCTTTAGCAAATGCAATAGCACCACTCACAGCTACTCCATTCACTCCTGCCTCAATCAAAGGCAACACATCCTCATATTTAATTCCGCCAACTGCAACCTTAGGAATATTAATTTCTTTTTCATTCATGTCTGTACAGATTTGGCGTATCCCCTCAATGCCAAGGACTGGAGCGAGATGTTTCTTGGTTGTGGTAGTAGCAAAGGGACCAATACCATAGTAATCTATATCAAGATTGCTCACAGCCACAACATCTGCGAAAGTATTAGCTGTAACACCAATCACAGCAGCCGGTCCTAAAATCATTCTTGCCTTACTACATGGCATATCATCTTTCCCAAGATGTACACCACCTACATTTAATTCTTTTGCAAGTTCAACCCGGTCATCAAGTAAGAGAAAAACTTCCTTTTCTATGCATTTTGGCATTACTGCTTCAACTACTTTACGAATTTCATCGTCAGACGCATCTTTCATTCGTATTTGAACCCAGCGACAACCGCCATCTATCACTGCAAATATTTGATCAGCAACCGGGGTTGCACAATCCGTATTTGTTATATACTGTAACATAAACTTTATTTATTTTTTGATTATTAAACTGAAATTTATTGTAACCTATTTATACTCTTGTTTCTTCTAATTCCAAAAGTAGCCTAACATGGCAGCACCTGCAAAACCCGCATTTTTTAATTGTTCAAATTTATCAGGTGTAACTCCTCCAAGGGCTATCACTCTTTTCCCGTTTAAATAAGGAGCAAGTTCAGATAAGGAAAATGCACTTCTATAATCAGATTTTGATATTGAATCGAAAATAGGAGATAGAGTTACATAGTCGTACTGATCTGCCTTTACGAGCTGATCAATATTATGGAATGAGCAACTCACTGACAATACTACGTTTTTGGGGACAATAGAATTTCTTGAGTTGAGATGTATACCTAAAAGCGGAAACCACTGAAGAAGAGAAAAATGGTCATGTAATTTGATACGATTGTAAAATTCAGGAGAGATTTGTTGTAATAACTCAATTGTTTGGTCTTCTGTCCATAGTGGCTTACGGATATGAACAAGATCCGCTTCATTATTACAAAGAATTTCATTTATTTTCATAGCTTCCCCGGGAATATGCTGGGGTGAGGTTATAGCTATTATCCTGAATTCGTCTTTCATACCAATAATTACTTTACAGTCTTAAATTTATCCTCCGAAAGCTGCAGAAATAATATTTACCTGATCTAAATCAGATAATCGAGTTATTTTCCAATTTTCTCTTCTAATGATTTTATTGTTTATTGCAACTGCTGTTCCAATTGGCTTTATACTTTTCCATTCTATGAGATCATCAACTGTCATATAGTCTTTTGGAAGAGTAGTGGGAATACTGTTTAAAATAATTTTCATAGCCTAATAATGTTTGATTATTGTTTTAAAGTATAACAAATATGTGTTATGATTGTATTGTATGGTAATTGAAAAGATTTAACGGACCATAGTTCGAGTTATGGTAATGGTAGTAGGTACTTTGATTGATAATGCTTTTCATTAACCATGAGGCAGTCATAAAAGCATCTATGATTGAGTATCCCTTGGCTAATTCAGCAGCAACAATCGATGAATAGGTACAACCTGTCCCATGTAAATTTTTACAATACTCCTTTGAAGCTGTCACTTCATAGAACTTTATACTACTATCCTGACAAGTCAATGCCAAGACATCAGTAACTAAATTTCCTTTACTATGCCCCCCCTTTAGAATGACTGCCTTACACCTTAAAATGTTGAGTAAAGAAGCTGTTAATTCCCTCTGTGTGGTACCGGATGCACCTAATATGCGTGCTTCTTCCAAGTTTGGAGTAACAATTGTTGCTAAAGGACATAAGTGGTTGACATATAAATCCGTTAGTTTTCCTGAATCAGATATGATATTGTTCCCTGCAGTAATCATCATAACAGGATCAATAACTATTGGGATAGCTTTGGCATATTTATGTAAGAATTCAGTAACTGCAAATCCGTTATCTAAAGAACCCAACATACCTATCTTGATTGCTAGAGGGGAAGCATCGATAAAGACATCTTTAATTTGTTGAATCAAGAAATCCTGATTAACCAGAGTCATACCTGACATACCATTTGAACTCTGAGAAGTCACCGCTGTAATTGCAGTTGAACAAAATACATTACGCAAAGCGGCGGCGCGTACGTCAGCCTGAATGCCAGCACCTCCTGAATTATCGGAACCTGCAATTGCGAGAATTGAGATAAGATTTCTTTGCATATTATGAAAATAAAAAGATCCACCTTTATGGCGGATCTTATGTCTTAAAAAGGATTCTTTATTCGGGAAGCTCCCTTCATCGGCATTATCCGCATCAGGTTCACAGGGTATAATCTCAGCTTTACAAAGCACCCCTGCTTCAGCAGCAAAGTTAATTCAAAAAATTATTATATACAAATCTTTTCTTAAGAAAATTTCTACACTTCATTTTCAGGCCGATGCCCAAGGCTTTCTCCTTTGTCACAATCCGGCAAAGAGGACTCGATTTCATCGTAACATTGCTTAAGAAGTTTCTTTGTATTGAACCCACGTCCATCGGGATAAATAGGTTCATGAATGGTGAGAATTATTTTACCAGGTGTTATATTATATGTAAAGCGGGGCATTCGCCTGTAACTGCCATCTATTGTAATAGGTACTACCGGAAGATTAAATTCTGACGCTAAAAGGAAAGCTCCTCGTTTGAACGGTATCATTTTTCCATCCCAACTGCGGCTGCCTTCTGGAAAAATCACAAGTGACATTCCATCTTTCAACGTATTTTCGGCTTCTGTGATTGTCTGTTTTATAGATGCTATATTTGAATCATCAACAAATACATGTCCAGCTCGTCTGCATGCAGCCCCCACCATAAAGATTTTCTCTAATTCTTTTTTCATCAGCCATTTAAAATTATGATTAAGATAGCCATATATAGACCATATATCAAAAGCTCCTTGATGGTTTGCTACAAATATATAAGACGTATTGTTATCAATCTTCTCTTTACCCTTTACTATCACTTTGACAAACATAAGTCTACAACAAAAACGAGACCACAAGTGGGCAGGATAGTATCCCCAAAAATGTGTACCTGATAAAAGAGAACCTATACTTGTAATAATAGCAGTAATAAAAGTCACAACTAAAAAAATTGGACCGGCTATCAACCATTGGTATATAAAAAATAAATATTTCATGAGTGGATGTTATTAAGTAGCAGCTTAATATTATTATCTGAAAGTTGTCAATATAATTCCAATGTGGGCGTGATTTGTCATTAATTCAAATCACGCCCTAAAAGAATATCGCACAATCAGTCATCAATCCTTTTGTGAAGTTACATCAGGAGCTATAAGTTTGTAGCCTTTACCGTGAATATTTATGATTTCTATATTTTTATCATCACGCAATAATTTACGAAGCTTAGTGATGTAGACATCCATGCTTCTTGCATTGAAGTAATTGTCATCAATCCATATAGATTTTAAAGCAAAATTTCTCTCAAGGATTTCATTTACGTGCGAACACAACAAAGCTAGCAACTCAGATTCCTTAGTAGTAAGCTTCTGGGTCTTATCGTCAGAAATCAGTACTTGTTTCTGTGTATCAAAGGTATATTTACCAAGTTTATAGAGTGTGATTTCCTTATCTTTCTTACCTTTTACACGACGCAAGATTGCTCCAATACGAAATACCAGTTCTTCCATTGAGAAGGGTTTGGTAATATAGTCATCAGCACCCAATTTGAATCCTTCAAGAACATCTTCTTTAAGAGCCTTCGCAGTAAGAAAAATAATTGGTACCTCACTATTGACGTTTCTGATTTCTTGTGCCAATGTAAATCCATCTTTTTTAGGCATCATTACATCAAAAACACATAAATCATACTTACCCTTCAAAAAAGCCTTATATCCCTTATCTCCGTCAGGAAACAAGTCGGCATTGAATCCCTTTGCCTGCAGAAACTCCCTTAGAAGCATACCGAGGTTTTCATCATCCTCACAAAGCAGAATTTTAAGTTTGTCGTCCATATTTGTATGTTTTATTAATAATCGATTATTAATTATTTTGAATACATATTTAATTTAATATTCGTCGTTCAAAGCATATTCAGAAGTATCAAGTGGAAGGAGTATTATGAAAGTAGATCCTTTTCCAAGTTCACTCTCCACACTTATTGATCCCTCAAAAATAGTAATCATTTTCTTCACATATGCCAACCCGAGTCCGAATCCTTTTACGTCGTGGCGATTACCAGTAGTGACCCTATAGAATTTCTCAAATATCTTCTTAAGATCTTCTTTCTTTATACCGATGCCGTTATCACTAATTCTTATTTCCAATCTTTTTCCATCAAGATCTTTGGTAGTAATGTCAAGATGTGGTTCCACATCTTCGCGCATATATTTCACTGCATTGTCAAGCAGATTGTAGATAATATTAGTAAAATGCATCTCGTCAACATGAATTATTGCATTTTCGGCACCAAGATGATAAGTGATTTTTCCACCATATTTTTCCACCTTGATTTTAAAAGTATGAATTACATTTTCAATAATCTTATTTGCATCAACATCAGAAAATTTCAGAGAATTAACTGACTTATCAAATACAGACATCTGAAGCACTTTTTCCACTTGAAAACGCAATCGTTTACTTTCGTCCATTATAACCTGAGAAAGATGGCTGAGCGAACTTGGTGATTTTCTTACAGAGTCATCATTCAACATTTGAGCAGCCAAAGAGATGGTTGATATCGGAGTCTTCAATTCATGAGTCATATTATTGATGAAATCCGTCTTCATCTCGGAAAGTTTTTTCTGCCTAAAGGCAAGTATGATAGTGAATAGGAATATCACTAGCAATATCAGAGTGAAGGCAAGGGTAGGGATAATAAAGCGCACAGAGGAGAAAATATAATTATGTTTTGTCGGAAACTGTACATTTAAGCGCAGTTGATTATCCGTGTTAGGAAAAAGCATCTGTGAATATACTTCCTTCGTGGCAGTATCATCATATCCATTTGATGCATAAAGAATTGCACCTTTATTATTAGTAATTGCAAAAACAAAAGGCACAGATAGACCATTTCCGGCGAGCTCAGTTGTAAGATAATTACGTATAGTTGTTGAGTCGGCTCGTTCAAATACAGAGCGTCTTCCCGAATCACGTAGTATCGACAATATAACTTCATTAAGCAGACCTTTTTGATAGAGATACTGACTGCGAATTACTTCCTGCATTGTACGGTAGTGGCTTGAGATATTACCTGTAGGTGAGGGAAAAATAAGCTTTGAAGGATCCTGGCGGGAGCGATCTACTTCGGCAGCCAATGTATAGTTAGTGACTGTGCCGTCAGGACTCTCCACTGAATATCTAAGATTCTCATTTTCTAAAGAAAATGAGTTCTCATCATATAGATTTGATTCTATTATATTGATATCTTCCTGCAAATAGTGCAATGTTTCTTGTTTCTCCATAAATGATGAAGTGGCAGAGAGTGACCTCATTACTGACTCGGAGAACTGAGCCTCTCTCATTTTTACCATATTTTCCAGATACATTATCTGAAAATACAGTAATGCGCCAAAGGTAATTGCCATTACTATTGTGAGGAGCCATATTATTGATTTCTTCATATTTATTCATGGAATCGACGAATACTCGTCGGCTAAATAAAATTACTTTTATTTATTTAACAATTTTAAACTAACTTAGTTTATTCTGATTCTAAAGTCGAGAAAGAATATATTTCTCTTTTAATTGCTACTTGTGTGTATTTTAATATTGACATCTTGAAAATTAGAGGAATAGATTTTTATCATGATAAGTAGTATACTATCATCTAAATTTAACATTTAATTGTAAAATTTATATAAACAATGATTGAGTGACTTTATTTAGAAGATAAATAATGAAATCACTATAAATTAAAGGAGTATTTTACATATCAAGATTAATAAATAATTCGTTAAATAGTTAGAATTCCTGATTCTTTTAGGGAAAATATAATGATTATTTATATTCTGTTCTCTTTGGATACATGAATTTTTGAAAGAAACTTTTTCTCTTTACACAAATAATACATAATGGCGCATACATACTTATATAATGTAAAAGTAGGAGGTGTTCTCGCTCTAATGTGCGGTATGCCACTATCTTCATGTCATAATGATTCCCCGGTGCCAAAAAATGAAAATACTAAGACTACAGTAATTTTATATGCCGTAGCTTCTAATAATCTTTATGGGAATCTGATTGAAGACAAGAATGAAATTCTTGAGGCAGCCTCAGAAATGAATTTAAGTGGACTTAGAATGCTTGTTTATCAAGTAACGCCCAATAGCAATCCAGAGCTTTTAGAATTGAAAAAACATCATGATGGATCAGTGACCTTTGAGATGATAAAGGGATATGATAAGATATTATATTCTACGGATCCTGATAGAATATCTGGTGTCATTAATGATGTTATGACTATGTATACTTCAGATCTCTATGGACTTATACTATGGTCGCATGGTACAGGACTTGATCCTTTCACTTCGACAAGATCCGAAGAAGGCGTTTCACGTCCGATTCTCCACTCTTTTGGCTCAGACAAAGATGCTGATAAGGATTCTTCTTACTCCGATCAGATCAATATTGATGAACTCGCAGATGCAATTCCGGATAATTTCTTTAATTTCATTTGGTTTGACGCGTGCTATATGAGCGGTATTGAAACTATTTATGAATTGAGAAATAAATGTAAGTATTTCATAGGCTATCCTACTGAAGTGTTTACACCTGGAATGCCTTATAATCTTACGTTACCTTATTTTCTCGCAGAAAAACCAGATTTGATTGGCGGTGCAAATACTTTTTTCAATTATTATGACAATTACTCTTCATCGTCAATGAGGGTAGCTACTATATGTGTTGTCGATATGGATAAATTGGAAGGTATTGCTGATATTTGCAGAGATGCTTATGCCAATTCTACGTTACCTTCTAAAGTAGATTTGTTAAGATACACCAGAGGTTCAATCGGTCCTTTCTACGATTTCGGACAATATACAAAACTTCGTGCTGCTAATAGTGAGACGGAATCATTGGTAGAGGAGTTTGAGAAAAAACTTAATGAAATGGTTCTCTATTCTGCAGCTACAAATGTCGATTTTAACTATAATGTCATAGATCTGAATAAATTTTCCGGTATATCCTGTCATTATTTTGTAGATGATAATTCCAGGAAAGCCGAATTTTATAAAACCCTTGATTGGTATAAGCGAGTATATAAATAATTATCATAACTTTAATCTTTAAAACTATTTGTATATGATTCAGACGGATATGTTTCCTGTGGTTGATCTTCCAGATAATGTAGAAGGAGGTAAAACCATGTTCGACTCACTAAAGGGACTTGGCTTTGATGATGCCATTTCCACAATAGCAAATGGCATAGTTCAGTTTTCATTCAAACTGCTTATTGCCATATTAGTTTTCTATATCGGTAAGTTCATTATCAAGAAACTGTATAATTTTGTTCTTGGTGTGATGCTTAAAAATAAGTTAGAGGCTTCTCTCACTACGTTTGTATTGTCATTGGTGAGAATGGTGCTTTATTTTATTCTTATAATCACCGTAATAGGTATTCTTGGTATTGAGACAAGTTCTTTCCTTGCTCTGTTTGCATCTGCCGGTGTTGCAATTGGTATGGCATTGAGTGGCACGCTTCAGAATTTTGCAGGAGGTGTTCTGATCTTGCTTCTGAAGCCTTACAAAGTAGGAGATTATATTGAAGCGCAAGGATTCACAGGTACTGTAAAGGAGATCCAAATTTTTCATACCCTTATAAATACAGCAGATAATAAGACCATCATTATTCCAAATGGTGGCTTGTCGACCGGCTCAATCAATAATTATTCACGTGAAGACTACCGTCGTGTTGATTGGACAATTGGATTAGCATATGGCACAGACTACGAAGCTGCAAAAGCTACAATTTTAGAAATGATTAATTCCGACCAACGTGTAGTCAAGCAATTTATTGAGGACGATATTAAAATTCGTGCAGAACTTCAAGAGCGGAAAGAAGCAGAACTACATCTAATGCAGGACGCTACGGCTGATCCAAAAGAAAAATTTAGCTGGTGGAAGCGGTTTAGAAATAATCGAAAGAAGCATCAGCAGAGTATTCAAGATAAACTTCGAGAACAAGTGAAAATAAATGAAGGTTTACCTGTTAAGAAGGATTGTACTCCTTTTGTTGGTCTGAATGAGCTTGCCGACAGCAGTATCAATATTGTGGTCAGGGCTTGGACACATTCTTCTAATTATTGGGGATTGTTCTTTGAAATGAACCAGAGGTTTTATAAGGAGCTTCCGGAGAAAGGTTTTTCATTCCCATTCCCTCAGATGGACGTTCATATTGCAGATGTGCCTGAAAGTATGAGATTAAAATGACAACTGAAGAAAAACAAAGATATTCACGCCAGATAAGCGTGGAAGAGATAGGGGAGTCGGGTCAGACCCGACTCCTTTGTTCAAAAGTAATAATTGTCGGATGTGGGGCATTAGGCTCAATGGTTGCGATGCAATTGGCTGCTGCTGGTATTGGAAAAATATTAATTGCAGATTTTGATACAGTAGATATTTCAAATCTTCAGCGTCAATTTTTCTTTAGTACTGAGGACGCGGGAAAAATGAAAGCCGATACTTTGTCAAAGAGAATGATGGGAATAAACCCAGAGTGTAAGATTGAAATAATTCAAAAGTTAGTTGACAGGAACCTTGCTAAAGAATTATTTAAAGATTGTGATTTCATTGTGGATGCTACAGACAATCCTGCATCTAAGATTATGATTGAGGAGGTATGTAGGGATATAAGTAAAGCATGCTGCATAGGAGGCGTTTCAGGGTTTCATGGTCAAGTGATGACTATTAAATCTGCAGCTCTAACTTTTAAGGAAATTTTCGATCTTAATAATGATATTGATTTTATGCCATGTTCAGCAGCTGGAGTTATAGGACCTGCTGCGGCGCTATGTGCATCAATTCAGGCATCAGAAGTTGTGAAATATCTTACCGGGGCTGGCGATACCTTAGAAAATAGTATGCTTACATTCGACTTACTAACAAATACATTTAGAAAAATAGAGTTTTGAATAAATTTCCCTAAATTTATTTTGTTAGTAAAAGATTCTAAATCCTAGAGTAATATCCTACACTTTTATTCTCTTCAACTAAAAATCAAGGAAGTATAAGTAGATCTCTGTGAACAATAAGACACTAATAAAAGCTGAAATCAAAATGTAATTGGTTTCAGCTTTTATCAGTGTCTTATACCGTAGAATTTTATCCGCAATGCCAATATTTACGCACTACTTTCATCATTTCTTTATGATCGTTAGAAGTCTTCTGACGCAGGTCAGCATCGTCAAATGCAGTCAGCTTATTTATGATGCCATCAATAAGGCGTGGTGAGAATACGTCTTTAGCTTCAAATACCTCACGCTGTTCCTTGAGCGCCTTTGCAGAAGCAACACAGGAGTCGGGAAGAGACTTGAGTTGAGCAAGCTTATCCTTATTTTCATCATTATGGATATTGACATTTACATACATGTCTTCAGCTCTCTGGAGAGCATTTTCCATTTCAAAACCAGTACGGGCAGCCACAACCATAGCAGCGATAAGCTGATAAATGTCAGCAGAGCAGTCTGCGCTTCTAAGTTCAACAGTCTGCTTCTGTGGGGGAGCTACAACTGCATCGATTTCAAGAGGATTAGCTTGGGAGCACATATCATTTTCACCTGTCCAACCCAACGGAACACGCACAAGCACAGAACGGTTTCTATCACCCCAGCATACAGATGTGGGAGCCTCTTGGTGAGGTACAAGGCGGAAGTAACTTGTAGGTACCTTATTGCCCATAGCAGTGATGGCATCAGCATGCTCAAGAATACCTACAATTGCTTTTTTGGCAATGTCACTGAGTTTACCATTTTCAGTCATCATGTTCTGATCTCCCTTCATCACCTTAAAATGAATGTGAAGACCGCTGCCTGCCTTGCCAGCTGTAATTTTAGGAGCGAAGGTAACATCATATCCTTTCTTAGCAGCAAGAGTGCGAATTACCCATTTTGCGAGCATCAGGTTATCAGCAGCCTGTACAGCAGGTATAGGCAGGAACTCAACTTCATTCTGTTCATAGATTTTACCATCAAGAGTGAAGTTGCCTACTTCGTTATGACCATATTTGATTTGACCGCCTGTTTGAGCGATAAGATTCATACATTCTACACGGAAATCATTAAACTTAGCAAACGGAGCAGATTCATGATAACCTTTCTGGTCAGAAGCATGGAAGAAACCTGTGTCTTCAGAAATAACATAATATTCAAGCTCACCCATTGCATAGAATTCCATTCCAGTGGTCTTTGTGAACTCTTCACAAGCTTTTCTCAGTGTGTACTCTGGAGAAGACTGAAGAGGTTTACCCTCCTTGTCAAAGAAAGTAGCAAGCATTGTGAGGGTAGGAATTTCAGCAAATGGATCAAGAAATGCTGTGGAGAAACGTGGAATCACATAGAGATCGCTGTTGCCGGCTTCAATGAATGGGAAGAGACTGGATCCGTCTACTCTCTCTCCAAAAGTGAGGATAGAATCAAGATAACTCTCGGAGTTTACTACGAAGTTAAGAGTTTTCAGACGGTTGTCATCGGCAGGATACATAAATTTGACCATCTTGATGCCGTTTTCTTTAACAAAACGGATGAGGTCACTTTTTCTAAACTCAGAAGGAGATTTCTGAAGGAACTCCACAACTTTGTTGGGGTTCAGACTTAGATTGGGATCCATTTCTATTATTGGTATTAAATTTAAGGTAATTTTACTATTGGTTTTAGAAAAGTGTCAGTACCATAGTAGCCTTACATGGGTTTTATAATCTTTTCCGTGACAAAAGTAATTGTTTTTATTGATTTAACCAAATTTTATTGAAAAAATTTAAGATTTTATAAGTGAACAATTCCTATATGACCGTGTTTTAATAATGTATCTTAATAAAAATAACTACTATGGAAAAATTTAAAGACATAATTCAATCAGAAAAACCAGTATTGATTGATTTCTTTGCTACTTGGTGTGGTCCATGCAAAATGATGCATCCGGTGCTTGAAGAACTCCATTCAAAAATAGGAGATAAAGCACGAATCATAAAAATTGATATTGACAAAAATGAACAGTTATCAGAAATGTATAATGTAAGATCTGTACCGACATTCATGCTTTTCAAGAATGGTGAGCTAGAATGGAGGGAATCCGGCATGCAACCTTTGGAAAAACTTGAGAGGATTATTAATCAGTTTAGCTGATATTACCTATAAGTGAGATTATAAATAATGTAGGGGTGCGATTATCGTGCCCCTACATAGTAACATTTAACCTGTCCAAGTGGCAAACTACCTACCACAAGTAAAGGAATATGTGATGCATCGGTAGAAATCCAGGCATCAATATCATCACTTGATTTCTTTTTCCCCTCTTGAGTAAATTTGAATCTTATATGATAAGTATCTCTTTTTGATTTGTCGCGTAGCTTTATTTCTTCTTTACCCACACACCAAACTGTAAGTTGCTCTACTTTCTTACCTGAAAACATAGTTGCTTTTACAACATCTCCTGACAATAATTTAGAGTAGTCTATTGTTCTGAGATAATAAAATACACTTAACATGTCATAAACAGTACCATTTCCAGAAAGATTCTTTTCGGTTACATTCAGTTTACCTTCTTTGTCATAACGATACCGCTTTGACAAACCGTTAACAGTGCTTCCGGTGTAGGAATATGTGATTTCGTCACGACTGTATTTACCATTCTCATGAGCAATCTTAGTATATGAAAGAGGTCGGAAGTTATTTTTATTTATAGTGCATCGAAGTGTATCACGCACTTGATAAAGATTATCTGCCCAAGATCGCGTTTTCCCTGTCAGAATAATATCATATTTATCACCATTATTTGTTAGTTTAAGAGTAGCATCTCCAGAATCCTTATGAATAAGCCCCCATTTATAGGTGATTACATAGTTTAAAGACTCATTAGTAAATTCTGTAGCAAAGACTGATACTGTGTTACAGAATATTATGAACATGAGTAATAATATTTTTCTAAAATATTTCATAATTTTTGTGCTACTGTAGAAATGGATTTGTCTGTTTCTCTTCTCCAATAGTGGTTGGGAGTCCATGACCTGAGTATACTACCGTATTATCTGGAAGAGTGAACAGATTATTACGAATACTTGCAATTAACTGCTCATAGTTTCCACCCGGAAGATCAGTTCTTCCTATACTACCTTTAAACAATGCATCACCAACTATCACAAACCCATCCTTCTCATCATATAATGCTATGCTACCCTGTGAATGACCAGGCACAGGGATAACCTTGAGAGAACCCTTACCAATTTTAACAATATCACCTGCCTTAAGATATTCTGTGATTTCAACATTGGGAATCTGTTCTTTCATACCAAACATGGCAGCCTGTTGTTGGATACGATTGCCAAGAGGCTCATCAAGTAAATGAGCTGACACAGGGACATTATATTTTAATTGGAGATAGTGATTACCCGCAATATGGTCAATATGGAGATGGGTATTGATTATATTCGTCAATTTAAGATTATTCTTTGATATATAATCAGAGATAGCTTTCTCTTCACGTTCTTCAATCATTCCGGGGTCAATAACGGCACAGTAAAGTGTGGCGGGATCATAAACAAGATAGGTATTAATACCAAAAAGACTCAATTGAAATATAACTACTTTCATTTTTCTTTATTTTTTTATTAAAGGTTTAAAGCTATTTTGGAGAACACGTATTCCCTAACCTATATATGTATATACAATCTTCTTTGTCTTAAAGTAATCTTCAGTGAAATATTTTTCGATATCGGCAATTTCTGTAGTAGATTTAATAGAGGAGAGCTCTGCACTTAGATCTCCACCTTTAAGAGAAATAACTCCATTAGGAAGTCCATTCTTTTGTTGGCTGGAGATATTCTTTTTAGAAAGTCTTACAAGATCAACCTGAGGCATCACGGCACGACTGACCACAAAGTCAAACTTATCGTGACATTCTCCAGAATCACCGTGTTGAAATGTTACATTCTTCAGCCCAATAGTTTGGGCAATCTCCTGTGCCACCTTTATTTTTTTACCAACACGGTCAATCAGATGGAAATGTACATCAGGGAAGAAAATTGCCAAGGGAATTCCCGGCAATCCACCTCCACATCCGAAGTCAAGCACATCACTACCGGACTGAAAATTTATAAATTTGGCAATTGCAAGAGAATGAAGCAGATGATTAACCTCAATATTATCAATGTCTTTCCGCGAGATAACATTTATTTTCTCATTCCATTCTGGATAAAGTGTGAGCAGTTGGGCAAACTGATTCTTCTGAGTCTCAGTAAGGTTAGGAAAATATTTTAAGATTATATCTGTCATAAATATCTCGATTTATCTTTTCAAAAAAAATTTGTGGTCTTATTATCATAACTCATTACTATTGGATTGTCTTCCAAATTAAGTAAAGAATATGCCGGTGTTTGTTTATCATCAAAAAATATTATAATATTACCAAATGCTTTTCCATGATATTGTTTATCTCCCACTGTCGCACTCCATTTGTCATCTTCAAGATAGGCGTTTAGTTTCTGAGTCGGAGAGTTCTTAACAGGGTAAGTACCACTCTTAGGGAGCTTTGTAGCTATACCAACAGCTTGCTCAGACAAATAACCTCTTAACCCTGGAGAGTATTCTATCATATACCATCCATTTGATGTCTCGAGAGATTTAAATACCATTCCTGGATACAAGACAACTTCTTGATTTTTAGTATTAAGTGTCACATAACTTTTAGTATTAGGTTCGTCAAACACTTTTGCTTCTTTACCTACAACCACAAAATTGTCGGCAAAGGCACTAAGAGAAGCACTGAAAGTTAAAACAGAAATTGTAATAATCTTTAACATCATATCTTTATAATTTTAAATTAACAATTGTCAATTTGTAGAGAATAAAGAATTGACAATAATTATTGTTCAAAGTTACAAAATAAAAATTAAAAAAGTCTGCAAATAGGACATATAGACCAATATTTCCTATTGCAGACCGATTTATTATGGTGAAACTAATGGGAAATCACAGCAGTAACTCTTAAAAGTTAAAGATTGAGCAGAGATACTATCTTGTCAGCAGCAGCTGAGAGACCATCACATTCTTTGCCTCCTGCCTGTGCAAAGAATGGTTGTCCACCACCACCACCTTTTATCATTTTAGCAGCTTCTCTTACAATAGCAGATGCATTGTAGCCATCCTTCACAAGATCATCGGTGATCATAAGTGTCAAAAGAGGCTTGTCAACACTGACAGTAGCACCTATGAAGACAGTATGTTCGGGTGATTCCTTACGGATTGTGAAAGCAACATTTTTTACAATTTCAGGTAGTCGTGGACCCTGCAAACGGCATAATTTAATACCCTTTTCTATCGTTGCATTAGCCAAGAGTTCCATGGAAAGATTTTTTACACGCTCCTCAAAATAACCCTCTACCTGTTTACGAAGATCGGTATTCTCCTTAATAGCCTTCTCTACAGCACTCTTTACATTGGAAGCATTACCTAAGAAAGACGAAATATCTTTCATGGTGTCTTGAAACTCATCAAGCATAGATTCCACTCCAACAGCCGTAACAGCTTCAATACGACGTATTCCAGCTGCAATAGAACTCTCGGAAATAATTCTTAACATACCAATATTACCTGAATTGGCTACATGTGTTCCACCACATAATTCAATAGAAGAGCCATATTTTACCACACGCACTTTATCACCATATTTTTCTCCAAAAAGAGCCATGGCTCCCATTTTACGTGCTTCTTCAATAGGTAGCTCTCGTTCTTCTTCAAGAGGCATAGCTTTTCTTATGCGCGAATTAACAAGATGTTCAACTTTTCTTAACTCTTCAGGAGATACTTTCTGGAAGTGAGAGAAGTCAAAACGCAACATATTTGGAGATACAAAGGAACCTTTCTGTTCAACATGCGTACCAAGAACTTCTCGAAGTGCCTCATGAAGAAGATGGGTGGCAGAGTGATTGGCAGAGGTGGCAGCACGTGCTTCGGTGTCAATCTTGGCAATGAAAGATTCAGATGGGTCAGAAGGAAGTTTATGAGCTATATGAACGCCGATATTATTTTCACGCTTTGTATCGAAAATTTCAATTATTTCTCCTGAGTCTGAAACCAAAGTACCACGATCACCAACCTGACCGCCCATCTCTGCGTAGAAAGGAGTCTCCGAAAGAATAATTTGATAATACTTTTTCGCTTTTTGCTTAACTTTACGATAGCGAAGAATATTGGTTTCCGTTGTCGATTTGTCATAACCAACGAAATTTTGATCTCCGTCTCGAATCACAATCCAATCTCCGGTCTCAATGGCGGCAGCGTTACGTGCACGCTCCTTTTGTTTCTTCATTTCTGTATCAAACTCTTCATGATTAAGTTCCATTCCATTTTCTCGAAGAATCAGTTCTGTAAGATCAAGGGGGAACCCAAAAGTATCATAAAGAGTAAAAGCATCTTTCCCGGAAATAACATTCTTCCCCTCAGATTTAGCTTTTTCCATGATGTTCTCGAGTAGGGATATGCCTTTATCCAGGGTACGAAGAAATGAATCCTCTTCTTCCTTAATAACCTTCTTTATAATGTCTTTTTGAGCTTTCAATTCAGGATAAGAGTCTCCCATCTGCTCAACAAGGCGGTCAACCAGTTTATACATAAAAGCTTCCTTGCAATCGAGAAAGGTATAACCATATCTTACCGCACGACGTAATATACGGCGGATTACGTAACCAGCCTTAGCATTTGAAGGAAGTTGAGAATCAGCGATTGAGAAAGAGATGGTACGAAGGTGATCAGCCACTACTCGCATTGCAATATCTACTTTTTCATTATCACCATACTTTAGTCCTGTAAGATTTGATATCTCTTCAATTAGAGGAGTAAAAACATCAGTGTCATAATTGGATTTTTTCCCTTGTAATGCCATGCAAAGACGTTCAAAACCCATGCCGGTATCAATAACTTTAGCAGGTAATGGTTCAAGAGTTCCATCACTCTTACGATTATATTGCATGAATACAAGATTCCAAATCTCAATTACTTGTGGATTATCTTTATTTACAAGCAGGGCACCATCAACTTTACTCCGTTCTTCATCTGAACGCAAATCAATGTGAATCTCGCTACAAGGCCCGCAAGGTCCTGTATCACCCATTTCCCAGAAATTGTCGTGGCGGTTACCATTTATAATATGAGAGGCAGGAAGATGTTGCTCCCAATATGAAGCTGCCTCATTATCACGTTCTAAACCTTCTGGTACATATCCTTCGAACACAGTGGCATATAAACGATTAGGATTAAGTTTAAGAATATCAACGAGATATTCCCATGCCCAATCGATTGCCTCTTTTTTGAAATAATCACCAAACGACCAATTCCCTAACATTTCAAACATCGTATGATGATATGTGTCATGACCAACTTCTTCAAGATCGTTGTGTTTCCCTGACACACGGAGACATTTCTGACTATCTGCAACCCTTTTATGAATTGCCGGACGGTTACCAAGAATAATGTCTTTAAATTGATTCATACCCGCGTTAGTGAACATCAGTGTTGGGTCATCTTTTATTACCATAGGTGCCGATGGCACAATTTGGTGGCCTCTTTCACGAAAAAAAGTCTTAAACGATTCTCTGATTTCGTTAGCTGTCATCTTTATATATTTTTTACTTGTAAAGCTGTTTAGGCACGTTACCACATAAACAACTTTGTCTGTTTTAAAATGCAAAATTACCCAAAAAGGTGCATATATGCAATTATATTAATAAAAATGATTATCTTTGCAGAATGATTAAATTCTCTAAATATATTGACTTTGATAATCCAGCGTTTGCAAAAGCGTATGAAATTCTTCTGTACACTAATCTTATAGGGGAAACAGGTCTCAATAAGTCAACATTTTTACACTATATTTCAAATTTATAAAAAACAACATATGTTAGATTTATTATCTCAATATCATCTTGAAGGTTTATTTATAGGATTTTGTACCTTTTTAATTATAGGATTGTTTCATCCATTAGTCATAAAAGGGGAATATTACTTTGGAATTAAGATTAAATGGTGGTTTCTTGTGGGGGGTATATTGTTTCTTGCCGCGTCACTACTTATAACTAATACTGTGGCTTCAGCCTTACTTGGGGTTACTGCTTTTAGCTGTTTCTGGAGTATTAAAGAAGTTAACGAACAGGTAGAAAGAGTGAAAAAAGGGTGGTTCCCCGCTAATCCAAAACGAGGAACCGATAAATCTTCAGTCAAGAAATCGTGAAGTGAGTCCGTCATAGTGTTCAATTCTCCTATCCCTGAAAAAAGGCCACCATTGTCTAACATTTTCAGAGCGAGTTTTATCAATACCGACCACAAATTCTTCCGGGCTTTCATCTGGAGCCATAGCCAATATTTCACCTTGTGGACCAGCTACAAAGCTTGATCCCCAAAAATCTATTCCGGAGGTGGTTCCGGAATTATCCTCTTCAAAACCACATCTGTTTACACTAATCACCGGAATACCATTGGCAACTGCATGAGCACGCTGGATAGTGATCCATGCATCACGTTGACGGTCTTTCTCTTCTTGAGGATCATCTGGATTCCACCCGATTGCAGTGGGATAAATAAGCATTTCCGCACCACGCATTGCCATCAGTCGAGCTGCCTCAGGATACCATTGATCCCAGCATACCAAAACTCCTAACTTTCCCAAAGATGTTGATATTGGTTCAAAACCAAGATCACCAGGAGTAAAATAGAATTTTTCATAAAATCCCGGATCATCTGGAATATGCATCTTACGATATTTTCCCGCTATAGAACCATCAGATTCTATTACTATCGCTGTATTATGATACAATCCAGGAGCACGACGTTCAAATGCACTTGTTACCAATACTACTCCATTGTCGGCTGCAATCTGAGAATAGAACTTACAAAAATCTTCCAAGCGTGAAGCATACTTAAAATTATTCACATCCTCATTTTGACAAAAATACGGAGAATCATGTAGCTCTGAGAGCACTATCAATTGTGCACCTTCTGCAGAAAGACCTTCAATTGCTGCCACATTACGCTGTCGGTTGGCGACAATATCTTCACTGAAGGCATGCTGAACAAGTCCTACTTTGAGAATTGCAGAATCGTTAGGGATCGGTTGTTCAGGAGAAGACTGATCCTGGACAATAGATTCTAATTCATTAGTCATATCCATATTGATCTGAGTTTATTGTTATTTTCTTAATAGGTTAACAGGAATTTGCATTGTGGCACAGTGGAGAGACCCATGCTGCTTTATAAGCGTAGTACAGTCAATACCTATTACCTCGTGATTTGGGAAAGCAATTTTAACTGTTTGCATCGCTAAAAAATCATTCGAAGGCTGTCTGTAAGTCGGCATAAATAGGTAATTGTTTGTCACAAGGTAATTAGCATAGGTTGCCGGTAATCGATAACCATCTTCATCGTAAATAGCTTCCGGCAAAGGGAGTTCAATTAAATTAAAAGGTTCTCCTTGTGCATTTTTCATAGACGTTAGTTGTGCTTTTAATTTGATAAGTTCCTCAAATTGAGAATCATCAATATTACGACAACCGGTGAACAGTATAGTATTCTCTGGAGCAAGACGTGCAAGGGTATCGATATGAGAATCTGTATCATCTCCTTCCAAAGCTCCATAATCAATGAATAATACATGAGAAGCCCCAAGTCTTTTCTGGAGTTGTTCTTCAGCTTCTCTCTTGGTTAATCCCCCATTTCTATTGGGAGAGCACAAACAACGTGTGGTAGTTAAGATAGTACCCTCCCCGTCTGTTTCAACTGATCCACCTTCTAAAACAAAGTCTCGTTCATTCCGATATGTTTTATTAGAAATATAATTCTTCAGAGAAAGATTTAGATTAACAAGATTATCCTTATCGGAAGCAAATTTTAAACCCCAACCATTAAATCCAAAATCTAAAGCACGCAGATGCTCATCTTTAATTACAGATAATGGTCCGTAATCACGAGTCCAGGTATCATTGTAGTTAATATCAGTAATGTAGCTGATAAGTGATTGGTTACAAGCCTTCAACAGAGCGATAGCCTCAGTATGATCTTTACATAGCAATGTAACATGCACACCGCAATCTGTAAATGCCTTTATAATTCTTTCATACTGACGCCGTGCCTCATTAATTATATAATCCCAATCAGTGTCTTTTTCTGGAAGTGCCATCAATATTGACTCTTGAGGGGTCCATTCAGGAAGAAATATTCTCATATTAAATATAATTTTTCTTGAATAATTGCAAAATTAAACAATCTTGAAGAGATAATGACAATATATTACAAATATTTTTAAAATAAATGATTAATTTTGCACATGTAGTTAAATAAGAATATAAATAATTTTATAATATTCATTAAAAAGTATGGAAACATCTTCCCAAAAACATAGTACAAATCAGGAATTTACGGAAATAGCCACACTCTGCAAGGATATTTTTGTAAAGAAACTTTCAGATTACGGTACATCGTGGCGTATTATGCGTCCAACCAGTCTTACTGATCAAATATACATAAAGGCACGAAGAATTCGTTCTATTGAAGAAAAAGGTGAAGCTGCATCAAAGATAAATGAAGGTGTGGAAGCTGAATTTATAGGTATTGTCAACTATTGTGCAATAGCCCTGATTCAATTGAAACTGGGCTCTGGAGATCCAATAACCAAAGAAGAAGCAACAAAATTATATGAAGAAGCAATTGCAGACGCGACCTCCCTTATGCTAAATAAAAATCATGATTATGATGAAGCCTGGAGAGACATGAGAGTTTCGAGTTTTACGGATATTATTCTACAAAAACTTCTCAGAACAAGAGAAATAGAAAATCATCATGGAAAGACTCTAATCAGTGAAGGTATAGATGCCAATTATATGGATATGATAAACTATGCTATATTTGCTTTAATTAAGTTGCATTATGGTAGTTGAGAATGATAATATTACAAAAGATAATTCAACCTCGTTCTCTCTCCACAATAAGTATTGGCGGATAAATATTACGACATGGCTCCTGAGAATTATCATAGGCGGAACATTTATTTTTTCGGGATTTGTAAAAGGAATAGATCCTTGGGGTACAATTTACAAATTTAGGGATTACATTGCTGTAATGTCAATTGATTTATGGCCCAATTTGATAATAGTAGGAGTATTTGCTTTATGTGCATTAGAATTTCTTTGTGGTGTGTTTTTATTGTTAGGCTGTTTCCGCAGGTCGGTAACTATTATCATAACAATATTTATGGCGGCGATGTTGCCACTTACACTTTGGATAGCTTTAGCAGAACCAGTGGCGGATTGTGGATGTTTTGGAGATGCTTACATTGTTTCCAACTGGAGTACGTTTTGGAAAAATGTGATACTGACAGCAGGAATTATATGGTTAATTATTTACAATAAGAGATGTCGTTGGATAATTACTCCCGCATTGCAATGGCTGGTATTTGTAGCATCTGCTGCTTTCATTGTAATCATTGAATTATTTGGATATATATATCAACCTCTTTTAGATTTTCGTCCCTATAAGGTTGGTACGCATTTCATTGATTTTGAATCACTCACAGATGATGAACCAGACTTTATTTTTGTCTATGAAAAGAATGGATTAAAAAAAGAGTTTGGTATGTACGATAACTTACCATCAGAAGATGACGGATGGCTCTTTGTTGAGAGAAGAAGTATAACTGAATCATCAACTAGTATGGTTAATTCTGGAAATCGAAATTTTCGTATATGGGACATAAACGGAGATGAAGATATAACAGACGAAGTTTTTACTGAAAATGGAAATATGTTAGTGATTATGATGCTTGATCTAAAAGAAGTCTCACCTGCTACAACTTGGAAATTAAACTCATTGTATGAATGGAGTATAAAGAACGATGTAATGATGGCAGCTGTCGTGTCAGGCAGTCATGATGAAATTGAAGCATGGGAAGATTTGTCAATGGCAAGTTATCCCATATACACTTCAGATGATACTCAGATTAAATCTTTAGTAAGAGGAAATCCAGGGGTGGTATATGTGAAAAATAACTTGATCCAATGGAAAAACTCGCTGAGAGCAATTAATATTGATGATTTCCTTTCCCCAGACACCTCTCAAGATGCTTCGGAATTTGGTTTAGATAACCTACGTCTACTCCGGAACTTATCTTATATTTATATAACTGTGATTGCGGTATTGATTGTGATGTCGTTCCTGCCGTATCTAAAAAACATTTATACTGTTTATGATCAAGCTCCTGTAGAAGTTACTCATGATGATAGGGTTCATGACGAAGAATAGTCATTGCGCGATAAACCTGTTCGGTAAAAAACAGACGTACCATTTCATGAGTGAAGGTCATTTTCGAGAGAGACATTTTAAAATTGGCACGAGCATATACATCTTGAGAAAATCCATACGGACCACCAACTATAAAGACAATGCGTTTTCTTCCTAAGATCATGATCTTTTGTAGAAATGAGGAAAATTCTATTGAGGTGAATTCCTTTCCATGCTCATCAAGAAGAATACAATAATCCGAAGGAAAGAGGCTTGCAAGGATGGTCTCTCCTTCTTTTTCTTTTTGTAATTCTTTAGTCAGAGTTTTTCCTGATCTTATATCCGGTAAAGACTCTATTTTGTAAGATATATAACGACGTAGACGTTTAATATAATCGTCAATGCCGGTTTGAACGTAAGATTGTGTGGTTTTACCCACAGTGAGTAGTAGAATATCCATATTTTTTTGTATCTTCGCACAAAATTATAAAAAATTAGGCAATAATATAATTATTATGGAAACAAAAGATGAACTAATTGAACAACTTTTAAATCTCGCATTCGCTGAAGATATAGGCGACGGTGATCACACAACCCTATCAACTATCCCAGCAGATGCTATGGGTAGATCACGCCTAATTGTGAAAGAAGAGGGGATTTTAGCAGGCGTTAAAGTGGCTGAAAAGGTATTATATAATATTGATCCATCCATTAAAATAAATGTCTATATAGAAGATGGTTCCAAAGTGAAATCTGGAGATGTGGCATTCTCCGCCGAGGGTCCTGTAAGATCTCTCCTTATTGCAGAGCGCACAATGCTAAACATAATGCAAAGAATGAGTGGCATTGCAACAATGACACGCCATTATCAGGATGAGCTGCAAGGTTTACATACTAAGGTACTCGATACACGTAAGACAACCCCTGGAATGAGAATGCTGGAGAAAGAAGCTGTCAGAATAGGTGGGGGTACCAATCATAGAATTGGATTATTTGATATGATTCTTATCAAAGATAATCATATTGATTTTGCAGGAAGTATAGAAAACGCTATTGAACGAGCAAAAGAATATTGTAAAGAGAATAAAAAGGATCTCAAAATAGAAGTTGAAGTACGCTCTCTCAATGATATTAAACGAGTGATGGCAGTTGGTGGAGTAGATAGAATTATGTTTGATAATTTTACACCAGAACTTACAAAAGAAGCGATTAAACTTGTAAATCATTCTATGGAAACTGAATCATCAGGAGGTATAACCTTATCTAACCTGAGAAAATATGGCGAAGCAGGTGTTGATTTTATATCTGTCGGAGCTCTTACTCATAGTGTGAAAGGACTGGATATGTCATTTAAGGCATACTGATAAATACACTAAAATTAGATCCTATAGTGGCTAAAGAATCAAAACTCCGCGATCTTGAATTTGGTAGATTTGCCGAAGACAAGGCTGCGGAGTATTATATTAAAAATGGTTATGCAATTAGAGAACGGAATTGGCGATATCATCATATCGAAATTGATCTGATTGTACAAGCTGATAATGTAATTGTTTTCGTTGAAGTGAAAGCTAGAAGTGGGAGAGATGTTCATCCTTTAGAAGCAGTCACACTGACAAAGATGAAAAGAATGACACGTGGTGCTGATTATTATCTTCGTTGTATGGTACATGGTAATTTTGAATACCGTTATGATATAGTTACTCTTATTGGAGATTTTTCTGATTATATCATCGAAATATATGAAGATGCTTTCGTTTCACCATTATTAAGTTCTCATTAATCTTAGAAAGGTTTATTTTGATATTTTAATATTAATTGGAACTTAATTAACTTATTAAATATAACTATAATAAGTGATTATTAATTATATATTTACCATTTATATTATAGTTAAAAAATATTTCATAATTATAATATCTATTTAACAATAAGTATAATGCAAAAAGAAGAAGTAAAAAAGAAAATGATTAAGTTATGGAAAGATATTTTCCATGATAGTGATGCATATATTTCTCTTATATTTGATAGTTATTTTAACGCAGACTTAATAGAATATTTTGAGGAAAATGGGAGAATAATATCTGCTTTAATGGGAATACCATATACTTTTAGATGTGGATCAAATGAGTTAAGAGGATTATATCTTTGTGGACTTGCAACAGATGAAGAATTTCGTAATCGTGGTATAATGAATAATCTAATTGAGAAGATAAATAAAAAGGCAAAAGAAGAAGGTTATTCTTTTACATTTTTAATCCCCTCATCTGATGCCTTAATTAATTACTATTCAAATAAAGGATATGTAAATGCAATGTATCGTGTAGAAGATTGTTATACTCAAATCCATAATTTTGAGAAAGACTATTCATCTATATTAAGTACAGAAGATGAGAGGATTAGAGTACTAAAAGAAAAGTATTTTCAAAATATGAATGTATGTATTTTAAATGAAAATGATACATATAATATAGAAAATATTATATCTTATATTACAAAATCTGAAAAAGAAATTTCAACTTATCTGAGTATACAACATTCTCCTAGAGATATTGAAATAATTATAAAAGAAAATGCTATTTCTGGAGGTAAAATTGTAATGTCATATTCTACACTAGATATACTAACTGGTGTGGCATTTATTACTGTAGATTATAGAAAAAGAGTAGTAATTACCAAAGTATATTATGATGATAATTGCTCATTATATAAGTTATTAGACTATATAAAGAAAATATATCCGGACTCACCAGTTAGTGTATTTTGCTATCCAGAGGAAACTAATAGAAGAATATTATGGACGGAAATATACGGAGCTCCAAATCCAGATGGTAATTATCTTGAAGGAGCGTATGGTATTTCAGAAAGAATCTATGATGTTAGTAGACATGCTCGCCCGTACGGAATGATTCGTGTTCTTGATATTCGTGAGATTTTAATATTTCTATCTAAATATAGAAGCGATGCAAAGTTTTCAATTTTATTAAAAGATTTTGAAGAGAGTGAAAGGATGCTTAAATGTAAAGTCCTCAATGGGGAGGTAAGCTTTACGGCTATTGATCCAGAAAATATAAAACATCGGCTACATAAGGAGAATAACATTGCAATGACTACACTTTCGAATAAAGAACTTTTGGAACTTCTTTTTAGAAAAAAGGATAGTAGTAATCTCATCATGGAGGCATTTGGGATTCCAAGAATACCAATTAATATGTCCCTATTATTAGATTAAAACAAGAATGCTACAACCATTATAGTTAAAAATTAATTTTAGATAGATCTTTTGTATAATGGTTCGGTAACTTTTAAGTTAAAATTAAGCTGAGGTAGACTTGGCTCCCGCCAATTTACGCGATTGATCAACAACCACGCCAATTTTCTTAAGGTTGGCGCATCAGCATACCTCGAATTAAATCGAAATGCCAAGGCAACCAGCATCATTATGAGATGAAACTGCCTCACGGAAATACCAAGGTTCCCCTTATGGATGACGAGCTTCGCCATATTTAGGGCGGCAAAGGAGATGTTTACCGAGAAGTCAGGTACCCTGCTTTTGCGGGACTGGGAATCACCGAGGTATGTGTACTGCTTTGCATCGCGTATGCAGAACTCAATCTGAAATCTCAGTCTGTAAAACTCCACTACATGTTCCCTGCTCAGGGAGAGGTCGGTGGAGAAATATATCTTGGGAGCACCATGTTCGGGATAATATACCGCAGCCACGACGTTTCCAAGCAGTGCCCTGCAGTTGGGAGTTGCCGTAAGGAACTTTTCCATTGTTGCCGTTGAGCCGGAATTCCCGGAATACGGTCATGTCCGGACCGGAGGGATCTACCTTTCCGTTGACCTTCTTTTTGTACACCTGCCCAGTCGACTTGCTTCGAGAATGCCTCGCGGTAGGTCTTTCCGGTATGGATGCCCATACGCTCTGGCTGGGTATAGTTGAGTCTACCGGGCATTTCAAGTGTCAGGCTGAATAATTCTTTGAGTATGTTGCAGAAACTGTTCTTCATCTCAGTCGTTATATCTTTGAGGACCGACGATACGGTCTCTTCAAGTTTGACGGGTAACTGTGATTTTTTACTCATACGGCTGCCCGCCATTTTGTGTTCAGCCTGTTGGCAAGATTTAGTACTTCCAGTTAGACTATTAATCTTTTATATTAAAATTTACCGAACCATTGTATGAATAATAGAAGAGGAAATAATATATGGATTTCAGGTAGAGTAGAATACCAGATATACTTACAGTATGTCTTACATGCCATCGAAGAAAATATATCCTCATCAGAACACATGGTCAACCGTTAGATGAGAAGGTATTCATTGATGATCTGCAGAACAATCCGGAGATCATAAATATTGCAGAGATATTTTAAGAAGTTCGTAAAAATTAATGATTAGATTATATTAAGCATGTGTGGGGAATTAGACAAAGGATGAAGGATTCTGTATGTGGCGTGAGACAACGAGTCCGTAGATCATAGTCCTTTGGTTGGATTGAGTTCCTCCAAAGTGTATCTACTATATTAAGAGAATAAGAAGTGGTGAACGGAAGAAAGGGAATAAGCCTCTCTTCTCCCATACTTCTCTCATTTTACGGTAGATCTTTGCAATAAAGGTTTCAATCCTTATTGTAATGGAGAATTTATCAATGAAATCAGCGATACTTTCGATAGTCATGTTCCCCATGGAAGTGAATCCGTGATAATTACTTCTGTAGTCGACCCCCATACTCCCTATGTTGAGACAGAGACCTCAATACTTACATCCCTTTAGGGGAACTGTCTCCATAAAGTACATATCAAAGGCTGTCGTCCCCGAAATAAAAATGTCTGTGTGTCCTTCATAATATTGATTTGCAATTTCCTACAACTTATACTTCTGATAAGGGTTAGTGTGTATCTTTAGTCATTTCCTTTATATGTCTTAATCTTACGCAAAGGCTGATAAGAAATTTCAGAATGTGCTGCTACAAGCCTCCTTGCCAGTGATTTCCTATCATCTCTTCTTGGACTTCATGATGCCCAATCTGTCCTTGGCGATTGCCTCTCACACAGCCTTCTCGTCCGAAGGTTGCATGCTGAACTTAACTCGCTACCTAGGCTTGTTTCAAAGACCATTAACAACATTATTCTCTAGATCCCACTTCGTCCAATAATTGATACTGTACTCGAAGATGACAGCATCACTGCTGCCTTTCCTAAGGAAAGACCATCTACTTTGTACAGAATTATCCGGTATTTGTTCTGTATGAACTCTCTAGGGTCGAAGTGAATGCATAACTCCACTCACTATTTCTTTGTAAGGTTGACTTCTGGATTTCTCATAGTTATTCTTTAACTTACTGATAATGTACTATTATTTTTAACAGATAAGTAAGTGTTCAAGTTAATGATATACTAATTGTTTATCCTCAAACGTTATATTCCTATCACAACTATATGAAACACACATCATGGGGAAACAAAGAAATTACACCTCACAGCCGAGCAGCGAACGGAGCTGGAGAAAGGACTGAGATTTGGCTCCTGCCACAGATACCGTATGCGCTGCCAGGGCGTTATTCTCAAAGCCGATGGAATGAAGGGCGAGGATACCCCGCCATAGTCGGATACAGGAAGATCGCCGTATACAACTGGGCGAGACGGTACGGGAAGGACGGCATCGCCGCCCTGCGGGAGAAAGGCTCGCGGGGACCGAAGCCATTGATGACATCAGCGGATACCGCGAAGGTAAAGGAAGCCGTAAGGAAGCACCGGGAGAGCATCAAGACCGCAAAGGCGGTCTGGCAGGAAGACACGGAAAGGGAGGTGAGCGACTCCACCTTCAGACGTTTTTTAGGATTGCTGGTCAAGATATAAACGTATAAGGAAACGTCCAAGGGAAGCTCTCCCGCCGCAGCTCGTTGAGCTCAAATGCCATCAGCTGCAAGAACTTGTAGATCTGAGAGCCATGTCTGCACCAGTGACTATGTGCCTTACGGCTGGCAGTTCGACGATGAGGATGTGTCTGTCCCGTCCAAAGGCAAGGACGGCTGAACATCTTCGGAATCGTATCCCCTGATTGTAGGTATGAAGGATTCGACACCACGGATTCCATCACCGGCGACCGACTTGCGGAATGGCTGGACGGTTTCTCCGGAAGGATTGACCTGCCTACTTTCGTGGTGCTTGACAATGCCTCGATTCACCGCAAGGGAGAGGTTGCGCGGAAAATTCCGGAGTGGAGGGAAAGGGGACTCTACATCTTCTACCTTCCTCCTTATTCCCCGCACCTCAACATCGCTGAGACAGTCTGGAGATTCCTTAAGGGAATGTGGCTCAAGCCTCACCATTACTGCAGCAGGAGCACACTCCATGATGCTACCAAAGTAATTCTGGATGGTATCGGAAGTGAGTATGTCATTAATTTTTCTCATGCTGCTTAATTGTATATTTTTAATTTGATAGACTACTTACTTAATAATATATTACTCATTCCTATAAAGATCGGTGGTAAGGTGAAAAATATTATTTATGCGCACGATCTTTACTATTCTAAGATTTTTATAAAGGAAGTATCTGAACCTAGTGACTATGATTGTAGATAGTATCTCTGTAAAAGGATGGATGTACTATTCAGTCTGCTGATGGTCCCTATATTATGTTATTTTAAAATTGGTTTAAACAACGATATATAAACAAATAGTGTGTTTATAGGGGGATCATAAATATGCTCTAATATATAAACACACTATTTGTTTATATAGTCTTATAAAGAATATTTACGAATTAACATACATATTAGATACACAAGGTCAAGGTACATCTTCACGAAAACTGTGAGATACCTCTTTTGTACGAGATTAATGATCTAAACAATCCGAAGTCAACTGGCGGCATGCATATCAATGGATCATCATATAGAAAGTGATGGACCAATATTCTATCCTAAGGTAAACTATTACGGACTTACTCTGACCAATTTCATAGAATTTGTGAACATCTTCTCCATCTTCCTTAATAATCTGCATATAAAAGAAAGGGAACAAACAGTAGTGGAATGAATGTGAACTCTATATATTAATTTCTATATTCCATAATTCCCATCCCATATTATAGTTAGAGAATATTGAAGAAAAAATAAATCTTCTATTATGACTCTATAAGACAGTTAAGGAAAAGAATGTAGTTGACGAAAATATTTAAGACAATTTGAATATGAAGTTGTTTAAACTAATTTCGAGATGTTAATATACTGTAAAATACTTAAAATACAGCGTATTCCTATAAAAGGGCACTATATTATGTTCGTCAAACTGTAATATATTGAACCAATGCCAGAATACGCTGTACTCGAAAAGATACAATAAAATCTAAAAATGCCCTATCTTTCGATAGCAAAAAGAGGATTTTCCTCCAGATTCGATCTTGTGGAGATAGAGAATGCCATTCTTTACAAGCTCAGGAGCGGATGCCAATGGCGCCTTCTCCAGATGGGACATCTTTTCAGCGGCGAGCCTCCGAGCCAGGACACCGTATTCCATCATTATCGCAAATGGTCTATTAAGGAAGAATGAGAGAAGGCTTATTCTAATATCCTGAGGAAAACAGGAAGGTTCTTGATCTCTCCATCTCCTATATTGACGGTTCCCATACGCCTACCTGCCGCGGAAGTAAACAAGTTGGATATCAGGGCAGGAAGAAACGCCGTACTACCAATACCTCTTTCTGTCGGACAATCAGGGAATCCCGCTGGCGATGTCCGAGCCACAGGCAGACAACCATGCTGATCTCTATGAGATGGAGCAGAGAATCGCCGAACTCGTTGGACAGCTCGCCAATGCAGGCATTGCCGTGAACGGACTCTTCTGTAACCTTGATGCCGGATTTGATGGAAAGGAACTCCACAGTGCCCTTATTTACAACGGCATTGTACCCAATAATGTGTATCCAAATCCTAAGAACGGAGGGGAAATGCACCGAGGAATGGGTCTATGACGAGCTGATGTAGATGGAAAATAGAAAGGACAAACGCATGGTTGGATGGTTTCGAAGCCGTTCTCACACGGTTCGACACCATAATATCCAGTTGGAAGGGATGGAACTTCCTTGCATTTATCGTTTTTCCTTAAAAATTTTACAAATCAAATTAGTTTAAATAACTTCTATAAGAAAAATACCCTCCAGTTATAATAATCATGAATAGAAATGGGTCATAGTATATTCTGTATTCACAATAATTAGGATAAGGAAGATTATCATAAAGATTAAGAGATAAAATGGAAACTAAGTAATTAGGATGAAAGTAATTCCCAAAATGTTAACTACAATAAGAAATTGATTCTACGGATACGGTCCGTTAATATCTTATTTTTAGTGTTTACGGTTGTCTTTTAATCATAGTTAACCCTATTTCCATTAAGTTTAGCAGATATTGTTACTGGATCCCGATTCTCACAAGAATTTTTTGAGCTTTAGACGGTATATAGTGGAGTTATTAGCCCAATAATTTGCGGTAGATACAATTTTTGACTGCTATCGGTTCAGAATAGAAGGGGTGATGTATCTATAACTATAGGATATGGAATGTATTATGGTATACAGCATGGGCAACTTCTAATAGAACCTTCACCTGTTTTCCCTCCCGAAATGTAGGTCAGGGGAATGAGTTTGTGATATCCGGGATAAAGTCTGAATATGGTGGCGTAATCAAGAAGATTTGGAGAGTGGATTCATCAAAATATATGCTGACTTGCACTACTTTCCTGACTTTTACCCCAGATTCACCTATCTGGGGTAAGAAACCGGTGCTACAGAGATACCCCTTAATATTCTCATTACCAGTGTCTAAAACTGTCCTTTGACCATAATTAACCCCATTTTCCTTGGGTTTGACAGCATATATTGAGGACTTACACGTATTACCAGATTCTCACAAGGATTTTTTGAGCTTTTTAGGTGGGATCTATAGGGTCACTAATCAGAAGGGATCGATTATCTTAGCTATGCCATAGACGACGATGATAGATAGAAGAAGATTTCGAGTAGTAATCCAACATGTATTGTGTAAGACAGCATAAGCAACTTGTCTAACATAACCTTCTCCTGTTCTCCCTTCCGAAATATAGGTTAGGGGTAATATTCTCCTTTTGGATCATGAATGCGCAAGGTTAGAGGTAAGGAGGGGATCGGGGATAAAACCTGAATGCCTCCTGTGAGGTCAATTCGGATAGAATTGGAGAGTGGAGTCATCAAAATATATTGTGACTTGCACTACTTTCCTGGCTTTTACCCCGGATTTACTTATCTGGGGTAACAAACCGGCACTGCAGAGATACCCCTTAATATTCTCATTACCAGTATCTAAAACTGTCCTTTGATCATAATTAACCCCATTTTCCTTGGGCTTGAC